>CAZJMX010000008.1:0-113117 GCA_964547345.1 uncultured Smithella sp. | reverse complement strand
TTTAAGGGGTGTGGGATGATTATTTTAATTAAGAGTAACGAAACAGAAAAACCGATCGAAAAGGTCATCTGGTTGATCGTGTCGGTCGGCTACAATGCGCATCCATCCAGCGGTTTGGAACGCACCATCATCGGAGCCGTCGGGGATAACCGCGACAAGGCCATCTTGAAGTATGCGGAATCGCTGCCGGGTGTGGAGAAAACGATGCCGATTCTGAAGCCCTACAAGCTGGCCAGCCGCGAATCGCATGAAGGCAATACCCTCATCAACATCGGATCGATTCAGATTGGCGGGCCGGAATTTGTGGTGATGGCCGGGCCCTGTGCCATAGAAAGCGAAGAACAACTGCTGGAGAGCGCCTACATCGTTAAAAAAGGCGGCGGACAGATTTTAAGAGGCGGGGCGTTCAAACCACGCACCTCCCCTTACAGCTTCCAGGGAATGGAAGAAGAAGGCTTGAAAGTTCTCGATTCCGTCAGCAAAAAAACAGGCCTGCCCACAGTGACTGAAGTGGTCAATCCCGCGGATGTCGATCTGGTGGAATCCTATGCCGACATGCTGCAAATCGGCGCGCGCAATGTGCAGAACTTCGCTCTGCTTAAAAAAGTCGGCCAGGCGCGCAAGCCCGTGCTGCTCAAGCGCGGCATGATGACGACGATTGAGGAGCTGCTCATGTCGGCGGAATACATTTTGTCGTCGGGAAATCCCAATGTCATTTTATGTGAACGCGGCATTCGCACGTTCGAGACGGCCACGCGCAATACGCTGGATATCAGCGCCGTGCCGGTTCTCAAAAGTCTGACGCATCTGCCGGTGGTGGTCGATCCCAGCCATGCGGCCGGCCACTGGAAGTATGTCATTCCGCTTTCGCGCGCAGCTCTGGCCGTGGGCGCCGACGGCATCATTGTGGAAGTGCATCCCGAACCGGAAAAGGCGGTTTCCGACGGCGCTCAGTCTCTGAAACCGGAAAAGTTCTACCAACTGATGGACGATGTACGGGCGCTTTCCCGCGCCATGCGCAACTGAGATGGAGCGGATATGAGATCATTAAAAGTCAATCTGGATAAAAAAATTTCATCGTCTTATGAGATTCGCATCGGCAAGGGCATTCTGGATCGTATGATTCTGCTTATTGCCAAAAATAATAAGGCGTCGCGCTATGTCATCATCACGGACGACACCGTGAACCGTCTTTATGGACAGACGCTGCTTGCCGGTTTCACCGATGCGGGATTAAACGCATCGATTCTTGAAATTCCCGCAGGCGAGCCCTCCAAAAACATAGCGACGCTTATAGAGGTCTCTGAAAAGCTGCTGGCGCTTGGCGCGGACCGGGGAACGGTTTTGATTGCGTTGGGTGGAGGGGTTGTTGGGGACTTGACAGGATTTGTCGCTTCGGTTTATATGCGATCCGTACCCTATATTCAGATTCCCACCACGCTTGTCGGACAGGTGGACAGCTCGATTGGCGGAAAAACCGCCGTGGATCTGCCGCAAGGCAAGAATCTGTTGGGGACGTTTTATCAGCCGGGCGCGGTCTTTGCGGATTTAGCGTTTCTCGATACCCTGCCGGAAAAAGAGTTCGCCAACGGCCTTGCCGAAATCATCAAGTACGGTGTTATTGAAGATGACAAAATGTTCAAACTGCTGGAAGAGAACATGGATGATGTTCGGGGCAGGGAGGAGGTTCTTCTCACCAAGATTATCGAGAACTGCTGCCGCATCAAAAAATCTATTGTGGAAATTGACGAACGGGAACAGGGCTTGAGGAGAATTTTGAATTTCGGCCACACGCTGGGTCATGCGCTCGAAGCCGTATCGGATTATGCGTTGTCGCATGGTGAAGGCGTGGCATTGGGGATGATTGCCGCCGCAAAGCTCTCCGTGAAGTTGCATCATCTTCCGGAGGTGGACTTCATCCGCATCGAAAATATGATTGCGCAGGCGGGGCTCCCGACAAAGATTCCGGCCTCCTTATCCCCGGAAGCCGTGATCGGACGTTTGAAGATGGACAAGAAGAAAAAAGACAATGTGATCCATTTTGTTCTGATAAAAAAAATCGGCATGCCCTTTGTCAGCGGCAGCGTCGGTGACCAACACATAAACGACGTTTTGGAGGAGATGAAAGCATGAAGCCGTCTCTGGATGAATTAAGAGAAGACATGAGAAAGAAGGATCAGGAAATTATCCGTCTGCTCAATGAGCGCTCGCAAATTTCCGTCAAGATCGGCCAGGTGAAGGGGCAGACCGGTCTGGAGGTTTACAATCCGGCGCAGGAAGCCCGGGTGCTTCATTATTTGCAGGAGCTCAACGGCGGTCCCTTGTCGGACCGCCAGGTGACGGCGATTTTCCGTGAAATTATCTCCGCGTCGCGCGATCTGCAAAAGCCTATGAACATCGCGTTTCTTGGGCCGGAAGCGTCTTTCACCCATCAGGCCGCGCGCCTGCATTTTGGCACGTCCAGCCGCTTCTGGCCGCAGCCGGGCATATCCCGCGTGTTTGACGAGGTAGAAAAAAGCGCGGTGGAGTGGGGTGTGGTGCCGGTGGAAAATTCGTTGGAGGGATCGGTTAATGTGACGCTGGACAGGTTGGTGCTGACCGGCTTGAAGATCCAGTCGGAAATGTATCTGCGCATCAGCCAGTGTCTGATCTCGTCGGCTAAGAGTATGAAGAGCGTCAAAAACGTTTATTCGCATCCGCAGGGTCTGGCCCAGTGCCAGGCCTGGCTTCGAGCCCATCTGCCCAATGCCGTTTTAGGAGAGATGGAAAGTACGGCGGCGGCAGCAAAGATGGTGCGGGGAAAGAAAACAGCCGCAGCCATCGGCAGCGCGCTTGCCGGGTCCACGTATGGGCTGAACATGCTTGCGGAAGGCATTGAGGATAATCCCTCCAACACCACGCGGTTTCTGGTGATCGGGAATGGAGAAGGCGACGCCACCGGCGACGACAAGACGTCGATCATTTTTGCCACGCCGGATTTTCCGGGATCGCTGCATCGGGCGCTTGACGCCTTTGCCAAACGCAAAATCAATCTGGCCAAGATCGAATCGCATCCGGTGAAAGGGAGAATGTGGGAATATCTCTTCTTTGTGGATATGATCGGGCATCTGCACGATAAACCCGTGAAGGATTGTCTCCAGGAATTAAAAGACAAAACGATTTATTTGAAGATTCTGGGGTCCTATCCAAAAGCCAAGGACGGACTATGATTTGTGTATCCATTACCGATCCGACGCAGCAGGAGGCCGTAAGGGCGATTGAACGAAGCGCAGTGGCGGCGGATGTGATTGAATTGCGTATGGACTTGATTACGGGCGGCAATTTATCTCAATTGCTGGCCGCGGCGCGGCGCGCATCCGGCTGCATCAAAGTCATTGTCACCTGCCGCAGGCCGGAAGAGGCGCTTCTGCCGGCCGCAGACGCTGTAAGCGCTCACAGCAAGGCTATGACGAAAATGGCCAAAATGAAGCTGCTTACGGAAGCCATTAAGCTTAGCGCCGACTTTATCGACATTGAACTTTTGTCCGGTGAAAAAGGAATCCGGGAGCTTCAGTCGTTTCGCCGCAGGCAGAAAAGTAGCACGGAGCTGATTGTTTCCTGGCACGATATTGCCCGGACGCCGTCGCTTGCCAAACTAAAAGAAGTCTTTCGGGCCTGTGAGCAAACCCAACCGGATGTCATTAAAATAGTCACGTTGGCCCAAAGCGCCGAAGATAATCTGAACGTGTTGCGCCTGATTCCTTATGCCCAGTTGCGCAAACGCAGGATCATTGCCATGTGTATGGGCGAGGCCGGGAAATTAAGCCGTGCGATGGCGCCGCTTCTGGGAAGTTATCTGGGATTCGCCATGTTGCCGAGAGGCAGGGCATCCGCCCCCGGACAGTTAACCGTGCGGGCCATGAAGCAGATTCAACGGCTTGTGCAGAGCGCATCCGGTGAATCCCCGACAGTGCCTGCAACTTCGGACGCGCTTGCCTTTGTCCTTCTGGGCAATCCCGTCCGTCACAGTTTGTCGCCCCTGATGCACAATACGGCGCTTGCGGCCATGCAGGTTGCGGGGCATTATAGCGCGTTTTGCGTGAGCGACGCGGATGCAGCGATTGCCGGCATCCGGGGGATGAATATCCGTGGCGCCTCCGTCACCATTCCCTTGAAAACAGAGGTGATGGAATATCTCGATGAGATCGATGCGGACGCACTCGCTTTGGGCGCGGTGAATACGATTGTCAACGATGCGGGGAAACTCACAGGATACAACACGGACTGGCTGGGTCTGATGCAGGCGTTGAAAGCGAAAATGATGATTGCCGGGAAAACGTTTGCCATTCTGGGAGCAGGCGGCACGGCGCGCGCGGCGGCCTACGGCATTCAAAAAGAAGGCGGCCGGCCGATCATTGTCAACCGGACGGAAGATAAGGGCAGGGCGCTTGCCGCCCGGTTTGATTGTCCGTTTTGTCCGCTAACCGAGGTCGGCAACATTTCGGCGGATGTATTGATCAACACCACATCCGTCGGCCTGTATCCGCAATCTGCTCAATCGCCGGTTGCGGCGGCCTTATTGGCCAACTATCCGTATGTGGTGGATGTCATCTACAATCCACTGAAAACAAAACTGCTTCGCGACGCCGAGGCAAAGGGTTGCAAGATTATTTCCGGTCTGGAGATGTTTGTTTATCAGGGGGCCTTGCAATTAAAATTATGGACGGGAAAGGATGCGCCGCTTAAGTTCATGCGAAAGACCGTCCGGGAAAGGTTGGAAGAACTTGAATCCTGAGATCAAGATGAATCAAGCAGTGACAAAGGTGGAAGTGCCCGGTTCGAAAAGCCTGTCGCAGCGAGCCCTCATCGCAGCGGCGCTTGCGGAGGGGCAATCGTTGATCCGGCATGCGCTTCTGGCGGAGGACACCGAACATTTGATCGGAGGCCTCAAAAAGCTGGGTGCGCAAATTGAACAGGTCGACGAAGGTTTTGCCGTCACCGGTACGGGCGGCGCCATCGCCGGCAACGGCCATGAAATATTTTTAGGATACAACGGCACGGCTTTGCGATTTCTAACGGCGCTGGTTTGCCTGGGACGCGGGAAATACATTTTAACCGGCGAGAAGCGACTTTGTGAACGGCCGGTCGGCCCCTTAGTCGGAGCGCTTCAGGAGATGGGCGTGGATATTGTCTGTCACAACAATTGTCCGCCGGTGGAAATTCTGGCCAACGGCCTGAAGGGTGGCGCCATTACACTTTCAAACATTGAAAGTTCCCAGTATGTCTCCGCGCTTCTTTTATGCGCGCCTTACACGGCAAAGGGCATAGAGCTTTCGCTTACAGGAAGTATCGTTTCGTCGCCCTATATTGATTTGACCATCCGCGTCATGAATGATTTCGGCGCAAAAATTATCCGAACCGGCCGGCGCCACTATCTGGTCGGAACGCAGCATACTTATTCCGGACGCGATTATTATGTGGAAGGGGACGCCTCCAGTGCGTCATACTTTTTTCTGGCAGCTGCGCTTTTGAAAAAGAAAATCCGCGTGACCGGCGTAAACCGGCAAAGCGCGCAGGGGGATATCCGCCTGCTGGATATTCTCGAGCAGATGGGCTGTCATATCGAAAGCGGCAAAAACTGGGTGGAAATAACCGGCTGTGAACTGGCATCGGGCGAATGGACGTTGAACCTGGGCGATATGCCGGACATGGTGCCGACCGTCGGCATTCTGGCGGCATTCCGTAGGGGCCGGACCGTCATCACCCATGTTGCCCATTTGAGAATCAAGGAAAGCAACCGGCTGGCGGCGATGGTGACGGAGCTTAACCGCATCGGAATTGCGGCCTCCGAGCTTCCGGATGGGCTGGTGATCGAAGGCGGTCCCTCACATGCGGCAAACATTGAAACGTATAACGACCACCGCATTGCCATGAGTTTTGCCATTGCATCGCTTGTAACGCCCGGTATTGAAATTGCGGACAAAAAATGTGTGGACAAATCCTTTCCGGAATTCTGGAAGGAGCTTGCCAAAATATGAAAGTGATCCTGATCGGCTACCGGGCAACCGGAAAATCCACTGTCGGGAGGCTTTTGTCGAAGAGGCTTAAAATTCCGTTTGCGGATACGGATCAGATGATCGAAGAAACAGAGGGCCTACCGATTAAAGATCTGGTCGCGCAAGACGGCTGGTCGGCCTTTCGCAAAAAAGAAAAGGAAGCGGTCGGATCGTTGCTGGAAAAAGGCCTTTGTGTTGTCGCCACCGGCGGCGGTGTTATCCTGTCTGCAGAAAACAGAGCCCTGTTGAAAAAACTGGGCGTGGTCGTCTATCTGAAAGCATCCTCGCACGACATCCTGGAGCGGCTCACACGCGATGCACAAGACGAACAAACCAGGCCGCAGTTCACCTCCGGAAATCTTGCTGATGAAACGGTCGCCGTACTTTCGGAACGCATGCCCCTGTATGAGTCGACCGCTGATTTTACGGTGGACACGGAAGGGAAAAGTGTTGTACGCGTGGCCAATGAGATTTATGAATATCTGCTGGAAACAGGCGCGGTAGCCGGGATCAATAAAGCAAAAAAGAGATCAAAATAATCAATGGGCGGGAGAGAGTATGGCGGGAAATACGCAAGGAAGTGTCTTTCGGGTGACAACCTGGGGAGAGTCGCATGGTGCGGCGCTGGGGGCGGTGATTGACGGCTGTCCGGCGGGTATGGATCTTACCGAGTCGGATATTCAAGAGGCGCTGGATCGACGCAAACCGTCGCAAAACGCGGCTTCCACCTCTCGCGGTGAGAAAGACCGGGTGGAAATTTGCTCCGGGGTTTTTGAAGGCAAAACCACCGGCACGCCGATTTCGCTTATCATTGCCAATGTCGATGCCAAATCATCAAGCTATCATGACCTGAAAGATGTTTTCCGGCCCGGACACGGCGATTACACATACTTTAAAAAATATGGCGTACGTGACTGGCGGGGAGGGGGGCGTGCGTCTGGCCGGGAGACCGTCGCCCGCGTTGCTGCGGGGGCTGTGGCTGAAAAAGTCATTGCTGCAGCCGGTATGGACGTATTTGCTTATACGAAAGCCATCGGCGGCATTGAAATCCGCGTGGAGGAAATGCCGCCGGCTGTTGATTTGAAAAAGAAAGCCCGTGCCAATGCCCTTTACTGTCCCGATGAAAAGGCGGCCCGGGCGATGGAAGAGCGGCTGGCTTCCGTCCGAAAAGAAGGTGATACATTGGGCGGCGTCGTGGAAATCATCGTGCGCGGCTGTCCTTCGGGATTGGGCGAGCCGGTGTTTGATAAACTGGATGCGGTTCTGGCATCTGCTCTGATGAGTATTGGAACGGTGAAAGCCGTGGAAGTGGGTGACGGCTTTGCGGCGGCGGCAAAAAAAGGCTCTGAGGTGAACGATCCGATGGACGCCTCGGGTTTTGCCGGGAACTCCTCCGGAGGGATTCTGGCGGGAATCAGCACAGGCCAGGACATCATCCTGCGGGTATACTGCAAGCCGATTCCATCCATTGCTTTGCCTCAGCAGATGATCGACATGGCGGGAAATCAGCGGCTGATCGAAATATCAGGCCGCCATGATATTTGCGTGATTCCACGAATTGTGCCGGTGTGCGAGGCGATGGTTTGCATGACGCTGGCCGACGCCTGGCTTCGTCAAAAGGCGGTGCGTCCGTGAAGAAAACAACGGTAGGCATTATCGGCGGCACTAACGGCATGGGCAAGTGGCTGGGCGATCTGCTGTTGGCAGAAGATTGCACGGTTTACGTCACCGGCAGAAAAACCGAGATGTCGGCTGTGGATGCGGCCCGTATCTGTGATGTTGTGGTGGTGTCCGTGCCGATTGCGGCCACCGCCTCTATGATTGCCCAGGTCGGCCCGCTTTTGAAAAAAGAGCAGTTGCTGATGGATTTGACATCCCTCAAAAAAGAGCCGGTGGCGCAAATGTTGGCGAATACCGACGCCGAGGTGGTCGGATGCCATCCGCTATTCGGGCCCGCCATCCCGGACGCCGCTGGAAACACCATCGTTTTGTGCCCGGGCCGGGGCGATGCCTGGTATTCATGGATTAAAAATATTTTTGAAAAATCAGGCTATACGCTTTTGGAGCGAACTCCCGAAGAACACGACCGGATGATGTCTGTGGTGCAGGCGCTCAATCACCTCAACACGCTCACGCTGGGAATGGCGATTGCTGCAACCGGCATTCCCATGGCGGAAATCCATCAATTTTCCACGCCGATTTTTCGAAGCAAAATGGACATTGTGAAAAAAGTTTTGGCTGAAAGCCCGGACATGTATGCCGACATCATTGCCGGAAATCCCGACGCGGACAAAATTTTGCAGATTTACGAGCAGGTGGTCGCGGAGATACGGGGTTTGGTCTCGGCCCGCGATGTCTCGCTTCTGAAGAGCGCCATATCATCTGCCGCCAGAAAAATTTTCTGATCCGGGCGGTCTTGTATAGCCGGCGACATTGTTGATGAGTCTTGTATAGCCGGAGGATTAATAGGCGGTTACCGACGGAAAAAGTCTGCCGAAACCCATTACACTGCTTTCAAGATACTGTGGATCTTTTCAGCGAGGTCTTCCATTCCGAACGGTTTCTGAATAAAGCCTTTGCAGCCCCGGTTTAATATTTCCGTTGCCCGGCCGTCAATGCTGTAACCGCTGGACAGAAGGACCGTGACGTCGGAATTGATTTCCTTGAGCCGGTCAAACACTTCGCCGCCGTTCATATCCGGCATTACAATGTCCAGAATCACCAGATCAATTTGACTTTGCCGCTCCCTGTATTTTTCGATGCCCCGCCGGCCGTTTTCAGCCTTGATGGTTGTATAGCCGATGGAACCGAGCATTTCGGATGCCACGTCCAGAACCGGCTTTTCATCATCAATGAGTAAAATGGTTCCCCGGCCTTCGAGGGTTTTCCGTTGCCTTGCGATTCGGGGCGATATGGTCTTGTCCGATGCAGGCAGATAAAGGGAGAATGTTGTTCCCGCGCCCGGTTCGGAGGCGACGTCAATGACGCCTCCGTGGCTTTTGATAATCCCGTAGACGGACGCCAGTCCCAAGCCCGTGCCTTTGCTGATTTCTTTGGTTGTGAAAAAGGGCTCAAAAATCCTGTCCATGGTTTTCGCGTCCATTCCGATGCCCGTATCTTCGAAGGAAAGCTGAACATAAGCGCCGGTTCTGCTTTCCCGAAGCCGGTCAGGAATGTCTGTTGCAGCGATGTTTTGGGTGGTCAGGGTGAGTTGGCCGCCGCCGCTCATGGCATCCGCCGCGTTGATGAAGAGATTCATGAAGACCTGTTCCATCTGATAGGCGTCTGCTTCCACCGCTTTGAGTTGATCCGCCAGATGATAATGAATCCGGATGTCTTTTCGGGTTTGCCCCAGAGTTTCCGCACTGGCGGCGATCAGATCGTTGAGGTTCAGCGGTCTTACGTCATATTTTCCTTTGCGGGCGTAACCCAGCAATTGCTTGGTCAGTTGCGAACCGCGGTGCACCTGTTTTTCAATGTTGACAAAATGTTTGTAATGCGAATCCTCTTCATGCGTGGAATACAGCAAAAGAGATATTGTTCCCTGAACGACCATCAGCAGATTGTTGAAATCATGCGCGATGCCGCCGGCCAGTGTGGCGATGGCTTCCAGGCGTTCCACCTGCTGTAAGTGCTCTTCCAGGCGTTTGGCGGCTGAAATATCGCGCAGAATCAGCAGAATGCCTGCGGGGTGTCCTTCATGGTCATGATAACGCGATGCGCTGAGGCTGACGTCGATTAATCGACCGTCCTTTGTGGTGCGGCGCGTTTCCAGCCCCTGACAGGGGGTTCCGCTTTCGATGACTCGGCCGATGGCGGTAAGCGTCTTTTCTTTTTCTGTTTCAGGAACAAACGGAATGGAGTGGCCCAGAAGTTCCGCGGCGGTCCATCCGAAGAGGCTGGTGAACATCGGACTGATATACGTGACGTGTTTTTCCAGACTGCATGTCACAATTGCGTCCGGAGACGAATTAATGAGCGACCGGTAAACTTCCTGCACCCGTTTCGATTCTTCGTAGAGCGCCTTGAAACCGGCCTCGCTTTTTTTGAGGGCCTCGTCGGCCAGCCGCCGCTCGGTGGTGTCAACGAGGCTTCCTTCATAATAGAGCACCAAGCCTGCTTTATCGTAAACCGTTCTGGAGCTGCTGGCCATCCATATCTCCGTGCCGTCATAACGGCGCAGTCGCATTTCGTAGGCCTGGACGCCGCCTTGGTCGTTCATTTGCGACATCCAAGTCTTGCGGTCGCTTGAATCAAAATAAATATTCTGAGCGTGGGCGGCAAAGAGTGTCTGCCGGTCTGGAAAGCGCAGCATGGCAATCAGGGCCGGATTGGCATCCAGGAATTCACCGTCGCATGTGGTTTGAAAAAGTCCAACGGGAATGCCGTCAAAGAGGCTGCGGTAATGCTCCTCGCTGGCTTTGAGCGCGTCGCGCGTTTGCTGGAGCTCCGCTACGCGCTGCTCCAGATTTCCGAAGGTTTCCTTGAGCTGCAAAGACATGCGGTAAAAAGATTGTCCCATGACGCCGATTTCATCGGATCTGGTGAGGACGGACTCCGGAAACTGAACATCCCATTGGCCGTCGCCTACCTTTTTTGCGGTATCGGCCAACTGGGCGATCGGTTTGATATAACGCAAGCCGGTGCGGCGTCCCCAGAAATACGTTCCCAAAAACGTAAGCAGCAGCAGGAATGCCGAAAGCACGCTGAGAATGATCAATTGCCGTGAGATATACTGCTGATAATTGCCGATGACCGTATCCGCCTTCCGGCGCATTTGGACAACGGGAATAGAAAATTCGTCAATATAGGTTGTGGCGGAAACCATGATGATGACGCCGTCTCGTTTTACGGCGACCGGTGTGACGGCCAGGAATTTCCGGCGGATGGATTGGTCCGTTTCGCGCCAATCGTAATATCCGGACGTCTCCGTCCCGTCAATCGCCACTTCTACAATTTTCCACCACGTCGGCATTCTTTTAGCCAGAGGCCGCATATCCGCATCATTGAGTTTGGCATTGGGATGGACCCGAAACAAGTACGTGTGGGCCTCTGTGATGGCGGTATAGCCGGTGATGCCTACTTTCTGGATGGCCAGTTGCATGAACAGCGGATCTTCGCGCATTTCGCTCCAGGTTTTATCCGGATGCATGCGGAAATACATTTCGATCTGCCGGGCCACGTCCCTGGCTTTGGTGATGATGATCTGTTCTCCAAGGTGTTGAAGGCTGCTCTCGGCGTCCGAATTCAGGTCGTAGGTTGATTTTGTGATGAGATCGGCCATGTGGTTGCGTGCGAAAATGGCGCCCGTTACAATCAGAATCAACAGTAATATGACGGGAATGATCGAGACGATTAAGTAATGTCGGGTGAATTGATGAGCAATGGAACGCGTCACCGAAGGTTTTTTTTGCATTGGATGTTATTCCTGATCAAGGTATTTAACAAAAAACCCACACAATTACACATATATTGTAGCGATGTATAACTATAAAGAAGACAATAATTTCTGTCAATCAAAGAATGAAAACTTGAAAGATGCGAGGCCATTATTCCCTTTTGATTTTTACTGGACATGGTGTATTAAAATATATCATCAAGAAAAAGGAGTGCCGTGAGCCTATGGATCAGCAAATTCATCAAGTGACGGACATGATCGCTAAGGCGAAAAGCGTTGTTATCTTCACCGGTGCCGGCATCAGTACGGAGTCCGGCATTCCGGATTTTCGGGGACCGGGCGGCCTCTGGACAAAATATGATCCCGACGACTTTACCATTGACAAATTTCTGGGATCGCAGGCGACGCGCAAGAAAATGTGGCAGCGCCTGCGGGAAGGCGGATTGATGGAAGACGCTTTGCCCAATGCCACCCATTATGCGATTGTCGAACTGGAAAAAATGGGTAAGCTTCTGTCGCTCGTCACGCAAAATATTGATAATCTGCATCAGAAAGCCGGCAGCAGTCCTTCTCTGATCCGTGAACTGCATGGCAACATGCAGATGCTGGTTTGTCTCAATTGCCGCGAGCGTTACCCGATCGGCATCATCAAGGAAAGATATGCCGATTCCGACAACGTTCCCCTTTGCGATTACTGCCGGGGCATTCTCAAGCCTGACGTCATTTTCTTCGGCGAGGCTCTGCCGCAGGAGACGCTTTCGCAAGCCATGCAGGAAGCCGAGGCGTGCGACGTCATGCTGGTGATCGGCTCGTCGTTGGTGGTATATCCTGCGGCTTATGTTCCGATTCAGGCCAGGCAGGCAGGCGCCAAGCTTGTGATCATTAATCGCGGCCCCACGGAACAGGATTCGCTTGCTGACGTCCGCATCGATGCTTCGGCGGGAGAGACGATGACGAAAATTTTAGAAAGACTAAAGAAGTGAAGCGTGAAGCGCATCTTGTGAAGCGTCCCTTGTAAACGACGAGATGCGAGATACGAACGACGAGCGACGAGGTTTTTTATGTGCTTAATTCTTTTTGCCTATAACGTTCATCCGTCATACCGTCTGGTTCTCGCGGCCAACCGCGACGAGTTTTATGACCGTCCGTCGCAGTCCGCCGATTTCTGGCCGAATCATCCCAATGTTCTGGCGGGGATCGACTTGCAGGAAAAAGGCGCCTGGCTGGGCGTGACCCAAGAGGGGAAATTTGCGGCGATCACCAATTATCGCGATCCTGCGGCATGGAAAAACAAAGCGCCCTCGCGCGGTAAACTGGTGAGCGATTATTTAACCGGCGCTTCGAATCCGGAGAAATATTTGAAGAAAGTTTCAGGCCACTCGCAAGCCTATAACGGTTTCAATCTGCTTTGGGGAGATGAAGACAACCTTTGGGTATATTCCAATCGGGGCGACGCGCAAAAACTGCCGCCGGGCATTTACGGTTTGAGCAATCATCTGCTCGATTCGCCCTGGCCAAAAGTTCAAAGGGGTAAGCGTTTGTTAAAGAAAGCGCTTGCCGAAAAAGGCGATCAACTGGAAGCTGCCTTGTTTGCCCTGCTTGCGGATCGCCATGTTCCACCAGACAACAAACTTCCGGAAACCGGCGTAACCGTAGAGTGGGAGCGAATTCTTGCTCCGATATTTATCACCAGTCCTGTTTACGGCACACGTTCCTCGACGGTTCTGCTTATGGCGAAAAACCGGCGGGTTCGGTTTGTCGAGCAAGTCTTCGACAAAAACAGCGATTCCTGGATGACCGGGAGGTTTTCCTTCATGCAGGGGAAGAAAAAATAAATGGAAGCTGTCAATCGAAACGCATATCCTGCCTTGCCGCGCGTGGGTGTTGGGGCGATTGTTATCCACGAAGGTAAAATCCTGCTCATCAAACGCGGGGTGGCGCCAGGCAAAGGCTTGTGGGCGATTCCCGGCGGCACTTTGCAGCTGGGTGAGACGCTACGAGATTGCGCGGCGCGGGAAATCCTGGAAGAAACAGGCGTCACCATCGCGGTAGGCGATTGTGTTTATGTGTTTGATCTGATCGAGCGCGACGAGACCGGAAAAATTAAATTCCATTTTGTGGTCGTTGATTTTGTCGCCTTGTATGTATCAGGCGATCCTAAAGGCGCTGACGATGCCGATGAGGCGCGCTGGTTTGACCCCGAAGAAGTGGACGGTCCGCACGTTTCACAAAATACCATCAAGGCGTTGCATTCAATAGGATATCTGACCTGATCAAAAAGGAGGGCTTTATGAAGGTAGTTTATTCCGAGGCGTACAAGCAGGTTTACTCTTACGATCCCGCATCCAACCCCGGAAGAATCGAATCCATCGAGTTTGCTCTGGCCGGGAAAGTGGATTACGTTGATCCCCGGCCTGCGACGCCTGAAGACATTGCCGCCATCCATACCGAAAAACATATTGCGGAAGTTCGACGGGAAGGCGTCTATGACATTGCCGCACTGGCTGCGGGCGGCGCCGTCAAGGCTGCCGAAATCGCGCTTTCCGAACCCTGCTTTGCCGTGATCCGGCCGCCCGGCCATCACGCCTCCGCCGACAGCGCCTGGGGCTTTTGCTATTTCAATAATATGGCTATTGCGCTTGACAAACTCAAACGAGCGGGGAAAATCCGAAAAGCGTTCATTCTGGATTTCGACCTGCATGTCGGCGACGGCAATATCAATATTCTGGATCAGAAAGGGTATGTCACCATTCTGAATCCAGGCGGACAGGATCGTAATGAATACCTCCGGACGGTGCAGAATTCTCTGGCTAAAACGGATGCCGACATGATTGCCGTTTCCGCAGGTTTTGACAATCATGAGGCGGATTGGGGCGGTTTGCTTACAACCGGGGACTACACATTCATGGGTAAACTCGTGCGCGAAACAGCGCTGCGCAATTCCGGCGGCTGCTTCGGTATTCTCGAAGGCGGTTACAACCACGACGTGCTGGGCAAAAACGTTCTGGCATTTATTGAAGGATTATCGGGCTAAAAAGGGAAATCCTTATCGGCTGGCTTTCCTTGTTCAACCGGCGTTTCCGGGTGCACATATTTTTCCGCCTTTTTATGAACCGGGTGAGTGTGGATGACAATGGAATTGGGCGTGGTCGGGCAGGCGAGCTGGCAGGCGCCGCAGCCGATGCAGTACTGCTTGTCAATTTCCGGATACAGGATATTATTCTTATCGGTAAAGCGGATAGCATGCGTGGGGCAGACCTCACCGCATGCGCCGCAGTTGGTGTGATCGACAAAGACCACGCAGACATCTTCCGAAAGCCTGGCCTCGGCAATCTGGGTGAGTTTTTTTTCAGGAAGGGAGATCGGTGCAATCGCCCCGGTGGGACAAACCTTTGAGCAGACATTGCATTCATATTCACAAAAACTTGTGGCGTAATTCATCTTCGGCTGTAAAATCCCTGCTGGTCCGTAATCCATAAAGGTCGGCGTGAGCACTGAGGTCGGACAAGCGCTGATGCACAGAGAACAGGCCGTGCAGGCCTGGGTGAAGCGTGCGACGCTGACGGAGCCGGGCGGTGTCACCGGCGAATCGGTTTTGGCGCTTGTTGTTCCAATGACTGCGCGCAAAGCAGGGTTGAATCCCCAAAGCAGGCCGCTGGCGGCCGCAACACTGCCGATAACAAATCCCCTGCGCGCGGGTGACCAGGCATCCTGCGTGATAGTTCTAAAGGCTTTTCGATAAACGATTACAGTTTTGGCGCAGGCATCAAGGCAATTGAAGCACCCCACGCACCGGCTCATGTCGATGGAGGCGGTTTGCGGATCAATGCAGGCGGCCTTACAGACTTTCTCGCAACGAATGCATTCCGAGCAGCCTTTTTGCTCCAGTACAAATTTCAAAAACGAAATCCGCGATAGTAATCCTAAAAACGTTCCCACCGGACAGATCGTATTGCAATACAGACGTCCGTGCTTTACGGCCATGTACGTAACTAATCCGAAGAACCCTGTCGTTACCGCGAGAACCGATAGGGGAATAAACGCCGTCTGCTTTGGATATAAATAAATATCAAAGGGCTTCAGAGCCATGATGCTCAAATTATAAATCCCCACCAGCAGAGGTTGTGCGATGTGCGAGAAAAATCTGCCCGAAAGCGCGAAAGGATCAAGCAGATTGACCAACGAGAGAAACCCGAGGGATATTGCCGCAGTCGAGATGACCAAAACAGTATAACGCAAAACGTTGCGGGGTTGGGTAAACACATAGTCCGATTTTAAATCCAGCTTGCGGGCCAGGGCGGAGAGTAAATCCTGAAGCGTTCCCAGTGGGCAGAGAAACGAGCAATAAACTCTGCCGAAAATCAGTGTCACGGCCACAAGCAAAATCAGTCCGGCAAGAAACACAAGGTGCGGATGGAAAAGAGTATGGATCAGCGCCGGCACGAATTGCAACGGGGGCAGGATGGCCGAAAGGGAAATGGTTATGCATTCCGGCCCCGCAAAGAGCAGGATAAACCCGATGAAAAAAGCGCCGGATACGGCGATACGGATTTTGATCAGATTCAAGGATGATGTTCCTTACATCGCGTAGGTGACAATTTTCAGCTCTTTTAAATTCATGTTGCCGGTTTTCTGCCCGTGGGCAATTTTGATGTAGCCGATATCTTCCGGTTCCTTCCCGAATATCTTGGCGGCGGCTGCGTCAACGGCGACGATATCTTTCGATATCAGCAGGGTTTTCTTCATCTGCACGTTGGCGGATTGCGGATTACTGGGTCCGGATGGGCCGTTGCTCATCAGCACGCGATAGGCGTCCACCACGTTGAGGTCGGGTTTGCGGTACAGGCAGAAATCCGCGATGCATTGATCTAGGCCCGTTAAGTGATATTCCATGCGGTTTTTGATGATGCCCATCATGTTTTTCATCGCGATGGACAAATGTGCGGAGCTGTGATGCTTGAGCACCGGAACGTTGATGAACACATCGGAATCAAGAATCAGGCTGTGCACGTCCGCTGTTTTGAGCGTTTTTCCGCCGGGAATTTTGACCTCTCTGTAGCTGAAATCATCCACGGGAACGATGATACCGCGCGCGGCTCTGGCCGCTTCTTCGATGCCGCTCAGTTTATAACAGCTGCGGGCATTGCCGGATGTGGGTGTGACCACGTTGTCGAAAACGTAAACGCGCAGGGCCCCCGCCGCATAACAGGATTCAATGATGGTTTTGATAAGCAACGGATTGGTGGTGGCGCCGACTTCAGGCACGCGCGGAAAGCCGATGTTGGGTTTGACGACGACCGTCTGGCCTTTTTTGACGAATTGACTCATGCCGCCTGCAAGTTCGATGGCCTTTTTGAACATGGCGTCCGGTTCGCCGTTTTTGACAGCGACCAAATCGGGAATCGAGGCGGGTTTTTCTTTGGCGATTAGAAAGTCCGGTCTGCCCAAAATCATCACGCCGCCTGCGATAAGCCCCAGTGCCAGGCCTTGGGTAATGACTTCGCGCCGGTTAAGTTTTTGTGCATCCGTCATATTTGCCTCCTGATGGCTGTATTTTAAGGGACAAACAAAACATGCCGTTAATTTTCGGAATTATAAGGGGAAAGCCGGGGCGTGTCAATTGTTACTTAGGCCGACGAAACATCAGATGCCGAAACATCAGATTGACAAACCGGGTGGCTTCCCATAAAATCCACGCACATTGTTGATGCCCATTTTTTAGTCTGTTTTCATAAATTGCGAAATTCATTTCCGGCGTGAAAAGGCTCCAAGCATGACAACGGCATTTGTCTGAAAGGAAGGAGACGGCGATGCGGAAGATGATAGGCACCGGTATTATTTCTCTATCCATGGTTTTAAGTCTTGCAGTTTTTTCTCCGGCGGCGTGGGGGCTCAGTTGTGGAAAATTTAATTACCCGAAATGCGACGGCCCCGATCTTCAATACGCCGGCGGGTTTCATCCGCAGGTCGGATTCGGCGGGTTTGGCGGCGGGGCCTGCCAAGCCCGGCGCCCGCCGGTCATCTTTATCCACGGCAACGGAGACCGGGCCGCCAATTGGGATTCGCCTATTACCGGTGTGATCAAAAATTACACCGCACCGGTTCGCTCCGTCTATCAGGAATTCAAGGCGCGTGGCTATAACGATTGTGAGCTCTTCGGCATTACTTACTTGTCCCCCAAAGAGCAGGCTTCACCTAAAACCAATCATCATAAACCGGAAAAGTACGATATACTAATCCATTTCATGGAGGCCGTCAAAACGTATACGGGTCGGAAGCAGGTGGATATTGTCGCCCATTCCCTGGGCGTTTCGATGATGCTTGCGGCTCTGACGTATCAGGACAATCTCCATTCAGGGAAAAACGGGTGGGCGAGCGTGCGCCGGTTTGTGAATATTGCGGGGGGCGTCCGGGGCCTGCCTGCGTGTCTTGCCGTCGGATTTATGAATCCCCTTAACTCGACTTGCGGATCTCAAAACATCTTCAACGACTATGTTTTCGGTTTTTATCCCGACTCGCGTTATTTTATCGGGTATAATGATTGGACCGGAGACAAAGGGCCGTTGAGTTTGCGGCTTGCGCCGACACACCGGCCGCAGGTTTTGTTTTACACGCTTAGCGCCGGCCTGCACGATCAGATTCATTGTTCAACCGCGGAGCGATTTCTAGAATGCGGCACAGGGGCGTTATTTGTTCCGTCCGCCAATGTGAGGGCGCAGCTCAATACCGGTGCCGGGTCGAAGGCCGGAAAAGTAAATTTTGATTTCAAAAATTGGCGGCCTGCCGCTCTATCCGGCGGCGATGCGGACGGCATCGGCCATTTTAAAGTCCGCAACAATTCAGGACAGATTATTTTTGAAATGCTCAATTCAGACTGCACAGGGGTTGCCTGCAAGGGGGCGTATTCAGGCGGGCCGGTCACAAAGGAGCGTTAGACGTGAGGAGCGCTGATTGATGTACCCATCTTACCATTCATTTACATATGATCCCGCTTCGGGTGACCTCTTCACAATCATTGCCCATCGGGGGGCTTCTGCGTATTTTCCGGAAAACACGCAGTCGGCGTTTCTGGGCGCCATCGCGATGCAGGCGGATATGGTGGAGCTTGATGTTCAACTGACCTCGGACGGAGAGGTGGTCGTTTTCCATGACGAAAAAATGTCCCGCTGCACCAATGGCCGGGGGCGCATTGCGGATTACACTCTGGCTCAATTAAAAAAGGTCGATGCCGGAAGCTGGTTTTCCAAAGAATTTGCGGGTGAAAAAATTCCGACGCTGGCTGAAGTGCTGAATGTCTGCAAAGAAAAAATCGCGGTCAATATCGAAATCAAAACCGAGGCCGTGACAAATGACGTCACAGGCGGGATTGAAGAAAAATGCCTCCGGATCGTTGATCAAATCGGGATGCAGGACCATGTGGTATTTTCCAGCTTCGATCCGCTCGCTCTCAGGCATCTCAAACAGGTCGATCCCGCCGCACCCATCGCTGTTTTGTTTGAGCAGAAACATTATGGCTCTAAGTTGCCTTCGCAAATTATGGAATCTCTCGGCGCGGATGCTTTTAACTGCTCTTTAAAAGAACTGAGTCCCCAAAGACTTGCCGATTTGAAGTCGAATGACATCCCCTTTAATGTTTACACGATAAATGACGAAACGAATATGATGAGGCTGCTTGCAGGGGAAGCGAGCGGCATATTTACCAATAACCCGGATAGATTAAGAAGAGTATTGGAGGAATTTCGTTGGAATCAAAGACTCCGCAACTGCTGACGCCTCATATTTCCAACGCCATGGTCCGCAGCATCATGGTTGCCCTCGATGTTATTTTCAAAGCGTCCGGCACGGATATCCGTATGCACGGACTGGAAAATGTACCGGATCAGCCTGTTCTTTATGTGGTGAATCACTTTACGCGCATGGAAACCATTATCCTGCCGTATGTCATTAAAAAGTATATCAAAAAGTACCCGGTCTCTCTGGCGGATTCATCATTTTTCGCGGGCAGACTGGGCGAGATCATGGAACGGGGAGGCGCAGTTTCCACCGATGATCCCGACCGGGATAAAATACTGACCCATGCACTTCTTACCGACAGCCATCCGGTGATTATTTTTCCGGAAGGCATGATGATCAAGGACAAAAAAATCATTGAAAAAGGCAAGTATCTGATCAATACCGCCACAGGCCGACGCCCTCCGCACACGGGTGCGGGACGCATCGCGCTTCGCTCGGAGTTTCTCCGCGAGGAACTGCGAATCCTGCGCGAGCGCAAGGATTCCGCATCCATCGCCAACATGGCCGCCTATTTCGGTTTCCATCCTTCGGATGTCGACGGAATCATTTCCATGGAAACCTGCATTGTGCCGGTTAATATCACGTATTATCCGATACGGGCCAGGGACAACGCCATCAGCAAACTGGTCAACCGCTTTGTGCAGGATGTCTCTGTGCGAATGAAAGAAGAGATGCAGGTTGAAGGCTCGATGGTCATGGACGGCGTGGATATTGATATTAATCTGGGCAAACCGATCCCTGTGAAAAATTATCTGGCCCAGAGTTCCGGTCTCAATGAGATGCTGACGGATCCGGGGCTTTATCTGGACCCCGACGAACTCAAGGATGCCACGCCGTTTAAAAAGATTTATGTGGATATGATGTATGATTACATGCGCGCCATCTACGAGATGACGACGGTGAATCATGATCATATCGCCTCCTACATCATCATGAAATACGTAAAGACCAGTTTTACGGAAAGCGACCTGAAAAACCGCATTTATCTGGCCATCGAACATTTGATGAATGCGGGCATTTCCAATTACCATCAGACGCTTAATCACAACCAATTGCATCTTTTGAGCGATGATCGCCACGAGAAGTATGAAAACTTTATGAAGGACGCTATTGCCGACGATCTGCTGTCACGCGAGAACGGCATAATCACCAAAAACCAAGAGCGCTTCAGCAAAACCTATGAATTTCACACCATTCGCAAAGATAATATTATTGAAGTGCTGAAAAATGAGATTGAACCGCTCAAGAGTGTGACGACGGGACTGGATCGTCTCATGCTTTTGCCTGGAGGTTTTATCCGGCAGAAAATAAAAAATAAATTTCTGGATCTCGACCGCCGGATTTTCGATGCGGATTATTCAAAGCATTATATTGAAGGTGAAAGCAAACCGAAGGAAATCGGCGAACCTTTTTTGCAAAGACGTTTATTGCGTAACCGGGGCGTTATTCTGGTGCATGGCTATATGGCCGCGCCGGAAGAAATCCGACCGCTCGCGGATCTCTTATACAACAATGGCTATAGCGTTTATGCCGCAAGGCTCAAAGGGCACGGCACGGCGCCGGAAGATCTGGCCGCTCATGATTGGCACGAGTGGTATGAATCCGTAAATCGGGCCTATATCATTATGAAAAATACCATGAAGTCGTTTGCCATTGTGGGTTTTTCCACGGGAGCGGGGTTGGCGCTTCTGCAGGCGGCCAACAAACCCGGACGGTTTGCGGGCGTGATTTCCATCAACAGCCCGGCGCGCCTTCTGGATAAATCGGCAAGGTTTTCCCCGCTGATTGTGGGGTGGAATGCTTTCTTATCCGCTTTGCGCACTCAAAAAGGTAAGAAGGAATATGTCCCCAATGATCCGGAAAATCCGCATATCAACTACAGCCGCAATCCCGTGCATGGCGTCTATGAACTGGAACGCCTGATGAAGTATGTCAAAACCCGTCTGGCGGACGTGAAAGGGCATGTCCTGATTATTCAGGGCTCGGCTGACCCGGTGGTCAATCCGGTAAGTGGCATGGACATCTTCACACGCCTGGGCGCGGCGGACAAGCAACTGGTCCAGATATCCGCTGATCACCACGGCATCCTGCGCGGCAAAGAAGCAGGCGAGGTCAAGGAAAAAGTGCTGACGTTTTTAAAAAGTGTAATGGGATAAAAATATGAAGGGGATGGTTTTAAACAGTTACCCGAAGGCGTTTTGCGACAGATGATAAAGAAAAAGTGAAACGTGCTGTATCAAGGCAAAACAGCCGGGGCAATATCAATTGCCCCGGCTGTTTTATGGCTTATTCCCGCTTGCGATTTATTTCTTCTTTGCGGTCTTCTTTGCGACTGGTTTTTTAGTCGCTGTTTTTTTCGGAGTGACTTTTTTTACGGCAACCTTTTTTACACCTGCCTTTGGGGGAGCTGTTTTCTTTGCCACCGTCTTCTTTATAACCGGCTGCTTGGCGGCAGGTTTCTTCGTCACGGCCTTTTTCGGAGAAGCTTTTTTTGCCACAACTTTCTTGACGGCCTGTTTCTTTGCAAGCGGTTTAGCTGCGGACTTGGCCACTGGTTTAGCTGCTGCGGTTTTCTTTACTGTTTTTAATGCCTGCTTTTTTGCCGGCGCCCCATATCTCAGGGCGGCCTGCGCTGCGGCCAGGCGGGCAATGGGGACCCGGAAGGGCGAGCAGCTGACATAGTTCAGACCGGTCAGATGGCAGAATTCGATGGAGCTGGGATCGCCGCCGTGTTCACCGCAAATGCCGACTTTCAGCTTGGCGTTGACGCCCCTGCCTTTTTCCACGGCCATTTGTACAAGCTTGCCTACGCCGCCGCGGTCGAGCACGCGGAACGGGTCCACCGGCAGGATTTTCTTTTCGATATAGTCGGGCAGGAATTTGCCTGCGTCGTCACGGCTGTAGCCGAAAGTCATCTGGGTCAAGTCGTTGGTGCCGAAGGAGAAGAACTCCGCTTCTTTCGCGATCTCATCGGCGGTGACGGCCGCGCGCGGCACTTCAATCATGGTGCCGACGGAATAATTCACTTTGATGCCTGTCTCTTCCATCACTTGTTTAGCGGTGGCGACGATGATGTCTTTTTGCGAGGCCAGTTCCTTTACGGTGCCCACCAGAGGGACCATGACTTCGGGACGCGCATCCACGCCTTCTTTGGTCAACTGACAGGCGGCTTCAAAAATGGCGCGCGCCTGCATCTCGGTGATTTCCGGATAGGTGATGCCCAGACGGCAGCCGCGGTGTCCCAGCATCGGGTTGAATTCATGCAGCGAATCCACTTTGGCTTTGACGGCTTCTGCGGAAATGCCCAGTTCCGTGGCCATTTGACGCTGGCTTTCTTCCTCATGCGGCACGAATTCATGCAGCGGCGGATCAAGCAGACGGATGGTGACGCCATATCCTTCCATCGCTTTGAGAATCCCGTAAAAATCTTCCCGCTGCATCGGCAGCAGTTTGGCAAGCGCCTTCTTGCGGCCATCCAGATCATCGGCCAGAATCATTTCGCGCACGGCCTTAATCCGGTCGCCTTCAAAGAACATGTGTTCGGTGCGGCAAAGGCCGATGCCCTGCGCGCCGAAATTGCGGGCGACGGCGGCATCATGCGGTGTGTCGGCGTTGGTGCGGATACCCAGCTTTTTGGCTTCGTCGGCCCACTGCATGATGGTTCCAAAATCGCCGGAGAGTATGGCCGGGCGAGTTTTCACTTCGCCCAGCATGACTTCGCCTGTGGATCCGTCCAGGGAGAGATACCCGCCTTCGGCAATGATGTTGCCGTTGACCTTAAGTTGTTTTTGAGCGTAACTGATTAACAGTTCGCCGCAGCCGGAAACGCAGCATTTTCCCATGCCGCGCGCAACCACCGCCGCATGCGAGGTCATGCCGCCGCGCTGGGTGAGGATCCCCTGCGCGGCGCTCATGCCCTTGAGGTCTTCGGGCGATGTTTCGATGCGCACCAGGATGACTTTTTCTCCCCGGTTGTTCCATTCTTCCGCGTCATCCGCGTTGAAGACAACGCGGCCTGTCGATGCGCCCGGTGAGGCAGGCAGACCCTTGGTAATAACATTGCGGGTTGCTTCCGGATCAAAGGTCGGATGGAGCAGTTGATCAAGCGATGCCGGGTCAATGCGTAAAAGCGCTGTTTTCTTGTCGATTAGTTTTTCGCTGACCATATCCACCGCGATTTTGACGGCGGCTGCCGCTGTGCGCTTGCCGGTTCGGGTCTGGAGCATCCAGAGCTTTTGATCCTGAATGGTAAATTCGATATCCTGCATTTCCTTGTAGTGATGTTCGAGTTTTGTGTAAACTTTGACCAGGTCCTGATAGGCGGCGGGCATGTATTCTTCGAGCGAAGGATATTTTGCGGCGCGTTCTTCTTCCGAGACGTTGTTGTCTTTTGCCCAGCGCCGCGATCCTTCTACCGTAACCTGCTGCGGGGTGCGGATGCCGGCGACGACGTCTTCGCCCTGCGCGTTGATCAGGTATTCGCCGTAGAACAGGTTTTCGCCGGTGGCCGGATCGCGTGTGAAGGCGACGCCGGTGGCGCAGCTATCGCCGCCATTACCGAAGACCATGGCCTGAACGTTGACGGCGGTGCCCCAGTTGTCGTCAAAGCCGTTCATCTTGCGGTACAGGACAGCGCGCGCGGTGTTCCAGGACATGAAGACCGCGCCGATGGCGCCCCAGAGCTGTTCTTTGGGATCGGAAGGGAATTCCTGACCCAGTTTTTCCACGATGAGCGCTTTGAAGCGGGCGACCAGTTCCTTCAAATCGGAAACGGACAGATCCAGGTCTTCCTTGACACCCTTTTCGGTTTTGAGATCATCCATGACGTCTTCAAACGGGTCATGCGCGTCTTTATCTTCGGGTTTGAGTCCCATAACAACGTCGCCGTACATCTGGACGAAACGCCGATAGGAATCCCATCCGAATCGTTCATTGCCGGAGCGGCGAATGATGCCTTCAACGGTTTCATCGTTGAGGCCGAGATTCAATACCGTATCCATCATGCCCGGCATGGAGACGCGGGCGCCGGAACGGACGGAAAGCAGCAATGGATTGGACGGATCGCCGAATTTGGCGCCCATGACGCGTTCGACCTTCTTGATGGCCGCTTCGACTTCTTTTTCCAGGCCAGCCGGTATCTGTTTGTTGTTTTTGTAATATTCCACGCAGACTTCCGTGGTAATCGTGAATCCCGAAGGAACCGGAATTCCCAGCTTGGACATCACGGCCAGGTTTGCTCCCTTGCCGCCGAGAAGGTTTTTCATGTCGGCTGTGCCTTCATTGATCCCCTTCCCGAAAGTGTAAACACGTTTTGCCATATTCTTATCTCCTTTAAGAAAGATTATTTTTGCAGGTGAAATACATTAAACGCTCAGTTTCATAAATGAAATAGTGACTACTGTAAAGTATTTTTTGTCCCTCCAACGTAAAAACCCCCGCCAGGGTGGGGACGGGGGCTTTTACTAATGGTACTATAGAGAGGGAAGGGTTTAGCTGATCAGGGTTTTCAGTGTGTCGACGACTGGAGCGGTGAAAAGTGCAACCAGTATCGTGTAGAGAGCAAAAGAACCAATCGCTTCACTTAAGTACAACTTATCATATTTGCGCTTCAGAGATACAATGATCAATCCGCCGATCATCAAACAGCCCAGGTGAAAGAAAGGAAACGTGTTTTCACCGGTGGCGCTGATCTGGGCAAATCCGAAAGTTGCGGTGGTCAGAACAATAAAGCCAACTAAAAGAGCCGTCTGCATTACTTTTTTCATGTCTGTAATCCTCCTTAACTCTGAAAGATTCGTCGTTATTTGTAGAAATGATAATGAAATAAACGTGCCAAAGAATATGAAGGGAAGAAAAAAATCATAAGTATTTGATCCGTATGCGTTTGTTGCCTAATTGACGGTTATCCGCCCCGGCTTTACGGAATAACAAGAAATGTTTCGTTGAACGAAACGTTAAATGCGAGTCAAAAAACGAAAAAAACATTGAATGCCAGGCGGGATTCAAAAAAGGGGGCTATTCAGGGCGACCGGAACATTTTTAGAGTCCTTTACCAATTCCAGGCGCTGTGCTACAAATGGACCATGATGAAAGAGCAGCGAACATACAAGAAGATGCCATTAAAAAACGGTCATTTACATCATGGCCGCAAGACCCGGCGATCCGATGAATCATCGTTTATGAAACCGGAGATTGCCTCGGCGCTGAAAAGCGTTCTCGCCAAAATCGGGAAACCCCATCCCGCGCCTTTTGTTCCTGACGAATTCCAAATTCAGGCGCTTGCGGCGATCGGGCAAAATGATTGTCTGGTGATTGCGCCCACCGGTTCCGGAAAAACCTGGATTGCGCGCGAAGCGATTTTATCCGTGATGAAAAAAGGGGGCCGCGCCTGGTATGCCTCACCGCTCAAAGCCTTGTCCAATTCCAAGTGGGTGGAGTTCGGTCTGCATTTCAATCCAGAAAACGTCGGGATCATCACCGGCGACACCAAGGAAAACACCGAAGCCCCGATCATCGTCGGCACAACGGAAATCCTGCGCAATCAGCTCTACGACGCCATGCACAGGGGAGATGATTTAAACTGCGACCTGGTGATTCTGGATGAGGCGCATTTTCTGGGCGATCGGGATCGCGGCGTGGTCTGGGAAGAAATTATGATTTATCTGCCGGTGCGCGTGAATCTGCTTTTGCTTTCGGCCACCATCGGCAACGGCGGGGAGATTGCAGGCTGGCTTGCATCCATCCGCCAAAAGCCTTGCACGGTGGTCCGTGAAGAAAAACGCCCGGTGCCTTTGTACCCGGTGTTTCTCCATCCGTCCGGTTGTCTGCACCCCTTTCTGGACGGGCAAAAAGCATCGCCGGTTGTTTGTGGTTTTCTGAAAAAAGAAAAATTTTCTCATCGGGGAAGCCGCCGCATACCGGATTACGCGGGGATTCTCCGCGTCCTTGAGCGGTTTGACCTGTTGCCCGCCATTTTCTTTTTAAAGTCGCGTGCGGAATGCGATACCGCGCTGACATGCCGGGGAGGTCTTGCGCCACTTGCCGAAGACGATGGGTTTGTCGATGATTTATACGAACTGCTGGATCGTTTCCCCAGCCTGGGCGGCCATCGTCAACTCAAGGCGCTCAGGAAATCGGGGCTGGCCGCGCATCACGGCGGGCAATTGCCTGCCTGGAAGCTGCTGGTCGAAGAAATGATGAACCGGGGACATCTGCGGGCGATCTTTGCCACCACAACGGTTGCCGCAGGCGTTAATTTTCCTGCGCGCACGATTGTGCTTTTTAATTCCGATCAGTTCAACGGCCATGATTTCGCGCCGCTTTCGGCCACGGAATTTCGTCAGATGACCGGCCGTGCGGGCAGGCGCGGTCAGGACAACATCGGGTTCATGCTGGCGGTGACAGGCCGGTTTATGGATCTGGGGCACATCAAAAAAATGATTTCGGCCTTACCGGAAGAGATTAAAAGTCAGTTGAAAAACGACTTTGCCATGGTGTTGAATCTGCTTTTGTCGCAGACCCCCGCCGATGTGAAAAAAATATTTGAAAGATCTTTTGCCGCCTGGCAGCAAAACAGCGGCGGCAAAGGCGAGTCTTCAGCCGCTGATGTTTTGTGGAAGGACTTTACCCTGCATCTGAATTTTTTGCAGCAGGAGGGTTTTGTTGAACCAAACGGAACGCTGACCGAAGACGGCCGCTGGGCGGCGCGCCTGAGACTCGACGACCCGCTTTTGGTGGCCCAGTGTCTCAGGGAAAATATTTTCCCGGAAGACGATGAAAGACTCCTGGCTTCGGTCGTTGCCGTATTTGCTTATGATCGGGACGATGAAATAAGATTGGAAACCAAAGACCTGCCGCACAAGCTGATGGCCGCTCTGCGTAAAATGATTCTTGCGGTGAAGCCGATTTCCAGGCGTCTGGAGACAGCAGGCTTTGTTTGCGCGAAGCTCTATCCGTCAGCGGGCGTGGCGATGTATTACTGGGCGCAGGGACGCAACTGGGATTGGGTGATCAAGGCCACAGGCGTTGCGGAAGGTGATATGGCATCGCTGATCTTGCGCACGGCGGATAATTTGCGCCAGATCGCAGCGCTCAAAGATTCACACCCGGAAGTTGCCGCGTGCGCTTATCGGGCAAGGGACGCGATACTCAGGGAACCGGTGCTCTTCCTTTAGGCATTTGGTCTGTAGGGTGTAGGCTGAAGGGAAAAACTGGGTGTCATTGAGAGCGAAGCGAAGCAATCTTTCTGGGTTGTCATTGCCACGCCGATTGTGAGTCGGATGGCAATGACAACCTGATATTCATAAAAAATAAATGTCGAGAGAAATAATCTTGATTAATATGCTGAAACCAATATCCATTATCGTTTCTCTTTTATTTTGGCTTTTGGTATCAACTCCGGTTTTCGCGTCCGAGACGCGGTCGGCGGAGCTGCGCACCGGCAGCTATCAAACCTATCTGCTGCAGGCGATCCATCAATCATTCAATCTGGAAGAAGCAGCAGCAGACGCTTTGCTGAAAAAAGCCTTGGATCTCGAACCCGATAATCCAACCGGCTATGCCCTGGAGGCCATGCTGCACATGTTTACCTACGAGATGTGCTTCACCCTGGAAAAGCGTCAAAAAGAAAAAGAGGCGATTTTATATTATTCCGAAGAAGCCCTTGCGCGGGGAGAAAAAAGGATAGCCAGATACCCCAAAGATTCTCAGGCCTACCTGGCCATGGCGCTGGCCAAGATTGCCAAAGTTTACTGGGCCATCAAGGAAAAGAGATATGTGGTCATGGCCCGGGAAACAGCGAATATCTGGAGTTATCTGGAAACGGCCAAATCCGCAAATCCCAATCATCACGATGTCGATTTTCTGATGGGCCTGCTTCATTATCATATTGATCAATATAGCGGTATGACGGGATTTTTGTCTTCCTGGCTGATCACGGAGGGTAACCGGCAGAAGGGCCTTCAGGAAATCCAGATCGCGGCGGACAAGGGATATCTCTTGCGCGAAATTGCGCACGTTCAGTTGGCGGCCATTTATCAGTACTATGAAAAGCAGCCGTCGAAGGCGCTGCCCATTCTTCAGGATTTACGGAAGAAATTTCCGGATAACTATAATTTCTATTTTTCCTACGGCGTAGCGCTCTTGGAGCTCGGGCGTTTTGCCGAAGCCGAAGGTGTTGCCGCAGACATAGAAAAAAATATTCAATCCGGAACACACCCTTATGTGCCCCAGCTTCAGCCGCGCTATTACCAGTTGATGGGACGAATCCATTTTGGCCGGGGGGAGTACGGAAGAAGTGAATCCTACTTTCACAAAGCCATTCAGGATCAATCTTTTTATAATCTCCGTACCCTGGCCAGATCCCTGCTTTATCTCGGAATGATTCACGACATTCGCCGGGAGCGAAAGTATGCCGAGGATTATTATCATCGGGTTTTAAAAGTTGAAGGCGTCGACGGACTGACGCAGATTGAAGCGAGAACTTACTTGAAAACGCCTTATAAAGTAAATAGCAGGTGAAATGTGAGGCGTAAGGTGTAGGGCACAAATGGAAAAATTTTCATTAACGACAGATTTTATTCCCAGCGGCGATCAGCCGCAGGCCATCGACGAGCTGACACAAGGATTGACCGACGGCAAGGAGCATCAGGTGTTACTGGGCGTCACCGGTTCGGGCAAAACTTTCACGGTTGCCAACGTGATCGACCGGGTGCAGCGCCCCGCGCTGATCATCGCGCATAATAAGACGCTGGCCGCGCAACTCTATGAAGAATTCAAAGGCCTGTTTCCGGACAACGCGGTCGAATATTTTGTCAGCTACTACGACTACTATCAGCCGGAAGCCTATCTGCCGACGACGGATACCTATATTGAAAAAGATTCCGCGATCAACGAGGAGATCGACAAGCTGCGCCATGCGGCCACGCATGCACTTTTGACGCGTCGCGATGTCATCATCGTTGCCAGTGTCTCCTGTATTTACGGTCTGGGATCGCCGGAAGCCTACCTGGGCATGATCGTACAATTGGAAGTGGGCAAGGAGATTCCGCGCGAAGATATTTTGAGGCGTCTGGTGGAAATTCAGTATGAGCGAAACGACATCGACTTTCACCGCGGCACTTTCCGCGTGCGCGGCGACGTGGTGGAAATTTTTCCGCCCTACGAAGATGAGCAGGCGCTCAGGGTGGAATTCTTCGGGGATACGATTGAGGCCATCTGTTTGATTGACCCGCTGCGTGGCAAAAAAATGGGCGAGCTGACCAAAACAGCCGTTTATCCGAGCAGTCACTATGTGACCACACAGGATAATCTCAAACGGGCCACGGCCGATATTCGCGCCGAACTGGCATTGACCCTGGCCCGCTACCAAGAGCAAAATATGTTGCTGGAAGCGCAGCGCCTGGAGCAGCGCACCCATTTTGATCTGGAGATGATGGAAGAGATGGGGTATTGCCAGGGCATTGAAAATTATTCACGGCATCTCACCTGTCGCAAACCCGGCGAGCCGCCGCCGACGCTCATGGAATATCTGCCGAAAGACGCCCTGATTATCATTGATGAGAGCCACGCCACATTGCCGCAGCTGGCGGGGATGTATCGCGGAGACCGGTCGCGCAAGGAGACGCTTGTGAAATATGGTTTTCGGCTGCCGTCCGCTCTGGACAACCGGCCGTTGCGGTTTGAGGAATACGAAGCCCTGCCCAATCAGAGAATCTATATCTCGGCTACGCCCGCCGTTTATGAAACCACAAAAGCGCAGGGTGTGCGCGTGGAGCAAATTATCCGTCCGACGGGCCTGATGGACCCGGAAATCGAAATCAAGCCCGCTTTGCATCAGGTGGACGACCTGCTCGAAGAAATCCGACTGCGCGTCAAAAAGGAAGAGAGGGTGCTGGTCACGACGCTGACCAAACGGATGGCGGAGAACTTAACCGATTATTACAGCGGCCTAGGCATCCGCGTGCGTTACCTGCATTCCGATATCCACACCCTGGAACGGGTCAGCATTATCCGTGATCTGCGTCTGGGTATTTTCGACGTGCTGGTCGGCGTCAATCTTTTGCGGGAGGGGCTGGATATTCCCGAAGTATCGCTGGTGGCGATATTGGATGCGGATAAAGAAGGATTCTTGCGATCCGAGCGATCTCTGATTCAAACCAGCGGCCGCGCGGCGCGAAATGTCGCAGGCAAAGTCATCATGTATGCCGATAAAATTACAAAATCCATTCAGGCCTGTCTGGACGAAACCGCGCGCCGCCGCATCATTCAACTCAAGTATAATGAAGACCATAACATCACACCCGAGACCATTAAAAAATCGATCAGCAACGTGCTGGGCTCCATCTATGAAGCAGACTACGTCACGATCCCGGTGGACGCGAAAGGCAGAATTATTCCGGCCCGGGAAGAAGATTTGCCCGCGCTGATTAAAAAACGGACCGCCGAAATGAAGCAGTTCGCCAAGAACCTGGAATTCGAAAAAGCCGCGAATCTGCGCGATGAGATTAAAGAACTGAATGCGATTCTCTTGCAAATGGGTTAGCTTCATTATTCACCCATCCGGCCGGACCGCCCGATGGCAAGCCGGATGAGGTTCCACCAAAGTATCCCTCAATATACTGAGGCTTCGCCAAATATTGAGGCCGGATACATCACTTCACGCCCCTGTTTTACGCGGTACCGTTCAGCTATCTACCTATAATTAAAGTAATTTATCAAGTATTCTGACTTTCCATGCGATTGGCAGACTAATTGCTCTTACTAATCAGCATTACTGTTCGCTGTAGCCTCGGCAATTTGCACGGGCAGAAAACTGAAGTCTCATGAATTTTTCATTCAACAGCAGTACAGGTAGAAAAAGAGGATATGATTATGAAAAATAAACGAATACCCATTGTCGCGGCGTTAATGCTTTGTCTATTATTCATAATTTCATGCGGTGGTGGCGGGGGGCTGACGGTTACTGTAATCACCGAGCCTAACCTCAACCTGTCCGAATCATCCCATGACTTCGCCGGGGTTGTCGTGCAAAACAGTGCGGATCATCAATTTGCAATCACCAATAACGGAACCCATGCCGGTCTTGTCATTAACAATATTACATCAAATAATCCGGAACTGAGTATTACTAACAACTGTTCCGGACAATCACTGGCAATCAATGCAAGTTGTACATTTATCGTTCGCTTTTCTCCGACGCAGCAAGGCGCCTTTACGGGGACTGTTTCCGTGACCTCAAACGACCCGCCGGTAAGAACGATTACCTTAACGGGAAAGGGCTATGGTCTCAATGTCTGGATCAATAAGATCGTTTCTGCGAGTTGTCCGGAAGTTGTCGCAGATCTCACCGTAACCAATCCCAATGGCCCATTGAATATTTTAACAGCAAATGATTTTACAATAACGCAGAATGGAACGACGCAAATCATTACCGGATTCACCACAACGGATCCTGATTCGGTTTCGGTGGTCATTGCCTTGGATTTAAGCAGCAGTTTAACCTCAGATATCGAGAGCATCAAGACGGCTGCCAAATATTTTATTAATCAACTCGATGATGCAGATGAAGCTGCTATTTGCAAATTTAGAGCTGTGGTCAATACATATCCCACGGTGGCTCCGCTGCTGGCTGTAACAGATGCAGCGGGGAAAACCGCTCTGAATGGCTATGTCGATCTCGCTTTTAATGTTTCTGATGGTACGGCGCTGTATAATACCGTTTATGATTCCATCACCAGAGTCATGACGGGGACCAAAACTAAAAAGGCAGTCATTCTTCTGTCGGATGGCGCCAATACGATAACCTCGGGAAGAACATTGGCCGAAGCGATCACCTATGCTCAGCAACAAAATGTGCCGATATTTGCGGTTTATTTTGTGGATTCGACGTATGCCTCCAGTGCCAAGCCGGCCATTATGAAGCAGCTGGCGACAGAGACCGGCGGACAGGATTTTTACGCGAATACGATGACAATGGAAACCATATTTGGTCAGATTTCGGCATTGCTCAGTAAAAAGTATACGATTACTTATACGCCGACCTCCTGTACCGGTTCGCCGCTTCTGGAAGTGGGAGCACGTTCGGGGAGTTTGACCGGATTGGACACTAAGGCAATCGTTTTCCCCTGAATTCAGGATGTGTGCCCTGAACATCCGGAAGAATGGACAGGCCCCTCTGTCCATTCTTCTGTTTAGTCTCCCGTGCGGGATTGACTCTCATTTCCATCATTTGCGACAGAACAAGCCATCCCGTCCTGATGGATTTACTCCGCAATGATATTTTCACCCAGATGAGAAAAATCGACCTTTCGCGGTTTGTCCATTTTTTCTGCTTCCCTTGATATTCCCTCCCCAAAAAACATAATTGAACAATACCTGTAAATCCATTATAGGTAGTCCCGGTGATATCCCAAAATATGGAAGATAATAAAATTCTAAAAGAAATAGTTGATGCGGCGCCCCGGTTACCCGGTGTGTATATCATGAAGGACGCGCAGGGCAGGGTGATTTACGTCGGCAAGGCCAATGATCTGAAAAGCCGGATTCTCTCCTATTTCACAGGCAAGGACACGCGGCCGATGGCGCCGTTTTTGATGGCGCGGGTTTCCGATATCGAATTCATCACCACCTCCACCGAAAAAGAAGCCCTCCTTCTGGAGAACAATCTGATCAAGAAACATCGCCCGCGCTACAACGTCATCTTGCGCGACGATAAAACCTATTACCACCTGTCGCTCGATCCTTCCGAGAAATTTCCGCGCCTGCAACTGGTGCGAAAGAGAATGAATAACGCCGCGTTGCATTTCGGCCCCTATCCCTCGGGTCTGGCGGCGAAAGAGACCTTGCGGTTTGTGCAGCAGGTTTTTCCGCTCAGGACCTGCCGCAATCGGGATTTTCAACTCAGGACCCGGCCCTGTCTCGAATATCAGATCGGTCGCTGTCTTGCGCCCTGCAAGGGGCTGATCGATGAGCCGTCCTACCGGAAACTATCTGAGAGCGCCGTATCCTTCCTGCAGGGACGTCGGCGTGAGCTCATCTCTGATTTGAAAAAGCAAATGGAAGAAGCCGCAGAGAGGTTGAACTTTGAAGAGGCCGCGCGTCTGCGCGACCGCATTGGCGCGCTCGAACACGCGCTCGAAAAGCAAAATGTGGACTGGGCGGGTGATCAGGATCAGGATGTTCTCGGTGTCTATGTCGAGGACGACATTTATCAGCTCTGTATTTTGTTTGTGCGTGGCGGGAAATTACTGGGGAGTAAATCCTTCACGCCGATCAAGACCAGAGCGGATATTGCGGAAGTTATTTCTTCCGCGCTGCAGCAATATTATGACGGCTCCAACGTGCCTGAGGAAATCGTCCTGCCCTGTGATCTTCCTGAAGAAGAAATTCTCACGGAGTGGCTCTCCGATCAAAAAGAAAAGCGCGTCACACTGACGGTTCCTCAGCGCGGTTCGAAAAAAGCGCTTCTGGACATGGCCTGCACGAATGCCCGCGAACTCTTTACCTCCGCCAGGAAAAAAGAAGATCAAAAAGCGGCGGCGCTTGCCATCCTTCAGGAAAAGCTGGCGCTTGCGAGCCTGCCCCGGCGAATGGAGTGCTATGATATTTCCAACATCAGCGGTAAAAACGCTGTGGGATCGATGGTGACTTTTCTCGACGGCGAGCCGGATAAATCAGGCTACCGGCGTTTCCGCATCAAGACGGCGGACGAGCCGGACGATTACGGCATGATGCGCGAAGTACTCACCCGTCGTTTGACCGGTTCCAATCCGTTGCCGGATCTGATCGTTGTCGACGGCGGCAAAGGTCAGCTCAATGTGGCGCTTTCCGTTTTGAAGGATTTGAACATCAAACTGGATGTGATTGGTCTGGCCAAAGAAGAAAGATCATTTCTGCTTGCGGCCAGGAGGTTAAAGGGGAAAACGGCAACGTCTGAGGATCGCGTTTATCTGCCGCGTCGCAAGGATGCCGTTTATCTGTCGGCCTGGCCTGTCGCTCTTGCTCTCTTGCAGAGGTTGCGCGACGAGGCGCATCGCTTTGCCGTGACGTACCATCACAAGGTCAAACAAAAAAATGATCTGCGTTCCGTTCTGGATGATATTCCCGATATCGGACCTTCGCGCAGGAAGGCGTTGCTTCAGTATTTCGGGTCGGCCCAACAGGTAAAAAATGCCTCGCTTGAAGATTTGCAAAACGCGCCGGGAATTGGTAAGGAACTGGCGGAAAAGATTCATGCTGCCAGCCGTTTGCGAAAACAAGCTGTCCTTTCGACGAGTGCCCTTCAGGGTAAGGAACGAAGTGACTGAGAAATCTTTGATATCCCTGAATAGAAATGCAAGAAATGAGGGGTGTAATTTAACATGAGTCTAATAACGATCTTACTTCTGGCGGTTGGTTTGGGCATTGATGCCTTTTCCGTGGCCATTGGAATCGGCGCGGCGAATCACCACGGGGCCAAAGCCTCAAAGAAAGTATCAAGCGGCGAACATATCGAAGAGGACGAGGCATTGGCCCCTCCGCATAGCGGGGCTGTTCAACCATCCAATTCCGCTGCGCTTCGCTTTCGGAATTGGGGTTTCACAAGTAAAAAATCCTGGACGCCGGTTTTACGTCTGGCGGGAGCGTTTGGACTTTTTCAGTTTATCATGCCGCTTCTCGGATGGCTGGCCGGTTCGACCGTTGTCGAAATGATCGAGAGTTTCGATCACTGGATCGCTTTCGGCCTTCTGGTTTTGATCGGTGGAAAAATGATTTGGGAAGGTTTTGAAAAGGAAAATGATGAGGAAAAGGCCGATCAGACACGCGGCTGGCCGCTGCTATTGCTTTCTGTCGCTACCAGCATCGACGCGCTGGCGGTGGGTTTCAGCTTTTCGGTTTTAAAAACGCCCATCTTATTTCCGGCGGCAATAATTGGCGTGGTTTGTTTCATCATGACGGCCGTCGGGATGATTTTCGGTAAAGCTCTCGCGCGGATTTTCGGCAAGAAAGTGGAGATTGTCGGCGGACTGGTTTTGATCGGAATCGGTGTGAAGATCCTTGTGGAACACATAGGCTAGAGGTCAAAGGTTCAAAGTTCAAGGTTCAAGGTACAAGGTACAAGGTAAACATCCATCCCCGTTGTTCCGCGCAAGCCGTTGGCGACGGACAAAGTTAGGAGGCTTAAAAATGTTTTATCAAATGATCAAAGTCGGGAAGGAAGAGATCGGATTGGTGTGGAGCGAAATCGGGCAAAAGCCGCAGGTGGAATATATCTATCTTCCTCAAGCTAAAGAAAAGATGGCGGAGAGAATCCGAAAAGACTTTCCCGCCATCAACAAAATACAGCGGCGGATTCCCGGTGGCATTGATCAGATCATTGCCGGCTTGTACGACGGTAAAAAACTGAAATTTGATCTATCCCTTTTGAACTGGTCCGGGCTTACGGATTTTTCAGTAAAAGTTTTAAGGCAGACATTCAAAATCCCACGCGGAAAAGTGGCCACGTATTCCGGATTGGCACTAAAGGCTGGAGCGCCGGGCGCGGCCCGGGCCGTAGGAACGGTCATGGCCGGCAATCCTTTTCCTATCGTGGTTCCCTGCCATCGGGTTGTCCGGGCCTGCGGCAAAGTGGGCGAATATGGCGGCGGGGGCCACATGAAGAAGCAACTCCTTGAAAAGGAAGGGATAAGCCTGGATGCGCAGGGAAGCGTTCCTTCAATGTTTATCCACCAATGAAACATTGATTTCCCTTCATTCAATTACTATACTGCTCACCACAAGAGAGCTTTAACCAGATGCGCGAACGGAAGGCATCCGCCCGCGCATCTACAAAAGGAGGTTCAATCATGAAGCTGATAAAATTTAAAAATATCATCTGCGCCATGCTGCTGATCGCTGCGCTGATTCCCTGTGCGGCCCCGGCGCAAAATGACGTGCAACCTTATCCCCACCAGACGTTCAGCAATGAAGAACTGGCCCAGATGCTGGCCCCTGTTGCTTTGTATCCCGATTCGCTGTTGTCTCAGATTCTGATGGCCGCCACGTATCCGTTTGAAGTGGTGGAGGCGGAGCGTTGGGTGACGAGAAATCCTTATGTGAAGGGCGAGGCGCTGGATGAAGCTTTGCAGGCCAGGGACTGGGATGTCAGCGTTCTTTCGCTTTGCCATTATCCTAAAATTCTGACGATGATGAGTGAAAACCTCAGTTGGACGGCGCGAGTGGGCGATGCGTTTACCAATCAGGAACAAGATGTGATGGACACCGTGCAGGAATTACGCGCAAGAGCACGGGCTGCCGGGAATCTCGTGACGACGCCGGAACAGAAAGTTATTATCGAGGATCGTTATATTCGCATTGAACCTTACGCTGCCGATTATATTTACGTGCCCGCCTATGATCCCTATATCGTTTACGGACACTGGTGGCTGCCCATGTTCCCGCCTTTCCCGATTATTCTGCCCGGTCTGGTTGTAACAGGGCCCGGTATTTTTTTCTCGCCCAGATTCCATGTGGGTTTTGGCGTGTTCGGTTGGAGCCATTTCAATTGGAGGGAACGAAGAACCGTCATCGTGGATATTGACAGAACCCGAAGGTACAATAGACACGTTCATATTCAGCGGATGCCGGATAACCATCATTGGCGACCCGACCGCGACCGCCGCTTTGTGCGGGAAAGACGCGGCGGGGAAATTCCACGTTTCAGCCCTCCGGTTAAACCCAAGCCGGAGATGCGCCACTGGGATCGCAAACCGGGTCAGGATGTCGGAGTACCGGACAAACGAAGACCCGCCCCGGATCCGCAACGGGGGATTGACCGGGATAAGCGCTCTGATCCGCCCCGTATCGGTGAGCGAGATAGGAAATCTGATGTGGATCAGCCTCGCGTTGTCGAAAAAGATAAACAGCCGCGCTGGAATCAGCCTGAAGCCGAAAAAGGCAAAGGTCCGGACAAAAGCGGACCGCGCATCACGGATCAAGACAGAAACCGGCCACAGGATCGCCGTAGCGTCGATCCTGAAAAAAATAGGGATCAACCGCGTATAGGCGAGAAAGACACGCGGCTCATGCCTCCACCCGGACCGGTTGAAAATAAACAGCCGGTTATTCGCGATCGCGGCAAAGAAGAAGGCAGCGAGCCGCGAACGCGTCCGCCGCTGATCGATCAAAAAGGTGTGATGAGCACGGATAAAGCCGCAGAGCGAGGTCCGAAAGGCGCTCTGCGCACGGAACCTCGCGAAGAGCGCGACGATCGATCCGAACGGCTGGGTGATCGCCAGGAAAGACAGGACCGGCAAGAAAGACAGGACCGGCAAGAAAGACAGGACCGGCCGGAGCGGGGCGGTATGCAGCGTGACCGCGGCGATAGGAAATAATAATCATTAATGGTGGGCTTTAACGGATGCATGCATGAATTCAGGGGGCTTTAAAGCACAAACAGCGATATTTAAAATCATTGGCGCATTGATCGGCGCCGTCATCTTGATTTTGGGGTTTGCATACAGCACTCAGGCTCAGACGCCCGCGGCCAAAGATCGTCCGCGCATCGGTTTGGTGTTAAGCGGCGGTGGCGCACGGGGCCTTGCGCACGTGGGCGTGATCTCCGTTCTGGAAGAGATGCAAATCCCCATCGATTATGTGGCCGGAACCAGCATGGGTGCGATTGTCGGCGGTTTTTACGCAGCCGGTTTGTCTCCCGCCGACATGGAAAAACTCGTTACCAGCATGGAGTGGAATGAGGCCTTCAAGGACAAACCGCCACCCAGCGAGCTTCCTTTCCGACGCAAGCAGGACGCCGCCGATTTTTTGATTAATTTCGATCTGGGTTACAAAGACGGGCGGTTTGCCGTGCCCAAAGGGCTGCTGCAGGGTCAGAACCTGAACCTGATTCTGAAATCGCTTTTGATCCATTCGGAAGGCATTGATGATTTTAATAAACTGCATATTCCCTTCCGGGCGGTAGCCACCGATATTGAAACAGGCAACGCGGTGATCCTGGCCAAAGGGGATCTGGTGACGGCCATGCGCGCCAGCATGTCCATCCCCGGTGTGTTTGCACCCGTCGAGATTGACGGCAAAATGCTGGTGGATGGCGGAGTTGCCAATAATCTGCCGGTGGATGTGGCAAGGTCGATGGGTGCTGATATTGTTATTGCCGTGGATATCAGCACGAATCTCAGTGGCCGGGATCAACTCACCTCCTCGGTCGAAATTACCGCCCAATTGACCTCCATCATGATCCAGCGCAACACAGCCAATCAAATCCGGACGCTTACAGAGCGAGACATCCTGATCCGGCCGGATCTTGGCAATATCGCCACCGGAGATTTTTTTCGCGCGGGCGAAGCGGTGGCAACAGGACGGAAACAAACCGAAGCAGTGAAAGATATTTTGGCCCGCCTGACGTGCGATGAAGAGGAATTCCAGGCCTATCTGCTATGCCAGCGAAAAAAGGAGCAGGAGCTGCCTGACATCGACACCATCGAAGTGGCTAACAAAACATCCCTGCCTACCGGTCTGATTGATTCGCATATCGATTTGAAACCGGGCACAAAGTTCAGCATGGCCGAACTGAAAAGAACGATTGATCAGATATACGGCATCGACATGTTTGAACGCGTCGATTTTTTTCTGCGAAAGAAAGACAAGTCATCCGGCATTGTGATCGAGCCCCTGGAAAAATCATGGGGGCCGAATTATTTTCGCTTCGGCCTGGGACTCGAAGACAATTTCAAGGGAACCAGCAGTTACGGGCTCACCGCGCAGTTTACGAAGACGGCCATCAACAGCAGGGCGGGCGAGTGGCGAAGTGAAGTGCGCATCGGCGAGAGCCCCCGGTTTTTCACCGAGTTTTATCAGCCGCTGGATTACGCCATGCGCTATTTCGTCGCAGCCAGCGCACAATACCGCGTGAACAATATCAACGACTACAATGCCGAAGGCGATATCAACAAACAGTATCGTGTCGCGGCACTCCAGGGCGAGCTGGATGTTGGTCGAGAGCTGGGCACCTGGGGAGAAATCCGCATGGGGCTGCGCCGGGAGCATGGTACAGTGAAGATTCTGATCGGCGACCATTCCTTTACCGAGGATCCCTATGACCGCGCGAGTGTGTTTGTGTCGATGGCCTACAGCAAGCTCGATAACTATGTCTTTCCTTTAAAAGGCACCGATGCCTCCGTGGTTTGGGAACATAATTTGAAAAAACTGGGTTCCGATATCAGCGTGCAGGCCCTGGGCGTCAAGTGGATGACTGCGCTGACCTGGGGGAAATATACTTTTTTGCCGGCCATTGATATTCGAACCACGCTGGACAATGACGATCTGGAAGTTCAGGATACGTTTCCTCTGGGTGGATTTCTCAGGCTGTCCGGTTTCTCCACGGATGAAATTTACGGCCGCCATACAGGGCTTGCCCGCCTGGTGGCCTATCGCGAGCTTGCTTCCGCGGGAATCGGCGCGCTCAAGATGCCGCTGTACTTCGGCCTGTCCGGAGAAGCCGGCAATGTCTGGAACAAAAGGGCGGATATTAATTTTGAATCTCTGATTCTGGCCGGCAGCATTTTTGTCGGCACGAAGTCTTACCTGGGGCCGATTTACCTTGCCTATGGCCAGGCGCAGCGCGGCCATTCATCGTTTTATCTCTATCTGGGCCAGCGGTTTTAATCGTCCCATGACCCCACGGAGTGATCGTCTGATGATGACGAAAGAAGAAGCATTAAAAAAATATTTCGGCTACGAGACCTTCTATCCGCTGCAGGCGGAAATTATTGATCATGTTCTGAACCGAAAACACGCGCTGGTTTTGATGCCCACCGGCGGGGGAAAATCCGTCTGCTTTCAGATACCGGCGCTGCTTTCGGAAGGAACCGCCATTGTGATTTCGCCGCTCATTGCGCTCATGAAGGATCAGGTGGACTCCCTCACAGCCAACGGCATCCCCGCGGCGTTTCTCAACAGCTCGCTTACAGAGGAAGAAAGTGCGGCCATCAATCGCGAATGCCTCAAAGGCGTGATCAAGCTTTTGTATATATCGCCGGAGCGTCTGTCTGCCCCAGGCACGCTCGGATTTCTACAAAAATTGAATATGTCGCTGGTTGCCGTGGATGAAGCGCATTGCATATCATCCTGGGGGCATGATTTCCGTCCTGATTACTTAAAGCTGAACATGTTGAGGGAAAAATTCCCGGCCGTTCCCCTGATTGCGCTCACCGCCACAGCCGACCGGGTGATTCGCAAAGACATCTTAAGGCAGCTTGCGATACCTGAAGAACATCAGTTTGTCGCTTCGTTTGACCGGCCTAATTTGCGTCTGGCCGTCTATTCCGGGCAGAAGCGTTTGGAGCAGATTCTCCGCTTTTTATCCAAACGGAAAAACCAGCCCGGCATCATTTACTGTCTGAGCCGCAAGACAACGGAAAAGGTAGCGGACAAGCTCAAAGCCCGCGGCTATTCGGCGGCCCACTACCATGCCGGGATGAACAACGACGACCGAAGCAAAGTGCAGGATGCGTTTATCCGCGACAAGATTCAGATCATTTGCGCCACGATCGCCTTTGGTCTGGGAATTGACAAGTCCAACATCCGCTGGATTGTTCATTACAGTCTGCCGAAGAATATCGAAAGTTATTATCAGGAAATCGGCCGGGCCGGACGAGATGGCGCGCCTGCGGATACGATTTTGTTTTACAGTTACGCCGATGTGAAATCCCATCACGACATGCTGGAGGGTACGCCCGAAGACCGGCGTGAACTGCTTTTAACCAAGCTCGACCGCATGAAACGCTATGCCGAAGCGGACATCTGCCGCCGCCGCATACTGCTCAGTTATTTCAACGAGCAACCGTCGGGCGACTGCGGCAATTGCGACGTCTGCAAAAGCCCGCCGAAAAAATTTGACGGCACCATCATTGCCCAGAAAGCGCTCTCCGCGATTTACCGCACCGGGGAGAAAATCAACATGACCACGTTGATTCAGATTCTGCGGGGCTCGCACAGCGCCCCTATCCGCGAGAGCGGTTATGATCAGATTAAGACGTTTGGCGCGGGACACGATATCAAATACGGCGACTGGGCGGAGTACATTTTTCAAATGCTCAACTCCGGGTTTATGGATATTGCCTATGACGAAGGCTATGCGCTGAAATTAAACGATCTGAGCCGCAGAATTCTGAAAGCGGAAATGACGGTGATGCTGACGCAGCCTACCGAATTGGAAAAGAAGCTGGAAACCATCGCCCTGCCCGCCAGGAAACAAATGCCTGCCGATGACGGGCTTTTTGAGCGTTTGCGCGTCTTGCGAAGAAGTCTTGCGGAACAAAACAATGTGCCTGCCTACGTCGTGTTTTCCGACCGGACGCTTCTTGAAATGGCCGAGGCGTCTCCACAAAATGAAATCGAAATGCTGGGTGTGAGCGGTGTGGGGGAACATAAGCTGGAACGCTACGGTCAGGTGTTTCTGGATGAAATCCGGCGTTATACAAATAAATAGCCCCCTTGAAACGTTTGTCTCAAGAGGGCCGTATCCAATCAGATCATGTCCATCAATCCTATCTGGGTCTGCAAATTTTAATCAGGTCATGATGTTTTTGACGACATCGATGACCGGGTTGGTAAAGAGCGCCATTAAAACGGTGTAGAGAGCAAAGGCGCCGACCACTTCCGCCGTGTACATCTTGTCAAATTTTCTCTTCAGGCTTACCAGGATCAAGCCGCCTACGATCAGGCATCCCAGTTGAAAGAACGGAAAATTTGTGGTTCCCGTTGCCGCGTATTCTGCAAATCCAAAGGTTGCCGTTAAAAGAACAACTGCCGCTGCCGTTACGATGGTTCCTAATGTCTTCTTCATGATCTGTTCCCTCCTCAGGGTAATGTTTTTAATTGCCTTTCTCTTATTGAAATTATCGTGCCAAAATTAAAGATGCTGTCAATAAACAGTGCAAGGCACTTAAAATACTATCTATTTTAAGAACTGCCGCCCGTTGCCCGGCCTGTCCCGGATGCCTCTTTTTGCCATTATGTTAAAAGAAATTTAAATTCGTTGAACGAAATATGGAAATTAAAAAAACAGGGGAACTTTTTTCAACCGTCCTTTGTCTAACCTTCAAAATCGCAAAGGAGGTTACGTATGAAAAATTTGAAACGTTATTTTATTGTTGTATTGGCGCTTGTCTCCGTTCTTGGGTGGTCGCAGGCATTTGGGCAGCCGGAAGAGTCCGGTGATCGGACATTATCCCCTTATTTCTTCGTGAATAGCAACAACCCGGACACCGACCGCCTGCCTCTGAAATCAACATCGGCGGCGGTCAGCATTTCCGGTGTGATCGCCGATGTGCTGGTCACACAGGTCTATAAAAATGACGGCAAAAAGCCGCTGGAGGCTATCTATGTTTTTCCGGCCTCCACCCGTGCCGCCGTTTACGGCATGAAGATGACCGTAGGCAAACGGGTGATTGAAGCCAAAATCAAAAAGCGTGATGAGGCCCGCCGTGAGTATGAGCAGGCGCGTGACGCCGGGAAGAATGCGTCGCTTCTGGAACAGCAGCGTCCCAATGTTTTTCAGATGAATGTTGCCAATATCATGCCCGGCGATGAAATTAAGGTGGAACTCAAATATACGGAACTGCTCGTTCCGACGGATCACGTCTATGAATTTGTTTATCCGACCGTTGTCGGCCCGCGCTATTCCAATGCGAAAGCGGGCAGCGCGTCTCCTTCTGAACATTGGGTGGAGAATCCCTATCTGCGCCAGGGCGAATTATCCGCGGCAACCTTTGATATGACGGTAGCCATTAACGCCGGAATGCCCATCAAAGATTTAACCTGCTCATCTCATAAAGTAAATGCGGCGTATGAAGACGCGTCAAAGGTGAGGGTGGGGTTGAATAAGGTTGAGGCCAACGGCGGCAACCGCGACTACATTCTTCGCTATCGTCTGGATGGCGACAAAATTCAAACCGGCCTGTTGCTTAGTCAGGGAGAGAAAGAAAATTTCTTTGTGCTGATGATGCAGCCGCCGAAAAGAGTCACTAATGAAAATATTCCGGGGCGGGAGTATATCTTTATCGTGGATGTCTCCGGTTCAATGCATGGTTTTCCGCTCACCATCTCCAAGAAGCTTTTATCCAATCTGATCGGCCATCTGCGCGTAACCGACAAATTCAATGTACTGCTCTTTTCCGGCGGTTCGTCGTTAATGTCTGAAGAATCGCTTCCGGCAACGCCTGCCAATATTCAAAAAGCGATATATACAATCGAACGTCAGCAGGGCGGGGGCGGGACGGAACTGCTGCCTGCACTCAAGCGTGCCTTGTCGCTCAAAAAAGAAGATGGATTTGCGCGCAGTATTGTCATTGTCACCGACGGCTATGTCAGTGTGGAAGAAGAGGCGTTTGATTTAATCCGCAACAATTTAAGCAACGCCAATATGTTTGCCTTTGGCATCGGTTCGAGCGTCAACCGCCATATCATTGAAGGCATGGCGCATGTCGGCATGGGCGAGCCTTTCATCATTACCAAACCGGATGTGGCCGAGGCTCAGGCCGAACGCTTCCGTAAAATGATCCAGTCGCCGGTGCTGACCCAGGTGAAGGTCAGCTTCAACGGATTTGATGTCTACGATGTGGAGCCGGTATCCATCCCTGATGTATTGGCCGAGCGTCCGGTTCTGGTTTTCGGCAAGTGGCGCGGCAATCCTCAAGGTTCCATCACGTTAAGCGGGATGACCGGCGACGGCAAACATTCCGAAACGCTTAAAGTGGCGGATTACAAACCATCCAAAGACAGCGCCGCCTTGAAGTATCTCTGGGCGCGGCATCGCATCACGATCCTCTCAGATTACAATAAACTGCGCAACGACGATAAGCGTGTGAAGGAAGTCACTGAGCTGGGTCTTAACTACAATCTGCTGACTGCTTACACCTCGTTTGTTGCGGTCGATGACGAAGTGCGCAACGTGGACGGCAAGCCCGCAAGCGTCAAGCAGCCTCTTCCTCTGCCTTACGGTGTGTCGGATTATGCGATCGGCGGCCATGCAAATTACGCTGCCGCGCCGGCCATGCAGAAGAGTTGGGGCATGAGGGGCAAAACGGAAAGCCGTCAGTCCGAAGACAAGCTGGCCGTGCAAGAAATTCAGAGGCCTGAGAAAAAAGACAAAGAACGAAAGACAAGCATTGTCAGTGTGACCAGTGGCAAAGGTTTGGCGAAAGATGAAATCCTGAAAGTCGGTGAAGCCAATTTAAACGAAATCGCAAAATGCCTGGCCGGTATGAACATTTCGAGTACGATTAAAATAAGTCTGACAATCAATTCGGATGGGACGGTGCGGAAGGTGGAGATTGTTTCAAGCGCCATCAAAGAGCTAAACACGCAACAGTGCATCATCGATCAAATCAAGCAATGGCAGTTCCCGGCAACGGCAAACGGGCAGGTAGTGAAGGCAAGTATTAAAATGACTGTCCCCCTTTGAAGGGAGACGGTGTCACAATCCATTTTCATGTCATTTCGAAGCGAAGCGAGAAATCTTGCTTTTAATAAATTCAAGGCATTAAGATTCCTTACCTACGTTGGGAACGCGTGACCTGAAAGGTTATGACAATTATTACAATTACTGTCCCCCTTTGGAGGGGGTAGGGGGAGGAAACATTTAATACCAAGTTGCATTCAAAGGATAACGCGACGACGCAGCCAGTAAAGTTAGCCAAAGAATGCGACGGGGTATAGCAGAAGTTTGTTAAAGCAGGGAGCGGTCTTAGAGCACACCCCTGTGACAGTTCTCCCCCGCCGGGTTGATAATCGTTGAAGAAAGTCTGCCTTTGCCTATTGCGAATAGTCAAAGGCAGACTGAGTCTCTCGCCTCGAATATCCTGAAGATCATTGACAAGCATTAATCCAATTACTATTTATAAAACGATAGCAACAGTTCAGGCAGCGATGCTATGCTGATAGCAGGACCATAAGGAGGTTTATCGTGATGAGCTACACCACTAAAAATGCAACAAGAAATATAGTGCTTTGCCTCGGCGTTCTATTGCTGATCGGTTGCAGCAACAATATGATTATCCGGAAACAGGAAGTGACGGCTGTTCCTAAGGCCGGTTACGAGCGGATCATCAAATTGAATAATCCCGAAGGTGCACCGGATAGAACGCTGGCCGGCGTTGTCCATGTCACGGGAAGAGCCACTGTTTGCACGGATTATCCGCGTGAGGAGATGATCAAAAGTTTGGACGATCTGACGGAAATGGAAAAGAAGGATTTCCCGTATTTTCTGAATTATTCCATTGAAGATGGCGGAGCAATATTGGGATATGTTTCCATTCCCGTGGGCTACAGGGCCAATATCTGGCGCAATGAAAAAGACTCCGTGTGTCAATACAAAGTACAGATTATATGGCCGGAGCGGGCAAGGGGGAACGCAGACCATGACGGTGCTGACAAAAGCATGTCCAGCTGGTAGTTGCTGGGCGACTGGCCCTCTAAGGCTAATTACGCGATGGGGCAACGTAGATTTGATCCGGAGTGCAGCGATCAACGGGATTGACTTCGGGCCTTTATGAAAGTGTTACCTGTGATTCTGTTCGCTCATATGCTTCGGCACGCAACTTCAGTGCAAGATTCATCTCTTCGAAGCCTCTCTTCGTATCTCGATCAAGGCTGCCTCTAAACAACGGAACCAGTATCCCGGTGAATTGCTCGCTTTGCTGGAACCGCACCTTCCCTGAGGCGATGCGCTTGATCACAAAGTAATGCTCTCCATCAAACACGCCGGGGAATAGGAGGCGACCAAGCCACCGAAGCTCCCGACCGGTATCGGCTACCAAAACAGTGGAGCGAAAGGTCATACCTTTGGCGCCACTTGGCTGAATACACACTTCCAGCCGAGCCCCTTTTTGCGGGGTGCCATGGATGAACTTGATAAAGGGATTCCATTCAGGATAGGCCGCGAAATCGGTAAGGATGGTCCATACACGGTCTGGCGCAGCATTAATTTCTATTTCTGTATGTAGCTGATGACTACTCATAAAATTCGGGTCATCTTTTTTTCCCCGACGAAAAGCTCACCGGGAGCGCGCCATGGGCGCGCGATCCGGTGCAGCGATTGCTTGGGCAAGGGTTATACTTTTTTGTATTTTGTTAAATCCTGATTGTTATGATTACTCTATTTTCGAAAAAGTTTGCCGTTCCATACTACTTTCCCTTTTATATCGAAGGTCTTTTGTAGCATACTATTGTCGCCTTGCTGTTCAAAAAGAATGAATCCAAAAGCGGTTTCCGTTAGGTAATTATACGCAACAACCAGTTTATCGCCGTTGACAAAACCACTGGCGTCGTACTTACCATAATTAGTCTGCATCTTGAGGCTGCATGCATTCTCTTTGCAGGATATATCCATCTTGGTATCCGTGCGCCCTTCGATCGCCCATGTCCCTGAAGGGTCCCAGGCAAAGCATGTTGCTGCTGTAATAAAAACCAGACAAACTGCAAAAATAATCTGCTTCATGAAATATTCTCCTTTTTGTATTTTGTGATCTTAATCTATTGCCCAGCGCCAAGGCTCACAAGGAGGCGTGCAGCGCATGGTTATGCAATTTTAAATTTTCAATTCCTCGCCGATTCTTTCAGCAAGAAATATCTTTAACAATGACTGATAGGGAACATCTTTTTTATTCGCAAGAAGCTTAAGCTCTTCAATCATTGATTCAGGGAGGCGAAGTGAAATTGATTTTACCGAAGGCTTAAGATTGGATAATGTAACTTTTTTTGCTTTTTTCCAATCAATATATTCTGTTGAATCATGTGTTGCCCAAAAAGTTCTTTCTTGATCTTCATTTTTGAATTTTGGTATTTTTTTTATGGTCTTCATATTCTTTCCTTTCTTTTCGATTCATATCTCTGGCAGAAATTACCCGGATTTTTTGATTTCTTAGAGTGAAAACAATAAATAAATATTTCATCCCATCAGTATAGCCGAGTGCGTAGTAGCGTTTTTCTGTGGTTGAGTGATCCATGTCATCAAGAATTATTAAAGGGATATTAAAGAATGTCTGTTCACATTCGGAAGGTGAAACATGGTGTTTAATCCGAATTTTGTTAGAATTATGTTCATCCCATTCAAAACCAGTACACTTCGAGAGGATATCTAATTTATCTTTTTCTTCTGCCATAGGTTAAAGTATATAAACATCATATACAGTTGTCAAGATTAAATTAATTGTGTTTTCTCTTGCGCCAAAGCTCACCGGCGCGCTTTAGCGCGTCCGGTGGAGCGTATTTTTCGACCTTCCCCGGTTATGTGTATCATTTCATTAGTTAAGCGCAACTCCAGACGGCAACCAAGCGCATGGGCATATTTTTGTAATGTCGCCAGAGATGGAGAATGTTTTCCGCTACCGGACTCCAAACGAGCAATTGCTGATTGAGTTGTTCCGATACGCTCGGCAACTTCCGCCTGAGTGATGCCGGCGGAAGAACGTGCCTTGAGAAATTCGTCCAGAAAAGAAAATTCTTTGTCGAGCTGATTGTATTCAGATTTCACATCCGCGCGTTTAAGGGCGCGAGCCTTAAGTTCTTTGTGACTGAGCATCTTTGATCTCCTTCAAACGCCGTCTTGCTATGGCAAGTTCTTTGGGCGGTGTTTTGTCTGTTTTTTTAATGAACTGGTGCAACATCACTATCCTTTTACCAATCATCGTGCAGTAGAATACTCGCGCAATGCCCTCTGCTGCTTTTAATCGTAACTCAAATAATCCTTCACCCATTGCGCGAGTGTGGGGCATTCCTCAATCAGGACCATATAACTCCATGCGATCTGCGCATCTGAGGAAACGAGCAAGAAAGCCGGCAGGTAAATCAAGTATCTCGTTCTGAAGCGATTCGCTATAATATGTGATTGCCCAATTCAGGCAAGTCTCATAGCATATATGCTATGATTTATCCATGAAATTTATTATGATTGATTCTGGTCGAACGACAAGCTAAGCCGGAGCGGCGCTAGGCGCTTTAGCGACGGGTTAGCGATGAGAAATAAAAGGGGACGGTTCTATTTTCACTTCTGATTTTCATTATCTCACGCAACAATAAATAGCAATAAATAGAACCGTCCCTATTTATTCTATTTATTCCTAACTTCAAATTTTTCTAAAAAATCACATTCGGATTCAGATAATTCTTTTTTAAATTTAGCAAATAATGGAACAATTTTTTCGGCAAAAACTTGGCACTGCTCACCTGCCAACTTAAAAGCATCTCTTTGTGACATGATTTTAATATTTTTTTTTGCAATTTTTAGTTGGCCAAGTCCTTTATATGCTAAGTAGACGAGTATTGGACCAGCACATATTAAATATAACGTTTGAAAAATTTCATATATAATTTTTAGTTTATCCATTTTGCGTCCTGGTATTATTTTTTTATAACGACGAGTTGAGCCGCTTGACGGCTCTAACGATTTGTTGGCCGGTTTATTCTTGTGACGCCGAGTAAATTTTACTGGTTACTAGATTGACTACTTCTTTTGTTTCTTCAAGTAGTAAATTTAAGAAAGCTGTAAATTCAATTCGTTGTTCAAAAGGAGATGATGAATGACTTCTATTCCAGAATGCCAACACAAGATCGAAGATTTGTCTGTCGAACTTCATATCTGGCGCAGGACTCTTGAAAACGAATGCCGCGATCTCTGCGCCATCTTTGAGTTCCCCGATATTAGCGACAAACTCACCTCCCGCGCCGATACTACCAGATGGCCCCTCGAAGCCTATATTCCCCCGTGCAACAGCCGAGAATGCGACTTTGAGCAATCTGTGCTTGTTAAAGTCGTCGAAGTCTCGCAAGACTCCGAGCAAAGGGAGGAATTCTTTGTGAGGTCTATTGTAAGGCTGCACAGCCTCAATGGCCGTTCTAATTGGTTGGCTCAGGGTTTTAAGTCTCCTCCCTTCCTGCTCCCGGAACTGAGCACTACCATCGCATATGGGGAACATAAGTTTCCTGTCGTTGGGAGGGATTTCTTGTCCAGACTCATAAATAGCGATTGCATAAACAAGATAGTCGAGAGAGCACCGCAAATTATGCACGATATCACTGGAGATAAGACCCCATTTTTGCAAAGGGGGTTCTTCCTTAATTCTAAGGACAATCGAATACCTGGTAAGGTCAGCATTAGTTTCGTTAACAATAGCATAAGGGCTTTTATCCATCCAGGATTTGATTTGATCTTGGAGGGTGTTGAGATATTCTTCGGCATGTTTGATGCGTGCTAAAGAGTTATCTATGGGAAGAACGAGAATATTTGTCATAAGTTTAGGCCAACGACGAGCTGTGCCGGAGCGGCCCAAGGGGCCGCGATCGGCTCTAGCGGCTTGAGGTTGGGAGTATTTATAGATTCATTCCAATTCCAATTAACCATTTGTCATTTTCTTTGCCATGTCTGTATCCGACGTAAATATTGAGCAGTGGTGAATGACCCGATATCCCGATCCCAACATCTACACCGTATACCTCGTTTTTAAATTCTGCTCTATTTAGGCTATCTACGTTCCAATAATAATCCATCTTGAATCGAGTGTATCCCACAACGCTATTACTTATATTGCCTCTTTGTTTTAATAGTAGTGTCAGTTCTGGGCCTGCTTTATTATGATTAGCTGCAGCATTTAATGAATAACCAATATTGCCTGAGTTAGAATAGTGGACGTAGCCGAGTGCAACTTCATATATGTCCTGAGAATTGGCACGCACAGATATATTTGGAACTATATCCCATGATTTATTCGACTCATTTCCCTTAACATCATCAGCTGCCTTGCTAACCTCCGCGCCAGCCCAAAGGCATAAGAGAATTATGAAAAGCGCAATAAAATGTTTTCTTTTCACTTATCGCCTCCCAACATTTAATATATCTTGCTTGGCTTTTTGCGACTTTTTGTTTGCAATCCTAAACTATTTGCGGCAGAAATAAAAGCAGAAATCTCAAAAAAATCAGCAGTATTAAAAAAACGGTGTTTGGCATATCAGGATAATAAAGACCAAAAGCCAAATGGGGTTTTTTATGGAAAATTTGTCCGGCGTCAAAAAATCCGACGTTCTTTTGAAGTTCCAAGCCCAAGCATTTGGCGCTGGAAAAAATCCTTAATCACTTCTATCAGAATAAAACATCCCTTGACACTAGACGACCGGTCTATTATGGAAGGACATCATAAGTCATTCTTAAGGAGGCCACCTATGAACATCTATGAACAACTCAGAGAAATCCTGGATTCACATCCCTCAACCGCACCCAAAGGGGATGCCATCGATGAAATTCTGCGCATTCTCTTTACGCCGGAGGAGACGGCCATTGCCGTCAAGATGAACTTTAAGCCCAAAGGCTCGGCAAGCCTTGCGCAGGTAGCCGGTGTTTCCGAAAGTGAAGCCGAAAAACATCTGGAGTCCATGGCCAACAAAGGCATTATTTTTTCCAAGAATAAGGATGGGAAGAAAAGTTATGGATTGGTGCCGCTGATTCCCGGTGTTTTCGAGTTCCCCTTCATGAAGGGCGGCGGCACACCCATGCATGATCGTCTGGCGAAGCTCTGGGAAGCCTACCATCATGAGAGCCTGGGGGCATCCTTTGCCGGTAATCCGACGCCGATGATGCGCGTGATCGCCGTAGAAAAATCAGTGACACCGCAGGATCAAATCCACCCCTATGAAGAAGTCAAGCATCTGATCGAAAACGCAAGTTATGTCGCCCTGACCCAATGTGCCTGCCGGGTGAGTGTAGCCAAGTGCGATAAGCCCAAAGAGGTGTGTCTCATCTTTGACGGCGTGGGTGAATTCCTGGTGGAGCGTGGATTTGCGCGTCAGGTCAGCAAAGCGGAAGGGATCAAAGTGCTGGATGAGGCCGAAGCCGCCGGACTGGTTCATACCAGCAATAACAGCGCGGACAAGGCCAGTGTCATCTGCAACTGCTGCCCGTGCTGCTGCACGATTTTGCGCGCGCGGACCCAGTTGAATCATCCCCACGGCTTTGAACCGAGCCGTTTTGCAGCCTTTGTAAAAAGTGGCGATTGCATGGCCTGCGGCGTCTGCGCCGATGAGCGCTGTCCGATGCAGGCCATTGAGGTAGGCGATGACGCCGCCTTTGTTCAGGAAGAAAAGTGCATCGGCTGCGGACTGTGCGTTTCGACGTGTCCCACAGGCGCTATGGGGTTGACGGAAAGAAAACAAATTCCTTCGGTTCCGGCAACCACTCAGGACATGGCCGTCAAAGTCCTTCAGGACAAGGGAAGGCTCGACGCCTTCATGAAAGTCATGATGAGTTGATGGCGGCAGGATTTACGATGGCAACAGCGAAAATAAATACACGGGAAGAGATCATCCGCAAAGGGGCAACGCTTATCCACGCCCAGGGATATAAGGCAACCGGTCTTAAGCAAATTCTGGATGTCGCGGGCATTCCCAAGGGGTCATTTTATTTTTATTTTAAAAGCAAAGATGATTTCGGGTGTGCGGTGATTGATCATTTCACCCTGTCGATTGGTGAGATTTTTACCGGCCATTTGCGCGACACCCGCTTAACACCCATTGAGCGTCTGCAAAAGCTTTTGGATTTTTATGAATCAGCCTTCCAGAAGAGCGGGGCAACGCTGGGTTGCCCTATCGGCAACCTGTCGCTCGAGTTGGCTGATGCCCACGAAGAATTGCGGAAACGCTTGCAAACCGCTCTGGAAGGGTTTATCACGGAAATTGAATTCTGCCTGGAAGAAGCCAAAAAGAGCAGGCAATTGCCGGCCGGACTTCACACGGCAGACACGGCGCGCTTCATCTTTCATGGGTTGGAAGGCGCCATTTTACACATGAAGGTGGCCAAGAGTATCGAGCCGCTCCGGACGTTTCGCCGATACCTGAGTGTCTACCTGGCGGGGAGCCATAAAAAACATGCATGAACTGTCCATTACGGAAAGCATTTTGAAGATTGTACTTACGCACGCGGCAAAAAACGACGTCCGGCAGGTGATGGCGATCCATCTGCGGATCGGCAGGCTCAGCGATCTGGAAGATGAATGGGTTCAGCGCTATTTTGATTACTTAAGCAAGGGCACGGTGGCCCAGGGGGCGAAGCTCATGATCGAGCGCACGCCGGTGGTGTTTCAATGCAACAGCTGCAACACATTCTTTGAAGTCGACATGGCAGCCCTGGATGATGTTTCCTGCTCTGCCTGCGGGCTCAGCGACAGTAAACTTATTTCCGGACGGGAATATTATATCGTGAACATGGAGGTGCAATAGTGGAAGATGTGCGAATGATCGACGTGAAAGAGGAAATCCTGGCTGACAATAACCAGGTGGCCGCAGGCGTGCGGGAGCGGCTTTGCAAGGCAAAGACCTTGCTTTTGAATTTGATGTCTTCTCCCGGTTCGGGAAAGACCAGTCTTATTCTCCGGAGCGCCGAAGGGCTGAAAGGCAGCGTGAGACTTGGCGTTATTGAAGCCGACATTGATTCCAAGGTGGATGCGGAAAAAGTGGCAGCCCTCGGGATTCCGGCGGTTCAGCTCCGGACGGGGGGCTTCTGTCATCTTGACGCGACGATGGTGACGCAAGGCATCGATGCCCTGGCCGCGAAGGATTTCGATCTGATTATCATCGAAAATGTCGGGAACCTGGTTTGCCCCGCCGAGTTCGATACGGGCGCTCATAAAAACGTCATGATCCTGAGCGTTCCCGAAGGCGACGACAAGCCGCTCAAATACCCGCTCATGTTCAGCATCTGCGATGTCCTGCTGGTCAATAAGATGGATTACCTGTCACTGAGCGACTTTGATATGGCCGCCCTGCGCAAAAGGGTTCTGGTCCTGAATCCCGACATTAAAATCATCGAAGTGTCCTGCAAGACCGGCGCAGGCATCGGGGAATGGGTTGACTGGCTTAAAAAAGAAGTGACTGCCTTTTAACAGGTTAAGGAGATGGATTTCATGTCTCAGGAAATGATGATTCTGCTTTCCACTGCTGCTTTCCTCGGTTTCTTTCATACGCTGCTGGGGCCCGACCACTACCTGCCTTTCATTGTCATGGGAAAGGCCAGGAATTGGTCAATGAACAAGACCGTGTGGATTACTATGGCCTGCGGGATGGGGCATGTGGCAAGCTCTGTTTTGCTGGGTGTCATCGGCATTGCCCTGGGTGTGGCGGTCACTAAACTGGTGGCTGTGGAGTCCTTTCGCGGCAACCTGGCCGCGTGGGCTCTGATCGCCTTCGGACTGGTGTATTTCGCCTGGGGAGTGCGCAGGGCGTGGAAGAATAAGCCGCATGAACATGTCCACTTCCATGCCGATGGCCATCCGCACGAACATGCGCATGCGCATACCCAGGAACATGCACATGTTCATGAAGTGGAAAACAAGAGAAATATTACCCCCTGGGTTCTTTTTACAATCTTTGTGCTGGGCCCCTGCGAGCCGCTGATTCCTATCCTGATGTATCCGGCGGCAAAAGATAACGTCGGAGGATTGCTGCTCGTGACGCTGGTGTTCGGAACCGTAACGATTCTGACCATGGTCGGGATTGTCGTTGCTTCTTCCTGGGGCATCAGCCGTCTTCCCCTGAAAAAAGTAGAAAGATTCACCCACGCGCTGGCCGGCGGCTCTATCTGTCTTTGCGGGCTGGCGATCCAGTTTCTCGGTCTATAAAACTTCGATGCCTTCGATCTGAAACTTCGTGCCTGAAATAAGGGTGTAATTCCGGGTGGAGCAATTCGGGCAGACAATGTCTTCGCCCGCATAGTCGTTCCGGTCGATTTCGAAGTCTGTGCTGCAGTCGCGGCAGTGACAGACGATGGGATCGGGAATAATCAGAATTTCGGCATTTTCGGCTGCGGTTCCCTTGCTGATATAATTGAAGTAGTGCTGAATCCATTCCTTCTTGATGTCTCTCAGCGCACCCAGCCTGAGCACAATGGTCACTACTTTTCGGGAATCCGTTTTCCGGGCATACCTGAGCGCCGTGTCCAGGATATTTTTTGTCAAGGGAAGCTCGTGCATGACTGCGCTATGATTCCGCTTGAGCCGCCGCCAGCCTGGCTTCGTCAATTTGGGCTCTTTCCACTGCCATCCGGTCCTGACTGTCGAAAAACTTTTCATCCTGCGGGAGCGTCAACTGGTGATCGGGTTTTCGTTCCAGAATCAGTGCATTGGTGGGGCAGGTTGTTACGCAAAGGCCGCAGCCGAAGCAGTTTTCCCTGTTATAGACCGCCTCATCGTCCGAGTTAAGCGTCATCGCCTTCACCGGACAACGCTCGACGCATTTTCCGCAGTCTATGCAGATTTCATTGTCCTTTGTGCATTTGTAATTGCTCCAGGACTCAAACCCGGTGCCGTGATGAATTTTGGCGGCCATGAGAAATCCGCAGTGGCACTTCGAGCAGCTGCAAAAACCGGAGCAGTCTTTGGCGTGAGCCGCCTGCAGAAAGAGGCCTTCTTTTTCGTCATGGCGCAGGATTTCCAGAGTTTGTTCAACGGTCAGGATGCGCGGGTGACCGATGTTGGTCTCCAGCGTGTAAACAGCTGCCGCTCCGAAAGTGATGCAGACGTTCATGTCATCCGTACAGTGGCATGGTTTTTTAGAAAATGTAGCCACTTTCCGGCAGGCGCAGTCGCAGGCGACAATCAGTTCTTGTTTTCTGATGATTACTTCCATATCGTCATCTGGAAGTAATTTTCCATCTTTGACGATATCGGCGCGAATCGGGACAACTCTGGCGATGGGAATATGATAGTCCATCAGGGTTTTCCCATATCCATCCGCATAAAACCGTCCCATGTTGACGGCATCTTCCGGCTCAATCCGATCCACGTTGAATTCCCAGATGCCGTGAATGAAGGGGACGATGCGGTATCTTTTTTTACCGCCGTCGCGTTCCCAATACAGAAGGCCTTTCTTCGACATCGATTCCAGTTTTTCTACCGTAGTCTCTACGCTCATGCCCAGATCGGAAGCCGCCTGCTCGGGCGTTTGCAGGCCTCGTTTAAATTGGATGAAAATCTCCGCGTCTTCCGCCGTGAAGACTTTTTTCAGGAAGGCCAGCTCCGAGCCTTTTTCGGTTTTGGGATAACCTTTTGTCATCCCGTCTAATTTCTGCCGCAGTTGTTCATAAATATCTTCCATATTATTTTTTCTCCGCTAAGTACTTAAGCCAGGTATAGGGTTTTCGATTTTCTAAATACTTTTTATTGTGCTCGTTGAAATAGGCTTCTTTTTCGAAGGAAATATTTCGGTAAGCATTTTTTCTGCCGCATAGCCGGATCAGCCATTCGGTCACGTACCACAGATAAAAGAAGATGTAGAGCATTTCCTTCATTTGCGCCGTGTGGATGGCTTCGTGATTGATGGTCCGGACGGAAATGGTTGCGCCTTTGGGCGCAAGCAATACGCCAAAAAGATTAATGGCGGCAACCCGATGCAGGGGAATGATCTTTGTGAAGATGATTTTAATTTTACCAGAGCTCCTTTTCCAGGATGGCGTTAAACTGGGAAAAAACTTTGCGGTCGTTCAGAATAGAATCATGGGTGCAGTCGAAACTCAAGGACTTGACCGCGCAGGAGACCGCACGATCATCCAGGGCTTTGTTTCCGCTGAGCTTATCATTTGTCCCGTAGAAAATGTAATGTCTGACCGTTGGCGGAGGTTTGTCTGCCAGGGTGTGCTTGATGAAATCGCTTTGTGATCCCAGATCCACCCAAACAGGGATGCTTTTGTGTGTGATGATCTGCGAGGCGTCGGCGGCTCCAAAGCCGCTCCAGGGTGTGGCGAATGTCACAAAAAGTTTCACGAAAGTATTTTGCTTGTCTGAAACAAATCGAGTTAAGAATGATCGTGTGGTCAGTCCACCGACGCTGTGGGCGACGACCGCCATTTTCTGAAACCCGTATTTTTTATGAAGCTCCCGTAACTCTTCATTGAGTAACGCCGCAGCAAGAGAAAGACGAATGCCGGACGGATAGTAGAAGAACCAGGGTTGATACCGGCTGCGGTCGAGTCGCATGTAAAGATAAATCCAGTTGTGCGGGCTGCCCTCCGTGCCGTGCACAAAGAGGATGGGAATTTTCCGGGGATGGTACTCTTCCGTAAGATAGATATGCGCTCCGAAAGATTTCATAAACGACGACGGATTCCAGTAACCCATCTGGGCGTTTGCCGGAGAAAAATATTCAGAGTAGATTTTCAGGATCTGACCGTTGTGTGTGATCTGCCGGATGATTTCCCGGCTTTCGATCAGGCTCAGATCCACGGGGAGCTTCATCGTATAGCCGTTGCCGCGGGAGATCTGGATGACTGCGTCGGTCATCAGGTCGCCCTCGCGGACTGTGATTTCTCTCGGGGATAGAGGCGACCCGTAACAACCGGAGACTTCGTCATTTTCATAAGTCCCGTTGGCATTATAATCCGTGACGGCATAGAGGTGATAACGTCCTTCCGGCAGATAGAGCATAAAAGCCCCGTTGCTGCTGATGGTCGCGTATTCGGTGAGTTCTTGATTGCCGTCCGCGGGATGATGGGCGATGATCAGCGTCGAGGCCTTGACTTTTTCAGGACTGACGATTTTACCTTTGATCACTGCGGAATTATAAACCGGGGCGCCGTTCTTTCCTTTGATCTGCTGCGGTTTGGCCTGAATATCATCCTTGGGGGGAATGCTCAGGTAGCTGCAACCGGCGATGCCTGCAAGCATCATGACGGCCAAAGCCCATCGCGTCAACAATCGGGAAGAAAGCGCATGCCTGTTCATTTCTTTTTATTTCTACTTTCCAGATATTCAACCATGTTGTGCCGTTGATAGTCCGAGGCCAGATCCAGCGCCGTTTTTCCTTCCGCGTTTTTTAATTGCAGTGACGCGCCGTTTTCCACAAGCAAGGAAGCGATCTTTGTCAAACCTGACCGCGCCGAAAGCATGAGCGGCGTGATACCCTGTTTGTCGCGGCAATTGATGTTGGCGTTTTTTTTCAAAAGGCTCAAGACAATATCCGGCAGATTTCCGGAGACGGCCATATGCAGCGCTGTTTGTCCCTGCGCATTGGCCGCATTGATGTCCTGCGGCTGATGGATCAGGAAGGATGCAGTTGCTGCATACCCGCTTTGGATGCTTTTCATCAAAGGGGTATCGCCTGCGGCATCCTGAACCTTAACCGATGCGCCTCTGGCGATCAGGAGCTCGACATTGGCCTGATCGCCTTTTTCGGCTGCCGGATGCAGGGGTGTTCTCAATTTTTTGTCCCGGATATTCACGTTGGCGTTGTGTTTAATCAGCAACGTGGCGATATCATAGAGCCGGTAATCGATGGACAGATGCAGCGCCGTTTCTCCGAACCCGTTTTGCAGACCAAGGCCCTTGCCGGTAGCGAGCAAAAGAGGAATGCTTCCCCAGCTTTTGTTGTAAATCGCCCACATGAGCGCGCTAAAGCCATGTTGATCCTGTTTGAGCGGATCTGCGCCGGATTGCAACAGCATTTCGACAATGTTCGGATAGCGTTCGTTGACGGCGATCATCAGAGGCGTTCGGCCTTCTTTGTCCTGGGAATTGACGTTCACATGCTTGATGATGAAGTATTCCGCCAGGCCTTCGTGGCCGTACTGGATCGCATACATGAATCCCGTCCAGGAATAGGAATCGGTCTCGCGGATATCCACAATGTTTTCCTCCACCAGGCGCATGACGGCGGCGATGTCGCCTTTTCGGGCCGCTTCAAAATAATAGATTTTGGGCGAGGCATGGGCTGCGGTGACTTTGCCGCTTTGCTGCTGTGCCTGAGGCGTCGCGCAGGCACTGAGGACGGCGATTGCGAGAAGCAATAATAATTTTATGTTTGATACATGCATGGAAAATGAACTTCCTCAATGAATGCATTCATGAACAAGGCTGTGAAGCATCTATCATGACCGGACGATGAATTCAACTTCCGCCTGTGGAATAATTCCTCTTGTGATCGCCGGATGCTTTCCTGTATAAGTGCATAATCGATGCCCGAATTCACTTGCTTGCTTCGTGGTTTAGACGCCGTCTCGAATTTTCAAGAGGAGGTGTTTTGTGATGACGGATCTTCTGAATTATATCAGCACCTGGCCGGTTTTCAAGTGGGTGCTTCTGGTCTTAGTCGCCGGGTTTATCGGCCAGTTCGGAAAAATGATGGCCGAAGCGATGATAGCGAAAATGCGCCGTCGACGGGAGGCAAAACAAACTGAGCTGAAGACGGAAAGACCGGACGCAGACAATATTTATGCTGCCGATTCGGAACGACCTTCCCAAACCACCCTGTCTACAGAGATTAGCGATAAGAAAACGTTGAAGGCGCTGTCCAAGGCCGGAAAGAAAGCGGCAAAAAATAAATAAGGACGCACTATCCCGGCGGGATATTGATTTCAACCCGGTTACGACCGTTTTGTTTGGCGCGGTAAAGGGCGTCGTCAGCCGCTTTGACCAGGATTTCCGCATTCGTTAATTCTTCCGACCAGCCGGCTACTCCGAAACTTGCCGTGACGGCTTGTGGCGGTTTTCCCACGAAGATGTTGGATGCGATCGACTGGCGCAGTCGTTCGGCCAACTCGACCGCTGCCTCCATAGTCGTATCCGGCATGATCACCAGAAATTCCTCTCCGCCGATCCGCCCGAATAAATCCGCGACACGAACTTCACGGGCAACCGTGCGGGCGATGTCCCGTAACACACGATCGCCTTCCATATGCCCGTAACGGTCATTGATTATCTTGAAATGATCAAGGTCAAAGATGGCGATCGACAGGGGGCGGCCATAGCGCAGTGTGCTGTAGATCAAGCGGCTGCCGGCGCCCAGCATACCCCGGCGGTTCATGATGCCGGTCAGCGAATCCGTTTCGGCTTGATGCTCCGCGTGTTTGCGTGCGTCTTCCAGCTCGCGCGTTCGCTCGGCCACCAGCGTTTCCAGCTCCCCTTTGCGTAGTTCCAGATGGCGGCGTGCTTTATCTTCCGCCACCAGGACTTTATTTTGCAGGATTCGGATGTGATCAGCCAGGGCCAGGGAATGCAGAAGGGCGCCTGCGGAGACTCCGATGGAAATACTATCCAGAACGAGGTAGTGAAAAGGTATCCAGTCATAAAGCGCCAGACCTAAGACCAACAGGCAGATGCATACCATTGCATTGGACAGCATATAGAATCTTGCTTCCGTAAAGCCCCGCAAAAGAAGGATGGCGCTGGTCACCATTAAAAGCAGCGGAATGCCGAAAAGCAGGACGGCCGATATCCGGTAGGCCATGTTCAATGGGATTAAGAAGGGAGAAACGGCCATCAGCAAAGACAGGATAGCGGCGATTTTTATCAGATGATCATAGAATTTTATTTTGTGGGTTCGCAGAAACACTCTGGAAAAAAGAAGACTGAAGAATAAGGAGGCGCCGAAAAAGACCAACATACCTTCGTTACCCAGCCAGGTGTTCTCCGGATAAAAAAATGTTGGGCCGAATCCGTTGATGGAGGTGAATCCCAAAAGGCAAAAGGGAAGATACAGCAAATAATACAAACGGGATTGTTCCTTGAGCATCAAATAGAGCAGCAGATTGTGAATGACGAGGGCAATGAATATTCCCAGGATAATTCCGTGCAGGGTGCGGATGGAGAAGAGGTAATCCGCAAGCTCGTCGCCGTCCATTATTTGAAACGGGCAGACAATCACTCCTGCATCAGCCTGGACGCGGATATACAGATCGACCGACTCACCGGATGGAATTGTAAACGGCAGGACCAGAGTCGTTGCCTGGGGAACCGGCCTGTTTTTTGCGGGTATCCGGTCTCCGGAATGGACAATATCGTGCCGGTTGCCGGAACCGATGATATGCAGGGTCGCCTTATCCATGGTCGGAGACTGAAGATTCAGGAAAAGCGATTTATCCCGGTTCGTTTGGTTTTGTGCCGGAAGGCGAAACCAGAACGCCGAAGAAGAGAACTGGTAATTCGGCGTTTTTTCGTGAACGTCTTGAAAGAAGTGCTTTTGCGTGAGGATCTGATCAAAAGACAGAGCGGTGCTGGAATCCTCCAGCACCTGCAGCTGACCGATGGAGATGCCGTCCGGTGTCCGGGCCATTAGGGGAGACGCTATAAAGAACAAGCAAATAGACAAGATGAAGATATAGTTTTTAATCATTTATGTAAAAATCCCAAATGCAGGAGCTTGTCGCAGAGATAAATGTTGCAGCAGCGATCCGGCAAAAAATATCCGATGTTCACTTATCGGACGGACGAGATTTTTCTTAACTTTTTTCGGCAATTATTTATTCGGTGTCAGGGGAAGAAGCCGATGGGTTTTCTACGGATGGGGGCGCGGGGCTTGAATGCTTTTTGCTTCCCTCATAAAGATCATATTCCAGCAGGCGGCATTCGATCTCGCCATTGTAAAAGGGGAGGCGTCTTTTGGTGCGTAAGCCTACTTTTTTGGCCATGTCCAGATTCCCGGTGAAAATATAACCCCGGTAACCCCGGCTGATGCTTTTGAAAAAATCGCCTAAGCCCTCGTAGAGCGCCTCGAGGCGTTGAAGGGTGCTGGGGCTGCCGTTTTTACGCGCAATATCGGCGGCTTTGCGGAGAATGACTTTCTGCCCTGGCGCGATCTCTTTTTTGCGTGTGGGATGAAGCGTTTGAATTTTGAAAGGTTCCATGCGCTCGCCATACGGGGGATTCATGACGATGATGCCGCCGCCTCCCGGTATGGGCGTCTTCTCAAAGGGGCAGACGTCAAATTCGATCAGGTGATCGACGCCTGCTGTTTGCGCGTTGAGGCGCGCCGCCTTGACGGCTTCCGGATCAATATCCGTAGCGATAATGGGCGCCGGCAATCTTCTTTGCGATTCATTGCGGGCAATCTTTCGCATGTCCTGCCACGCGTCGCGGGGAAAATCTTTAATGTGGATAAACCCGTAAGTGCTGCGACCCAGGCCGGGAGCGCGGTTCAGCGCGAGCAGCGCCGCCTCGATTGCCAGCGTGCCGCTGCCGCACATCGGGTTCACAAACGGCGTCCTGCCCTTCCAGCCGGTGGAAAGAATCAGCGCGGCGGCCAGGGTTTCCTGCATCGGCGCGGCCAGCGGAATCTTGCGGTAGCCTCTAAGCGAGAGACGCTCGCCGGACGTGTCGATATACACAATCGCCTGATCATTGCGCCAGAACAAATGAATGACCGCTTTGTCTTTGTCCGGACCGGAGTCCGGCCGGATGCCGCACTTATCGCGGATTCTGTCCACGATGGCGTCTTTGGCCTTGAGGTTGGCAAAACGTGTATCGGTGATCTGCGCATTCTCGACAATGGACGTCACACAGACGTAGGCATTAGGGCCGGAATCATGCAGGATGGTCTCCCAGGGAATGGCGTTCATCCGCTCGTAAAGGGCTGCAGGCGAGATCACCTTGAACATTTGCACCTGATACAAAACGCGCTGAGCCGTGCGCAAATAAAGATTGAGCCGCATGGTATCTGTAAGCGTTCCTTCGGTTTGCACGGCCGTATCGATTTCATGCAGAACGGGAAACCCCATCGCTTCAATTTCCGCCTTCAAATAAGGCACAACGCCCTTGGGGCACGTTACAAGTATTCTACTTTTCTTATTCCAGATTGACATACATGGCTTGTAACACAGTCTTTGGGAATTGGCAATTGCCGGAGATGATAATCTTCATGATCAGGCAGCAGGTTTCTGATCGTTTCCGTCCACAAACGGCGGCAGCGGGCATTGCAGGGCGAGCGCGATGACGCGCAGGAGTTCGCCTTCTTCAAAGGTTACGGTTTTATCGGCAAATGCGCAGTGTGTGCAGGCGTCGATGACCGATTCCTTGATTTTGAAGGAGGCAGAGGTTAGATCGGTGAGTGCCTGGTTCACTTTTACATAGGAAGCATTTTCTTCAAAAGCAAAGATCGGTTTCCTTGCAGCCAGTTCCGGAATTCTTGCGATGCCTGCTTCAAAGGCGGCTTGCGCGCGAGCCTTATCATCTGCATGTCCGGCGCAGGCCAGCGCCTGCAATAGCAACACAATGTCCAATCCCACCTGGGAATACGAAAATTTCGTGATGCTTCGAAACAGCTCTTCAGATGGATTTAAATATTTATGGAGGATCCACTGAACGGACAATTCAAGCAGGCTCACCTTGCCGTCGGCGTTGATCAGGGAATGCATAATCAACAGGAAGTTTCTTTTTTCCATGCTCGTTAATCCCGATAGGGCAGGCATGGCCAATTGCATGAGCGGTAACTTAAGCCTCGGTTGCAGGTCGGACAATTGCGTGCATGTCTTTGTTACGCCGTCGATGTTGCCTTGTAAAACAAGCGCCCGTCCCAGAGAGCTTATTTGCAAGTCCCGCCGAACGCCGTTCTTATCCAGCAGCAGCGCGTAGATCACACAGGCGGCCCCCTGCGGTGTTTTGACGGCCCGGCGGACGTCTTCCGGGATGGAGGTCAAAATGGTTTGTCCTTGTCCGAGATTTTCCGGTGCGGGGTGACCGACGGAGTCGATCACGCAGGCGGGCAGCACCGCCGCGAGCGACGAGCCTTGCGGCATATAAAGCGTCGTGCCCCAGTGGGGAGATGCATACTGGGGCTTGGGTTTCAGGCGGTCGTCTTGAATGGACGGGTACTTGCCGTCAAAAGACGGGTCCAGAAGACGAATGCGTTCTTCAAGCGGCGGGTGGGTGGCGAGAAATGAGAATAGATTGTCGGGATGACTTTCACTGAAGAACAAATGACTGGCCTGCCGCGCCTCCGGTGATCGGATGCGTGAGCCGAAAGTGGAACCGCCGATTTTTTTGAGCGCGCCTGCCAATCCCAGTGGATTGCGCGTGAACTGTACGGCGGAGGCATCAGCGAGCATTTCCTGCTGCCGCGAAATACCGCATTGCAGAATTCTGCCCAGAAATGAGCCCATATATCCGATGAGCGTCAGAAAAAGACCTGCGGCCATTGCCGGGAGCCCGACCCGCAGGGAAAGCCTGCCGCCGGAAAGAAATTTCCGTCCTGCAATGCCTAAAAATAAAATACCGTAGAGGATGCCGATCAATTGTACGTTGAGGCGCATGTCGCCGTTCAAGATGTGGCTGAACTCATGGGCGACGACACCTTGCAATTCGTCGCGGGTCAGTTTGTCCAGGGTGCCTTTTGTGACGGTGACGGCCGCGTCGTTTAGTTCGAGTCCTGCGGCAAAGGCATTGATATTGTATTCCGAATCCATTACATAAATTTTGGGGACGGGAATGCCCGATGCGATGGCCATTTCTTCCACGACGTTGATGAGCCGCCGCTCCGTCGGCTGGTCTGTTTTGGAATTGATGCGGCGTCCCCCCAGCATTTCCGCCACCGCGCCGCCGCCTTGTTGCAGCTTATTCATTTTGATCAGACAGGCGGTGAGGATGACGGTGACAATGATGATGGCGACAAAAAGGAAGGATGCCGGATCGAAAAGCGTAAAGGTGGAAAGTTTTTGGGAATAGCTTTGTGCTTCGGCGGCGTTGAACAGTGTGTGTGCCTGGGTTCCCAGATACAAATACCAGGCGAAACGAATGGCGAGTGTCGTGATGAATACAATCACAAAGACCACGCCGATAAACAGGATCATCTGATTCCGGCAGCTTTTGCGGGCGCGCTCCTGCCTTGCAAAAAAATGAGTTGGACGGTTCGTCATTTTTTTTTAAGATCAGGTAAAAGAAACCTTGGGCGCCGCACGCTCCTCGGGTTTTTCCACCGCTTCCAGCAGGGCGGCCGTTTCAAAATTAAACGTTGATGAGACGACATTGTTGGGGAACTTTTCCCGGCTGATGTTGTAGCTGGTGACTGCGTCATTATAGGCCTGGCGCGCAAAGCCGATTTTATTTTCCGTGGAGGTCAGTTCTTCCATCAGATCGCTGATGGTCTTGTTGGCTTTTAAATCGGGATAGGATTCGACAACGGCAAGTAACTTAGACAGTAATCCGGAAAGCGCCCCTTCCGCCGCATTCAGTTCCGACATGGCCCTTGTGTTTCCCGGAGAGGTTGCCGCAATTTTACTGGCGTCAAAAGCCGCATTGCGGGCCTTGATCACGGCTTCCAGCGTGCCGCGCTCATGCGCCAGATACCCTTTGGCGGACTCCACCAGGTTCGGAATCAGATCATAGCGGCGCTTGAGCTGAATGTCGATTTGCGTATAGGCGTTCATATAAAGATTGCGCAATGAAACAAGGTTGTTGTAAATGCCGACAAAATAGAAAGCAACGACGGCGATGATGATGACCAGAACGATCAATGGAATCATTTTTCCCCTCCTTTGTTGGCGCGGCGGTGCGCGTGTTTAACGGACAAGATGTTCTATTATCGGTTCAGATTTTGCTTTTCTTTAAAGCGCCGGTGATTACCAGATTGTCGCGATGAATCACTTCGTCGTAATCCTTGTGCCCCAGAACCGCCGAAATCTGGGCGGTTTTGAGTCCCATAATTTTGCGGACATCGGAGGATTCGAAGTTGACCAGGCCCTTGGCCAGGATGACGCCGTCCTGACCTACGCAGACGACGGGATCGCCCGGAACAAATTCTCCCTCCACGGAGGTGATGCCGGAAGGCAGCAGGCTTTTGCCTTTTTCCAGCAGGGCTTTTTTCGCGCCGTCGTCGATGATTAAGCGACCGCGCGGGCGCAGCGTGTTGGCGATCCAGTATTTACGGCTGGCCAGCCGGGAGGTTTGAGGCAGAAACAATGTGCCGATATCCAGTCCTGCCAGAATATCCGAGAGGACTTTTTTTCTTTTACCCGGCGCGATGACGCAGGGGATGCCCAGCGATGTAACTTTTCTGGCCGCGAGAATCTTGCTTCTCATGCCGCCTGTGCCGACGGACGACGTTTCGGATGTCGCCATGGCTTCAATCTCGTCGGTGATTTCGCAGACGAGCTCGATTCGCTTCGCCTTTTTGGATTCCGACGGATTGCAGTCGTAAAGCCCGTCGGTGGCGGTCAGATTGATGAACAAATCCGCCTCGATAATATTGGCGATCATCGCGGCCAGATTGTCGTTGTCGCCGAATTTGATTTCATCGATGGCGACGGTGTCGTTTTCGTTGATGATCGGCGTGACGCGCCATTCCATCAGGGTGGAAAGCGTGTTGCGGATATTGAGATAGCGCTGCCGGTCGGTCAGATCCGACAGGGTGAGCAGAATCTGCGCGACATAGAGGTTGTTTTTTTCGAAAGCCTTGGAATAGACGCGCATGAGCCTGCCCTGGCCTATGGCCGCAGCCGCCTGCTTTTCGGGCATGCTTTTGAGCTTGCCTGTGATCCCTAAGCGATGCTTGCCCGACGCGATGGCGCCGGATGTCACGAGGACAATGGAAAATCCCCGGCGCGTCAGATCGCACATTTCCTGCGCCAGAGCGTCGATGATTTTCAGGTCGAGGCCGTCCTGGCCTGTGAGCACTGCCGAGCCGATTTTAATCAGGATTTTTTTTGCCGGAGTGATGGTTTCCTGTCGAATGGTATTCATGGGTTCAATGAGTCGGTTTTACTCAAAAGGGTTATGATTTTGTTTAAAATGTCCTGCAATCCCTCGCCGGTAGCGGCGGAAAACGGATGCAACATTATCCCTTTTTTGGAAAATTGCGCAACTGATTTTTTGACTTTTTCCCTGACATCCGGCAAATCAATTTTATTGAGCGCGACGATCTGCGGTTTTTCCATCAACTGCGGGTTGTAGAGTTCCAGTTCCGAATTGATGGCGGTGAAATTTTTCCAGGCATTGGCGTGCTCTTCGTCGGAGATGTCGATGATATGCAAAAGGACGGTGGTTCGTTCCACGTGTCTGAGAAACTGAATGCCCATCCCCATTCCTTCATGGGCGCCGGAAATCAGCCCGGGAATGTCCGCGACGACAAAGCTCGGGGCGTCCCCATGTTTCACGACGCCCAGATGCGGTGTGAGGGTGGTGAAAGGATAATCGGCGATCTTGGGACGCGCAGCCGAAACATGCGAGATGAAGGTGGACTTGCCCGCGTTGGGAAAGCCGATCAGACCCACATCCGCCAGGAGTTTCAGCTCCAGTTTGACACGTCGTTCAACGCCCTCCATGCCTTCCTGGGCAAAACGCGGCGTCTGATGCGTGGATGATTTGAAGTGCGCATTCCCTTTGCCGCCGATGCCGCCTGCGCCTACGATATAGGTTTGTCCGGCTGCTGTGAGATCGGCCAGAGTCTCGCCCGTCTCAAAGTCCATGACGACTGTGCCTACCGGCACGTCAACAATCATATCCTCCGCGCCGCGTCCGCTGCGGTTATTGCCGGAGCCGTGACCGCCGTTTTTGGCGAAGAGGTGCTGCTGGTATTTTAAATCCAGAAGCGTGTGATGACTGGTCGCTGCGCGCAGTATGACGTCGCCGCCCCTGCCGCCATCGCCTCCGTCCGGACCGCCCTTGGGGACAAACTTCTCCCGCCGGAAACTGACGCAACCTGCGCCGCCGTGTCCGCCTCTCACATGAACCTTGACTTCATCAACAAATTTCATTTTGATACGCTTCCTTATGGAAAAAGTTTGCGCCTGAAAAAATAAAAAGGCGCTTATGGTGTAAGCGCCTTGGGTACTTATTGGTTTTTTAACCGCCGGTTTAGGCTGCGGTATAGACGCTGACCTTTTTACGGGTCTTGTCGAGCCTTTCATATTTGACCACGCCGTTAATAAGTGAAAACAGCGTAAAATCCTTGCCCATGCCGACATTGTTACCCGGATGGATTTTGGTGCCGACCTGCCGCACGATAATGGAGCCTGCGTTGATATTCTGGCCGCCGTAGACTTTGACGCCGCGGCGTTGCGAATTGGAGTCTCTACCGTTGCGGGAGCTTCCCTGACCTTTTTTATGCGCCATGATGTCCTCCGCTTACATTGAAATCTTTTTTATTTTCATGCTGGTTAATTCCTGACGATGCCCGGTCTTCTTACGGTAACCCTTGCGGCGTTTCTGCTTGCCGATGAGCAGCTTGGGGCCTTTGGTCTGCTTGACGATTTCGCCTACCACTTTGGCGCCTTCCACAAAAGGCTTGCCGACTTTCACGGCATCACTACCGGATACCATCAGAACTTCATTGAAAACAACTTCGGTTCCTTTGTCGCCTGCGAGTTTTTCTACGGATAAAACATCGCCTTCGCTGACCTTGTGTTGTTTTGCTCCTGTTTTGATAATTGCGTACATATCCCTATCCTCAGTTGACGTTAAGACCGAAGCTTATAGATAAAATGACAGTGTTTGTCAATGAATTTTAACGGTTCGGGAATGTTTTTTTACTTTTGCGGAAAGTTACAGCTAATCCGTTGAAATAAAATAATTATTTTCAAAGCTTAAGAAAAACGGTTTCCCGCCGATATAGTTGGTGATTATACCCAATAGTTATAACCGGTTTGATGGGCTCTTGCGAAAATACCATGTTTTGTTAAGGACTGGAAAAATGGCAAATGTGAAACTAAGCGGCAAGCTGATTGGTGCATTCGGATTAATGGGATTGATGCTTTTGGTCGGTGGTTTGGTGGGAACCGTCGGCATCACTCAAGTCACCGATAAACTTAAAAATATTTCAGCCATTCATCATGTGGCGACCTATTCCATCGGTGAAATATCGGAGGCGCAGGTTAAAAGTCAGCGCCTGAAACGGTCCCTGCTCGTTCCAGAAAATTTCAACAATGCCGCCGGGAAGGAAAAATTACTCAAGGAACTCGAAGAAGCGTGGGCCCGTGCGGAAGCGTCCTTTAAAAAATACGATCAACTGCCGCGGTCGGAAAAAGAAACCGCTGTCTGGAAAGATCTCAAACCCGCATGGGAGGCCTGGCGCAAAGCCTCTCAGGAATACACCGGGCTGATTCGGGAAGGCAAGCGCGACGACGCCCTGCGCGTGATGGACGCTCAGGTGGAAGAGTCCTTTGTTTCCAGCCGGAAGCTTCTACAGACTTTATCGGATATCAATATGAAACTGGCGTCCGAAAAGGGCGCAAGCGGCGTGACCCAGTCGGGGTGGCTCCTGATGCTGGCCCTGGTAGGAACCATTGTGGGTATTGTGATTGCGATCCTGTTTGGATTATATTTTGCCCGGTCGATTACCAAACCTATCCGTCGTGTCATTGACGATCTGATGGAGGCCTCCGATCAGTTTGCCGAAGCGGCGGGACAGATAGCGCAGTCGAGCAATCATCTGGCGGAAGGAACCTCGATTCAGGCATCAGCGGTTGATGAAGCCTCTTCCATTATCAACAAGCTGACCAGGGGAAACATCAAGCACAGCGCGCACATTGAGAATCTCAAAAATCATACGTATGAAATCGACAAACTGCGGGAACAATCTCACCAAAATACGAAGCTGACCGCGTCCACGATGAAAGATATCAAAACCGCAAGTGAAGAGACGTCCGGAATACTCAAAACTATTGAAAAGATTGCTTTCCAGACCAATTTGCTGGCACTCAACGCTTCAGTGGAGGCGGCGCGCGCGGGTGAAGTCGGCGCGGGATTTGCCGTTGTGGCTGACGAAGTGCGCAATCTGGCCGTCCGCTCTGCCGACGCGGCAAAAAATACCACCGAAATGATCGGCGGCACGGTGAAGGCCATCTATAAAGGAAGCGAACTGGTTGAAAGCGCATCGTCCAAATTCGAAGAGTATAATAAGGTGTCCCTGAAATTTGTTTCCGTTCTGGAGCGCGCGGCGGAACTGTCCTTTGAGCAGGGGCCGAAATTTCAGCAGATTAAGAAGTCCATCGAGGAAATCCATCAGGTGGTGCAGCAAAACGCCGCCAGCGCCGAGGAAGCAGCTGCCGCTTCCCAGCAGATGAGCGCTCAATGCGAAGCGATGAAACAATACATACGTGAATTATCCGCTGTAATCGGGTTTGAGGAGCGAGCCGTTCGGCTGTCCGTCACTTCTTCTCAGGACGACAGACTGAAACTTCCGCCGCCGGGAATCCGTACCGAGTTTTCATCAGCGGAACCCGTCATCGTCGGGGAGGGCAGGTCATGAAAAATTTAGAACTCAGCACAAAATTAATCGGCGGCTTTTTAGTCCTGGCGGGCATTCTCCTTGTGGGCGGACTGATCGGCGTGATCGGTATTTCCAGTGTGGCCGCCCATTTAAAATCGTTTGTCGATGTTCGTGTTCCTGAAACCTACCACCTCGCGGTGATCAATGATCAGCAGCAAAGCATCCTGACGATGGAACAGTCGCTTCTGTCTCCGGAAACGTTCGGCAATTCCACCGAGAGAGAAAAGATTCTCAAGAACATCGGGGAGTCGTGGACACGCACGGAGGCCGTCTGGAGGCAGTATGATGCTTTGTCCCGAACCGATGAGGTGGATGCAACGTGGAAGAATCTCAAACCGGCGTGGGAGTCGTGGCGAAAGGCCGATGCGGAGTTTCTTGGGCTGATTCGGGAAGGAAAGCGCGACGAGGCGCTCATCATCATGAACGCAAGGCTTTCGGCGGCTTCGGATGAAAGCCAGAAGTGGATGCGGATTCTCTCGGATATGAATGAGAAGCTGGCCGTGGAAGCTGCGGCAAACGGGATGAAACAGGCCTCAATGATGAAGACGACCGCCTTGGTCGGGACCCTTTTCGGCATTGCGATGGCGCTTACGCTGGGCTTTTATTTTGCGCGCACCATCACCCGGCCGATCTATCGGGTGATTACTCGTCTTACGGAAACCTCCGAACAGTTTGCCGAAGCCGCAGGACAGATCGCGCAGTCAAGCAGCCATCTGGCGGAAGGGACGTCGGCTCAGGCGTCCGCGGTGGAGGAAACCTATTCTGCGGCCGAGGAACTCAAATCATCCAACGCCAGTTACATTGAAGCTGTTGAGATGGTGAAAAGCATGCTGGGCTCCACCCGGAGCCTGGGTATGGAGGCGTTTACTTTGTTGAAAGGGGCGAGGAAAGCGATGATAGGAATCAAACAGACCAGTGAGGAGACATCGCAGATCGTTCAGACCATCGAGAAGATTGCTTTTCAGACTAATCTGCTGGCGCTCAATGCCTCGGTGGAGGCGGCGCGGGCGGGAGATGCAGGCAGCGGTTTTGCCGTCGTGTCCGACGACATCCGCGGATTGGGGGCGCGTTCAACCGAAGCGGCCAAGAACTCTCTGTCCCTGATTGACAAAACCATCGGGATTGTGAGCGGCGGAAACGACTATATCAGTCTCAGCATGAAAAAATTTACCGATTACGGCAATGGCAGCATGCCCATTCACGAGTTTACCCAATCGGCCATCGATGGCGCTAAAAAACAGCTCGCAGGCGTCAATCAAATCTCCCGTCTCATCGAAGAAATCAGCCGCTCGGCGCAGGTCAGCGCCGCCGGCGCCCAAGAGGCGTCTTCCATATCCGAAGAAACAACGGCGCAGGCCATGTCGGTCAAAGCCGTGGTGAATGAACTGGCGGCGGTGGTCGGCTATACCCGATAAGCCAATATCTGTTGCGGAGGGAAGAAATTTACTTGCATTAAACGGATGCCGACATATAACATCCGCCAGTCATAGGGTTAAGAATCAATCAAAGGCGGAACCATGAGAAGAATTCTCTTATATGTGATCATTATGATGGTGTCGGCATTCGTTTCCCTCGCAAACGCAGGTGAAGCACAAAGGCTGGTTGTCGAAGCATTGCTGATTGCCGAAGGACTGGACCCCTCGCAGGTGAAAAGCATTATCCATGATCCCCGCGTGACGGTGAATCCGGACATCATCATCAAAAATCTTTTTTATTCCAGTCCCAAAGGAACGGCAAAACGCCCGGACGTCATGGACGTAAGCCCCGCGCAAATCAAGCGGGCCAAAGCGTTTATAAAAGACCATGCCGATGGACTGTCTTTAGTTGAGAAGCGTTTCGGCGCATCGCCCCGGGTGATTACGGCCATTTTGCTCATCGAATCCCGGTTGGGAACGTATCCGATGCCCTACAATGTGGTTTCCGCTTATGCCAATCTGGCCTTTATGCTGGACCCGGTGTATTTAAAGGAAATCCAAACCCTCTATGCCCAGAAATATCCGCAACTCACGGAGGAGGCAACCCTTGCCAGGGCCGGAAGAAAAGCAAAGTGGGCTCTGGGCGAGCTTGTGTATCTGGTGCATCTTGCCAATCATCTCAATATGGATCCCGTGAGTATTTCGGGATCATTCGCCGGTGCGATGGGCCCGGCGCAATTCATTCCGTCGTCTTTCTGGATTTTCGGCGTGGATGCCGACGGCGACGGCTTGGCCAGCCCCTTCAATATGGCGGATGCGAAACTCAGCATGGGGTATTATCTGAAAAAATACGGCTGGCGCGAAGAGGCCTCTGACCAAGAGAAGCGCAAGGCGCTGTGGTATTACAACCGCAGCGATGTCTATGTGAACACGGTGATGATGGTGTATGAGAAATTACGTTGATGAGACCCTGCCGGATTGACGGTGGTCTGTTGTGCGCAGGTGATTCAGATTGTGCCCGTCCCTGCGTTTACCAAATGTTGCATGAACAGATTTTGATGTTCGATGGCCGGGTCAGGACAAAATGGTTTTGGTCTTGATCACGGTTATGCGATGCGCTTCGCCTGCGGAAAAACCCAGGATGTGCAAAATGATGTCGACGGGACGCACAGAGCCGTTTTGGGCGTGACGCAGCATGGCCTCCACTTTCTTTCCGGCGGCATCCAGCGTGAGAGTCTCGACGAAGGGACGGATGTCGCGTGTGACATTCTTTCCCTTGGCCGTTCTGGAAATTTCAAAAGCGCCGGCGGCAAGAAAATTCTGAATGTTTCCGCCGATGGTTTTGAGTTGATCTTCATCCGTATCCGCCGGCAAAACCAGATCGTAAGAAAAGCCATATAGAGATTTGGCCAGATCCTTGGCGATGTAGGCCAGACGTTTGATGTCTGTAACGGCAACACCTGCGGGCAGAGCCGCGTTAATTTCACTTTGCAGCCGGGGCAAGTCATGGGGATATTCGCAGGCAGTGACGTCCATAAATTCCTGCATACTTTGCATGCCAACCGATGTGGCGGTGCCAAAGGATATTTTGGGATGCGGATGAAAACCTGCCGAGTAGGCCAATTGGAGTGAGCTGCGTTTCAGCGCGCGGGTCAGCGCCGACGCCAGTTCCAGATGAGACAAAAACCGCGAGCGATCTGTTTTGGCAAAACTCATCCGGTACACTTTTTCGGATGATGGGGCGGGTGTTTTGGCCTCTTTCACGGGCCGATAGGCGAATGTTTTGTCCGCAAATACATTTTGGATGTCTTTAAAATCGCAGACGCCGCAGTTCTGGCAGGCAGCGTAACGGCAATCCGGCGTTGCTTTCTGTGTATGGGCGTTTTGTTTTTCGGTCAGCAGAAAATCCTTGCTCACGCCGCAGTCGATGGAATCCCAGGGCAGCGATTCGGACTCGGATCGCTCGCGCAGATAATCGTCGATGGAAATTCCCGTTTCTGCTATCGCTTCTTCCCATAGATTAAAACGCAGAATCTCTCCCCAGCCGTCAAAGCGGCAGCCTTTGCGGTAGGCGCACAAAAGAAGATCTCCGATTTTTTCATCGCCCCGGGAAAACAAACCTTCCAGAAGACTCATCCGGGCGTCATGCCATTTGACGTTCAAATTGCGGTTTTGCAGTCTCTGTCGGATAAAATTTTGCCGGTCGTGTGTTTCGGTAAGCGAGAGCTGTTTTTCCCACTGGAAGGGGGTGTGCGGTTTGGGAACAAACGTGGAAAGACTAATGGTGACTTGTCCGCGGCGGTTGGCGGCGCGTAGCGCCTGATAAGCCAGATCGATGATACCTGCCATATCGGTTTCATCTTCGTGCGGAAGGCCGATCATAAAATATAGTTTGATGGATTTCCAGCCGGCGGCAAAGACCTTGTCCACCGAAGTCAGGAGATCCTGGGCGGTGTTGCCTTTGTTGATGACCCGGCGCATCTTGTCGGTTCCCGCTTCCGGCGCCAGTGTGAAACTGGTTTTGCGCGTGCGCTGAATTTCCTCGATCAGTGCCTGGCCGAGCGTCTCGACGCGCAAAGACGGCAGTGCCAGCGCGACGCGATCTGCATAGTGTTTCTGCATCAGCGATTGAATCAGCGGTTCAATGCAGCCGTAGTCGCCTGCGCTGAGCGCCAAAAGCGAGACTTCGTCATGCCCCGTGGCCTGAAGCGCCTGGTCGGCCATGTCCATAATCAGCGATGCGTTTCTTTCGCGGTAAGGACGCCAGATCATACCGGCCTGGCAGAAGCGGCAGCCGCGCGTGCAGCCGCGGGCGAGTTCCAGCACGATGCGGTCATGCACGGTCTGCATGAGCGGCACGACGGGCGCCACCGGATGCGGGAAGGCGTTTAAGTCGATCACATTTCGTTTTTTGATGATGGTTTTTTTGTCGTGCAGCGCGGGAACGTAGATGCCGGAAATGTCCGCAAGCTTAGACAGCATAGCGTTCCGGGAGAGTTTTTGTTTTTTGCCCTTCGCGACGACGGCCGCGATTTCCGCGACGGCTTCTTCGCCTTCGCCGATGACAAATGCGTCGATAAAAGCCTTAAGCGGCGCGGGATTAAAGCAGCACGGGCCGCCCGCGATAATCAGCGGGTGCTCATCGCGGCGTTCGCGAGCCATAAGGGGAATGCCTCCCATCTCCAGCATGCCCAGAACATTGGTGTAGGAGAGTTCATACTGAAGCGAAAATCCAACAATGTCAAAACCGGTAAGCGGTGTTGCGGATTCGAGCGACGTGAGCGGCAGCCCGTGTGAACGAAGCTGAGCTTCGCGATCCGGCCAGGGCGCGTAACACCGCTCGGCTGCAACAGTGGGGATCGCGTTTAAAATAGCATACAGAATCTGCAGGCCCAGATGGGACATGCCCACTTCATAGGTGTCCGGAAAGGCCAAAAGAAAGCGGACATCCGCCTGCGGCTTGCAAACGGCGTTGACTTCCGCGCCGATATACCGGCTGGGTTTTTCGGCACTATGCAACAATTCATCGGTGATCGATTGGCTCATGATTCCTTTTCCGTTTTTAAGGTGTGTTGACTGTTCTATTCTTCCGTTTCCGGAGGACAGGGGGGCGGCTGATGTTTGAAGGGGTTTAGTTTGATTTCGCGGAGCGTGGAGATCGCCATCTTTTTTGCGAAATTCGTTGAGGCCAGATAGTTCATCTTATTTTGTTTAAAGGTGGTGAGAAGTTCCTCGCGCACGGAAGCTTCTTCCTTGTAACGAACAAAGGTTCTCTCCATTTTGTGCTCATAGGTCATGACCGGCCCGAAGACATTGACGACGGTCTGATAGTCCTCACGGGAGGCGAAGAAGGATTCCGACAGGCCCACTTTCATCTGACAAACCAGTTCTATTTTTATCGTGTCGGCCGCGATGCGGCGGGATAAGTCCGTGATCGTCAGTTTGAGTCCGTTGGGCAAATTGATTTCTTCAATAAGATTCATCTGTTTGTTTCCTGTTCCTTGTTTGGCTGGGGTATTAGCATTTTTAGGCTTGACCTGCAATCTTAAAACTTCTATAAAGCACCGCGCTGTTCAAACGGAAGGTATTTCAGGTTATTTTTCCGAAACATCAGGTCGTATCAGAGGTTGGAATGTCGTCATCATCACAGATTCCCGTTTTGTGTCAACCGGATTCGGGCAAGTCCTGCGGCGCCTGCTGCGGTCTTTATAATTATGTGGATTCTTCGCGCGCCTCGCTTTTGCTGAGGCTTCGCGCCCGTACGAAACGTTTTTTTGAGATGGTGAAGATGCCGGGTGATATCGAAAGCTATGCGGAAGCTACCTTTGCCGCCGAGGATTTCCGGAAAAGATATGAAGTCACTTACTGCTGCGAGTACCTTGGCTTTCTCGATGCCGAAGAAAAAAAAGTGGGGTGTCTGTTGCATCCGATGCAGAACGAAGGCATCGACATGCGCAGCGGGTCGTTTTACGGTCAGGAGGTTTGTGCGGGACATCTGTGCCCCAGTCACCATTTTATTCCGCGCTCCCAGCAGCTCATCTTGCTTGCGATTATCGACGACTGGTATCTGTATGGCCTGTGCCTGACCGATATCGATCTGATCGTTACCTATTTCCGTTTGATTGCCGATCAAATCGGGCAGGAGCTCAAGCCCGATGTGTTTCATCACGAGGGATTGAAAAAAATCACACTGGACTACCTCAACTGGAAGACCACCTGGCCTTTCCGTTCATCGGAGGCCAACCGGCTGGGCAAATATTATTTTGACGGCTCGCAGTACATGATCAGTCACATCGATTATGAAAAATTCGGCCGGGAGATTTCACCGCTGAATGCCATATTGCTGAGCCTGTCGTCTGAATTTGAAAGTGGACAAGACCTGGCCCGGGCGGAAAAAATGGTGTGGGACAATATTGCCGCGTTTGTATCAACTTACCGCGAAAACTTTTGATTTCTATTGACAGGCGGCAGGAAACTTGAGTAGTATTTCCCGTATATTCCACCACATTGAAGGAATTGGAAATGGCCGAAGCATCCAGGGAAATTCTCATTTCTCATACTGAAATCGCCGGACGTGTCCGGGACGTTGCAGGCATTATTTCCCGCGACTTTGCAGGCGGCGAACTATTGCTTGTCGGTGTTCTCAATGGCGCTTTCATTTTCATGGCGGATTTGATCCGGGAGCTGACGATTCCCTGCCAGTCGGATTTCATTCGCGCGGCCAGTTACGGTGCGGGTGCGGGTGCGGAAAGTACGGGACGGATTGTCATCACCAAGGACATCGAGCTGGCCGTCGAAGGACGGGATGTTTTGATTGTTGAAGATATTGTCGATACGGGTCTGACGCTTACGCATATCGTCGAGTCGGTCCGCGCGCGAAAACCGAAATCCGTCAAGGTCTGCGCGTTTTTGGACAAGCGCAAAAGAAGGAAAGTTCCGTTTGAGGCGGATTACGTTTGTTTTACCATTGACGATGGTTTTGTCGTCGGCTATGGGCTGGATTTCAACGAACAGTATCGAAGTCTGCCGGATGTTTACGTCGTGCAAACGTGAAATGGATATTATCATTTAAAGAGGGAGACCCATGATCATACAATGCAAACAATGCCGGACGAAATTCCGTTTTGACGAGATGCAAATGGAAGGCGACGGTTTATGGCTGCGCTGCAGCCGATGTCAGCATGTATTTTTTCAGGATAATCCGTCGGCGCTAAAGCTGGCGGTCTTGCCGGATATGGAGGCCGCGCCCGAAAAGGCGCTCAGGCGTCCGTCTTTTGAACCGGCCGACACAGACGTCGGCGTCATGACGCCGGATGACGACGTGAAGAGTTTCTTAAGTGAAGTGATGACGCCTGCGCAAACCACCGCCGATCAGGCCGGCGCTTTGTCCGGTTCCGGGGATCGCGACGATCTGCGCGTTGCCGATATTGATTTCTCAGTGGATGCTGAAAATGCGGGAGAGGCGGATGACACGACTCAAGGGGCCGAAGTAGACATGCCGCCGCCGCGTAAAAAAGGCCGGGTCTGGAAAGTTTTCCTCTGGACGATGCTGGTCGTTATCGCCATTCCCGCCCTTATTTATTTTGTTGTGTTTCCGCAGTTGGGCGAGCGTTATGTGAAGATTGCCCAGAAGTTTGTCGGAGTCGGTATGTCGCAGCCGACGGATGGCCAGTCCGTGACGGGACTGGTCAAACTTCAGGATATCCGGCAGCGGATTGTCAATAATTACATTCTGGGCAATATCCGCATTGTGGAGGGCACCGCCGTCAACCAGGCTGATTTTCCCATTTCCCGGATTCGCGTGAAAGGCGAAATTCTGGATGCCTACGCGGTGGTGCTGGGCGAAAGGGTCAGTTACGCGGGGAATATTCTAACGGAAGAAGAACTGACCAACATGTCCGAAGAAGATATTTTAACGCGCCTGGCCCTCACGGAGGGTCGCGACAATACCAATGAGAAGATCATTCCCAATGGCCGGATCCCTTTTATGATCGTGTTCACCCGCGAACCGCCGGGCTCCATCAAAACCACCGTGATGATTACCGGAGCGGAGCGGCTTCTTTAAACAGGACGCCTTTTGTTGCAGGCCGCGCCTGCGACCTTAGTGTGCCCTTCAGGGTATCAGGTGATGACCTCACGCAGTGAGAACCCTGCATTTTTATCTTTTGAAAGTGAAATGGAATGAGATACGAAGGAAATATTTTCCGGCCTTTCAGCGAGGCCTCAAGTTATCTGCTGCAATGCACCATCGGTTGTTCCCACAATCAATGCACATTCTGCGGGATGTACAAGGACAAGAAATATCGTGTCCGTCCTCTGTCCGATATTCTCGAAGATATCCGCATGGCCAAGGACCATTACGGCGACGTGGAAAAAGTATTCCTGTGCGATGGCGATGCGATTGCCATGGAAACCGAAACGCTGCTTGCCATCCTCCGTGAGGTGCGCGCAAGCTTTCCCTCCCTGCGCCACGTCGGCGCGTATGTGGGGCCGCAAAGCACCCTGGCAAAGTCCAAGGATGAACTAAACGCCTTGCGCAAGGCCGGTCTGACCAAGGCCTATATCGGTGTGGAAACCGGCGACGACGAGCTGTTAAGGCAGATCAAAAAAGGCGTGGGATACGACCAGATGCTTCAAGCGGGCCGGAATCTGATCGAGGCGGACATGAATCTGTCCGCGATGGTTCTGCTGGGTCTGGCAGGAAAGGGTGAGGCCTCCTCCCGCCATGCGCTGGCCACGGCGCGAATCGTAAATGAGATGAAACCTCAGTACCTGGCGGCGCTCACCGTCACGCCCGTGCCGGGAACCGTTTTGCACCGGCAGGCGCAACGCGGGGAGTTTCAACTGCTGGATGCGTTTGAAACGCTAACCGAGATGAAACAGATTTTTGAAAACATCACGATGGATCATTTAAAATTTGTCGGCACGCACGCCTCCAACTATCTGCCGATTACCGGCACACTCCAGAAGGATAAAGCTGCCATGATCGCCCTGGTCGATAAGGTTCTGGCCGCCCGGAATGAAAAGCACTTGAGGCCGGACCATCTGCGCGGTTTGTAACGTCAGAGGCGCTTTCTTTATATTTCTTGCTTTCGTTTCTGTTCATTGATAATAATGACGAAAATTGAATCTGAATGACGGGCCGAATGGAATATGGCCCGTGGTCTTTCGTGCGGCCATGTATAGAGAATATTTCGGACTGAAGGAAAATCCATTCTCCATTGCCCCCGATCCTCATTACTTTTATATGAGCGAAGGGCACCGTGAGGCGCTGGCGCATCTGATTTACGGTGTGGGCGCGGACAGCGGTTTTATCCTGTTGACCGGTGAAGTGGGCACGGGAAAAACCATGGTCTGCCGTTGCCTCATCGATCAGATGCCCGACAATACCGATATCGCTTTTATCCTGAATCCAAAACTGACGTCGGACGAATTGCTGGCCAGTATCTGCGACGAGTTTGCCATTCTTTATCCCGCAGGCACAACCAGCAACAAAGTTTTTGTGCAGGCAATTTATGCATACCTTCTTCAGACGCATGAAAAGGGACGGCGCGCGATTCTCATTCTTGAAGAGGCGCAGAATCTCAGTCCCGACGTCCTGGAGCAAATCCGCCTGCTGACCAACCTGGAAACCAACAAACACAAACTTTTACAGATCATCATGCTGGGCCAACCGGAACTTCTGGACATGCTGGCCAGACCCGAGCTTCGGCAGCTCTCGCAGCGCATTACCGCTCGATATCATCTCGGGGCGCTGGCGCCTATCGAAGTGGCTGAATATGTGGATCACCGCCTGCGCGTGGCCGGATGGATGCGCGGCCGTTTGTTTCCCGCGGAGACCCTGAATCTGCTATACCGTCTTTCCGGCGGCATTCCCCGCCTGATCAATGTCATCTGCGACCGGGCCCTGATCGGCGCCTTTATCCAAAACAAGGACAGAGTCGAAAAAAAGACGCTGGCAGCGGCGGCGCGGGAAGTGATGGGCGCGCGTCCCGTCCGGAACACCTCGGTGTTCTGGTACGGCGGCATTGCCGCTTTGTGTATTTTCCTGCTGGTCTCGGGTATTTTCTGGTTTGGCAGCCGCCCGCCATCCGGTTTAGAGGAGCAGAATCAAAAAAGTAAAGCCCCCCCTCTGCTGGCCCAGGTGGCCGTTCCCAATCTCAAGCCCGGTCAGAGCGAGATCAACGACTTGGAACCGTCATCGGCAGAGGCCAAGTCCGGTTCACTTTCCGGAGCTTACGAGGCGCTGTTTCGCATGTGGGATTTTCCGTTTGATGCCTCCGATAAAAAAACCGCAGGGGATCAGGCGGCGGCTCAGGGACTGGACCTGATTGAGAATAAGGGCAATCTGGTCGATTTGCGGCTGATCAACAAGCCGGTGATTCTCAAACTGCTGAATTCAAAAACCAACAGCTATTTTTACGTCACGCTGATGTCGCTTGCCGACAATCGGGCGGAAATTGCCCAAGGAGCCAGGATTAAAACATTTCCCGTCCAGGATCTCTTTGTCATTTGGTCGGGCGAATACATCCTGCTTTGGAAACCGCCGGCATTTTATAAGCGCAAGCTACGGATCGGAAACGGCGGCGACATGGTCTTGTGGCTCGACAGGCATCTGGCACAGGTTCAGCGCAGGCCGGCTACCGGCAAGACAGTTTACGACACTCAGATGGCGGATGACGTGAAAGAATTTCAACAAAGCGTCGGGTTGACTCCGGATGGCGTTGTCGGGCCCATGACCATCGTCTATATCAAAGGCATGCTGGGGAATGAAAGCCCGTCATTATCCGGCAGAAAGGTCGGGAAGTAATGTCCTATATTCTGGAGGGGCTCAAAAAACTGGAAAAGAACCGTCAGCGCGGCGGTGCGCCCGGTCTGTTCACGACGCACGGCGATATGCCGCCCCGGCGCGGGAAAAAAAAATGGTGGCCGTATCTGGCGGCGCTGGCTCTGATGCTGATCATCATCAATGCTTTGGGGATTGCCTGGTTGATGTCTGAAACGAAGTCCGCCAAAACCGTCGAAAAGGCCGAATCCAAACAGATTGCAGACACAGAGCCCGAGGTCCGGGCCGAACCGGATCAGGCGACGGTTCAAGAGGATCAAAGACCGCTTGATCCACCCCTGCTGCAAAGGCAGGAAGACATTGCCAAAGCAGGGGAAGCAAAGCCGGTTCCCATAAAATCCTCTCGCAGCAAGACCCTGCAGGCCGTTCCGGTAGAAACGGCTGAAGCCGAAGGCATCGGGCCTGCCAGAACCGGCGAGAAAGTTCTGGCCTTCAATCAGTTGCCTCAGGATGTGAAAAAAAGTCTTCCGGAAATGAAAATATTTATGCATTACTACAGCCCGGAGCGCAAAGATCGGTTCGTGCAGATCAACGAACATACCCTGCGCGAAGGTCAGTCCAGACCGGACGGATTGAAGGTTCTGCAAATCACCGAACGCGCCGCGATCTTCAGCTATCAGGGATTTCGATTCCAGATGAGGGTAGTTGAGAAGTAACAAGTGACGGGTGTCAAGAAATCAGAGATCAGATTTTACAATGGCGACACAATCCCCTGGGGGGTGGCGCAAAGCGCCGGGGGTGGAGAAGGCCCTAAGGCTAATGTCTATAGGTTACTGCTCTTTGGTTGACTGCAGCTTTGCCTCAGCCTGCCCGCCTTTTTTTATGGTTTGATCACTCTCCGGCTTGATGAAAAGATAATACAGCTTTCCTTCGCGGTAGGTTCCGCCGGCAAGTTCGCCGGCACGGTCGCCGACGCCCATATACACATCACAACGGCCCGCCGCCCGGATCGCGCCTCCTGCATCCTGATCCAAAGCAAACCCGATGGGTCTTTCCAGATCCACTGCGGCAAAGGTAAACATCGCCCTGGGGTAAATAGACTTATCCGTTGCAATGGTTCTAAACGGCGTCACAGGCTCATTGATCGACCCTCGGGGGGCGCCTGTTTCGCGCCGGAAGAAAACAAAGCGGGGATTTTCATTCACGTATAGATTGACTTCATTCGGATGGGCCTTGAAATAATCAATCAGAGCCTTGAGATTGATACCCTTCCTGGAGATCTTACCATCCGTTATCATTTTAGGCACGATACTGACATAGTCCCAGCCGTTATGTGCGTCATAGTGTATCGTTTCGATCTGTCCGTCCGGCAGTCGAATGATGGCCGAACCCTGCACATGCACGATATAAACCTCAAACGGGTCGTCAAGCCAGACCAGCTCAAGGCCTGCGAGGATATCCGATCGATGTAAATCCTGTCTGTCCGGATATTTCCGGATCTGGCCATCGGACCCCTTTTGACCCAGAATCGCCCCGTCAGGGCCTTTGACCAGAGAGGCAGGCGACTTGTGCAGAGGATACTTGAAACGGTCCGTGCGTGTCAGCGATCCATTCAGGATCGGCGTATAATATCCTGTATAAAGCACGGTTCCCTGGTTGTCGCAACCGACCGAAATATACGTATCGAATCTTTCCCGCAAAACCTTGTTCAACTGTTCGGGCGACATTCCCGACGCAACCAGTTTCTTCAGCTCCTGCAGGCTTTTGACTGCCTGCTCATGTGTGATATCGCCATAAGGATAGAACTTTTTGCTGGAGGGTTTGGCCATGTAGTTCAGGCTGCGTTCGATGGCTTCCGCCAGGCCGTCCAGATTGGATAAGGCCTTTGTGTAGTCGGGAATCTGGCTGGGATCGGTAATTTTTCTCAAGGCCAGTTCGCCCGGCGGCAATGGGCGGGTATAATCTTTGGTGGGGAACTCCTGGTCGTCAACCATAACGGCACTGCGCTTTTGGCAGCCCGCCAGAACTAACAAAGCAATGACCAACAATAAGCCGGGGAAAATAAGTTTGTTTTTCATGACGGCAGCATAGGACAAAAGTGGCGCGTATGTCAAGAAAAGGCTAAAGGTGGAACCCCGCTATGACGTGCTGAACCCGGCAGCTTGGATGGTGAAGACTGAGGTGAACGAACTGTAAAGGGGTGTGTGATGCTGACAGGATCAGGATGAGGACGGTTTGACTCCCCAGCGTAACGCGATGGTGCGTCGGACGACTTCATCGTAGAGTCTTTCGAGTGGCAAGGCCACAAAGGCCCCCTCAAGTTTCGTGACCGCTGCCGCGACCGCCTCGAGTGTGGACATCCCATCTGAACGATGTGGCTTGCGCAGCCGGCTCCGGCATTGTGCGGGCGCAGGCAAAACCAGCCGGGGTATCGCCCGGAGCACGGGGGTTCGGTTGTATAACCGGCGCGCCTGGTGCCATGTCGCATCCAGAACCACGACGCGAGCAGGCGGCGTCAGGTCCGGTCGGTCGCGCTGTGTGCCGGGGCCGTCAGGCCATAGCAGCCGCGTCCCCGGAGTCCCCAGCAATTCATTCTCAAGGGACGAAAGTCCGATGCGGTCGCCACCCCCACAGGAAACAATCCGGGCGTTTGGCATCGCCAGTGCGACTAACCGACCGGTGTTGCTGGGGCGGTGGGCTTCTGTAATATGCCGGAGGATCAGGAATTCTGTCCGCGTTTGGATCTTGGGCAGGATGGGGCAGATACAGATTTCCCGGCGCAGGTAACAGATCAAACAGTGGCTATTGTGATCGCGGGTTCCGGATGCGCGCATTTCCGTCTAAACGCCTCGTTTTCTCTCTTATCGGATTTTCAATCCCGTCTGCTGTTCAATGATGTCGCGTGTAATAACGCCGGATCTTAAAATGATCGGGATCTCAGGGGTTGCATCAATAATGGTGGAGCCGACGGCGCCGCCTTTTTCTCCGAGATCAACCACGGCATCGATTTTGTCGCCGATTTGCCGCATGACCGCGTCGGCCTCTTTGCACTCCGGTGCGCCGGATAAATTCGCGCTGGTTGCGGTGAGTGGCTTTCCGGTTTTCAGCGTCAGGCGTCTGGCAAATTCGTGACTCGACAGACGCACGCCGATTTTGCCTGTTTGCGCGGTGAGAAGCGGCGAGACGTTTTCGGCAGCACTAAAAACGATGGTCAAAGGGCCGGGCCAGAATGCATCAATGAGCTTTTGCGCGGCGTCCGGAATCGTGCAGACCAGAGGGGGCAAATGATCAATATCGCCGATGATGACGGAGACGGGATTTTTGAAGTTGCGGCCCTTGATGTCGAAGATTCTGCAAATGGCCTGATCGTTTGTGGCGTCTACGCCCAGTCCATAGAAGGTTTCGGTGGGGTAGGCAAGAACGCCGCCGCGGGATAAAATCGCGGCGGCGCCATCGATAATCTTTTCAAAGGAGCAGGAAGGCTGTAGTTTCAGGACGCAGGCCATATCATTTTTTCCTGCTTGGCTTCGACGTCCCGCGCCATTTGCGCGATGTAGTCGTCAAGGTTTTTGGCCAGACGTTTGTCCGAGAGGGCCAACATGCGGATGGCGAAAAGGGCGGCGTTTTTGGCTCCCGCTTTTCCTATGGCCATCGTCGCCACGGGAATGCCGCCAGGCATCTGGACGGTGGCCAGAAGAGCATCCATGCCTTTGAGCGCTGTCGCGTCGATGGGGACGCCGATGACCGGGAGCGGCGTTTGCGAGGCGATAACGCCTGCCAGATGCGCCGCTGCGCCTGCGCCCGCAATGATGACGCGGATGCCCCGGCCCTGCGCTTCAGAGGCATACTTGGCCGTGCGTGCGGGCGCGCGGTGCGCCGAGGTCAGGATGAGCTCAAAGGCCACCCCGAAGTCGTTGAGAATTTTTGCAGCTTCGCCCATGATCGGCAGGTCCGAATCGCTGCCCATCACCACACTGACTGACACGTTTTTCTTTGCGCTCTTGGCTTTCATTCAGGCTCCTTATTTTTTACCTGTATCTGTTATTGTTTAATAAATTTTTCCGTCCTTAACGCATTGGGTTGTTCTTTGCAAGATGGTTTTTGTCTGTGAATATCAGCTGATCCTCTTTCAAATCTGCCTTATCTGCCCCGATAAAATGAATATATTTCGCCCATGTCCATGGTTTTGCCCAAATCCAGTTGACATACGAAACGTCTCTTCATATACTCCCGCAGCAAAAAAATAATGCCTTACCTATAATCAAGGAGAAATGTAAGAAATGAAAGAGAATTTATACGACTATCTGGCTGGCAACGATTATCCGGGCCGCGGCATCTGCATCGGGAAAACGCCCGGCGGAATGAAAGCCATGATTGCCTATTTTATCATGGGCAGAAGCACAAACAGCCGCAACCGTGTGTTTGATCCCATTGACGGCGGCATTCGCACCAAGGCTGCCGACCCTTCCAAAATGACAGACCCGCACCTGATTATTTACAACCCCGTGCTGACTTTCGATAAAACAACCATTGTTACCAATGGCGACCAGACCAATACCATCCGTGACTTTATGACCCAAAACGATTTTCCGGGCTTCGGTTTTGAAGCCGCGCTTTTGACCCGTACTTTTGAGGATGACGGCCCCAACTGGACGCCCCGCATTTCCGGCGTGGTGGATATGCGCACAGGCGGCTACAAGCTGGGCATTTTGAAAAGCGATGAAGGTGATGAAAAGAGTGTGCAGCGCTTTGTTTTCGATTATTCGCAACCGCTGGCAGGCGAGGGCCACTTTATCAGCACCTACAAGTGCAACGGCAACCCGATTCCCAGTTTTGCAGGTGAGCCGATTCGCGTCGTCCTGGACGAGGAAGATCCCGACACATACGCCGCCAAGCTTTGGAAAGTTTTAAACGAGGACAACAAGGTGAGTCTGTTTGTGCGCGTAATCGACCTTGCAACGCAGACATACAAAGACGTCATCATCAACAAATACAAAACGGTGGAGGGATAATCCATGAACGAAATACAACTGAAATACGGCTGCAACCCCAACCAGAAGCCCGCCCGGATCTTTATGGCGGACGGAAGCAACCTGCCGGTGGTCGTTTTGAACGGCAAGCCCGGGTACATCAACTTTTTGGATGCATTCAACAGCTGGCAGCTGGTGAAAGAGCTGAAAGAAAACACCGGCATGGTGGCTGCGGCCTCCTTTAAACATGTCTCTCCCGCGGGCGCTGCCCTGGGATTTCCCTTAGACGATGTTCTGCGCAAGATGTATCATATCGATCCCGCCATGCAGCTCTCGGCGCTGGCCTGTGCCTATGCACGCGCGCGCGGCGCCGACCGCATGAGCAGCTTCGGCGACTGGATCGCGCTTTCCGATATCTGTGATGTGCCCACGGCGAAGATCATTAAATCTGAGGTCACCGACGGCATCATCGCACCCGGTTATGAACCGGAAGCACTGGAGATTCTGAAGTCCAAGAAAGGCGGCAACTACAATGTCGTCTCCATCGATCCCAACTACGTGCCTGTTTCCCTGGAGCACAAGCAGGTGTATGGCATTACCTTCGAGCAGGGCCGCAACGACCTGAAGATCGACGGCCGCATGCTGGAAAACATGGTGACCAAGAACAAGGTGCTTACCGACGCGCAGAAGCGCGATCTGGTGCTTGCGCTTATCACCCTGAAATACACGCAGTCCAACAGCGTCTGCTACGTGCAAGACGGCCAGGTCATCGGCGTGGGCGCCGGTCAGCAGAGCCGCATCCACTGCACCCGCCTGGCCGGCCAGAAGGCAGACCTCTGGCAGCTGCGCCATATGCCCAAGGTGCTGGATCTGCCGTTCCGTGCTGATGTCGCCAAGCCCAACCGTGACAACGCTACCGACGTTTATCTGGGTGATGCGCCGGAGGACGTAATCGGCGACGACGTGTGGGCCGAAACCTTCACCCGTAAGCCCGAGCCGCTGACAGCAGCCGAGAAGAAGGCATGGTTGAGTAAAGTTACCGGCGTTTGTCTGGGCAGCGACGCGTTCTTCCCCTTCGGCGACAACATTGAGCGCGCGCACCGCAGCGGGGTTTCCGCCATTGTCGAGGCCGGTGGTTCCATCCGCGACCAGCAGGTGATTGACACCTGCAACAAATACGGCATCGCCATGGCGTTTTGCGGGCTGAGATTATTTCATCACTAAAATAGGTTTTGAGGCTTTTTTCCCATGACCACCTGATACCCTGGGGGGCATGCGAGGTGGCGTGGGATTGCAGGCTGTTAGGAATAACCAAATGGTTAAAGGTTAAAGGACCATCCCCCTTGCCAGGGGGCGCGAGGCGAAATGCGCGGGGGGCGGAGTCCCAGAAAAAACTTTGTCATTACAAATAATGTCAAGAAAACTTCGTCTCCGGACAAAACAACTCAACGCGTCTTGTTTTTATTGTTCGGTTCCCGGTTGTACTGGAGCGGGAAGCATGGCAAGTAACCCTCGCCGGCTGCGCGTTTCGCTTCTTGGTAAGTGCGAGGCCACTCGCAACAGACCACCGGCTTGTGGCCGGACATATGCAGTCTGCATCCGCGTTCGTCTTGCAGGAAAACGCAACCGCGCTCACCTTTCCGAGTGCGGTACAGGAGGGTCCCCGTCTTATCCGTCTCCGGCCCCAGGAAATCAGCAGCTGTGGCTTTACCGACAGAGATCAGGAGATCCCTTTCGTGCGTGAATACATCGGCGCCGTGTTGGCAACAGGAATCTGCGCAGGGAAATGAAAAACAATCCCATTGCGATTCTTTCTTTTCTTCTGATTCTTTCTTCATCTTCCGCCCTCGAACAATTTATATGTAATATGTAAAATACACGTTTGACGCGAAACCTGTTTTTAAAATGGCTTGAATTCTACACAGAAGCTTCTTGAAAATCAAATCAATATTAGTTTTATGATTCAGAAAGAGATGTTTATTTACAGGATCGTCGGAATCAAGATCAGCAAGGCATTTATGAATACGGTTACTCGAATTGGCCCTTGAATTCCTCGATTATTTTCCGAAGTGTCATTAGTTCTTCCCGGAGCAGGCGGACCTCCATTTCCAGTGCGGTGATGCGTTCGTTTTCTGCCATTACCTGGGGACGCGCCAGTGCATCCGGGGCCGACGCATCATCTTCCGTCATGACGGGTTTTCCCGAAAAAAGATGAGCATAGCGCTGTTCCTTCATCCCCGGCCGGCGCGCCAGTCTGATGACAAGATCCCGATAGGCGAGGTCATCAAGCAGTGCCTCGACTGCGGCCAGATCTCCCATCGCCGCCATACGTTCTGTTCGCCCTTTCAGTTCTCCGAGAGTTTGGGGCCCGCGAACGAGAAGTTCCGCAAGCAGAGCCTGCTCGGCAGGGTCCAACTTCATCTTCTCATAAAGGAGATGCCGGTATTTCGGCGTCCTGCCGCTATCGGAGGCCGTCAACACGAGGCGCTTTAGTTTGAGCGAATCGAGCGCCCGGACCACGTCCGACTCCCCAAGATTCATCATCGGGTGACGGTTCGACTTTTGGTTGCAGGCCATCACCAGGGCATTGAGGGTAAGGGGGTAATAATCCGGCGTTGCCAGTTCCTTCTCCATGAGTGATCCCAGGACGCGACATTCCATTTCGTTTTGGATTGTTTCCATATCGTGCCATCCACAGATAAATGATTACAGGGAGACGGTTGCCCGGCAGGCAACCGTCTCCCTGTAATTTTCACAAATACTTCTCTTCCAGCAACTGCAATACCTTGTCCGCCGAGTCGGTGATGGCTGTGCCGGGGCCGAAGATGCCCTTTACGCCTTTTTCGTACAGAAAATCATAATCGACCGGTGGAATGACGCCGCCGGCGATGACCAGAATCTCTTCGCCGCCGGACTGGCGCAGATGTTCAATGAGTTCCGGCACCAGCGTCTTGTGTCCGGCCGCAAGGCTCGATGCGCCGACGACATGGACGTCGTTTTCAATAGCCATCTTCGCTGCTTCCTGCGGTGTCTGAAACATCGGGCTGATATCCACATCAAATCCCAGGTCGGCATACGCCGTGGCAACCACCTTGATGCCGCGGTCGTGACCGTCCTGTCCCATTTTGGTCACCAACATTCGGGGACGGCGGCCGGTTTTTTCCTGAAAAGTCTCCACGCGGGCGCGCAAGGCGGTGATGACTTCGCTTGAGCCGTATTCGGCGGCATACGCGCCGGAAATCACCTGGGTGGTCGCTGCGTAACGGCCAAAGACTTTTTCCATGGCGTCGGAGACTTCACCAACCGTCGCGCGCAATCTTACCGCCTCGACCGACGCGGTAAGCAGGTTGCCGCCTTTTTCAGCCACGGCGGTGATTTTTGAAAGCGCCCGCTGTACGGCGGCATTGTCTCGTTTGGCCTTGATTTCTTTTAGCCGTGCGATCTGTTCATCGCGGACGGTGCCGGAGACTTCCAGGACGGCAATGGGAACTTCGTCTTTGACTTTGTATTTATTGACGCCGACAATGGTGTCTTTTCCCTGATCAATGCGCGCCTGTCTGCGGGCGGCGGATTCTTCGATGCGCATCTTCGGCATGCCGGTTTCAATGGCGCGCGCCATGCCGCCCAGGTCCTCAATCTCGTGGATGATTTTTTCCGCTTCGCGAATGATCGACGCCGTGAGCGCCTCCACGTAATAAGAACCCCCCAACGGATCGACTACATGGCAGACCTGTGATTCTTCCTGGATGATGATCTGCGTGTTGCGGGCGACTCGCGCGGATTGCGGCGTGGGCAGGCTGACGGCCTCGTCAAACGAGTTGGTGTGCAGCGACTGCGTGCCGCCGAGCGCCGCCGCCAGCGCTTCAATGGTGGTGCGGATAATGTTGTTGTAGGGATCCTGTTGCGTCAAGCTCCAGCCCGACGTTTGGACGTGTGTGCGCAAAACACACGACCGGGGATTGGTCGGATTGAATTCTCGGACGATCTTATGCCACAGATACCGCGCAGCGCGCAGCATGGCGATCTCCATGAAGAAGTTCATGCCCACGCCGAAGAAAAACGATAGTCTCGGCGCGAAATCATCGATCTTCAGTCCGCCGTCGATGGCCGCGCGAATGTATTCCTTGCCGTCTGCCAGCGTGAAGGCCGCCTGTAAAACGGAATCCGCGCCTGCTTCCATAATATGATAGCCGCTGATGGACACGGTGTTGTAGCGCGGCATGTGTTGGGAGCAATAGGATATGATGTCCGAGACGATCCGCATCGACGGGCGCGGCGGATAGATGTAGGTGTTGCGGGTTAGAAATTCCTTGAGAATGTCGTTTTGGATGGTGCCGGCCAGAAGCTTTTGAGGCACGCCCTGTTCTTCGGCGGCCACAATGTATCCCGCCAGAACCGGTAGAACCGCACCATTCATCGTCATTGAGACGGAGACTTTATCCAGCGGAATCTTGTCGAAGAGGATTTTCATGTCTTCGGCGGAGTCAATGGCCACACCGGCTTTGCCGACGTCGCCCGCCACGCGGGGGTGATCGGAGTCGTAACCCCGGTGCGTGGCCAGATCAAACGCCACCGACAATCCTGTCTGTCCTGCCGCCAGGTTTTTCCGGTAGAAATCGTTGGATTCCTTGGCGGTTGCAAAACCGGCGTACTGGCGAATGGTCCAGGGCTGATTGGCATACATGGTGGCCGTGGGGCCCCGCAGATAGGGCGCAAGGCCGGACAGCGTGTTGACGGTATCCAGCCCTTGCAGATCTTCAGCCGTATAGATGGGTTTGACAACAATACCTTCCGGCGTTTCCCAGTTGAGGGATTCCAGGGTTCTCCCCTTGAGCTCCCTGGTCGCCGCTTCTTTCCATTGTTTAAAGTTGGGATGCTTGGACACGTTTTGACTCCTTTGAAAAATATTTTATCGGGGTTTGCGGCGCCGGATTGCTTTACCGTAGGCCTTCGTCCCGAATTACAAACCTTTAAAATATCGAAGGATCATACTCCATCGCATTCATTTGTGCAATCTCTGGCGTTTTAGAGTATTATTCATTGCTTGCAAACCATTTTTCAAAAGTTTATAAAAGAAATTGAAGATGATGACTGAAAATGATCAATATTTTAGAAAATATGAAGGAGGCGAACATCATGAGCACTATTTTTAATTTTGCGGGAAAGACAGCGATTGTAACCGGCTCGGGCCGCGGCATTGGCCGTGTGATTGCACTGGGCCTGGCCGAAGCCGGAGCTAATGTTGTGTTGTGCAGCCGGACCCAGAAGGAGATTGACGTCGTGGCCGACGAGATTCGCGCCAAGGGCGGAAAGGTTTTGTCCGTTGCGACGGATCTGACGGTTCATGAACAACTGGAAAATCTTGTTCAGGCGACGATCAAGGAATTCGGCCGGATCGACATTCTGGTCAATAACGCCGCCCGCAGCTTTCTACGAGGCTTGCTCGATCTGCGCGAAGACGGCTGGGACAAGTGTTTCAACACCAACGTCAAAGCGGTCTGGCTTTTGAGCCGTCTGGTCGCGCGTCAGATGATCGAACAAAAAGGCGGGAAAATCGTCAACATCACCACGGTTGGCGCGGATAAGGCCGAAGCGGGCATGGCTGCCTATGGTTGCAGCAAGGCGGCGCTCAAGATGCTGACCCGCTGCATGGCGCGCGAATGGGCGCAACTGGGCATCAACGTCAATGCGGTTGCGCCGGGATTCACCCGCACGGATTTCAGCAAGCCCATCTGGTCGAATCCCGATATCGAGAAAATGATTTGTCAGATGATTCCCAAAGGAAAAATCGGCGAGCCGGAAGATGTGGTCGGCGCAGTGCTTTTTCTGGCGTCCGGCGCGGCGGATTACATCACCGGCGACACGATCTACGTGGACGGGGGAACGATGACCACATAACAAAAACCCTGGAGGGAACGCATGAATAATAGAGGCATTGTCAGTCCGGTCATTGCGGATATTCGCGCCGGCATGAAACGCGGGAAGATTGTGTCTGTCGACGAGGCGCTGCGCTTGATCCGCGACGGCGATACGTTGTCCATTGACGGTTTTATCGGAGGGCTCGCACCCGAAGAATTGCTGCTTGGACTGAAACGACGATTTCTGGAAACGGGCGAGCCGAAAAATCTGACGCTGCTTTTTGCCGCAGGCATCGGAGACAGCAAAGAGAAAGGCATCAATCATCTGGCTCAGGAAGGCCTGCTCAAAAGAGTCATTGCCGGTCACTGGGGATTGGTTCCCAAACTTCAGAAACTGGCGCTTACCGGGAAAATAGAGGCGTATAATTTCCCCCAGGGCGTGATCACGCATCTTTACCGCGATATTGCCGGTCACCTGCCGCGGACCATTACGCATGTGGGATTGGGCACGTTTGTTGATCCGCGCCTCAGCGGAGGGAAGGTCAATAGTCTCACAACGGAGGATCTGGTCGAGGTGATTTCTTTCGACGGCAAAGAGTACTTGGCCTACAAAACCATGCCCATCCATGTTGCACTCCTGCGAGGGACAACGGCGGATATGGACGGCAATATCACGATGGAGAAGGAAGCTTTTACACTCGAAGTGCTGCCGCTTGCCATGGCGGCGAAAAATTCCGGCGGTTTTGTGATTGTTCAGGTGGAGCGAATCGCCGAGCGTGGCGCGCTCAACGCCCGCCAGGTCAAGATTCCTGGCATCCTGGTGGATTGCGTGGTTGTATCCAAACCCGAAAATCACTGGCAGACCTACGGCACTTACTACAATCCCGCTTACAGTTGTGAGTTCAAAGTACCGACGGCCGGCATCGAGCCTTTGGCCCTGGATGAACGCAAGATCATCGCACGCCGCGCCGCATTTGAGTTACAGCCCAATATGGTGGTCAATCTGGGCATTGGCATGCCCGAAGGCGTGGCCAATGTTGCCAACGAGGAGGGGATTTTCGAATATCTGACGTTGACGGCGGAGGCCGGCTCCATCGGCGGCATTCCCTCCGGCGGGCAGGATTTCGGCACGGCCACGAATATGGATTGTCTGATTGACATGCATTTGCAGTTTGATTTTTATGACGGCGGCGGTCTGGACCTGGCCTGCCTGGGGCTTGCTCAGATGGATGCGGCAGGTAACGTCAATGTGAGCAAGTTCGGCCCCAAACTGGCCGGTTGCGGTGGTTTCATTGACATTACCCAAAATGCCAAGAAGATTGTTTTTGCCGGAACGTTTACGGCGGGGGTGACCGAACTGGCGATTGAAAACGGCAAGCTTAGAATCGTCAAAGAGGGGGGGCTTAAAAAAATTGTCCGCAGCGTCGAGCAGATTACCTTCAGTGGGATCACCGCGCAGAAAGGCCGTCAGCAGGTTTATTATATCACGGAGCGCTGTGTCTTTGCGTTGACGTCCGACGGCGTCGAATTGATTGAGATCGCCCCCGGCATCGATTTGGAAAAAGACATTCTGGCGCAGATGGAATTTCGTCCCATCATGAAAAAGGTTCGTCTGATGGATGATCGGATTTTCAAACCCGGGCCGATGGGACTCAAAGACGATCTTCTCAGTATTCCGATCAATGAGCGGCTGACGTACGATCAGGCGACAAATATTTTCTATGTCAATTTTGAAGGTCTCAATGTCCGGACCCGAAACGACATCGAAGCCATCCGGTCGAAAGTGACGGAAATCTGCGCACCCTTGGGCAAACGCGTCAAGACGATTGTCAACTACGATAATTTTTCCATCGTGCCCGAACTGGAAGACGAATACGTTAAAATGGTTAAATATGTTGTTTCCAAATACTACAGTGACGTGACGCGTTACACAACCAGTGCTTTTCTGCGCATGAAGCTGGGCGATGAATTAAAGAGGAGACATCTCGCGCCGCACATCTTTCAGAGCAAGGAAGAGGCAAGGCAGGCCCTTGAGAAGAAAGTTTCAGAAACTGATTGAAAAAAAGTTACCGACAGGATAAAAACAAAAAATATTTTTGATCAAGAAAATAGTCATCCCAGCCAATATGAGGTCGTAACCTCAGGAAAGCGGAATCAATATGCCGATTGAAATAAAAATGGAAGGCCAAGTGGCCGTCGTTACATTCAATGAAGGGGAAAATCGTTTTAATCTGGATTTTCTGACACAGTTCATGGGCGCGCTGGATCAGGTTGAAAAAGAGACGGACGCCAACGTGCTGGTGGTGAATGCCGCGCACGATAAAATTTTCAGCAACGGCATTGATCTGGAATGGCTGTTGCCGATCATTCAGAAAAATGACAAAGCCACCGCCAAACAGTTTGTCGAAACCATGATGGGGGTGTTTAAAAGAGTTTTGCTGTATCCCATGCCCACAATCGTTGCGATTACCGGGCATGCCTTTGCCGGCGGCGCGATTCTGTCTTGCTATTTTGATTTTCGTTTTATGCGTTCGGACCGGGGCTTTATGTGCTTTCCGGAAGTCGACTTGGGCATTCCGTTTCTTCCGGGCATGCTTGCTGCGATGAAAAAAGCTATTCCTCCTTACAAACTCGAAGAGATGATCCTTACCGGCAAGCGTTTGACCGCAAAGGAATGTGAGGAGCATCATATCATCACCAAGGCCTGCCCCATCGAAGAGCTAATGAATACGGTGATGACCTTTGCCAAAACGCAAAACAAAAGAAGAGCCGTTGTTGCCGCCATCAAAGAGGAACTGAACAAGGATGTGGTTTATGCGATGGAGCACAAAGATCCGCCGATTATTGAATCCGGCCGTTTCTACGTTTAATCAAAAAACCTGAAAGGATATTTTCATGAATAGAAATACCCTTAATAAGAAATTTAATCATCTTGCCGTCATTACGGGCATTATTCCACTGGTCATTACCGCTTATTTTCTTTGTTATACTTATGAGCCTTTGAGTATCGGACGAGTGATTCTGCCCGCGCTGGCCTGTCTGTTGTACCTATGCTGTCTGATCATTCTGGTATATATTTTCAACACGAAAGAGCAAGATTTTGCGGCTCAGATGGAAAAGTTACGCAAAGACTTGCAGAAACGGACGGATGAACTCAATGCCTTGAGGGAAATCTCCGACCTGACCAAGGACGCCATGCCGGCGGAAGATCTTTTAACGCTGATTCTGGATAAGGCCATGCAGGTGGTCGCCGTCCGCAACGGATCTGTGTTTCTGGTGGATTCGTCGGAGCCGGAAGGCCTTCGCCTGATTGCCGCCAAGCCGCCGGTTGTATTCAAGAATGCGGATGCCGGTAAACCGCGCCGTTTTTCGTTTGTGAAAAGCGTCATTGAAAGCGGAAAGGCGCTGCGCATTCAGGATATTGAGCATGACCCCAGAACGATGAAAGCCAATGATCCCAAATACGGCGCACCGTCTTTTATCAGTATACCGGTTTATAAAAACAAACAGGTCATTGCCGTCATGAATCTTGCCAATAAGGAAAACGGCGGGATTTTTACAGAAGGGGATGAGCGCATTTTAACCATCATGCTGGCTGAAATCGGCGCCGGGATTGAGAATATCGGCCTGCACCATAAAATCAAACAACAGCAGGCGGATATCAAGGAATTGCAAGGCAGACTCAAAAAGTAAGACGCAACGCAGGACATCCAGGCCGCAATGGCCTGATGTCCCGGCGGATTCAGTAGAAAACCGTATCAATCATATCAATCAGACCCGCCCGCTATTTTTAATGTTGCTTAGTGGAACCACTGCGCACCCGCACGGAATTGGCATGTGCGTCGAGTCCTTCCATCTGCGCGAAGTGTTGTGTGGATTCCGAAAGTTTTTCAAAAGCCTGCTTCGAGAAGGACAGGACGCTCATCCGTTTATAGAAATCATAAACACCCAGCGGCGAGGAAAACCTGGCCGTCCCCTCGGTTGGAAGAATGTGATTGGCGCCGGCCATGTAATCGCCCAGCGCTTCGGGCGTGTAGGACCCCAGGAACACGGAGCCCGCATTGCGCACCTGCCCTAAAAGATCAGCCGGATTTTCCACCATCAGCTCCAGATGCTCCGGCGCGAAAAGATTGGCCAGCTCTACGGCCTGGGTAAGGCCGGAGGTGATGATGATCGCGCCGTATCGCGAAAGGGATTTTCCGATAATGTCTTTTTTGGGAAGCGTCTGCATTTGTTTTTCAACTTCTTCAGCGACGCATTTCGCCAGATCGGGAAAAGGTGTGAACAAAACAGCCGCCGCCATTTCATCATGTTCGGCTTGCGCCAGCAGATCCGCTGCCACGAAGGAAGGATCAGCCGTCTGATCGGCAATGACCACCACTTCGCTGGGGCCTGCGATCATGTCGATGTCCACCTGTCCGAAAACCAGTTTTTTGGCTGCCGCAACATAGGCGTTGCCGGGGCCCACAATCTTGTCCACGCGGGGAATGCTTTGGGTGCCGTAGGCCAGCGCAGCGATAGCCTGTGCGCCGCCGATTTTGAAGATGCGATCTACACCGGCGATATCCGCTGCAGCGGCGATGAGCGGATTCAACCTGCCCCCTCGGGCGGGGCTCACTAAAATAATTTCCTTTACCCCCGCAAGGCGCGCCGGAATGGCCGCCATAAGCAGAGTGGAAGGATAAAAGGCTTTGCCGCCGGGTGCGTAAATGCCTGCCCGCTGCAGGGGCAGGACCCGCTGGCCCAGCTCCACGCCGACTTCATCACTCATGGAGTATCCGGTAATGATCTGGCGGCTGTGATATTTTTCAATCCGTTTCGCGGCAAGTAAAATAACCTCCCGGTCTTCAGATTTCAGGCCCGCCTGCGCTTCTTTTCTTTCCCCATCCGTTACTTCAACCGTTGCGGTCGTGAGGTCATAGCCGTCAAATTTTTTAGTATAGGAAAAAAGCGCTTCATCGCCCCGGACGGAAACATCGTGGATGATTTGGGCAACGTTGGCTAAAAGATCCGGGGTGAACGCTCCACCCCGCAGGCGTAAGCCTTGAAAGAAATGCCGGAATTCCGGCGCGTCGGCTCTTAATATTTTCATCTTATTGTTTCATCCTCTGAATCTCCGCACCCAGTGCGGAGAATTTACTCTCGATGTTCTCATAGCCGCGATCGAGATGATAAACACGCGAAATTTCCGTGGTGCCCTGGGCGACCAGCGCCGCCAGAATGAGCGAAGCAGACGCGCGCAAATCCGTGGCCATGACCTGAGCGCCGTAAAGCTGGGGCACGCCGCGGACGATTGCTCTGCCGCCCTCAATCGCGATGTCGGCGCCCATGCGCAGAAGTTCGCTTACATGCATGAAACGATTTTCAAAAACCGTTTCCGAAATGACCGATAGGCCGCTGCCGATGGACATGTAGGCCATCATCTGCGCCTGCAAGTCGGTGGGAAAACCGGGGTGCGGAAGGGTTTTGATATCCACACTGTGTATTTTGTTGCCTGCGGCGACTTTCAGCCCACCCTCGATTAGCGATATTTTCATTCCGGTGTCGCGCAATTTATTGATCAGCGCTTCCAGATGTTGTGGGTTGCAGCCTTTGAGATTAATTTCCCCGTGCGTCATTCCGGCGGCGATCATAAACGTGCCGGCTTCAATGCGGTCGGGGATGATGGAGGCTTCTACCGCATGGAGCGATGTCACGCCGGTGATGGTGATGACATCCGTTCCCGCGCCGCTGATTCGCGCCCCCATGCCTTTGAGAACATCCGCCAGATTGATGATTTCCGGCTCGCGGGCGGCATTGTGGAGAACGGTGGTCCCATCGGCCAATGTGGCCGCCATCATGATATTTTCCGTTCCGGTCACCGTTGGCAGGTCGAAATAAATGTCTGCGCCCTTGAGCTTATCCGCTTTGGCTTCAATATAACCGCCGTGCAATTCCACCGTGGCGCCCATATCCTGAAGCGCCTTGATGTGCAGGTTGACGGGTCGTGCGCCGATGGCGCAACCGCCCGGCAATGACACGCGGGCGTGTCCCGTGCGCGCGACCAGCGGCCCCAACACGAGGATCGAGGCCCGCATGGTTTTGACCAGATCATACGGCGCGACGCTTTGTGTGATTTTTCCGGCGTTGATGGACACTGTCGGGCCGCCTTCGATTTCCACACCCATGTTTCTTAAAAGTTTGTAGATGGTTTTAATATCGACCAGATCGGGAATATTGGAAAACGTGCAGGTGCCTTCCGTTAGCAGCGCAGCCGTTAAAACCGGCAGAGCGGCATTTTTCGCGCCGCTGATTTGAACATCCCCGTAAAGCGGCTTGCCGCCGCGAATGACTATTTTATCCAATTACTTTCTCCTTCCTTTGATGACGCGCGGCCATCCGGCGTAATCGGTTCGCAAGCAGATGCGGTCGTAAAAACCGCTTTTTTCCATGATATTGCGAACACTTTCCCCTTGTTGAGCGCCGATTTCGAGCAAAAGCCAGGCGTTTTCCTTGAGCCGGCTTTGAGCCTGATATATCAATTTTTCGTAAAATTCCACCCCTGTTTGTCCGGCCCGGAGAGCCTCCCGCGGTTCATAATTCTTGACGCCTGTGGCCAGGGTTTCATATTCGTCCGCCCCGATATAGGGAGGATTGGACACAATCAGATCAAAAACGCCTTCGGTCGGTTCAAATAAATCGCCCCACAGGAAAGTAACGGATTTTTCAAGTCCCAGTGTGCGGGCGTTTCTTTGCGCCATCGTCAGTGCCGCCGCTGAAACATCCGTGGCAAAAATTTCGGCGGCGTGGATTTCGGCGGCCAGGGCCAGCGCAATGGCGCCGCTGCCCGTGCCAATGTCTAAAATCCGGGGTTGAATAAAAGCCTCTGTCCGGCACAGCGCCAGCGCTTCTTCGACGATGACCTCTGTGTCCGGTCGGGGAATGAGCACATCCGGATTGACTTCCAGCGTAAAAGACCAGAAAGCCTTGCGCCCGGTGATGTAGGCCACCGGCTCGAAGAGCAATCGCCTTGCGACCAGTCGGTTAAAAGCGGCCCCTTCGGTGTCGCTAATCTGCCGGTTTGGATGTTTGATAAACTCGATCCGGTCGCAGCCCAGACAAAAAGCCAGCAAAACCTCCGCGTCGAGTCTGGCTGCCGGAATCCCGATGTCTTCGAATTTTTTTGTAGTAGCGGCTATCATGTCGCGGATCGTCATTTAAATATTATTCTTTCTCAGTAGTTTGCTTACCGAATCCATGTGCTCAAAAATAGGTGCGAAGCGGATTTTGACAGGGATTGCTATGCCGTCTTGAGATGTCCGCTTCCGTCAAGACAACCCTTCTTCATGTTCCGCCATAACTTGATTCCCATGCTTCTGTGCTCTTTGAGTATCTGCTTTAGCATATCCCGTTCCGTGTTGGGGTTGATGGTGATGGCCCTGAGCACAACGATCTTTCTCGGGGCGTATTTTGTAGACTCTATTTGGGTGCGGGATACGAAAGACATATCATGATCACGGATGGTCTTGTGCATCTCGATGTTCAGGTCGTTGATCAGCGAGTTTATGGCGGTAATGCGCTCCGAGTTCTTTCTGGGATTCTTCATCAACGCGTTCAGCTGCGAGCTTAACTCCTCAGGAATGAACCGGTAATTGATGATAAAGAGCTCCGGCTGATTCATCAGTTCAAAAAGAGGTTCCCGTTCGATGAGTTCCACAAAGGTGTTTTGTAAATCGCGCGCATGGTCAAAGAGGAACTTGTAGCCGGTTTTACCGAAGATCTTGATAGCCGCCCAGGGTTTGAGACACGCAAAGGGTCTTGACCCTTCGATGGTAAACCTGCCCTGGTCCACGGAGCCTTTGCGGATGATGTAGTTGGAGGTATGGTAGAGGAATTTGGAATCATCCACATTCTTGAATACGCATATCCCCAGGCTGTTGGGCACGTAGAGGAGCTTATGGCCATCTATGGTCACAGAGTCGGCCTTCTCAATTCCCCGCATCATCTCCCGCGCTCCATCCATGAGCAGGGCCCCGCCACCCCATGCTGCGTCAACATGGAAATGGGCGCCCAGTTCGTGCGCGATTTGGGCCAGAGAATCAAGGTCGTCAATGTTGCCCGTCTCTGTTGTTCCGGCGATGCCGATGACGGCGACGAATTTTGTCGGTTTCCCGGCAATTTTATCTTCTTTTCTGATCTTTGCCACCGCGCGTTGAAGCTGATGGATGTCAATTTTATTGATGCAGGGTTGGACGGGAATACGGATGACTCCCTGATTGCCGATACCGAGCAGGGTGCCTGCCTTGCTGATGGAGTAATGCCCGCGCTTGGAAACGAGGAAGATTGCCTGTCTGTAACCGTAGTGATCAAGCGCCCTGACGAGTCCTTCCGTCCGGATTCCCTTGAACCCCCTGTTATCGGGTGGAAACGCCTTGGCCATGGCCAGCGTAAGGGCTGTCATGTTGGCGACGGTTCCGTCTGAGGTGATATTGCCCAGGGCAATTTTATGGTTCTGAATGTGTTTTGTATAAAAATCAGGCGTGCTGTTGTAGATAAGCCTGTGAATCCAGCACAAAAACTCCCTTTCCACAAAGGATGATGCCTTGGCGCTCTCTATCTTCACCTGGTTTTGGTTGAGGCTCACGGCAATCATTTCGAGCAGGATCATGAAATAAGGAACAGCGCTGGTCATGTGGCCGATATAATAAGGGTTGGCCACTTTTACCGAATGCTTGACGACATTATGTTTGATCTCTTCCAGGACATCTTTGATAAGATGGGGATGGTCAGGCATCTCGGTGTTGTTGAAAATTTCCGCCAGATCTTCCATGGAGATGGAAGAATGGATGCCGCCCTTCTCTTTGAAAAAATCGTGAATCAGGTCGAGCAGATGAATGCCGAACTCCACAAACCGGTCCGACGAGTCAGGCATGATGAAGAGCTTCTTCATATATTCCGGTGTGCTTTCAATCATTTTTTCTATCGGCTTTTCGCCGAGCTTCAGCGACTCCATTTCAGAGGCCTCTTCCTTCCCTGCAGCGGTAAAAATTACGTATACCATAAGACAGGCATGCGTAAAAAGGAGAATGTATTAAAAGTTATTTGTCCTGATTCAGATTAGACTTTACAGATACGGATAAAACAAGTTTGGATTTGACGCTTGCCGGAAGGTTTTAATACAAAAGTTGCATTAATATTTTCTGAGAAGGCGAACCGCCACTGCAACACTTAAGCGTCAGATCCCTGCGCGACCCGCAGGTTTTGTTGGTGTCGTTCGATTAGATCGCGAATCGCTCGTGCATCGTCTTTGCGATGCCCATGACTCACAATGGGATTGCTTCCGCCCGCCGAATCAATACGGATGTCGGACCATATCATACCCGTTTGTATATTGACGGAAGCCACTTTGGCGATCGGGATGCTCTCTTCATTGGAACCGAAGAGTCGCGGTTTAATCCGCGTAACCCGGTTTTGACTTACTTCAATACGTACCGGGAAAATCAAGTTGCCTGATGTTAAACGGCTGGCGGTGAATACACGATGGTCGTCAACCATTGATTCCTCCTTCGATTTGCGGAAATTAAATTGATCAAGCGTCGCTTTTCGATGGCGAAAGTATATGAGGAAGAATACTGAGTGTCAAGGAAATCTTGGCAAATAAGGAGTAGCAGGGGTGAACCTGATCTTCCCCCCAGTCTAGTCCGGAATAACGGATAGGGAGTTTTAAGAAGATCTCAAAAGAAGGCAGAGCCCGGAGGCTCTGCCTTTAAAACATTCCTATGCAAATCAGGATTGCTTTTTAAACTTCTTTCTCATTCCGGCAATACCCATAAGGCCAAGTCCCAGAAGTAGCATGGTTGCGGGTTCTGGAACTGCTGGAACCTCGTTCGACACGGAGGCCGCGCCAATGTTGAAGCCGTGCCAAGTTTCATTGGGGCCGATGTCGAATGTCAGGCTGGTGTATGTACCAGCCAGCTTTAGGATACCGCTGAACTCGGCTCCGGTGAAAGTATTCCCGTTGATGCCGTATGCGATCGGTCCGTTGAATCCAAAGCTGTCATGGAACCCATAAGAATAGACTTCGATGGAATTCTGAAGATTCTGGAAGGCGTAGCTAACGTTGTAATTCGGCTGGCCGACGCTGACGAGGGCGATGTAGAGATCCACGACAGGCTTGGAAAAAGTGAGAGTAACACGACCAGTATACATCTCCTGAATCATCTCGGAGGGGTTTAGGTTTCCGTATGTTGCTATCATTTGAGGCGTAGGACCGTTGGGATGATACCAATAACCATCGTTCGAAAAGCCAGACACAGGCCCGCTAAATCCGACATTCACAGTATCAGATCCCAAAGTGATGACGCCGCTGCCTGATCCAGATACGATCGACTCAGGCCAGTCTGTCCATGAAACAGCAAAAGCCGCCGGAGCCGTTACCAACAAAGCAACTGCAAAAAGAATCGCCACAAATCCTGCAAAGCATTTATTTTTCATTCCTCAAATCTCCTCATGTTGAATTTGAAATCCTCTGCGTAACTTCAGTTTAAATTTTAACGCAATATATATGCCCGGTTAGCTCGCGGGCTGATGTGATTATAAAAAAACAAATATTAACAATATATTAGATTGTGTCCATTGCGTTCAACGGGAGACTATATTGTGATGATCTTGTTTTGTTTTGTAAAGATGTCCGACAGTGTATAGCGAAATATCACAATGTGTGATTTCTAGGTCGATTATTAAGTTTATGGACGACAAAAGCAACTTCTTTTTCGGAGCTAGAATTTAAATTAGTTCCTTTGGGGGGGAAGTATTGTCTTAACAGGCATTGGTGTTTTCGTTTGTTCCCCTCTGCCAGGATGAATAAGGATCAGCGAAATAGACGGTGAATTTTGTATTTGATAGGATGTAATATTGCAAAATTGATATCGAAAAACCAGCCTGAAAGTGTAAGCAATTCCGACATCGGAATCGTTATGATTTGCTTGTCGCGACTATAAATTAGCATTAAGATCATGATATCAAATAGTTACAGGCTAGGTCGGGCATTTTGTTCCACCAGGATAATTGTCACGCCGTCGCGGTGAATTCCCTTGATTGTTTCCGCAAGCTGCTGGCGGATGAGCGGACTCAATCCCAGAGACGGAGAGTGCACGGCGCCAAGACCGGCGTATAACCTGATGCCCGGACAAGGGCTGGGCATTTTCTCGGGATTGTGAATAAAGTGCCGTAAAGAATTGTCAACTGTGTATGCTAACCACCACGGGCAAATATATTCGCTCACTTGAATAGCACCCTCCCGCCTATTCTTGATTTTGCTGCATATGATCTATCCGCTTGGCTAACGATTAATATACCTGGCAGGTATTTTTTCCGACATTTGTAGTAAGCCTACTGTGTACCTTGTGCTTATCGGTTGATTCTTTCCCCGAAGATCGCGCGGCCGACGCGGATGATGGTTGCGCCCTCTTCGATGGCCACTTCAAAATCGTCGGTCATGCCCATGGAAAGCTCATTCATGGCAACGCGGGGAATGTGGGCGCTTTCGATGTCGTCGCGCAGTTTACGAAGCGCGATAAAGTAGGGCCGCGATTGTTCGGGATCGTCGGAGTAGGGCGGCATGGTCATTAAACCCTGAATGCTTAAATTGGGCAAAACGGAGATTTGCCGGACAAGCTCCAAAACGCTTGATGGTTCCGCGCCGCTTTTGGATGTCTCGCCGCTGACGTTGACTTCGATCAGCACATTGAGTTTCCGCGAATGCTGGCCGGCGCGGCGGTCCAACTCCTCGGCCAGTTCCAGACGATCCACGGAATGAATCCACTCAAACAAGCTAACGACATACTTGGCTTTGTTGGTTTGCAGATGGCCGATCATGTGCCAATGGACATCGTGGCCGATATCGGGAATTTTTTCACGGGCTTCCTGAACATAATTTTCGCCAAACAACGTCATGCCGGCTTCCATGGCCTGCCGGATGCGTTCCGGTTCAATGGTTTTGCTCACTGCCAAAAGCCTGATGCTTTCGGTGGTGCGTCCGGAGCGGGCGGCGGCCGCTGTCATTCTTTGTTTGATGGCGGCGATATTTGCGGCAATTTGGGTGGTCATAAGCGTTTACCTGAAATGAACAACATTTAAATGTTTCAATTCTTCCAGCACTTCACTGAGCGGCAATCCGATGACATTGGTATAGGAACCGTGAATGGATTTGATGAAAGACGCGCCCTTGCCCTGCACGGCATAACCACCCGCTTTGTCATAGGGCTCGTCGCAGTTCACATACCAGTCCATCTCCTCGGGACTGATTTCTTTGAACAGCACGGAGGACCTTACGACTTTTGTTTTCGATATCCCAGTGTTTAGGCAGGTGAGCGTAAACCCTGTAAAGACGGCGTGCCGGCGGTTGCTCAATTGTTGCAGCATCCCGCGCGCCTGTTTTTTGTTTTTCGGTTTGCCCAGGATCTGTCCATCAATCACCACAATAGTATCCGCCCCCAGCACGAGGGCTTTGGGATATTGAATCGCGATCACGGCCGCTTTATTTCTGGACAGCCTGTGCACATGAGCGCGCGGACTTTCACCGTCGAGGTAGGTTTCGTCAATATGCCCCGGAAGAATTTTAAACGTGAGCCCCAATGAGCGCAAAAGCTCCTTTCGCCTGGGCGATGCCGAGGCCAGAATAAAGGGATGGGTTAATGAAATAGTCATGGTTGAAGAATCCTGCATCGTTATTTTTCTGATGCGTTTTATTCCAGATTAAAAATGGCCTGTCAATTGTAAATTAGCGTTGCAACTTTCGCGGACTTTGCGTAATAATCACCTATCAAGAATGACGGAGTAAGTCATGAAAAAAACAGTATGCATTTTTTTGGCGCTGCTGATGCTTTTGACGCTGGCGACTGTTGCCTGCGCGGCGGAGAAGATTGTTCAGTTGACCGTTCCCGGATGTTTTTCGTGAGGCGCCAGTAAAAGGATAGGGACTATCCTGAAGCAGATTGACGGCGTTAAAAAGCATCAGACTCGACATCCGAATGCTTTGCTTGTCGCCTTCGATGATGAGCAAACGAGTCTTGATGTCATCATCAAAGCGTTAAGCGAGGGGACTTTTGCCGTGAAGGGAAAACCGGTGTATCTGAAAGCTTTTCCGATGGAAGATCAGAGCAAATAAGTTAGCCCGCGGGCTTCCAGTGCATCCACGATTTTTTTGACGTCCTGCGAGCGTCCTTTTTTACAGATGAGGAGGGCGTCTTTTGTTTCGACCACAAGGACATCCTTCATACCCACCAGCGCCACCAGCTTTTTGGGGCTGTAAACCAGCGTATTTTCGGTGCTCTCAAAGATGGCCTGTGAGCCGCCGGCCGTGGCATTCCCGTTTTTGTCTCTGGCGGATAGTTCCCACAGGGCGTCCCAGCTGCCTACGTCACTCCAGCCGAAACTTGCCGGAATAACAAACACGTCTTTAGCCTTTTCCATGACGCCGTAATCGATAGAGACGGAAGTCAGACCTTTGTAGATCATTAAGACCGTTTTGGCCTCGGAGTCTTTGCCCAGAGACGCCTTGATGGTCATCAATCCCGCATGCAAATCCGGTAAAAATTGTTCGATCTCGTTTAGGATGGTTGACGCTTTCCAGACAAACATGCCGCTGTTCCAGAAGAAATTACCGCTTTTGACAAAAGCCTGGGCCTGCTTGAGATTTGGTTTTTCACGGAAGGATTTTACCCGTAGCAGCACCTCGCCTGCAATCCGTCCAGCGGATGCGCCGCCCTCCATATATCCGAATCCGGTGTGCGGGCTCGTGGGGTTGATGCCGATCGTGACCAGCGCATTGTCTTTTTCGGAAGCTAGGGCGGCTGCGGCGATGATTTTACGGTATTGGCCGGGATCACCGATGCCGTGGTCGGAAGGCAAGACGACCATGACATCGTCTTTTGCTTTCTTTTGAATATGAACGGCTGCCAAACCGATGCATGCGGCGGTGTTGCGACCGACCGGTTCGATGAGAATATTTTTAGCGGGCACTTCCGGCAGCTGCCGAATCAATTCCCGCGCGTGTTTTCGTCCTGTCACGATCAGAATGTTTTTGGGTTTGACAAGCGGTTTGATCCGGTCAACGGTTTCCTGAATGATCGTCCGGTTGCTCACGATGTCCAGCAGATGCTTTGGTTTTTTCTCCCGGCTTCTGGGCCAGAATCTCGTGCCACGTCCTCCTGCCATAATAACTGCGTGCATGTGTTGTCTCCTTATTGTAGAGGCAAATATTATTTGCCTCTACATAATACAAACCGGCTTGCAAATTCAAGCCGGAAAAGCTAGTTTGCGCCTTATGACAAGAATTAATTATCCTGAAATAACATTAAAAAGCGGCAGGGAGGCGGCGCTTTTGCGCGGACATCCGTGGGTGTTTTCCGGCGCAATAGCTTCGGCCAAGGGAAAACCGGACGATGGCGATATCGTCCTGGCCAAGGATTCCAGGGGTAAGCCACTGGCATTGGGTTTCTTCAACAGCAGAACGGATATCTCTTTCCGCGCGTTAACACAGGATTGTGACAAGAGGGTGGATGCGGCTTTCTGGCGCGAGCGTGTGAGCATGGCTCTGTATCTGCGGCAAAGAATTCTCACAGCCAGGACCAATGCCTATCGTCTGATTAATGCCGAAGGCGACGGGTTTCCCGGTTTGATTGTCGATGTATATAACGATACGCTGGTCCTCTCCATCACGACCGCCGGCATGGAAAAACAAAAACAACACGTTCTTGCCGCTCTGATGGACGAATTCAAACCTGCGAGAATTTACGAGCAAAGCGCCGGTCGCTCCAGGGGCCTGGAAGGCCTGGAAGAGCGCAAAGCGTATATTTATGGTGAGGGGCAGGCCCGTCCGGTGCGGATTCTGGAAAACGGCTATGCGTTCGATGTGGATGTGATCGGCGGCCAGAAGACCGGATTTTTTCTGGATCAGCGTGTTAATCGGGAAAAACTCGGTGCGCTCACCCGCGGAGCAAACGTTTTAAATTGTTTTTGCTACACCGGCGCTTTTTCGGTTTATTGCGTGGCGGGCGGAGCCAAAAAAGTTGTTTCGCTGGATATTTCCAAATCCGCATGCCAGGCGGCATCCGAACATCTCAGCCTTAATGGGTTTTCCGTGCAGGATCATCCGGTGGTCGCAGCGGACGTGTTCGACTATCTGCGCAAGCTGACGGACGATTTTGATCTGATTATTCTCGACCCGCCGGCATTCGCCAAGACCAAACGCGATGTGCCCAAAGCCTCGCGCGGCTATAAAGACATCAATATGCAGGCGCTGAAGCATCTGCAACAAGGCGGACTGCTGGCGACATTTTCCTGCTCCAACTTCATCGAAGAAGATTTGTTTTTCAAAATTGTGCAGGGTGCGGCGAAAGACGCGCTGGTGAATTTACAATTACTGGCCAGATTGGAAGCCGGGCCGGATCATCCGCTGGCGATGGGACATCCCGAGGGTCGTTATCTCAAAGGTTTGCTGTTGAGGAAAATCTCATCGTAGGGGCATGCTGCTGCGTGCCCCTACGATGAGAGTCAGGGTTTGGAAAGATTGGCAGCGATCTTATCCATAATCATCCGCGACGCCATTTTATTGCCGGTCACGCCGCTGAAGACGGAGACGGATGTCACATCTTTTTCCAGGTATTCCAGCCGGATGGTGACCTTTTCATCCGCAATGACCGTTTTGATGGATCCGCTGGATATTTTGCGGTCTTTTTGAATGTCCCATCCCTTCAGGTCGACCACAGCTTTATCGCAGGCCTGCCAGACCGCTTCGATGTCCGCTTTGAAGTGTGTGGTCAGATAGCCATCCTCGTAAATAAATTTTCCGGAACTGATTCCCATGACTTTGCCGTTCACCACCATGGCGGCGTTGCAGCCGACAAGCAGGCAGATTAAAGCGGCCAATAAAAGGATTTTTGTTTTCATAAATGCTCCTCCTGCGATCAGCGACGTTTGTTGTGTCAAAATAGTTTTTCTCTTACATGACGAATTTATAGTAAACGGCGGAACCCAGAGCCCAGATTAACGCGCCCGCTGTCGCCAGGATGCAGGCGTAGGCCATAATTTTACTCCAGGCGCTTTCCATCCTCTGGTCGTTGTATCCCATTAAATATGCAGCGAGCAGTCCCGTGAGAAGTCCTCCGCCGTGCGCCCAGTTGTTGATGCCGGAAAATAGAAAACCGAAAATGATCAGGCCGACAACCCAGCCCAGCGACTGTTTGTAAATTTCTTCACCGTATGAACCGCCGCGGCTTTTCCCGAAATAAATAATCGCGCCGATGAGTCCGCAGATAGAAGCTGATGCGCCAATCGTGAAGCGGACGCCCGCCAGTACGGAAACGGCAAAACCGGCGATTCCGGTCAGGACATAGATGTTGATGAAACGATGAATGCCGAATTCACGAAGCACAAAAGGACCAAGCTGATAGAGTGCCATCATGTTGAAGACGATATGCAGAATGCCTCCGTGCAGAAAGGAGGCGGTCAGAAGTGTCCAGAAACGATGAAAAGTGATCACCGGATAAGTGCCGGTGCCACCCAGCAGAAAAAGACCTTGATCGGAGGGGGATAGGAAGCTGAACGGACTGCCGGACATAAAAATTCCACGCGGATCGAACAGCAACGACAGGACAAAAAAAGCAATGTTGATATACAGAATCGTTTGAACCGGCCCTAACATGAAAAAGATATTGCGCAGTTTTCCCGCCTTTGCATGAAGTCCTGGACGCACCAGTCCGCAGTAGGGGCAGGCTGGTTCGTCCAGACTGATGAGTTTGCGGCAATTGGGGCATAATATGGAGTTTCTTTCGGCCACGATTCACCGTCCTTTATATTTTCCAAGCGGAGGTTTATTAACAATATTGAGATGAGTTGTAAAGAAAAATGCGCTTCGGGTTGACTCCCGAAGCGGTTTGTAGGATAGTGCCCACAGGATGCTTATGCAGATAAAAGATCGTTTCAGGCTGAAAATTGAATCCGTGGCCTTTGGAGGCGCAGGCGTCGGTCGTATAGACGGGTTGGTGATTTTTGTCCCTTTCACCGCGCCGGATGATGTGGTGGAAATCGAAATCATCCAGCGCAAAAAGAAATTTGCGCGCGGGCGTCTGTTGAACGTCATTACCCCGTCACCGATGCGGACAAAGCCCATGTGCCGTTACTTTGGCGCCTGCGGCGGTTGTTCCTATCAGCATATCGGCTACGATCATCAACTGGAAATCAAGCGCAGGCAGGTGGAAGAAGCCTTTATTAAAATCGGAGGGATTGCCGAGCCGAAGGTGGAGGTCGTCATCGGCTCGCCGCTGGCGTATGCCTACCGCGGGAAGGCCACGCTGCATGCGGAAACAACGGCAAGTGGTCTCGCGATGGGGTTTATGGATATTTCGGGCGCCTCCATTGCGGATATTGAGCGCTGCGAAATCATGCATGAAACCATTAATGATCAGATTGGTCAGATCAGAGCCAAAGGCACGTTGTTGTCCCGTAAGGAAGACATAGCATTGTGGGCGGACGATCCGGATTCCGGTACGGAAGCGGTTGTGCGCAGTGTCCTGGGCAAGGAATTATTAGTTCCCCGCAACGGTTTTTTTCAGGCCAATCTGTCGCTTGTGGATCGAATGGTGGATGAAGTTTGTCGACTGTTGCGCAAAGGTGAGAGAGGCACCGTTATTGACGCCTGCTGTGGTTGCGGCCTTTTTTCTATGTTTGCGGCGTCGTACGCCTCGCGAATTGTCGGCATCGAGATCAATGAAAAATCCGTCAGTTCCGCTCGGACGAATGCCGGTCGGTACGGTGTTGCCCATGTAGACTTTATCTGCGGCGATATTGAAGATGTTCTTCGGGACATGGCGCGAAAAGGAGAGGATGTCAGCGCAGTGATTCTGGACCCGCCGCGCACGGGTTTGAGCCCTGAGGCGCTTGCCGCGATTGTCGACTTAAAAGCGCCGGATCTCATTTACATTTCCTGTAATCCGGCGACACAGGCGCGCGATGCCAAAGCCTTTTGTGAAGCCGGCTATGATCTGTATCATCTTCAACCACTTGATATGTTTGCCCAAACGGAGCATATCGAGACGATCGGCTGGCTTCGAAGAAAATAGCGCGGTTTACGCCGGGAAATATTCTGATCCGAAAATTTTGCCAGATGACATAAATTCCATTGACATTCGGGACATATCGATATAGGCAAACTGCTCTGGATTTGAATGCAAACAGCTTTTTACAAATTAAATGGTCCGTACCGTGAGCGCCGATTGTCTTTGTTCAAACTCTCATGACTCATTCTCCTCATTTGACAGACGCAGCAAATGGCCGGTTCAGCGATGGCAGCGAGATGAGCAAAAACACTAAAAACACCTATGAGCTCTTCGAAGACTGGCAGCTTGCTCAGGCGTCTTCGTCTGTGACGGGTGGGGCTTTTGTGGCGGAAGAGTTGGTCGATTATCCGGAGCAGAATTTGGTCGGCGGGACGGAAACCATTCTGTTTATCGATGACGAGGAGATCATTCTGGATGTCGCGCAGGATATGCTGGAAATCCTGGGATATAAAGTTCTGGTGGCGCAAAATGGTGAGGAAGCGGTCCGGATTTACGAACAGCAAAAGGATGTCATTGATCTGGTTGTTCAGGACATGGTCATGCCGGGTATGAACGGTGCGGATGTTTTTAAGGCCATCAAAAAAATCAATCCGGATGTTAGGGTTATTCTGGCCAGCGGCTATGTTATGAACAAGCAAATTGCCGCCGTTATGGAAGATGGCTGCCGGGCGTTCATGCAAAAGCCTTTCCGGCTTGAAGAGCTGTCCGCCAAAGTGCGGGAAGTCCTCGACGCACGCTGATGCAATATCTAAAAAATATTTATGGCTTTCGGATGAAAATATTGCTATTTTCCCAGCCAACTCAAAATATGATCTGATTTTTTTAGGGGAGGGTGACATGGCTTCAAAAAGTAAGGATGTTAGAATCGAACAACGCCGGGTGATCGAGAAGAAAATGGAACTGAGACTTGTGAAACTGGCGGCAGACGGAATCAGTAAAGAGAAAGCGCAAAAAGATGCTGTGGTCAAAAATCTGAAATCGCAAATTCGGGAAACGAATGTTCGCATTGCCGCTTTCGATAAGAATATTCAGAAAACACAGGACTTAGCGAAGGCCAAAGAAGAAAAGCTGGCGGCGAAAACCGCGCCGAAGGAAGCTTCTGACGCACCGGGAAAAGAGGCCAAGCCGAAGAAGAAAGCGGCGGCTGATAAGGAAGGCAAGAAACCTGCAGCAGAGGGTGACGGAGCTAAAAAGCCTCGTAAAAAGAAAGAAGAAACCCCGGCTTAATTAACCGATTAAAAAAGGGCAAACTGAAATTTTCCAGTTTGCCCTTTTTTATGTTTTGGCGTCCCCACGGGGAGTCGAATCCCGGTTACAATTTTAGATTTTACCCCCAAGCACATGAATGTCAATAAGTGCTGATGTAACTCGGCTTTTCCCCATGTAAATAAAGGTAATAATCCACAAAACAAGCAGGAAAATCAAAACAGACGGATTCCACAATTTTTCAAAGCCCAGCGAAAGGTCAGGTGTTGCGACGGATGTCTCACGAAAGACATATGCGATGAATGCACCGTATAAACATGCAGTTGAAGCCATGATCTGATAGCTGGATATTTTTCCTCCGCCACGGTAATCGGCGCGCAGGAATTCAGAAAGTGCACGCCATAGTTGTGTTACGGTCAAAGTCAAAATAAACGCAACGATTGTAAAACCCAGCAAAAATAGATAGCAGCCGACAAGTCCAGTAAAACTGTATATTCCGGCGGTCAGTGCCTGAATTGGAACGACTTGCCGCTCATCGAGAGCGTGAGCATAGGCGATTTTCTTGGTTTTGCCGTGGAAGACAAAATGATGGCGCCGAAAGATTTTTTGAATAAGCGGTGAACTCTCGGATAGCGGTTTACCATAGCAACAACCGAAGCTGATGCAGGCCAATCGGCCGATGCCTTCCCCGAACGCATACGCTATCGACATTGCAGCCATAAGATGGAGTATGGGAATATGGAAGCTAAGCCATCTGTCTCCTACAAGATTGGCAAGTAAGACCACCCATGGTGCCATGAGAATGCCGACAAAAGATGCACCACCAATTGTAAAAGTGTTCCGCTTTTTCTCAATCAAAAAAGCAACGATCTTTGCTGCCGGCATACAGGCGGCCAAAATCACAATCAACAGGAATAAACTTGCGCCAAACGGGACTTCTAAAGATCCGGCCAGAATGATAAAAATGCAGACGGCAAAAAGCACGGCTGCGGCATTGAAAAAACCATACCAGGTCAGGTTCCATCCCTGCCACTGTCCGTCTGAAAACCGCCGGTAGGGAAAACAGCCGATAACTTGCCATCGCTCATCGGGCAATGCCTGAAATGCCCAACGGAAACTGAGCGCAAGAGTGAGGTATAAGAAGAGAATGAATATTTCGTTAAGCATGGGTATATGAGATTCTCCCCGCATAATGAGGGTGTTTGCGTTTTGATTTGTAATCTTGGTATTCCATTTCTTCCTGGCAGGCGATGCATAGCTTGCTCATCGGAGCATGCATTAACCGCTTCTGAGAGATAGACCGACCGCAGTGATCGCAGATGCCAAAGAGCCCGTGATCGATGCGCAGGATCGTTTCCTTGATATCAAGAAGGAGATGCAACTCTTTCCCCCGGCAATTCAATTCAATGCGGTTGCTGGCTTCAACAACCGCCATATCCAGATGATCCGCATACTTGTCAACGTTATTTTTTAATTCGCTTTTGGTCTGGCTGGTGGATGAACGGATAGTTTCCATCTTCTGAACGAGAAACTGACGAATATGAGCTATTTGATTTTTGTTCATAATGCCCTCCTGTTTTTTAAGTAGAAAAAATTTAGTTTAATCCTTTTGGTCTATAGGCCGTGCCGATGTGCGATCTGACTCTGACGTCTGTTTCCACCAGCGATTTTCCAAAACCTTGTGAAAAGATGCTCTCCACATCCGGGTAAAACATGTTGGCGGTGATGTCATCGGCAAATCTTACTCTGTCTTTTTGAAAGATGAGCACCACCGTGCTGCTTCCGGGACGGAAGAGACTCTTCGGCATACCCCTTTTCAAAAAGAGGCCCGTTCCTACCGGCAGCGGTTTTTCATATTCTTTTTCACTATAGCATTGAACGATATCCCCTATCATCAGCGCGACCACTTCAATCATGGCAACAAGGCCCGCCTGTGTTCCACCCGGTACATCCGTGTCGATGATGGTTACAACCCGTTTGTTTTTGGAAAAAGGCGTGACGACCGATACGACGGCATTGGGATTGCAAGCATGGTAAGAGCCGTCTATCGGATAGAAGTCAATGACCCTTCCGGCAACCGGCGTATGATTGTAATGATATTTTTCGGGCGTCAGGCGAAAGACGGCGAAGTCGCCATCCTGAAAAGAAGTGAGCCATGTTCTTTTGTTTACCCCGATCATTTCTTCAAAGTCGAAGAATTTTCCCTTAATAAATAAGTTGGAGGTTTCCGTAAAAGATCCGAAGATCATTCGGGAGTCAGCCGGTGCAACAACGGCCCCCGGGTCATTGGGCATCGGCCGGTATTGCCAGTAACGGATTTTGCGCTCAAATATTTTCCTTAATGTATTCATTTTATCTAGTGGATCAACACACTCTTCCCGGTTGATATTCAAAATGGACTGCACATTTAAATGATTCTTCATTTTTTCGGCGAGGATGCCGGAATAGTTCATGTAACTCAAAATACGAGATACACGGGCGCTGGTCAATTTGCGAAAGAGCCAGGGGGATTGTTCCCGGATGTTGGAATACAGGAATTGCACGGCCTGATTTCCATAAAATTGTTCTGTATTCACTTGTCTTGTTATTCGTTCAATGTACTGGTGTTTCATTTAATATCCTTTTTTGCTTTCAATTTGTCTGTTTCGTTTGTTTCCATGGTTTCTTCTACCCGGCAAATTTCCCAAATGCCGGACTTTTATATCGCGGCTTCACGGTTTGTTTCTAAATTTTGAGACACCGGGCAAATCGAATTTAAATTACTTTTTAAATAGATGTATGCCAGAATGAGATAGACAAGCTTTTCCATCGTTTCCTGTTTTGCCTTTCCTTGTAGGATTTCACGCTGACTCTTTTCCAGAAATGCGGGCAGGGAAGTATTTTGCAAGACTCTATTCATCATGTTCCCTGTCGTATGATTGATAGCGCCGGTTGTCTGATCCATCTTCAGAAGATCGTCACGCAAAATCTGCAACGATTCCTTTAAATGTTGCTCCCGTAAAGACGTACGGTAGTATTTCTCATTCCATTATGTCTTCAAAATGGCACTAATCCAAGGCCAATTGGTTAATTGGCGG
>CAZJMX010000007.1:17079-119996 GCA_964547345.1 uncultured Smithella sp. | reverse complement strand
ATTTAATTTGGCGGCAATATGAAAATCTCATTTACACAGATTAGTGTACAGTCTCCCAAAGAATATCTTGTTGCCGGTCAAACAGAGCCATTCGGGTGTATCAAGGCACCTGAAAATGTGGAATCTATGGAAATTGTTCGATCTCTCAGTGAAACGCTCAAGGACTATCAAACCATTCTCAATGAAATTGAAGACGGTGTCGGTGAAACGGATCTGGCCGGCAATCTGACCTTCATCAATGACGCGGGATGCCGTATTTGGGGTTACAGCCGCGGGGAAATCATCGGCACCAATTACAGGACCTATGTGAACACGGAAGGGGCCAAATTTTTACTGGCTGCCTACAACAGAGTTTATGAAACCGGGATGCCTGGAAGATTTATTCATGATGTCATCCGCAAGGACGGCGTGAGGCGGATTGTGGAAGATTCGGTGTCGCTGATTCGCGACGACCGTAATCAGATTATCGGATTCCGGGCTGTGCAGCGGGACGTGACGGACCGCGAGGAGGCGCAGCAGACGCTGGCAGATCATCGCCGGAGGCTTGAGGCGATCTTCGGTAGCGTCAAGGATGCCATTATTACCGTGGACCTGAATCTCAAAGTCATTGAGGCCAATAAATCAACCGAGGGCATCTGCGGCATCCAAATCCATGAAATCGGCGGGAAAGTTTTATCCGACAGTCTCGATCACTGCAATAAAACGTGCTGCGAGGTCTTGCAGCAGACCCTTGATCAGAAAATGTCCATTTACGATTGTCGCATCGAATGCGATCATCAGAATCGATATCAGCAACTCGTCAGCGTCAACAGCACCCCGCTTCTGGACCACCAGGGGAAATTCACGGGCGCGGTGCTGGTGATTCGGGATATCACGCTTTTGCGTGATCTGGAAAGAGACTTGCGCGAGCGGCACCAGTTTCAAAACATCATCGGCCGCAGCAAAAAAATGCAGGATATTTATTGTCTGCTGGAAGACCTGGCTAATCTGGATACGACGGTGCTGGTGACGGGAGAAAGCGGAACCGGTAAGGAACTGGTGGCCAAAGCGCTGCACTACAGCGGCCAGCGCGCGTTTCGTCCCTTTGTCACCGTGAATTGCTCGGCTCTGGCGGAAAGTCTTTTGGAGAGCGAACTCTTTGGTCACGTACGGGGAGCGTTTACCGGAGCGGTCAAAGACAAGCAGGGCCGGTTTGAAGTCGCCCAGGGCGGCACGATTCTGCTCGATGAAATCGGCGACATTTCGCCGCTGATTCAGTTGAAGCTCTTGCGTGTGTTGCAGGAAAAAACATTTGAGCGCGTGGGGGAAGCTGTGCCCCGCAAGGCGGATGTTCGCGTGATTGCCTGCACCAATCGCAGCCTGAAGGAAAAGGTTCGCCGGGGCGATTTTCGCGAGGATCTTTATTATCGACTGATGGTTGTGGAAGTGCCCCTGCCGCCGCTTCGCGAACGCCTGGAAGATCTGCCGCCTCTGGTCGATCATTTCCGGCAGTCCTTTAATGAAAAATTCAAAAAAGACATTCATGGTATTTCCCGCGAAGTCCTGGATCTGTTCATGGCGTATTTATGGCCGGGAAATATTCGCGAACTTGAGCATGCCATTGAGCATGCCTTTATTCTTTGCCGCGGCCGGATGATCGCACCGGAGCATTTGCCTGCCGCTGTTCGTGATTATGCGGGAACTGAAAAAGTAAAGACGAGCGGCAAGGTCCCATCCCGAAAATTAACCGGCGAGCAGGATATACTCGAAGCTCTGAGCAAAACCGGCGGGAATAAGGCCAAGGCCGCCCGGATTCTGGGCATCGACCGCCGCACGGTATATCGTAAAATCGGTAAAAATCAACCCATCCATCCCAGTTAACTGCGACATGTCGCACTTTCGTGGCATGTCGCATGTGTGGCATGCCACGAAAGTGCGCAGGTGTATTTTCCAGTATTTAGTCATATATCTGATTTTATTAATACAATATAATAACTCCACAAGTGATTGTTGGCATATATCCTGTAGATACTCTTTGCTTTGAATCGAGATGTGATCAGTAAAAGTTGTACACATCGTGAAGGTTAATGGCCCTGTGTAACATTAACGAAATCATTTTTTAGAAGAAGAGGAGAAGAAGTTATGCCAAAGAAGTTCAGATTTTTGTTTCAGAGATTCCGATATGCAGCGTCGCTTATGATTCTGCTTTCGGCCTTCGTCTTGATTGCGGGCTGCGCCAAGGATGCCGAAACGCCGCCGTTGCCTACCAACAAAACGGTCAGCACGGAATTCGGTGATGTCAGAGGCGCCACGGCAGAAGAAGCTTGGGTGTGGAAGGGGATTCCTTATGCCAAAGCGCCCGTGGGCGAACTTCGCTGGAAAGCACCGATCAATCCAGAAGCCTGGACAGGTGTTCGGGACACGACCACAGCCTGCAGTGAATGTGTGCAGCAGGTTTACACGTCAACCTGGTTTTCATCAAACGCCTTTATCGGGAGCGAAGATTGCCTTTATCTGGATATTTATGCTCCGCGCACCTGGTCCCGGAATCTTCCCGTCTATTTTTACATCCATGGCGGTTCCAATAACTTCGGTTCCGCAAAGCAGTACAACGGCGCTGCGATGGCCAAGCGCGGCAATATGATCGTGGTTTATGTTCAGTATCGTCTCAACGCGATGGGATTTTTAACCCATCCCTCTCTTAGGCAAAATGGCAATGCCTTGGATGATTCAGGAAATTACGGCGTTTTGGATATTCAGAAAGCCCTGGAATGGGTTCAAGCCAACATCGCTAATTTCGGCGGCGACCCCGCCAAAGTTGTTATAGGCGGTCAGTCTGCAGGTGCTCACAATATTATGAATCTCTTGACTTCTCCCCGGGCGGCGAACTTCCGCGGGGCATTTGCACAAAGTGTTGCCGGACCGGATCTGATGAATCTGAAAACGGTTGCAGAGTCGGATACCTGGACGAATACAACTATTAATGGTCTGCTCATTCGAGGCGGTTTTGCCGCTGATGCAGCAGCAGCAGACGCTTTGCGCGCCACGATGAGCAATGCCCAGATCCGGACTTTCCTGAGAGGACAGCCTGCCGAGTTGGTTGCGCGTTGCCGTAGAGACGGCACGGGCGCGGACGGTTCGGGGCAGATGGGGTCGCACTCAGCCATCCGTGACGGCGCTGTCGTTCGTGACGCAGCCTGGACGGATGCGATTGCCGCCGGCAATTACCACAAAGTGCCCGTGGTCAATGGCGGCACACGTTATGAATGGCGGACTTTTGCGCCACTGTACGGCGTTCCCGTGAAGACCTATACCGGTGGCCTGGTTCCTTCTGGAGCTAACTCCTGGTTTAATCTCTGGAATGTCATCGGTATTCTGCCTCCCACCATGACGGCGGATGAGGTTCTGCCGTTGCAGGCCGATAAAGATTTGTATGCGACCCTCACGGATCTGCGGTCGCGTAAGTGGAGATTAAATGGCGTGGACAACATCAACCGGGCCCTGAAGGCGAATGATCCGGCCAATCCGGTTTATGGGTTTGTTTTCAAATGGGCGGGTGGTGGTGATCCCGCGCGCGCAGACTTTGCCGCATATTTCGGAGCGGGTCACAGTATGGATATTCCCTTCTTCCAGGGACAGCCCGCAGATTCCTGGAATTATTCATTTACCGCAGCTAATCAGACCGGTCGCGTAGCGTTACAGGGCGCGATGATGGATTACCTCATTTCTTTCGTGAAGACGTTGAATCCCAATCCGGCAGGTTCTTCGCTGACAATCTGGCCGCAATGGGATCCGACGGCTGGAGGGCCTAAAGTGATGACTTTTGACGCCACGCTCACGAATTCTTTGCTGGTCGTCGATACCCATGAAGTTGTGGCGGCCGATCTGAATACGGAAATAGCCGCGGCCAAGGTAACCTATGCCTATCCGATGGCGTGGGTGGTTAACGGCCTGTAGTCGTTTCTGACGATTTAATCATCCATCAGAACAAAAAGGGGGGGCAGTCATGCTCCCCTTTTTGCGGGAACCGACCTGCAAACGGCCTGAATACCGCATTTCCATGAGTTATTGAAATTGTTATGCTATGCATCTTGGGCCTAGCCTGCGGGCGTCAGCCCAAGATGCATTTTTTTTTCATTGATTGACATTCATATCCATCTATATTATCTATAGTGCCATTAAATAATGCAGTTTCGGAAATCTATGTATTTCAATCAATATTTGAAGGGAGGAGTAGCGTTATGAAGAAATCGAAGATGTGGGTACGGTATTTGTTTTTATCGGTTTCAGCGGTTATTCTGTTGGCCTTGGCCGGATGCGGCGGGCTGGATTCCGGCGTCAAAAGTGTTCCTGCATTAAAAGGGGTATTCATGGATGGTCCGGTAGGCGGATTGAATTATGCCACACCGACGCTTAAGGGTGTGACCCAGGCAGACGGTGTTTTTGAATATCAGACCGGCGAAACAGTCACCTTCTCCATTGGCAGTGTTGTACTGGGATCGACTGTCGGCAAGCCCGTGGTAACCCCGCTGGACTTGTTTGCCGATGCCAAGGGCGCCGCCGATCAGCGCGTTGTGAATGTTTGCGTTGTTCTTCAGACGCTCGATCAGGATGGAAACGCTGAAAACGGCATTTTAATTACTGAGAAAGTTGCGACTATGGTATCACAGTATGGCAAAGATATTAATTTCAATAAACCCGTCAGAGCCTTCTCCTTTGATGGCGGGTTTCGGGCCGTAATGGCTGAATTGAATAATGTCGACTCTTTCGGCGACATGCCCAGAGCCGTGAAACCTCCGGTAGTCGCCCAAAAGCATTTGGAGGATTCGCTGGCTAAACTCGCAGCAAAGAAATAGTCACACCGAATCAAATCGTTTAAGATTAAAACACATGAGCAGGGTTTTTACCTCCGGGGAAAAGCCCTGCTTTTTTTGTAAGGATGCTTTGATGCCTCCGTAAAAAATAATTTATGCCCGGCCCTCAAAAAGGCAGCCTTGCAAAGGACACTCGACCAACAGATTGATGCTTCCCGGGATAAATGATCTTTTGAACAGATGGGTGGACAAAGGCACAAGTCATGAAAGACGAAGAAAAGACAAAATCCCAATTGATCGAAGAGCTGCATAAGCTGCGCGCACAAAATGAAAAAATCCATCAAGCGGCCGACCGGATCCGCTCAAGCGAGGGACACAAAGGCGCCGTCAATGTCCAGAGTCACAGAGGGAAGGGCGCGACATTCAATATTTATCTGCCGGTTTCTTTCAATGAAGTTGCGCCGAAAGCCGAACCCAAAGCGGTTACCTTGCGGGGCCGGGAAACTCTTTTGCTTGTCGATGATGAAAAGGGGATTGTCGATGTCGTAGGCGAAATGACGTGGACGGGGATATCAATTGATTACCGACGCAAGCGGCGGAGAACCCGTTGAGGTATACCTCGCTCATGCCACATCGATTGATCTGGTGATCATGGATATGATCATGCCGGGCCTGGGCGGCAAAGAGGCCATTGACGAGATTCGCAAAGTGAATCCGAACGCCCGGATTATTTTATCCGGCGGCTATAGCCTCAATGGCGAGGCGCAGGACATCCTTAATCGCGGAGGAATCATCAGCTTCATGCAAAAGCCATTTCAAATGAGCGAGCTTTCACAAAAGATCCGGGAGGCGCTGGATAAATCTTCCTAGGAAATTTTTATCCGGTACATGCGGTTTGCAAGGCCATGCGCCGAACTAAAGAGACGTTCCCTTTTTTCCTTTAAAAAGATACCGTTCAAAAAAGCGGTTATAGCTGGTCCATTCCGAATCATTGTTGGCATTGTCTGCGGCGACAAAGATTTCAAATGCGTTGAGCTTGGCGTCGAGATCGTCCATGAAGTGAATCACCAGCGCTTCCTTCGTTTTCGGGCGCTTGGGCGAGCCGTATTCAAACTCGCCGTGATGGCTCAAAAGAATGTGACGCAGTTCGAGGGCCGTCTGCGGCGGAAAGTCCGCGATGGCCTCTATTTTTTTATTGATCATTTCCACGCCCATGACCAGATGGCCGATCATCCGGCCTTCGTCGCTGTAACCGATCAGGCTGTCATAGGAGAATTCGTAGATTTTGCCGATGTCATGCAGCATGCCTCCGGCGATCAGCAAGTCCCTGTTTAACTGCGGGTAGTGATCCGCCGCCCGGTCCAAGAGGCGTACGACGGAAAGCGTGTGTTCCAAAAGACCGCCCAGGTAAGTGTGATGGAAACCTTTGGCCGCAGGCGCGCGGCGGACGAGCTCGGCCGTTTTTTCATCATGAAAGAAAGAGGCCAGGAGTGCTTTGATCGGTGCGGATGATATTTTATTCAGATACGCGAGCAGATCCTGAAACATTGCAGTCGTATCGAGCTTGCTTATCGGCAGAAAATCCGACGGATCGACATCTTCCGGCGCGCAGGGCTTAACGGTGACAATGGAGACCTGCAGCGCGTTTTTGTAACTGAGCACACGGCCTTCGATATAAACGATATCGCCCTTTTTGAAGGCGCGATCCAGTTCCGGGGCGTTATCCCACACTTTGGCGTCCATCTCGCCGGTTTTGTCTTTCAGCCGGACGTTCAGATAAGCCGAGCCTTTTTGAGAGTAGGCCATATTTTTTTCCGCGACTAAAAAGATAGATGCGATTTTTTCGCCCTGTTTGATGTCTTGAATATAAATGTCTTTGGTTTTCAAATGAACCGCCTTTCTTATTTTCCTTTGTTAGATTTTTTCCCGCAGAATTCGATGATCGCCCACGCGCACCGTCAATTTGCTTGTGTCGAAATACTCCATGAGCGGTATAATGTATTTGCGCGAAAGCCCGGTCAGGTCTTTAAATGTCACCGGCGTGGCTTTTCCGTCCCGGACGATTTGCGCCTTGTAGTCTTCACGAAGTTTATCCAGCGCGCTGCGGGCGAAACACAGTTCTTCATTGATTTTGATCAGATCTCCGTCTTTCAGCATCAGCTTGACGATATTTTGCGCCTGGGCCTTTTGTCCGCCCAGATTGTTGATCACGTCGGAAAGCGAAGGGGGCGCAAGGCCTGCCCGAGCATAAGTTTCGGTGACGGCGCGCCTGAGCGCGTCTTCTTCTCCGGCGAGTTGCACCTGGTGAGATTCAAGGCGGACATTGTCTTTGTCGCTGACGATCGCCTGTTTTTTGCCCAGGCTCAAAAGCACCATGTTGAAGAGTTTTGCCGGTACGGCGGCCGGGAGCGCCGATTTGAGCTCCTCTTTGGAGATGCCCTCTTTGAGGGGATTTCCTTTGTGGTAAGTCGCAAGACCCTGCAAAATCATATCCTCAAGCTGGGTATACAATTGAACGGAGAGCGTCGTCGTGTCGTCGCCGGAAAGCAGGATGGCTTGGCGGCTGGAAAATAGTTTATCCAGCGCCTCGCGGATTTTTCGAGTGTGCACGCCCAGGCGAAAGGCAAGTGCGCTAAGCGTAATGCCTCCGAATCCGGCGCGCAAAAGCAGGACGGAAATCGCCTCCGGAAGTTTTCCGTCTTGCAGGGTTTGCAGATCCTCCAGCACTTTTTTGTTTTTGCGTTTGTGTTTCCCCGGCAGAGGATCGAGAATCCGGCCGCCGCCGATGGTGGTCACCGGCGAATAGCTGCGCAAAACGAAATGATCGCCCGCCACTACCACATCTTCATCGGCGAGGATCAATTGGGCCATTGTTTTCTCGCCCGGCGCGAGTTCGTCAGCATCGAGCAAGACGATCCGCGTCATAATTTCCGCCGTGCCGGTATGCAGGCGCGTAAGCGACCGGTTTTTCAGCTTTCGCGTGTTGGATGCCAGATATTCAAAGGAAACATCGAGCCTTTGCGTCGGCCAGACCGTTTGTGGCCGCACCAGCACGTTGCCCCGTTCAAGCGTCGATTTTTCAATGCCCTGAAGATTGATGGCGGTGCGCTGTCCGGAGTAAGCTTCTTCCACAGGCTTATTATGCACCTGGATGCCCCGGATGCGAGCGGAAATATTTTCCGGCAGAATCTGGATGTCTTCTCCAACTTTAATTTTATCGGAAATCAGCGTACCGGTTACAACAGTGCCGAAACCTTTCATTGTAAAAATACGGTCCACCGGCAGACGGAAAATGCCGTCATCCGTTTTTTCCTTTAACCGGTTTGCGGTTTGTTCGATTTGGGCGAGCAAATCCCCAAGCCCTGTCTGCTTGACTGCCGATACCGGCACAATCGGCGCGCCGGCAAGAAAGGTGCCTGCCAGATAGTCGGCAATTTCGGAGCGCACCAGTTCCAGCCAATCCGGTTCCACCATATCAATTTTAGTCAGGGCGACAAGCCCGGTCGTGATGCCCAGAAGCGAGCAGATGTGCAGATGTTCTTTGGTCTGCGGCATGACGCCTTCATCGGCGGCGATGACCATTAAAACCAGGTCGATGCCCGCGGCGCCTGCGACCATGTGTTTAATGAATTTTTCATGTCCCGGCACGTCGACAATACCCAGCGTCAACCCGGAAGAAAGCGACAGGGAGGCAAATCCCAGTTCGATGGTGATGCCCCGCTCCTTTTCTTCCTTGAGACGGTCGGTGTCTGTGCCGGTCAAAGCTTTGATCAAGGATGTTTTGCCGTGATCCACGTGTCCGGCTGTGCCTAAAACGAAATGCTGCATGTTATTCCCGCCGCCTTTATGATGGCCTGAGATAACAAACTCCCGCTATTTTCACAACCTGATAATTTTACTTGCGGAATCTTTTATTGAAATTCCCGTCGAAAGTTGTTAGACGTTCACTTCAATTCATGAGGTGTTTTTTGCGCGTTTTGGGTTTGGACTACGGCGAGAAAAGGATCGGCGTGGCTGTTTGCGACGAGCTGGGGCTGACGGCGCAGGGGCTGCCGACATTGATTCGCAAAACAAAAAAACATGATCTGGACATCCTGAGCCAATGGATCCGGAATTATACCGTGGAAAGAATTGTCGTCGGCTATCCGCTTAGATTGGACGGATCGGAAGGCATTCAGTGCGAAAAAGTTAATCGTTTTGCCAGGCTGCTTGAAAAGACATTTTCTTTGCCCGTTATTAAATGGCCGGAGGCCATGTCCACCAAGGAGGCGGAAGAAATATTGATGCAATGCGGTGTGCGATGGCAAAAAAGGAAGGAGAAAGTCGATAAACTGGCGGCTTGTCTGATCCTGCAAAATTATCTCGATTGCCCCGATCCATCAAAAGCCGGTCAGGGCTGACCGCTCAGTTTTCGCTATTTCAATTACAAAAAAGAATGAAGATGATCAAAAGAAAAATATTTCTGGCTGTCCTTTTAGTCCCTTGTGTCCTGATTGCAGTTTTTGCGGTCTGGCTTGGCATCTATGCCAAGACGCCGATTGAGTCGGGAAAAGCGGCAACCGTCCTCGTTGATATTCCGACCGGCACGAGTTTTGTGCAGGTTACGGAAATGCTAAGCAATGCCGGCCTGGTCAAAAACAAACCGCTTTTTTACAGTCTGGCCGCCGTCAAACGGGCTGCCCGCTCTATCCGTGCCGGTGAATATGAGTTTTCCACATCGCTTTCTCCGCTGGATCTGGTCAATAAACTCATCCGGGGTGAAATCAAGTACTATCGCGTCACGATCCATGAAGACTACTCACTCAAGGAAGTTGCCGCAAGGCTAAAAGAGTACAAATTGATCGATGAAGAAGCTTTTTTTGAACTGGCTTACGACAAAGTCTTTTTGTCGTTTGTGGGGATTCAGGGCCCCTCCGTTGAAGGCTATCTTTTTCCGGATACCTATTTTCTGACCCGCACCATGAGTACCCGGCAAATTCTACGCACGATGGTGGATCGTTTCTGGAATAAAATTACGCCGGAGATGGTCAACCTGGCAGCCGAAAAAGGTTTAAATACGCATCAATTTGTAACCTTTGCCTCTCTGGTGGGGAAAGAAACGGGTTATTCCGCTGAAAAGCCGCTGATTGCCGCCGTTTTCTATAATCGGTTGAAAAAGAAAATGTCCCTGCAGAGCGATCCGACTGCGGTTTACGACCTCAAGGATTTCAACGGCATCGTCCTTCGGAGCCATTACCGGCGGGAGTCACCTTATAATACGTATATCATTCGCGGGTTGCCGCCAGGTCCGATATCCAATCCCGGATTGGATTCCTTCCGGGCCGTATTAAAACCGGCTGATGTGAATCATCTCTATTTTGTTTCCCAGAAGGACGGGACGCACTTTTTTTCAGCAACGCTCGATGAACATAACATCGCGACGATGCGTGTCCGCTCTCTAAAAAATAGCGTCGAGAAAAACAAGAATTGACCTTCTTCGGCGCCTGTCTGCAATTCCGGTCTTTCATTCCCTGATTTCCCAGTAATTTTCAGTCACTTAACCCTGAAATAGATATATTTTTTTCTTGACAAAGCGAATTTCCCTCTCTATAGTTGGCTCGTGGAGTAAAGTGGATGGATGTGGAGGGGTTTTTAAGTGTCCGTTTTTCGTGGCCAATATCATCATAATATCGACGAAAAGGGAAGGATCATTTTCCCGTCGAAGTTTCGCAATATATTTGCTGATCAGTATGACAGTAAAATGGTCATCACGAACTGGGACGGGTATTTAATCGCGTTTCCTTATGTCGAATGGCATTTGATCGAAGAAGAAATATCGAAAAAACGAATCCTGGATAAAAAATTTCGCGATTTTCAGCGCTTCTTTATGTCCGGGGCAGTGGATTGCAATCTGGACAGTCAGGGCCGGGTTTTAATTCCGCCTACCCTGCGGGACTATGCCAAATTGGAAAAAGACATTGTTCTGGTGGGAATGCTGAGAAACATTGAAATCTGGCCCAAAGAGCGATTTGAAGAAAAATTAAAAACGGCCAGTGATGAAATCGATAAAGACAACGAAATTGCCGCCAGTCTCGGGATATGATCATGAACGCAGAATTTGTTCACGAGCCGGTGATGTTGGAAGAAGCACTTCAGTGGCTGGTGGGGAATCCGTCAGGCGTCTATGTTGACGGGACCCTAGGCGGAGCGGGTCATGCCCGCGCGCTTCTGGAGAGAACGGAGGCCACGCTGATCGGGATGGATTGTGACGCCGATGCGCTGGCAGTGGCGGACTCAAGGCTGGCGTCGTTCGGATCGCGTAAGATTCTGGTCAAGGCAAACTTTGCAGAGCTTGGCGCAGTGCTTGCGTCTTTGCACATCGAAAAGGTCGACGGCGTTTTACTGGATTTGGGGGTTTCTTCTTATCAGCTGGACACGGCGCATCGGGGATTTTGCTTCAACCAGAGAGCTCCGCTGGATATGCGGATGGATCAGGATTTGAAGCTTCGCGCGTACGATATGATCAACGGTTTTGAGCAAGGCGAACTGGAAAAAATCATTCGGTTGTATGGGGAGGAAAAAATGGCCTCAAGAATTGCCCGAACCATCGTGCGCAAAAGACAACTCTCACCCATTGAGACAACGGTTGAACTGGCTGATCTGATCACATCGGTGATGCCCGGAAAGATGAGGCGGCAAAAGATACATCCCGCTACGCGAACTTTTCAAGCCATCCGGATAGCCGTGAACCGCGAGCTCGATTGCATTGCGCCGGGGATCGAAAGCGCAGTTGCAGCCCTTCATGCAGGCGGGCGCGTGTGCGTGATCTCCTTTCATTCGCTGGAGGACCGGATTGTGAAAAACATGTTTCGCGATATGGCCGCGACCTGCGTCTGCCCGAAAGATATTCCTTTTTGCGTTTGTCAAAAGAAGGCAACCGTAAAGGTGTTGACACGCAAAGCACTGACGCCGTCGATGATGGAAACGGAGCGCAACCCGCGCGCCCGCAGCGCTAAATTGCGGGTCGCCGAGAGGATTTGAAAATGGCATCAACCGCATCAACGCAGGTTTTGTCGCAAGGCCGGCAGGCCAAGGAATCAAGCGCGGCCTCTTTCGGCGCAAAATATCCGACATTCATTGTCGTGGCGCTGGTTTTGATGTTTGTCGCCCTCATCTACGTCGGTTCTCATATCCGTATGACGCGTATGGAATATGAGATTGCTGCGGCGCTCTCCGCCAAAGAACTGCTCTTGGAAGAACAAAAGAAATTAAAGCTGGAAATGGCGATGCTCAAGGCGCCGCAAAGAATCGAACAGATCGCCCGAACCAAATTTCAGATGTCCTATCCGGACGCTGATCAAGTGATTATGCTGAAAGCAGCAGGGAAGTGAAGTATGGCGGCAGATTCAAAAAAATGGCTGAAATTCCGGCTGGCCAGTATTCTGGCGGTTTTTTTGATTTTGTTTATCGCTTTATTGTCCCGAGCTTTTCAGTTGCAGGTTTTGTCCGGTGAGAAGTTAAAGTCATTGGCTCAAAGGCAGCATATCACCACATTGCCGATCCATTCCGAACGCGGCATGATTTATGACCGAAACGGCGAGAAGCTCGCCATGTCCGTGATGGCGGATTCCGTGTTTGCCGACCCGACCCGGATCGCCGATCCGGCGAAAGCTTCCCGGCAGATTGCAACCGTTCTGGATCTTGACGCCTCCGCCGTTTTCAAAAAAATTTCCGAGCCCAAAAGCTTTTGCTGGCTCGCTAGAAAAATTTCTCCGCAGCAGGCCTTGCAAGTGGAAGCGGCCGGAATCGAAGGTGTCTTTGTCATCAAGGAACCGAAGCGTTTTTACCCGAATGGTCAACTTGCCGCGCACTTGATCGGGTTTACCGGATTTGATGCCGAAGGTTTGGAAGGTCTCGAAAAAAAGTATGACGGGCATTTGAAAGGCAAGCCGGAAAAACTGACCTGGGCCAGAGACGCCAAGGGTAAAAAACTTTTTTTGCATGTGGAGCGCAATGCCTCTCCCAAGAATGAAAGCGCCAATCTGGTTCTGACCATCGACAGCCGCATTCAGTATCTGGTGGAGTCGCATTTGAAAGACGCCGTGCTGGATAAAGGCGCGAAGGGCGGCATTGCTGTTGTTATGGACCCGAAAACAGGTGAGCTTCTGGCGCTGGCCAATGAGAAGGGTTTCAACCCCAACAATATCAAAGGGCTGACTTCGGAGTCGTGGCGCAATCGGGCGGTTGTGGATGCGTTTGATCCCGGTTCCACCTTTAAACCTTTTCTGGTGGCTGCCGCGCTGGAAGAAAAAATCGTCAGGGAAGCAGATCGTTTCTATTGTGAGGATGGTTATTTCACCGTGGCTGACCGGGTGATTCGCGAAGCCAACCGCAAGCGTCACGGTTATTTGTCCGTCCGCGATATTCTGAAATACTCCAGTAATATCGGTTCCGCAAAGATTGCGGAAAAACTCGGCAAGGATAAATATTACGAGTATATTAAAAGTTTTGGTTTCGGATCGAAAACAGGCATCGATTTGGCCGGCGAGGCCGCAGGACTTTTAAGGCCGGTGCAGGGCTGGACCAAAGTGGACACGGCGGCGATTGCCTTCGGCCAGGGAATTTCCGTGACGGCCATTCAGCTTATTTCCGCCATGTCGGCCATCGCCAATGACGGCGTGCTGATGAAGCCCTTTATCGTGCGCGGGATGACAGATCATAATAACAACCCGATCAAAATGTATGCGCCGGAAACGGTGCGCCGGGTGGTGTCGCCTCAAACGGCTAAGCGTCTGACCGCCATGCTCACTGAGGTTGTCGGCGCGGCGGACGGGACCGGTAAAAATGCGCATATTGTCGATGTGGCGGTTGCCGGTAAAACAGGCACGGCGCAGAAATTTGATTTTGCGCGCGGCGTTTATTCCTCGGAGCGCGTGCGCACCTCCTTTATTGGATTTTTTCCGGCGGACAATCCGCAGGTTGTGATTCTGGTGATTCTCGATGAGCCGCAGCGTGACAAGTGGGGCGGCGTGGCTGCCGCGCCGGTATTCAAACACATCGGCGAACAGATCCTCAACTGTTTCAAAACCAATATCCGCGAAACGCCTGTGTTTGATCCCCAGAAGGCAAGCAAGGTGCAACTCGTTTCCGCCCGGCACACACTGGTTGAGGATGAGGCCCAAGAGGCAATCGATGATGAATCGCATATGCCGGATTTTTCCGGCTTGACGATTCGTGAGGCTATGAAAAGAGCAAAATCCAGATCGATTGAGTTGCAGGTGATTGGCAGCGGCTGGGCTGTGCGCCAGTCTCCTCAAGCCGGATCGATGCTGGGTGGTGAACGGTTATGCAAAATTGTATTTGAGATGAAAAACTAATGGAACTACGGCAACTCCTGCAAGGCATCACAGTGATCGGCCATCATGCGCCCCCGGCGGGCGAGGTGTCTTCGGTGTGTTATGCGGCCAATCAGTGTCAACCGGGGTCGCTCTTTGTCGCCATTGCGGGATTGGCGCATGACGGACACGACTTTATCGGCCAGGCTGTTGATCGAGGCGCGCGTTTCATCGTGCATCAAAAAGATATTGCCGTGCCGGAAGGGATTTTGGCCCTCCAGGTATCCGACAGCCGCCGCGCACTGGGGATTTTGGCCAGAAATTATTTTCGTGATCCATCTTCGCAACTGACGCTCATTGGCATTACGGGAACCAGCGGTAAAACAACGGTGACTTATCTTTTGGAATCCATTTTGACCGCCGCAGGTTTTAGCTGTGGTGTTTTGGGAACGGTGAACTACCGTTATTCGGAAAAGGTATTGCCGGCCCCGAACACCACGCCGGAATCTTTCGAAATGCAGAGGATCCTGCGCGAGATGACGGATGCCGGCGTGAGCCATGTCATCGCCGAAGTCTCCTCGCATGCCCTGGATTTGAAAAGGGTTGACGATTGTGATTTTGATCTCGGGATTTTTACCAACTTGAGCCCGGAGCATCTGGATTACCATAAGGATATGGAAGACTATTTTCGGGCGAAAAAAAGACTTTTTACGGAGCTGTTGCCGCAAAGCAAAAAAAAATATCTGCAAAAAGCGGTGATCAACGCCGATGACCGATGGGGCCAAAAACTGATTTCCGAAATAAAAATTCCCGCGCAGACTTACGGCATCCAAGGCCAGGTGACGGTTCATAAAGAAGAGATCACGCTTGGCGGCATCCGCGCGGAAGTGACCGTGTCCGGAAAGACGATCACCGTATCGTCCGGGCTGATCGGTTCATTCAATCTTTCCAACATCCTGGCTGCGGTCGCCGCCGCGTCGGTGCTGGGCGTGGAGTCGTCCGCCATTGAGACGGGTATTCAAAATTTAGCCTGTGTGCCGGGGCGCCTTGAGCGAGTGGACTCGTCTGCCGGCATTCATGTCTTTGTCGATTATGCGCATAAGCCGGATGCTTTAAATCAGGTTCTGAAGACACTGACTGCGCTTAAACAAAATAAAATCATAACAGTTTTCGGATGCGGCGGAAACCGCGACCGCACCAAAAGACCCGTGATGGGCCATACGGCGACAACCTATAGTGATTTGACGATCGTGACCTCCGATAACCCGCGCCTGGAGGCGCCGCAGGCGATCATCGCGGAAATTGAAGCGGGAATTGATCAGCAAAAAGTCATGAAGGTGTCTGACGGCAATCTCAATCGTGAGGATCAGCACCGCAGCTATACAGTGATTGCCGACCGCAAAGCCGCAATCACTGTCGCCATCAGACTGGCGCAAGCCGGGGATATTGTACTCATTGCCGGAAAGGGTCATGAGGATTATCAAATTTTAGGAACCCAAAAAGTGCCGTTTGACGACCGGCTGGTTGCCGCGCAGGCTTTAAAGGCGAGGGGTTAAAGCATTGATGAGCAATGACGCGCCCATATTTACTCTGGCCCAGGTTCTCGACGCAACTGGCGGAAAGCTTCTTTCCGGTCAGGCTGAAAGTAAGTTTGCAGGTGTTTCCACCGATTCCCGGCACATCAAACCCGGGAATCTTTTTATTGCGCTGTCCGGTGATAATTTTGACGGACACACCTTTATCGGAGTGGCGCTCGATGGCGGCGCCGCAGGCGTTATCGTTCAAAGCGAAGAGAAGGTTAATCTGAAAGACATCGGCCCACGCGTATGTGTGATCAAGGTTGACGATCCGTTAACCGCTCTGGGGGACCTGGCTCACGCGTATCGTCTGCGTTTTGCCATACCGGTGATCGGGTTGACCGGTTCTTCCGGGAAGACGACGACCAAGGAAATGCTGGCCTGCATTCTGGAGACGGAAAAAAGAGTGCTCAAGACCGAGGGAAATTTAAATAACCTGATCGGTTTGCCGCAAACCATCTTTTGTCTGACGAGTCAGCATGACATTGCGATTCTGGAGATGGGAACCAACACGCGCGGCGAAATTAAAAGGTTGACGCAAATTGCCTCTCCGGGTATCGGGCTTGTCACCAATGTCGGCCCTGCGCATCTGGCGGGTTTCGGTTCGGTTGCGGTGGTGCGCGAGGAAAAAGGCGACTTGTTTCTTCATATGGATCCGTCCGGGACGGTGGTTGTGAATCTGGATGACGAAGCGGTGCGTTTCGTGGCCGAGCGCTGGTCCGGCCGACGTGTGACGTTCAGCATGACCGCGAGCGCCGATGTCGGCGTGAACGATATTCGCAAAAACGGCGCGCGGGGTGTGAGCTTCAACCTGCTGATGCGCGGCCAGACATATAAAGTAGAAATGAAAGTCGCAGGCATCCACAATATCTACAATGCGATGGCCGCGGCCGCAACAGCGCTAGCCGCAGGTTGCGGCATCGAATCCATTGCAAAAGGACTGGCCTCGTTTCAGGCAGTCAAGGGTCGGATGGAAATCATCAAACTGCTAAATGGCGCTTATATTATTAATGATGCTTACAACGCCAATCCCGCATCAGTGCGGGAAGCCCTGCTCACGCTGAAGGATTTGAAGGGCACCCACCGCGCGTTTGTGTTCCTGGGCGATATGCTGGAGCTGGGGAAAGCCGCAGAAGAATTTCATCGCAAAATCGGACTGCTTTTGGCGACCACCGGCGTGACGGCGGTTTTTCTTCAGGGCGATTTTGCCGAGATGACCGCCGCAGGCGCCTTGGAGGGCGGACTGTTGAATTCGCAGGTGATGTTTTTAAAGGATGATGATGAGGCGATGGCTTCTTTGAAAAAACAGTTGCGCAAAGGCGACTGGATTTTAGTGAAGGGATCGCGCCGGATGAAGATGGACCGGATTGCGTCAAGGCTGTCGGTTGATTTCGGCGAGAGAAGAGGAGACGCCGGACCGGCGGCGATTTAGAACAGGAGAAAAGAAGTGATTTACGAATTTTTATATCCTCTGCATACGATGTTTTCGTTCTTTAACGTGTTTCGTTACATCACGTTTCGGACGGTTTTCGCCTCGATCACGGCCTTGCTGATTTGCCTGATTCTGGGACGATGGCTGATCCGCAAATTGCAAAATCTGCAAATTGATCAGCAGATCCGCGACGACGGACCCAAAACTCATCAGGTGAAAAAAGGAACGCCGACGATGGGCGGCATACTCATTATCTTTGCCGTGGTGATCTCCACGCTTCTGTGGGCCAATCTTTCCGTGGACTATATCTGGCTTGCGCTTTTGGTTACCGTGGGTTTCGGTCTGATCGGCTTTATGGATGATTACCGGAAACTCGCCAAGAAAAGTTCACGAGGCGTTTCCGGGAAAACAAGGCTTGCTGCGGAGATCGCCATTGCCCTGTTTGTCGGCCTGATTTTGTATTTCAAGCCGGGGTTTAATACGCAAATTACCATTCCTTTTTTTAAAACGGTTTTACCCAATATCGGCTGGGGCTATATTCTGCTTTGCGTTTTCATCATTGTCGGCGCGGCCAACGCCGTCAATCTGACGGATGGTCTGGACGGCCTGGCGACCGGTCCCGCGATCATTTGTTTTGCAACCTATGTATTTTTTGCGTATTTCGCCGGAAACGTCAAGATCGCTCAGTATCTGCAAATTCCTTATGTCTCGGGCGCCGGGGAATTAACGGTGTTTTGCGGCGCGCTGGTCGGCGCGGCTCTGGGCTTTTTGTGGTTTAACGCCTATCCGGCGGAAATCTTCATGGGCGATGTCGGATCGCTTTCGCTGGGCGGCGCGCTGGGCGCCGTGGCCATTATGACCAAACAGGAAATTCTCCTGGCGATTGTCGGCGGCATATTTGTAATGGAAACGTTTTCCGTCATTTTTCAGGTGGGCTATTTCAAGCTGACCGGCGGCAAGCGGATATTCCGCATGGCGCCGCTGCATCATCATTTTGAACTCAAGGGGTGGGCGGAACCTAAGGTGATCGTGCGTTTCTGGATCATCTCCATTCTGCTGGCGCTGCTCGCGATCATTACCTTGAAATTACGATAGAGGAAACATGGAACTTAAAGGAAAGAAAATCGCCGTCATCGGCATGGGCAAAACAGGAATCGCTGTTGCGGCATTTCTGGGCAGCCGCCTTGCGACGGTGGTGGCCGCTGATGAAAAGCCTTTGCACCAGTGGGGAGAATCGTTTAATCAACTGGCCGGCCAACCGTGGTTGTCCGTCGGCAGGTATGATGAGACATTGCTCGACGGCGTGGACTTCGTTGTGCCGTCACCGGGGATCCCTCCCTATTCTCATATTTTAGCGGCCGCGCAAAAAAGAAATATTCCCATCCTCAGCGAAATTGAACTGGCCTACCGCTTTATCAGTGTGCCGATCGTTGTCGTCACCGGTACGAATGGAAAAACCACGACGACGACGCTTCTGGGCGATATTCTGAAGCAAGCGGGGAAGAAAGTTTTTGTCGGCGGGAATATCGGCAATCCCCTGATTGAATATGCCGCAGCAAAGCAGACTGACGATTTTATCGTCGCCGAAATCAGCAGCTTCCAGCTTCAATGGATTGATACTTTCCGCGCGCATGCCGCTATGCTGCTCAATATCACCTGCGATCACGTCAACTATCATGGATCGTTTGAAGAGTACCGGCGGATCAAAGTCCGGGTTTTTGAAAATCAGCTAAACACGGACCTGGCGATCCTCAACGCTGACGACGAGACGCAGGAAGGTCTGGCCGCGTCGATCCGTGGACGGATTGTTGAATTCAGCTCACGGAAAAAACTGCCCGCAGGTATGTTTTTGCAAGACGATTTTATCGTTTACAGAAAACCGGATGGAACCGAAGAGCTCTATCCGTTAAACATGATTGCGCTGCCGGGTTTGCATAACGTGGAAAATGTTATGGCGGCCATCGCAGCGGCGCGATTTTGCGGCTGCGAGCCCGATAGTATTATGAAGACCGTCTCGGCGTTTCGCGGTTTGCCGCACCGCATCGAATTTGCAGGCGAGAAAAATTCCGTCAAATTTTACGATGACTCCAAAGGCACCAATGTGGATGCGGTCGTCCGGGCGCTTTCAACCTTTGCCACGCCGGTCATCCTGCTTCTGGGCGGACGCGACAAGGATGGTAATTTTGAAGTGCTGAAAACGCTTTTAGGCGAAAAAGCAAAACAGGTCATTTTATTCGGCGAGGCGCAAGACCGCATTGAACCGCAGATCGGTAACGCCGTTCCCGTGAATAAGGAACCGACGCTGAAAGCAGCGATCGAGCTTGCATACCGTAACGCCCGGCCCGGAGACATCGTGCTTTTATCGCCGGGATGCGCAAGCTTTGATGAGTTTGCCAATTATAAGGAACGTGGAAATCATTTTAAGGAAGTGGTCAGGACTCTTTAAATGGAAGCTGCCGTTAAAAAAGAAACCAATACGCCTGATATGATCCTGCTTCTGGTCACCTTGTTTCTGGTGCTGGTGGGCGCCGTGATGATTTATTCGTCGAGCTCCATCATTGCGCTGGAGAAGTTTAAAGACGGGCAGTTTTTTCTCAAAAAGCATCTGGGGTTTGTGTTTGTCGGCCTCATCATCATGATGGTCATGACCAAAATACCTTATGAACAACTCAAGAAAGTGGCTTATCCCGGCGTGCTGCTGTCCGTCATCCTGCTGCTTCTGCTTTTTATTCCGCCGCTCGGCATTAAGAGAGGCGGCGCCACCCGCTGGCTGAACATGATGGTTTTCTCGTTTCAGGTCACGGAACTGGTCAAGGTGGCGATGGTGATTTTCCTGGCGCATCTCCTGACGCGCAAGGCGCATCATCTGAAGAAATTCAGCCGGGGTGTTTTGGTTCCCCTGTCGGTGACCGCCGTGATAATGATTTTGATTATTCGGCAGCCCGATTTCGGCACGGTGGTGATTATCGCGTCGATTCTGCTTTTGATGCTGTCTCTGGCCGGCTCGCGGATTACGCATTTGATGTTCCTGGGTGCGTTTTTCATTCCGCTCGGAGCCTGGCTGATTATGCACAAGGGATACCGCATGGCGCGCCTGACGGCGTTTCTGGACCCCTGGAAGGATCCGGACAACACGGGGTTTCAGTTGATCCAGTCCCTGCTGTCTTTCGGACTGGGCGGTGTTACGGGGCAGGGGATCGGCGACGGGATGCAGAAATTATTTTATCTGCCGGAGCCTCACACGGATTTTATTCTGGCGGTCATTGCGGAAGAAAGCGGATTTATCGGCGTGACGCTGGTCATCATTTTGTTTATCTTCTTTCTGCTGCGCGGCTTTATGATTGCGTTTCGTGCACCGGATTTGTTCGGCACGCTTCTGGCTGCGGGACTGACCATGCTCATTGCCATGCAGGCGTTTATTAATATCGCGGGTGTGATGGGGTTGATCCCCCTGAAGGGGCTGGCGTTGCCGTTTTTGAGTTATGGCGGAACATCGTTTGTCATGAGTATGCTGGTTGTGGGGATTTTGCTGAATATCTCCACCCAGAGAACGTAAGCGGGGAGAATCCAGTGCGGATCGCGATAGCGGGAGGGGGAACAGGCGGACATTTATTTCCGGGCATTGCCATCGCGGAGGAATTTTTGAAGCGTGATGCCCAAAACCGCGTGATTTTTATCGGCACAAAAAAAGGCATTGAACACAGGATTTTGGGAACACTCGGTTACGAACTGAAATTGATTGATGTGGAAGGCTTGAAGGGAAGAGGTTTGAAGGCTTTGATCAAAGGCGCGTACGCGATACCGAACAGCATGTGGCAGTCCCGGAGCATCCTTGCGGATTTCTCTCCGGATGTGGTGATCGGTGTGGGCGGTTATGCGTCGGGACCTGCGGTGATCACCGCCTGGCTGATGGGCATTCCCACTGCCATTGCCGAGCAAAACGCCCTGGCGGGCAACACCAACCGCATTTTAGGAAAATTTGTCGATCAGATTTTTTTGACCTATGAACAAAGTAAAACTCTTTTTGCGGCGGACAAAGTTTTTGTCACCGGCAATCCGGTACGGGCGGCCTTTGCCGCAGGTTTGAACGAAAGCAGGGCAAAAAAGCAGGGGCGTCAGATTTTTATTTTTGGCGGTTCGCAGGGCGCCGCCGCCATCAATAAGACGGTTGTGGCCATGATGCCGCTTTTGCAAAAGATAAAGGATCGTGTCCGGATGATCCATCAGACAGGCCAGCGTGATTTGGAGATGGTGCAAAAGGCCTATGAACAGCATGGCATCAAGGCTTTGGTCAGTCCGTTCATCGAGGATATGGCGAAGGTCTTAACGGCGTCCGATCTGATGATTTGCCGCGCCGGGGCGACGTCGCTTGCGGAGATCACGGCGGCGGGAAGGGCTTCCATTTTAATTCCTTTTCCGTGGGCGGCCAATGATCATCAAACTCTGAATGCACAGGCCATGGTGGAAGTGAATGCAGCGGCCATGATGAAGGAGAGCGACCTGACACCTGAAAAGTTATTTGCACTCATGGAAGCGCTTTTGTCGGATGACGGGAAGTTGCGGGACATGGAAGCCCAATCAAAAAAATTAGGCAGGATCGATGCCGCGGCAAAAATCGCGGATGTCTGTATGCAACTGGCAACGAAAAAAAAGCATTAAGCAACAAACGGAGCAAAGGGTAAAATGGGGAAAGATCGGGAAATTGGATTCATGCAGCGTAAAGTCAAGCGTATTCACTTTGTCGGCATCGGCGGGATCGGGATGAGCGGTATCGCCGAAGTGCTGCTCAATCTAGGTTACGGCATCAGCGGATCGGATGCGCAGGTCTCCGATACGACGTTGCGCTTGCAGCGCCTGGGCGCTGAGGTGGCGCAGGGACATGCGGCGGAAAATATCGGCAACGCTGATGTGGTGGTGACCTCGACTGCGGTTAAAAAAGACAATCCCGAAGTAGTGGAAGCGCATCGCCGGAATATTCCGGTGATTCCGCGCGCGGAAATGCTGGCCGAACTGTTGAAAATGAAATTTTCCGTGGCGGTGTCCGGAAGCCACGGAAAAACCACGACCACCTCGATGGTCTCCACCATTCTGGCGCAGGGCGGCCTGGACCCCACGATGGTCATCGGCGGGAAGCTTGCCAGCATCGGCTCCAACGCCCGCCTGGGCGACGGCGACATCATTGTTGCGGAAGCGGACGAAAGTGACGGATCATTTTTGAAATTGTCGCCCACGATTGCCGTGATTACGAATATCGACCGCGAGCATCTGGATTATTATCCGGGGATTGTGGAAATCAAAGACGCCTTTTTAAAATTCGCCAATATCGTTCCCTTTTATGGCTGCATCGTGATGTGCAACGACAATGAACACGTGCGCGAAATAGCCGGTTCCATCAAACGTCGGGTCATCACTTACGGCATTGATCATCCGGCGGATTATTCCGCAGGCGACATCCGGTTTCTGGAAAACAAAACGATCTATCAATTGTCGTATCAGGGGCAGAATTTAGGCGATGTCGAACTGGCCGTGCCGGGGCTTTTCAATGTTTACAATTCCATGGCGGCAGCCGCCGTCGGTCGTGAGCTGGGGCTCGATATGGTTACCATCCGCAAAGGCCTGCTTGCTTTCACCGGTGTACAGCGTCGTCTGGAGCTCAAAGGCTGCGAGGGTTCGATCACGGTGGTGGATGATTATGGACATCACCCGACGGAAATTCTGGCAACGCTTGCCGCAGCCCGGCAGATGTGGAGAGGCAGGCTGCTGGTTGTTTTCCAGCCGCACCGTTTTACGAGAACGAAGGCGCTTTTCGACGAATTTATCCGGTCGTTTAGCGATGCGGATGTTTTAGTGCTAAACGATATTTATCCGGCTTCCGAGGCGCCGATTCCCGGCATTAATTCCGCAGCCCTGTGGGCGGCCATTAAAGAAGGCGGCCATCCGCACGTTGAATATATTGCGCAGGCGCAAAACACCATCGACTTTCTGCTGGCCAATGCCAAACCCGGCGATACCGTGATTACGCTGGGCGCAGGCAGTGTGTATAAAATCGGCGAGGCGTTCCTTGCGGAACTTGCGAAAAAGGGAGCAAAAAAGTAATGGCGAATACTCAGGCCATATCCAATGCGCTTCAGGGCGCGGGCATTGGAAAAATCTTCTATGACGAGCCGATGTCGCGTCATGCGTCGCTGAAGCTGGGCGGCAAGGCGGACGCGCTGGTCGTGATCGAAAATGAAGATCAACTCGGGGAAATCGTGAAGCGTCTGAATGAAAATTGCATTCCGTTTCTGCCGGTTGGAAATCTGACCAACATCCTGGTCAGAGACGGCGGATACCGCGGCGTGATTTTGTGGATGCGCGGTTTGGACCAGATGAGTCTGGCGCCCAAACAGGATGGAAAGTACTATGTCAGCGCGCAGGCGGGCGTTTTGCTGGGTAAAGTGGGAAGTCTGGCGGCAGCCGAAGAACTGACCGGCTTGGAGTTTTGCACAGGCATCCCCGGAAGCGTCGGAGGCGCCGTGTGGATGAATGCCGGCGCTTACGGAACGGAAATGAAAGATGTGGTTGCGGACATAACCCTCATTGACGGGCAGGGCGAAAAAAAATTGCTGCGGTGTGGCGAGATCGCGTTTGCGTACCGCACATCAAATCTACCCGCGGATGTTATCATCTGCGGGGTGCGCTTTGTTTTGCAAAAAGGACAGGCCGTGCGGATTCGGGAACGGATGGCCGAGATCATCAAGTTGCGGCAGGAAAAACATCCGCTGAAATATCCCAACGCCGGATCGGTCTTTAAAAACCTGCCGGAAATGCCCGCGGGGAAATTGATTGAGGAATTGGGATTAAAAGGCGTGCGGCGCGGCGATGTGCAGATATCGAAGATGCACGCCAACTTTATCGTGAACAAGGGGCAGGGCACGGCGTCGGACATGGAGGCGTTGATTGCGTTTGTTCAAGAGCAGATCAGAAAAGAAAGAGGGATTGATCTGGAAACGGAAATTGTCATCATCGGAGAGGCTGGGGTCCGGGAAAAATGAAGGGAAATCTGGAAGCCAGAAAAAATCGTTTGCGAAGGCGTGTCATCGGAAGTTTCGGGGAATCGCTGGGCGCCGTCTCCTTGCTGTTTGCCGCGACGTTTTTGAGCGTCTTGTTTATCTATGCCGTGAGCGCGCTCTTGAGCGCTTCCTATTTTGAAATCCGCGACATTTCCGTGCGCGGATTAAAGGAATTGACGGAAAAAGATGTTCTGGCCATGGCGAATGTTCGACCCCGGTCAAATATCCTGTCCATTAATACGGATGCCGTTGCTGAAAAAATTGCCGCCAATGCCTGGGTCAAAAACGTTTACGTCGGACGGGAGTTTCCCGACCGCCTGGTGCTGGATGTCCGTGAACGAAAACCGATTGCCCTGGTCAAGCAGGACGGCATGTTTTATCTGATGGATGCAGGCGGTTATGTGTTTAAAAAACTGTCCGGCGGCGATGATGTCGATTTGGCCATTATCAGCGGCGTCAATATCAACAATAAAAAAATACTCTCGCCTCTGGTGGCCGACGCGCTGAAATTACTGGAGGCTCTGTCTTCATCAGACCGTCACGCGTTTCTGGGAACGGTGTCCGAAGTTTATGTTTCCGATGTGTTCGGTTTATCCATGTTGACGGATAAGGGACTCCATCTGAAACTGGGACGTGATGATTTTGACGGCAAGCTGCGGCAATTGAGTATCGTGCTTGCGGATCTGGAAAAGCGCGGCCTGAAGGAGGGCCACTTATTTGTTGATCTGGCCGACATCTCCAAGGTGACGGTGCAGCGCAAGGATGCGTCGGCAAAGGCGGGAGATCGCACAAAAGGTCCACAGTATAAATTGTAAAAAAAGGTCTGGCGGATATTAATTTTAAAGGTGGGATTATGAGGAGAAAAAGCAACGTTCTGGTGGGCATTGATATCGGCACGACGAAAACGGCGGCGGTGGTCGGCGAAGTGACGGACACCGGCATCGACATCATCGGCGTGGGAATCGTGCCGGCCAAGGAGATGCGCAAAGGCGGCGTGGTGAATATCGAGAGCACCGTCGAAGCGATTAAAAAGGCCGTGGAGGATGCCGAGCACATGTCCGGATGCCGCATCAATTCCGCGTATGTCGGCATTGCAGGCGGCCACATCAAGGGACAAAACTCCCTGGGGATTGTCGCCATCAAAGGCCGCGAAGTCGGCGAGGACGACCTGCAGCGGGCGATTGAGGCGTCTAAGGCCATCGCGATTCCCGCGGATCGTGAAATCCTGCATACACTGCCGCAAAATTACGTAGTGGATGGTCAGGACGGCATTCGCGATCCGGTGGGCATGTCGGGGGTGCGTCTGGAGGCCAAAGTCCATATTGTCACGGGCGCGGCCGCGTCCATTCAGAATGTTGTCAAATCCGTTAATCGCGTCGGCCTGGACATTGATGACGTTGTTCTCGAGCAACTGGCGGCAAGCGAAGCTGTTCTCGGGTCCGACGAAAAAGATCTGGGGATAGCGCTCATCGACATCGGCGGATCGACCACCAGCATTGCGATCTTCGCAGAAGGCAGCATCAAGCATACGGCCATCCTGTCGGTGGGCGGCAACTTCCTGACGTCGGATATCGCCACAGGGTTGCGGACGCCTTTTGCCGAAGCGGAAAAAATCAAGCTGAAATACGGCTGTGCGCTGACGTCGATGATTCCGAAGGAAGAGACCATCGAAGTGCCCAGCGTCGGCGGCCGCGAAGACCGGACGGTGTCACGCCAGATTCTCGGCCGGATCATGGAGCCGCGCATGGAAGAAATCCTGAACATGGCGCTCAAGGAAATTGTCCGCTCCGGTTATGAAGATCTGCTGGCCGCGGGACTGGTATTGACCGGCGGCGCGTCGCTTTTGCCGGGCATCAATGAAATGGCGGAACAGATCTTCGATATGCCGGTGCGTCGTGGTTATCCCACCGGGGTCGGCGGCCTGACAGACGTGGCCAATTCGCCTGCGTTTGCAGTGGGAGTGGGTTTGATTATTTACGGCAGTAAAAATGCATCGGGAGATTCCGTCTATCGCAAGACGGGCAATGTATTCGGCAATGGGCTCAAAGCGATTAAAAAGTGGTTTCTGGAATTTTTCTAAACAAAGAAGGGGGTGCGCATGTTTGAGTTAACGGAAGTATGTTTTGAAAATTCGGCAAAGATTAAAGTGATCGGCGTAGGGGGCGGCGGCGGCAATGCCGTGAACACCATGATTTCCTACACCCTGCGGGGCGTTGATTTCATGATCGCCAACACGGACGCCCAGGCGCTGGGGGCGTCTGCCGCGGGCGTCAAGATTCAGCTTGGCGCGGAAGTGACCAAAGGCTTGGGCGCAGGCTCCATTCCGGACGTAGGCAAGCAGGCGGCGCTGGAATCCCGCGATGAAATTCGCCGTCACCTTGAAGGCGCGGACATGATTTTCATCACCGCGGGTCTCGGCGGCGGCACGGGCACGGGCGCGGCGCCGGTCATTGCACAGATGGCGCGCGAGTGCGGCGCGCTCACGGTGGCCGTCGTGACCAAGCCGTTTCAGTTTGAAGGCAAGAAAAGAAACGTCCAGGCCGAAGAAGGCGTAATCCAGCTTCGCGACGTGGTGGATACCCTGATTGTTGTTCCCAACCAGCGGCTGTTAAGTCTGGGCGGACGCGGTCTTTCGCTATTGGATGCTTTCAAAAAAGCGGACGATATTTTGTATCAGGCCGTCAAAGGCATCTCGGATCTGATTGTGGTTCCCGGACTGATCAATTTGGATTTTGCCGATGTGAAGAACATTATGAGCAACATGGGCATGGCGCTGATGGGCACCGGCACGGCCATCGGTGAAAACCGCGCGGTAGAGGCGGCACAAAGGGCGATTTCCTCGCCGCTTCTGGAAGACAACACCATTCAGGGCGCGCACGGCATTCTGCTCAACATCACCGGCGGCGCGGATTTAAGTCTGTATGAAGTTAATGAGGCGTCATCGCTGATTCAGGCGGAAGCGCACGAAGACGCCAATATTATTTTCGGGACGGTGATTGATGAGAAGATGGGCGATGAAATCCGCATCACGGTCATCGCCACCGGTTTTGAAGACGTGATGAAAAAGAAACAGGCGTCGTCCAATGTGGCCCATCTGGGCGGATTCCGGAAAGAAAATCTGGCGACGCCGACGTTCATGCGTAAGGAAAAAACGCGTGATCAGGCCAATGTGATGACGATGGGCATCAATGACGAAAGCGAAAACGTCGATATCGATATCCCCACGTTTTTGCGCCGTCAGGCGGACTAAAGAAAAGGTTTGTGGCTTGCCGGCCAGGCTTGGATAGGCGGAGGCCATTTGATTTCCATGAACTGGAAACAAAAGAAAATATATGAAACCCTGCTGGCTCGCGAGCAGGGTTTCATCAAGAACGTCTGGGGGACCTGTCATACGGTTTGCCTGGCCTATCCCAATGCGTACCGGATCGGCATGGCCAACCTGGGGTTCCAGACTGTTTATAAAATGATTAACGAGCTCCCCTTCTTTCTTTGTGAAAGAGCGTTTCTGTCCGTGACCGGTGACGGCGCCGAATCCGTCACCGGCGCGGCGGAAATCGTCAGCCTCGAAAATCTCAAACCCCTCGGCGATTTTGACATTCTGGCTTTTTCTCTTTCTTTTGAAAATGACTACCCCGCCGTTTTACAAATGCTTGCCTCCGGCGGCATACCGCTTGCTGCCAAAGACCGCGCCGAAAATCATCCGCTGGTGGTCGGCGGCGGCATCGCGCTGTCGCTTAACCCCGAGCCGTTGGCCGATTTTTTTGACGTCTTTATTTTAGGTGAAGCCGAAGAGGTCATGCCTGTGTTTGCCGGCGCTTTTGACCGGGCCCGCAAGCTCGATTTTGACCGAAAGGCGCTTCTGCTTTATCTGCAGAAAAACGTCCCCGGACTTTACGTCCCTTCCCTCTATGCCGTTTCTTATTTCCCTGATGGAAAAATAAAAGCTATTGTGCCTGAGGAAGACAACCTGCCGGGTTGCATCAAAATACCCTCGATAAAAAACATCAATGCATTTTGCACAACCGATGTGGTCATCTCTCCGGATACGGAAATGGCGGATATGTATCTGGTGGAAGTCAACCGCGGCTGTCCGCATCTGTGCCGTTTTTGCGCGGCAGGCTATGTTTACGCGCCGCCGCGCTTCCGAAGCTATGAAGACATCGTTACAGCGATCGACAGCGGTTTGAAGTTAAAGAACAAAATCGGCCTGGTCGGCACGGCGGTTTCCGATCATCCCGATCTCGTCCGCATTTGCCGATACATCGTAGATCAGGGCGCTGAAGCAGGCATCGGCTCTTTACGCATGGATCAGATTCAGGAAGACGTGGTTGATATTCTCAAGGCGGGCGGCATTGAGACCGTTGCCCTCGCGCCGGAGGCGGGAAGCCAGCGGCTACGCGATCTGCTGCGAAAGGGGATTACCTCGGAGGATATCCTTGGCGCCGCGCGTCTTTTAATCGAAAAAGATATTTCCCATCTGCGTCTTTATTTCATGGTAGGGCTGCCGACAGAAGGTGATGAAGACATCGACGCCATCATTGACCTGGCGAAAAAAATACAGCATACCGCGTTTGCTCACACCCAAGGCAAAAAGAAATTCCGGCGCATCACGCTGAGCATCAACCAGTTTATTCCCAAGCCCCGCACGCCGCTGCAATGGTGTGCGCTTGCGGATGTTAATGATGTGGGGAAGAAAATCAAAAAGATTACCCAGGCATTTAAGCTCGATCGCCAGATTCATGTCATTGCCGATGTGCCGAAGTGGAATTACGTGCAGGCGCTTTTGTCACTGGGCGATAGGCGTGTGGGGGATGTGCTGATGGCGGTGCATCGCCTGAATGGCAACTGGATGCGGGCCTTAAAAGAGATAAACATCAATGCCGATTTCTACGTCTATCGCCAAAAAGAATTGGACGAAATCCTGCCGTGGGACATCATCGACATTGGCATCCCGAAAAAGCATCTGATCAATGAATACCGGAAAGCGCTGGGAGAGGGTGAGGGATAAGGTACTAAGGGGAGTGCCTTTTATTCAGCCGTCATTCTCGCGCAGGCGGGAATCCAGTATTTTAAAGATCGTAACAGCTTATCTTTTTGTCATTGCGAGCTACCGAAGGTAGCGTGGCAATCTAATGTTTCTTACAGCTTGAGGAAACTCTTCGCATTGTCGCACAGTAAATTGTTCTTGAATGAAGTAAAATGATCAAAGTATTTGTCCAGACCGCCCAGGTCTTTATCCATCATAATCATGATAAAATCCGTACCGAACATGAGTCTTGAATTCAGGATGTCATGCTTAGCGATGACGTCGGCAATTTTTTCCGGTAAGTCCGGTTTGGCGTGGTAGGATACGTCGGTATAAACATTTGGGTGCGCCTCAATTATTTTTAATATGTCGTTCATCCACACGGTATCGCCTGTGTCGAGTTGTTCTCCGCCGCCGAAATGGGCGAAGTTGATGCGCAGGTTGGGCCATTTTTTTAATACAGGCAGCCATTTTTCAGGAGCTGTGTAGTAGCGGCTCTTGTTGCCTTCCAGAGCTTCGAAATCCTCCCAATGATCATCGCCCTCAAAGCTTCTCATGTAATTATCGCTGCGGAAATTCTGCAGGCCGCCCGGTGAACAGTGCAAGGTGATCGGAATATCGTACTGGGAACAATATTCAAAAACAGGTTCCAGATTTGGATGGGTGGGCAGATAACCCAGCGGCGGATAAAGTTTGATGCCCTTGAAAAGGCCCCGGCCTTTGTCGACTTTCATGTCAATGAGCTCCAGAATGCCGATTCTCCGCGGGTCCACGGCCAGGAACGGAAAAACTTGTTCCGGATATTTTTCGCAGAGGTCTTCTAAATCCTCCATGTGTTTCTTGTAGCCCGGGGAGAGTTCGATGCCTTCATAAGAATCGCTCCCTCTGCGGGTTTTCCCTGAGGTGGCAAGTAGTTGACTTTTGGCGTCGTCAAAGATGACGTTGAGCATCTGGTCTGATGACCGCCTTTTTGTTTTCAACGTTTTTTGAATCTCGGCGGCGATGATATTTTTGATGTCATTGAAGTGCGTATCAAAATTTATTTTCTGATCTTCAGGAATGACAAACGTTTCAATCCCCTTTGTTGAACGCCGATCCTTGTAACTTGCTTCCTCTTCATCGTTGTTGTTGTCGAGGGCAAAGTAGATGTCCATCATCAGCGGGGCGCAGGCAAGCGTTGATGCCTGACCCAGAGCGCTTTCGGCAAACTTTTTCCGGGCTGTATCAAAATTGCCTTCGCTATCCGACAACATGGCTTCCAGAAGCCTGGCGATCCATGCGGCAAAATCCTTGACGCCTTCCAGCGTATCTAAGACGCCCCGGGCCGTTCTTCTTTTTAACTCGCCTTTTTGATGAGGGTAATCACCCCAGAGATGATTCCATGTGGCGGCGGCAAGTTCCATAATCGCATATTGTGCGTTGAATAGATGGCAGTGAATATCAATGATTTTTCTGTCGGGCATGGCATTTCTCCTTTTTGATTTGGCAAAAGGGCCGGTTGAATGCTTATTGAACCAGATGCGCGAACGGATCGGCGTAGACGACATATGCCAGATACGTTGCATCTCCCGCCAGGCGGGCTTTTTCCCGTCCTGCTTTTACCGCATCCGCCATGATTTTACCATCGCTAAGCGCCTCATAAAACGCCTGGATAAAGGTGAGCGCCGGTTCGTCACCGATCATCCACAGGGCGCCGACAAACACACCGGCTTCGCGTTCGAGAAACGCGGGAGCAAAACCGCCCAGGCCTGTCAGATGGCTTCCGATCTTACCGGCCCGACACGAATTGAGAACGACAATCGGCCGCGTACCGTCTTGGGCTTTGAGTTGGCACAAGCCGGAAACGATATCCGGCGTCAAATCTCTGAGCATTTTGTTGGTGTCGGATCCCGAGGCTTCGAGTTCAATGCGGCTCTCCGAGATCTGCGCCTCAGATGCCTGACCATGTCCCGCGAAATGGAAGAGATCAAAAGGACCTTGTGCGCCCAGGAGCTTGGTGACTTCCGGCCGAGTTGCGGGGCTGACGGGTTTTGCGGCAAACAGCGTTTCCAAGAGTTGGCCTTCCTGTTTGGCCTTTTCCAGCTCATTGCCCCGATAGGCGGGTGTCACGTACCAGGCGCGTCCGGGCCGCACACGCAACTGCGTGGGCGCGGTGTGGCCGTGAAGCCATCGTACCAGACCCATTTGCCCCAGAAATTTTGTTTCCGGGGGCAGGGGTTTGCCCGGCTCACACACATGGAGAATTTCCCAGGGAATATAGGGTTCTTCGCAGTAGAGCTTGAGGTGTGTTATTTTGTCCCGGTTTTCCCAGAAAATACGTTGAAGTTCTTTCGGAAAAAGCGTCTGGAAAAGTTTGGCGCCGATGCTCCGCAACTGAAGTTGCAACTGGTCAAAATCGTCCTGGGCGCCGGTTTCCACCTTATCAAATAAATCCATATAGGGTTTCAGGACCGTCATGATGTCGCCGTTTAATTCGGGCGATTCAAAATCGCCGCCCACATCGATGGAATCGCACATCAGGCAGTACTTATATCTTTTTTTGCCGTTGTTCTCTAAAACATAAGTTAACATGATGTTTACCCGCTCCGATAGGCCCGCAGGCGGTGTGGCACGGATTTCGGCTTGAATCGATTCCGCGCCGGCGACGGAGCGTTTGGCCACAATTTGCGGCTTGAGCTTGAGCGTCACCAGAGATACGGGGCCCCGGCAAAATGCGATCCATAGTTCACCATCGCCCGGCGTGCCGGGCCTGACGTCGAAATACAGTGTGACGGCGGGTTCGCCAGGCTGTGGCACAATCACATCAGCGCGGGAATCGCCGACGACATCAAAGTTCCGCTTGGGAATGAGACGGACGGTGATCTTCTGATCAGGCAAAGCGGGCAAGGGTGCGCTGCCTTTTGCAGATGACGCGCCAATGATCAGGTCGATTTCCTCGCGCGACAGCGTGATCTGCACCTGCTCCGGTTCCCCTGCGACCACCTCTTCGGGCATCTGTGCCGCGAAATGACAGGGTGTGTCTGAAGAAGCAGGAGGCATCGGAGCTGCCGCCGGGGGTGGTGAGGGGATGGTTTCCTGATACACCTGATTGCGGCGGACGACATGTTTTTCCATTCCCGAAGCTTCAGCAGGCGAGAAGGACTCTTCGATGCTGTCGATAGAACTTCCCCGCCGTGAGCTTTTCTTTTTGTGGGCCATGCGATCAATGGCCGCATCAACGGCAGAGGGATCGATTTTAAAGAATGTGTCGCTTCTTTTCTCAGTCAGTTTCTCGCAGGGACTTTCTGCGGCTGTCATACATGGTTTGGGGTCGAGGTAGCCTGTCACCTTGCCGTTATCAATAACGAGGGTAGGCTGGAAGCTGGATGTTCCGTCCCGCAACTGCTTTACTGCCGCCTGCAAGGGGATGGTCACAATGCTGCCGCTTTCGTGAAGATCCAAAGCAATAGAAATGATCTCGTCCGGATCTTTGCCCCGCAGCTTTTCTTGTATCTCCAAAACGGTGAAGAGATAATACATGGGATTGTTATCTATGAAACGACGAATCACCACGGCCTTCGTCCGGCGGTCCCGAATAGCTGCCAGGGCCTCACTCACTGAAAGAATCGCGGGGAGGGTGATAAATTCCGTATGAATGCCGGGAGGCAATGTATGACCTGCAAGCTTATCGAAACCGGCCAACGGCTCTGTCTTGCGTTTGTCAGGGAGGTTCATATTTTCTGAGGCAGACTCTTCGTCTTTTTTCATCTGAAATTCTCCTTTGAATATGGAAAAGAAATTCAACTTATATCTTTAGAGTAAAGTATTGATAAGATTTCCCGCTTAGGGGCTTGATTATATGGAAATAATGTCTTAAAAGTCAATGGGAATCCTATGATCGGTATTGAGTTTGGGCCTGTCATCAGTAAAAACGACTGATCTGTCGCAATATGAAAATTTTATGGACAGACGTTTGAGGGGAACAAAAACGTTGTTGTGGATGTCTAAGACCCTAGAGGATAAGAAACCGCCGGCAGTTGATGACGATCTGGAATACGTCATGGCCTGCCGCAAGGGTGATACGGAAGCGTTTTCCGTGCTGGTTGCCAGGCATTCCAAAAAGATGCTCAACATCGCCTGCCGGATGCTGGGGGATTATGATGAGGCCTGCGATGTCACGCAGGAAGCGTTTCTGGCAGCTTTTCGCTCCATTGGCAAATTCAAGGCCGAAGCGAAGTTTTCCACATGGCTGTACCGGATTGTCATCAACTTTGCCAAAAACCGGCTCAAGGCGCGTCAAAGCGAGTTGCGCCGTGAAGGCGCATCGCTTTTGACAATGGAAGGAGCGGGCGATTGCGCCCAGTGTTTTGCGGCATCGAATGATAGTGATCCGGCCCGGCAACTGGAACGTCGTGAGCTGGAAGCGCAGGTTCAGAAATGCATTGGCGCGCTGGAGGGTGACTTTCGGGAGGTGTTAGTGCTGCGGGATATTCAGGGATGTTCCTATGAAGAGATTCGGGAGGTCTTGCAGATTCCCGACGGAACGGTGAAGTCGCGGCTGTCCCGCGCGAGGCTGGCGATGAAAGATTGTCTGAAAAAAGTGATCGGTGATTTATGAAAAATTGTCACGACATTGAAAATCTTCTGCCTCTTTATCTGGAAGGCGTTTTATCCGCTGCGGAGAAGCACCGGGTTGAGGAGCATCTGGCGGGCTGTATCATTTGCCGGAAAGAAATGGCTTGTCTGCAAAAAGCAGGGAAGCTTGTGGCTGACTTGCCTGATGTGGAAGAGCCGCCCTGGTTTCAGCAAAAAATAATGGCGCAGGTTAGGAAAGAGGCTGAAAAGAAAAGTCTCGCGCAAAAATGGTTTTATCCTTTGCGCATCAAGATCCCCATTCAGATTATGGCAACGATTGTGATTGCGGTTCTGGCCGTTTATATTTATCGGTCGGGTGATGAACAGGTAAAACAGTTTTTGCCGGGAGCCCGTCCGCCGGCAGTTGAAGTCCAAAAAGAACAGCCGCTGCCGGAGCCCACACCAACCAAAGATATGGCCCAACCTGCCACCCCGAATAAAAAAGCGGCTATGCGGGAAGAAACTAAACGGGCAAAAGAACCGGTGAAGGATGTGGCCGCCGGCGGAAGTCTTCAGAAATCGACAGAACCGGAGGCCAAACCCCAGGCGGCGATAGAGACGGATGCCAGTAAGGGTAAAGGGTTGGCCGGAAAGAAAGATGAAGTCTATCCTGCGGTTCAGGCCAGAACCGAAGAGCCCAAATCCGCCAAAACCGAGCTTGCGGATCAGGAGAGAAACGCGGAGAATCGCCTGTCATCGGGCATGGCAAAAAAGAAGGAATCCTATAAAATGGCCGCGCCTGCCGCGCCGCGTTCCATGGCGGCATCGACGGCGGGGCCGCTGCAGGCTTCGGTATGGCTTCGGGTGGATGATCTCGGCGCCGCTATTGCCGATGTAGAAAAGATACTGGCAGGCTATGAAACAAAAATCAAATCCAGACGGATTCTGGATCGCAGCGTAATCCTGTATGCCGAGGTGTCAGGCAAACATTGGAAAGAAATCCTTTCGAAAATAAAAATTCTGGGAGAAGTGGAAGAAAAAGCCATACCCGAAGATATCGGTGAACGGGATATCGCAGTTGTCATCAAGATGTTTCTAAAGGATTAATGGATCTATCCTATCCATAAATGATAGCGTCTTCTGATCCTCGCCTTTAGCGGGAGAGGATCATTTTCCTGCGCATGATCAAGACGAGAGCGCCAAGCGCAAGCAGTAAGGATAGCATCAATATAAAGGTCGTCGCGGCGCCCCAACTCATCATCAGATAAGCAGCGCCAATCACCGGCATTAACATCCAGCGGGCGAGCAGGCGCAGGCTGTCATTTCCGGCTATGAACTCAGCTATAGGTGGACTGACCGCATAATAGAACTTCACAAAAGCTTTGCCGGCGTTGAAATGAAGCAGGTAGCGGTCTCGGAAATCTCTCAGGATTTGCACCTGCCGCGCCACAGGTGATCCGAAAGCCGCCGTGGCAATAAAACATCCGCCGCCGCCTCCATCCGCTCCGCCGATGACGTTATTGTTATACTCCAGATCATAACGGGCGCGGGCCGGGTTATTTTTTGTTTGAGAGAGATTATGTTCAGGGCCAATAATCGGCAGCGTATCAGTAACGTTCCACCAATCCGGTATTTCAGACGGAGCACCTATCAGATAATAGGACGTGTCCGGCAAGTTGGCGGTGTCGGGGGGCTGAAGGCCTGCGGCCTGCGTATTATTGCCATACGTAAAATGATCGGTTCCCAGAAAATGATATCCATTCCCCGCGGCAAGTTGGGCCGCCGATCCTCCCCGGTTGAGTTCGTTTCCGACCACGTTCTGGCTGTTGGCGCCTGCGTCCGTCATGTTGAAGCCGCATTTTTCCGCCCGATTGCGGAAGAATGTGTTTAGGGGACCATTGATGCCGTCGTGAGAGTCGTCTATCCAGAGGTGCTCAACAATATTTCCTTCAAACAGGTTGGCATAAGGATAGTTTCCATGCAGGGCTATGTCTCCCGCCCAGGACGGGTGTGAATCGCTTTGGGTATCGCGCGAATAGTTGTAGCCAAACACATTGCCGTTTGCGCCCGACTGCAAGAGAATGGAGTGGCGCAGTCGTCTGAAAATATTGTTTTCAATCAAACACTCGCCGCTTCTGGCCTGTACCTTTACGCCATAGCCGGAACCGCCGTCGTTATATTCGTGCGCATCTTCCAGATAACTGCCGGTGATATCAATTTTAGTGCTGTTATCCATGGCGATGTGGCTGCCGAACGCTTTGTAGCTATGAACCCCGCGGACCCAGGCCTCCGCAGCGTAGGAGAAGTGGATGGTGTACTGATTATTCCTGGTTGTATTATCTCCTGCAATGAGGCGCTCAAGCTTCATATTTTCCACGCCGCTATGCTTATTGGCGTTAATGCGCCTGATCTGAGGCGCTCGGGTCAACGGGTAGTCGTGGCGCAAAGGCCGCTCCAGCGTGAGCGTGTTTCCGGCAACGCCGGTAATTTTCACAATCTGCCCTGCGGAATGCTGCGCCCAGGCATCGGTGATATTCCAGGCAGGATCGTTATTCTGTCGAATGATCGCATCGTCCCCAACCGAAAAGGCACTGCCGTCTTCTACAATGATTGTGTTGTTATGCATCGCAGCGGAAGCCGTTAAGGGTATCCAGCTTCCCGCTTCGCTGCCGTAGATGCGTATGGCATGATCCACAAAATCAAAGCGCAGGATGGTATTCTTCGAACTTTGCCCGCGCAGGATGACATGGGATGGAACGCTGATTGGCGATTGAATGAGGTAGGCCCCCGCAGGGAAATAAATGACTCCGGGCATTCCGGAAAGCGACGCGATGGCTGCGGAGACTGCGGGCTGGTCGTTGGCAATTCCGTTGCCTGCGGCGCCGAAATTTTTTACATTCGCCAGTCCGCTATATTCAATCGCAATGGGAGGACAACCAGCATTGTGCCAGGCACTGAGGAAGATGCGGGACGATGGAAGGGTCTGGCAAAGGCCTGATTGCGCTATTGAAAGAAGATAAACGGTGAGCGTGCAAATAAAGAAAAACACGCCGGGGATATGCCATCTTTTAATGCGTATCATTGATAAGCCCTCCACATGGCTATTTTACATCAATAGGCCAAAAAACAAACGAAAATGTTTGGGGATGTATCAGGGCAGTCCAGTCCGTTGGGTATTTTGTAATTCAATTATTTCAGGCAGAAAGGATACTGTGCCGCCTGCCGCTAAAAAAACGCTTGAGAAAAGGGTGGTATTGGGGGCATCCTTAAGCTGATAAATTATTTTTCGTCGTAGGGAGGAACGCATGACGATTTCCGGAATATTTCTGATTCTCTTCATCATGGTCTCTGTCGCCCATCTTGCCTGCGAAGCGGTCTGGTTCCGGATAGGACGCTATATCACCAAGCCCTTGCTCATGCCTGCGCTTGCAATGTATTATGCGGCATCGGCCGCGCAACTGAATTACGTCCTTATTGCCGCAATAGTGTGCGGTTGGCTGGGAGATATCTTTCTCATGATACCGGACCCGCAGAAAACACGTCGATATTTCAAGCCCGGTCTGGCCGCCTTTCTGTTCGGGCATATTCTTTATATCGCCGTCTTTGCCGCCTATCTCCCCCGCGCGGGAAACGTGCCTGCTTGGGGCTTGAGCTTGCTTGCGGTCTATGTTGCGGCAGGCATTATCGGGTACCGGCTCATCGCCCCCCACGCGGGCAGGATGCTTCCGGCCATCATCGCTTATATCATCATCATTGTTTTGATGGGGGCAAGTACCGTTCTTCCTCTGGGAAGCGTGCACATTGCCGGCGCCGTAACAGTGATGGCGGGTGCGTTTGTATTTATGGTCTCTGATACGATTAACGCCTACAACAGGTTTGTGCGAGAGGTTCCCTTGGAACGGTTGTTCACGATGGGCGCTTACCTGGTCGGGCAGGCTCTGCTGGTGCAGGGGTATCTGTTGTTCTGACCGATTGGATGACCCGGTCGAGTCGGAAAACAATCGGATAAGCGACCTTCTTTATCTTTGCCGCCGCATCCGCTTCAAGAATTCAGATTCGATCCGCCGGGGGGCCTCAACATGCTCCCAAATTTTTGGACCAGGATTTTAATCTTATTGAAAAGTTTGTTCGAGAACAGGACCGTTCCCCCGTCGATTGCAGCGCGTCAGCCCGCATCGAGAGGACTGTCTAACAGGTCGTCCCGGCAGGTGCCTTGCTGCTCCGCACCTTTGCCGGTTTTTGCTGGCCGTTGCACGACTGCCGCATTGTTTTTTAAACGTCCAGGCATAACTACAAAGACAGGCACTCCGTTGCTTCTCTGGGCTATGATAGATCGGCCCAGCAAATGACGCCAGTGTCAGGCAGGCTGGTCTCCATTTTCAGTTTACCCTGTTCAATAAGATCCGGCAGATGTTTGGCAAGATTGGGCGTGAGATCTTCGGTTGTGGCCAGATCGGTAGGGATGATGCCGACCCAGGCATTACGTCCCGAACGCTTTGCCGCATACAGACTGGCATCGGCCAGTTCCACCACCCCGTCCCAACTCAGTGCTTCCGGGCATTTCAAGAGAAAAGGAAACACAGCGGCGCCCAGGGAACAGGTGAGGTGAATCGGTTTTTCCATGCCGATGTCAAACGAGTGGATTTCCACTGCCTGCCGGATGCGTTCGAGCAGAAATATATAATGATCGCGGCAAACATTCCGGGCGACCACCATGAATTCTTCCCCACCCCAGCGAATGACAGTATCTGTGTCGCGTGACACCTCTGTCAGAATATGGCTCATTTGCATGAGCACTTGATCTCCGGCAACGTGGCCGTAGGTGTCGTTTACGACCTTGAAATGGTCCAGATCCACAATGATAAACACGATGTCAATGTTGGTCGGGATGCGTTTTTCGAGGCCTTGATGGAGGTGGTCATAGGTCCGGATGACCTGGGTCACATCTTCCTGAATGGTTGCGTTCAGGAAACGCCGGTTCCGCAAGCCTGTCAGCTCATCCGTCAGGCTGATCTGGTGAAGCTGGTCATGGGCTACCTGCAACTTGTGCGTGAGTTCTTCCTGCTTTGCTTTCTCCTCAGATAAAAATGAACTCAGTGCTTCATTGCGAATGCCTATTAAAAGCGCTCGCAAACTCGATTCATGCATCGCCTTACCTGTCTGCGACAAAACAGCGATGAAAAACAACGCCAGCAGACCCAGAATAACGTAGACGACCCCGCCTTCCGACAGTAATCTGAGCGATAGCGGCACGGCAGACAGGAGGAGAAATGACATGTAGGAGGGTGTCCACGTGCAATACGTTGCCACCGCAGAAGCGCTCAGGGCCACAATGCATATGGGCCAGATCTGCTGATGTACGGGAGAATGCCCGGGCCACAAAAACAAGGACGGCAAAGCCCACATCAGACCTGATGCGCTAACGCCGATTACATGCAATCTTGCCCAACGATGAATTTCAGACCCGCTCGGTGCTTTTTGGTGAAAAATAGCGGTAACGATACCTCTTGCCATGGTGAGCAGAACCAAGACACCCGTCCACAATAAAAGTTTCCAATGCGGAATGACTTGCCACAAGGCGATGCAAACAGACAATGTTATTACAAGGATACCGGTCAGGCCGACCCAGGTTTGCTTATAGAGCTGTTGAATCTGGGCTTCCCGAACTTTCAGGACAATATCGGCGCTTTCCCTGGTTTTCCATTTTACAGTTATATCTTCCATACTTGCTCTATATCGTCTGATATTTAAAATTACTGAAACTTTGATACAAGTTATGCTAAAAAAGTTGTCTGATTCCTGAGCATCAGCAACGGTTCTATTGGATGGATAGAACCTGCCGGAGTATAAATTGGACCAGAGACGTTCTTGACAAAAAACCCGTTGTAGTGGATAAGACAGCAAACAGAAATCAATTTCATTTGGAAATGTGACGGAAAATGTTCGAAAGCCATGTCGATGCTTTGAAAAACAGCAATTTGAAAGCGACGCCCAAGCGAATCGCGTTAATGGAATTGTTGTCGGCCGTGTCTGTTTATATGGGGCCGCGCGAGATATGGGACCATTTAAAGAAGCGATTTAAAAAGCTGGGGTTGCCCACGGTTTATCGTAATCTTGAGGAATTGGTCGAGGCGGGGATCATCAGCCGGATCATTCATCCCAACCGCCAGCTGTATTATTTTTTGTGCGACAAGCACCATCACCATCATCATTTTATCTGTATTGCCTGCGGCAAAGTGCAGGATCTTGATTTTTGCGCCGCCGAGAAACTGGACCGGGAGGTCAGTAAAAAATACGGCGGGAAAATTCTGTCGCATCTGCTTCAGGTGAACGGCCTTTGCGGCAGTTGTACGGACAAGTAAGGAGAGGTTCGATGTTCAGAAAAATTTGGATGATGCTCATCGTTTTCTTTGCACTCGCAGGTTATGTCGAGGCTCAGGATAAGATTAACGTCGCCGTGACGATTGCCCCGCTTGTGGAATTTGTCGAGCAGATCGGGGGAGACCGGGTTTCGGTGGTCGTGATGGTTCCGCCCGGCAGCAGCCCGCATACGTATGAACCCAAGCCCGGACAGTTCAAAGCGCTCAGCCGCTCAAGGCTTTATGTTAAGGTGGGTTCCGGCATCGAGTTTGAGCTGACGTGGCTCGACAAGATTCTGGCGGTCAACAGAAAGCTTACGGTGTGCGACAGCAGCCGGGGGATTCAGCTGATCGGCATGGTCAAAGACCACGATGATGAAAAGGGAACCGTCCATCGTCATCATCCGGGCAATGACCCCCATATCTGGACCTCGCTTAGCAATGCTGCTGTGATGGCGGGCAATATCCGCGACGGCCTGATTCAAGTGGATCCGGCAAGTGAGACGCAGTACCGGAAAAACGCCGACGCTTATATTCTTAAACTGCGCGCTCTGAGAGATCGAATTGCAGACAAGCTCAAAAATACCCGCGATAGAAAATTCATGGTTTTTCACGCGGCATTCGGTTATTTCGCCGATGACTTTCAACTGACCCAGATTCCAGTGGAGGTGGGCGGCAAGGAGCCGTCGGCCCGAGATATCGCCCGGCTGATTAAAAAAGCGAAGGCGGAAAATATTTCCGTGATTTTTGCGGAACCGCAGTTCAATATCAAAAGCGCCCAAACGATCGCCCAGGCGATTCAGGGCGAGGTGGTTTTGATCGATCCGCTGGCGGGCCATTATCTGCAGAACATGGAAAAAATGGCTTTTGCCGTGATTGGAAAATTAAAATGACGCAATATCCCATTGAAATGAAGGATATCAGTTTTGCCTACAACGGGACGGATGTTTTACACCGGGTGAACTTAACCGTTCAGGATGGAGAATTTCTGGCGGTGATCGGTCCCAACGGAGGCGGGAAAACGACCCTGCTCAAAATTATTCTGGGACTGCTCAAACCGACGGCCGGGGAGGTGAGGGTTCTGGGGACAGACCCCGTTTCGGCCCGATCCATGATCGGTTATGTCCCGCAGCGTTCGGCTTATGACAGAAACTTTCCGATCACGGTTTGGGATACGGTTTTGATGGGCCGGCTCGGCTGCGGAAAATTCAGCCGCCCCTTTAACAGCGCGGATACCCAAGCCGCAGCCGAAGCGCTTCAGTCCGTCGACATGCTGAGTTATAAAGATCGGCAGATCGGCCAGTTGTCCGAAGGGCAAAGACAAAGGGTCTTTGTCGCCAGGGCGCTGGCCGGAAAGCCCCGGATGCTTTTAATGGACGAGCCGACGGCGAGCGTGGATGTCAAAATGCAGACCGGCATTTATCAATTACTCCAACAGATCAAGCAAAATCTCACCATCGTTTTGGTGACCCATGACATCGGCGTGATCGCGAGCTATGTGGACAAGATTGCCTGTTTAAGCGTTGAGATGTTTTATCACGATTCCAAGGAAATCAACGAGAAAGATCTGGAAAGAATGTACGCCTGTCCGGTGGAGTTGATTGCCCACGGCGTGCCGCACCGGGTGATCCGGGAGCATCGCCATGATTGAACTTATGCAATTTGAATTTATGCAAAACGCCTTGCTTGCCGCGCTTCTGGCCAGTCTGGCCTGCGGTATTGTCGGCACGTATGTGGTGGTGAAAAGGATTGTCTTTATCGCGGGTGGCATATCGCATGCCGCCTTCGGTGGAATCGGACTGGGGTATTGGCTGGGCATTAACCCCTTGTGGGCGGTCACGCCGTTTAGTTTGGCCGCCGCGATTTTGATCGGTGTGATCAGCCAGAAATCAAAGGCCGCCGAAGACACGACCATCGGTGTTTTCTGGTCGCTCGGCATGGCGCTGGGGATCATTTTTATCGGGCTTACGCCCGGCTACGCGCCTGATCTTTTCAGCTATTTATTTGGCAATATTTTGACCGTTTCGAAAACGGATATTTATATTCTTCTGCTTCTGGACGTTGTGATTATCGGGTCTGTTTTAATTTTGCACCGGGAGTTTCAGGCCATTGCCTTTGATGAGGAATACGCGCTGGCCTCCGGCCTGCCGGTCTTCTGGCTGTATCTGGGCCTTTTGGCGCTCATTGCGCTCACGGTGGTGATTTTAATCCGGATCGTCGGCATCATTTTAGTGATCGCGCTTTTGACGATTCCGGCGGCAATCAGCAAGCAATGGGTCAGCTCACTTACCAAAATGATGTTCATCTCCCCTTTGTGGGCCGCTTTGTTCACCTGCTCGGGCTTGATTCTTTCGTACTATCTGGATGTGGCCTCCGGCGCGACCATCATTTTGATCGCGGGTTTTTTCTATTTTTTAACGATGCTGGTCAAAAAACGGATGAAGGCATAGAGCGATGCTGCTTGTCTGAAGACGTCGTCTACCGGAAGTTAGTGGATCATTGCCGCAAGCTTTTTTCCCAACAGGGAAGACTTGCCCAGAGCTGATTTGAAATATTCCAGCATCAACGCCTCGATGATTTGTTCTTTGGGTGTACTGGCCCAGGCGTTTTGCCCGAGAGTTTCTTTTTTGTCAATTTTGCCGGTGATGATTGCCTGATCATGCCGGGCTTGTTGCAGCGCTGCGTATCTTTCGATCAACTCCTGCCGGGATAAGGCGGAGAGCCGCCGGTAGGTTGCGGTGATCTGTCCGGGTGCGGGCAGTTTGGGCGATTCCAAAATCGATCTGGAATGCTTGGCATGCCGCTTGATCCCCTTGATAACGTGTTCAGGCTTTGCAAAATTGATCCCGGACCAGCCGGCGCGAATCCACTGAAAAACACCGGATCGGACCTGTGGCGGAGAAGACCCGGCTTCCACATAGACAGACACGGAAAAAAAGTCGTAGATATAGGATTTGACCCAGCCCAAGCCCGCTTTGGCCGAGCCGATTTCGTTTGTATAATGATAATTCCAGTCATCGTCGCTTCCCAGAATAAATCCCTTTTTCCCGACATCGGAGATATCCGCCTGCTTGGAAATGGAAATGAGCACATGCCGTCCTTTGTGGTTGAATAATATCAGGGTCCGCACGAGGTTATATTCATAATAGATTTCGGTGGTGAGGTCGGGCGTGATGCCGTCATGCTGCCTTCCGCGAATGACGAGCGGCGGAGCATCCGGCGCAAGTAATTTCCAGGTATCCGGTAATTTGTGCGGCTCCCCCCCGGCGCCGCTCCATAACGAATACCGCAAAGAAGCCGGACTGGTCAGGGTGGCCGGGATTTGGCTTGTGTAAGAATATTGCAGAAAAGCGGGGAAATCGATTTTGGTGTCGAATTCGCAATACGCGCCGATGGCTTTGCGGATTTTGGGAAGTTCGACTTCCTTGGCCGATTTGGATTCAATTACAAAATCCGCAAGCGTCGCTATCGCTTTGGCGTCGATTGTGGTTTTGGAATCTGTGGCGAAGTCGATCAGCTTCATGGCGGCGGCCGTGACGGGACTGGAACTGTCCGAAAGGGGTTGTGCCTGCGCGTTGGGTAACGCGAAAATAAGCGATAAAACAAACAGTGAGAAAATAGAGAGCCGGCACAAGCCGACGGCGTGGCTTTTGGTCATTTGTGCGATCACGGGAGGTGGTTTCCTTTAATTTATTTTAAGAAGCCTACAAAAGATTTTCTAATACGTCCAGTATTTCTTATTGTGCATCTTCATGTCGACAATGCGTTTGAAAACCTGTGCGGATGAAATAATGTTTTGCTCGGTGAAAAATTTGCCGATCAACGGCTGTGCTGTTTTTTGCTTATCGAGCAGACGGGATACCTGATAGCGCGAAAGACGCCCCAATCGCAACGCGCAGTCGCCGAATTTTTCGCCGTACTTCCGGCTGCGAAGAATATCCAGGATGTCGGTTCCTGCAAGCCAGCTCCAGCTCACGGCAATGGCGCCCACGGAAGGCCGCTGCAACCTCTGCCAGACAATGGCCTTGATCAGCGTGGAAAGTGAAATATGACCTCCGTAGTAAAGATACTGGCCGAAAAGCAGCCGCCGGGTGGGCATGCGTCCCGCGTAAAAAGGCTCGGCAAAGGGTTTATTTGTCTTGGGTCGGGCGGCGGGGCGCGCTGCCGGACTCGCAGGCCGCGCCGGACGGGGCGGTTGTTTTCTCACATAGAGCGCGCCCTTTTCGTCGAGTGAATACATCCAGGGAGCAGCCAGAAATTCAAGCAGCATCTGATAGGCCAGACTGACTTCCTTGAAGCGCTTCTCCAGAAAATCCGGTTGGCCGGATACGATGACCGCCCGGTCGGGATGCGTCTCGAGAGCTTTCTTGCGGTAAGCCGCCTTTAGTCCGGCCGGTTTCAGATACTGTAGAAACTCGACCGATACATCAATATCAGTTCCGAAAAGCGATTCACAAGCCTTGAACAAATCCTGTCTGGAAACATCGGCAGATTGCATGCTTGCCCTCCTTTTCTTTTGGGCGGCAAAAACAAATATATTTACCTTTACCTGTCAATTTACCACATGGCATGCGGTAAAGACAAGCTGCAATTGGTCAAGGAGACAGGTTCTCCTTTGTCTTCAATCCTCAGGCGGCGACTTTGTTCATTTTCTGTGATGTTTCTCACATCCAACCTGCTAAAAATACTGAAAAAGATGCATTCAACGTGTTAGGAATTCCCATCATTCATCAAGCCGAAACAAAACAATTGGCGTTGCCACCGGCGGATAACCGCCATTTTCAGCTCTATCCCCAAGGAATTCATCGGCCATCTCCGCGCCATTTCATGCGAGACTATAGCACGCCGGAAATAAATATTTCAAATCGATAAATAACTTTTTATTGCTTATTCTCATTGTTTTCTATACTTTACATCATCGTTTCATTAAAATGTTGGGACAGTCAGTAATGAGGTTGGATATAAAAAGGTTAATACAACCTTCATAATGCAGTAGGTCGCGAATATTCAATTAAAAAGGTGCTAGAGTGAAACTGACGGATAATGAGAAGCGGGAAATATTGAAGCTCATTGAGGCGGAAAAGCCCCTGCCGGACAAATACCGGTTTTTGCTGTTCGACGACAAGCGGGAAGTGGAATTGATCTGGAACGGGAAGACCAATGAAGTGACCAACATCGTTCTGCCTTTTCAGGTGATTGAGCAGATTGACGAGCCACGCGCGGAGAAGCAGGCGGATACGGGAGCACAGGGCGACCTGTTTGATTTCCGGGGCCGTCAGAAATCCGGCTGGACGAACAAACTCATCTGGGGAGACAACAAACTCATCCTTTCGAGTTTGAAAAACGGCCCAATCCGCGATGAAATTGAAAAGCAAGGCGGCATCAAGCTCATATACATCGACCCACCGTTTGATGTGGGAGCAGATTTCTCTATGGACATTGAAATCGGCGACCCCGCCAGCGGGGCAAGTGAGACCTTTACCAAAAAGCCAAATGTACTTGAAGAGTTGGCCTATCGCGACACCTGGGGTAAGGGTGCCGATAGTTTCATTGCCATGGTTTACGAACGATTGGTGCTGATGCGTGATTTGCTGGCGGACAATGGAAATATTTATGTGCATTGTGATGTGAGGGTAGGTAGCTTTTTAAAACTAGTGTTGGATGAAATATTTGGTGAAAATGGATTTAATAGCATGGTTGTATGGAAAAGAAGATCAGGTATAGTACAAAAGACAAATCAATTTGGAATTACAACTGATTTTTTATTCTATTACAACAAATCTGATGAATTTACCTTTATTCCGCAATTTACAACTGTAGACACAGAGGATTACATAAAGGAACGATACACATATAAAGAAACAGATGGAAGGGTTTACAAGCTCGGCGATTTAAGCAACCCGGCAAATAGACCCACACTGAAATACGAATATAAAGGATTTGCTCCACCAGAAAAAGGATGGGCTGTTTCTAGAGAACGAATGGAGCAAATGGACAAAGAAGGAAGATTATATTTTCCACAAGATAAATCAAAAAGATTAATGAGAAAACAATTCTTAGACGAATGGAAAGGTAAACCTGTTCAAAATTTGTGGGATGATGTATTCCCTGTCAATTCTCAAGCAAAGGAAAAAATTGACTACCCCACCCAAAAACCAGAAGCCCTTCTCGACCGCATTATAAAAGCCAGTTCTAACGAAAACGACATCGTGGCTGACTTCTTCTGTGGCTCCGGTACAACAATGGCCGTCGCCGAAAAGCTGGGCCGCAAATGGATTGGCTCCGATCTGGGCAAGTTTGCCATTCACACCACACGCAAGCGGCTGATCGGTGTCCAGCGGCAACTCAAAGCGGACGGCAAGGACTTCCGGGCTTTTGAAATCCTCAATCTGGGTAAATACGAGCGGGCGCATTACATCGGCGTCAACATGAATCTGCGCGAAGAAGAACGCCAGCAGCAACTTGAACAAAAAGAAAAAGACTTCATTGCCTTGATCCTCAAAGCCTACAAGGCGGAAGGCGCGGAAAACTTCAGATGCTTCCACGGCAAGAAAGCCGGGAGGTTGGTGTCCGTTGGACCGATTAACCTGCCGGTGACGCGCCTGTTTGTGGAAGAAATCATTTTGGAGTGCCGCGAAAAACGCATTTCCCGCGTGGATATTCTGGCCTTTGAATTTGAAATGGGCCTTTTCCCCAACATTCAGGAAGAAGCCAAAGCCAAGGGCATTGACCTGGCGCTCAAATACATTCCCCGCGAAGTCTTCGATAAACGCGCTATAGAAAAAAATCAAGTTGTCTTCCACGATGTTTCCTACATCGAAGTCAAGCCGCTTGTCCGCAGCGGTAAAAAAGGGACGCTTCCGGCGCTGGCCGTCGAGTTAACCGATTTTTCTGTTTTCTATTCTCAGGACAGTGTTGATAATGCGGCGCAAACGCTCAAGGACGGCAAAAATAAAATCGTTGTCGAGCAGGGGAAAATCATCAAGGTAAGTAAAGATAAAAACGGCATCGTCACCCGTGAAGTGTTGACAAAAAAATGGACGGACTGGATTGACTACTGGAGTGTGGATTTTAATTTTGAAAGCAAGCGCGAGATTGTCCGGGTTAAAGATGAAGCCAGCGGCGAGATGGAAGAAAAGTGGACGGGCGATTTCATCTTTGAAAATGAATGGCAGTCTTTCCGCACCAAAAAAGACCGTTCGCTGGAATTGCAAACGCCCTATCATGAATGTCAACCGGGCCGCTACAAAATCGCCGTCAAAGTCGTGGACATCTTCGGCAACGATACGATGAAGATTGTTGATGTTACTGCAGGAGGCAAGTAATGGCTGAAAAAATTGCTGTACAAGGAAAAGAAATAACCATCATTTCTCAAAATGAAGAAGATTATATTTCTCTGACGGATATGGTCAAAGGCACAGAGAATGGTCTTGCGCTGATTGAAAAATGGCTCAGAAATAAAAATACCATTGAGTTTCTTGGTATTTGGGAGGGAATATACAACCCCGATTTTAATTCCCCCGAATTCGAGGGAATTAAAAATCAGGCAGGGCTCAACAGATTTGTCCTTTCTGTAAAACAGTGGGCGGAGAAGACAAATTCCAGAGGAATCGTAGCTAAAGCAGGACGATATGGCGGAACATACGCGCATAAAGACATTGCCTTTGAGTTTGCCTCATGGATCTCGCCGCAGTTCAAGTTATATCTCATCAAAGAATTCCAGCGACTGAAAGATGAAGAACTTAAGCAGCTTGGTTGGGACATCAAACGCAATCTGGCTAAAATCAATTACCGCATTCACACAGACGCCATCAAAGAAAACCTGATTCCATCGGAACTGACAAAAACCCAGATAAGTATTATTTATGCATCTGAAGCTGATGTATTGAACATGGCACTCTTTGGCATGACCGCCAAAGACTGGCGGGACAAAAATAATGATAAAAAAGGCAACGTCCGGGACCATGCCAATGCGGCCCAACTGGTTTGCCTGTCCAATCTGGAAAATCTTAATGCTCTATTTATTAATGAAGGGCTGCCACAAGAATTGCGTCTGAGCAAACTCAATAAAATTGCCATCGGTCAGATGCGACTGTTGACGGAAGATTCACAAATCAAGAAACTGGAATTGAAAAAGAAGTAATGGCTACTTGCCTTGGATTAGATGTTAATAGCTGTATTTTATATCTACTTTAGACCATGATCATAAAATAGACTAGGTAATTCAATTAATTACGGAAATTCAATTAGACTATAAAATAGGATTTTAGACCATATGGCCATTCATCCGAACTTTCCCAAATCGCCGCATGAAGTACTTCCCCCCGAATACCGCTGGTTTCCGGCGGATGAAGCTCTTAGAGAATCCAGCTATGAAAAGTTGCTGCCGCCACTGGTGCATAAAATCCGTCAGGATGTAAGCCAGTGGCGCGATACAGATTATGAAGGGGCAACCGACACCAGCAGGGCGCTGCTTCACTGGTGGTTTCAGCGGGAACATATTCTGCCCCAATCCGATGGATCGCTTTTTAATTTCAAGTACTATTTCGCCCAGCGCGAAGCTTTGGAAACCGTCGTCTATCTTTATGAGGTCGTCAAAGTTAAGGATAAATACGACCTGATCCGCTTTGATTCCTCCGGCACTGTTTCCGCCGGCTTCTTTGATGAAGACTGGCTTAGGCTGGTGATCAAAATGGCCACCGGCAGCGGCAAGACCAAAGTGATGAGTCTGATCATCGCCTGGTGCTATTTCCACAAGCTTTACGAACCAGACTCCAAACTGGCGACCAATTTTCTGGTTATTGCGCCGAACATCATCGTGCTGGATCGACTTCGGGCAGATTTTGACGGATTGAAAATATTCTTTAATGATCCGCTGCTCCCCGACAATGGTTACGAGGGACAAAACTGGCAGGATGATTTTCAGTTGACGCTACATATTCAGGACGATGTTTCCATTGTCCGGAAAACCGGCAATTTCTTTCTCACCAACATACACCGCGTTTACGCCGGCAACGATATTGAACCCAGCTTTGATGATGACAACCTGGAAGACTATTTTCTGGGCAAAAGGCCTGTCGGAAAAACCAACGATTCCAAGGTTGATCTGGGTGTCATCGTCCGCGAAATCGATGAGTTGATTGTCATTAACGATGAGGCGCATCATATCCATGACAGCCGTCTGGCATGGTTTAAATCCATTCAAGATATCCATAATCGCCTGAAGCAGAAGGATCATTTTCTTTCTTTGCAGATTGATCTTACCGCAACGCCCAAGCACAATAATGGCGCGATATTTGTCCAGACGGTCTGCGACTACCCCTTGGTTGAGGCCATCACACAAAATGTGGTCAAACGTCCCGTGTTGCCCGATGAGGCCAGCCGCGCCAAACTCGAAGAGCGCCAGAGTTCCAGATACACGGAAAGATATGCCGACTACTTGGCACTGGGCATGGAGGAATGGCGCAAGGCTTATGCGGAACATGAAAAGATGGGCAAGAAGGCCGTTTTGTTCGTGATGACCGACGACACCAAGAATTGCGATGATGTGGAAGAATATCTGAAAACCACTTATCCTGAAATAAAAGATGCTATTTTGACTATTCACACGAACAATAACGGCGAAATCTCTGAAGCTGATTCCAAAAAGAGCAAAGAGGAACTGGAGATTCTGCGCAAAGCCGCCAATTCAATCGACAGTTGGGAAAGCCCCTACAAGGTCATCATCTCGGTGCTGATGCTGAAAGAAGGCTGGGATGTGCGCAACGTGACCACCATTGTCGGTCTGCGTGCCTATGCGGCGAAGAGTAATATCCTACCCGAGCAAACGCTGGGTCGTGGATTGCGAAGAATGTACATGGGAGCCGACGCGACTGAATATGTCAGCGTGGTCGGCACCGATGCCTTCATGGATTTTGTCGAATCCATCAAAAGCGAAGGCGTTGAACTGGAACGAAAGCCAATGGGCGCAGGCACAGGCGCCAAAACGCCGATTGTTATCGAAGTGGATCATGAAAATGACCGGAAAAATATAGAGAAACTGGACATGGAAATTCCGGTCATGACACCAAGAATGTACCGAAATTATAAAAACCTGGAAGAGCTTAGTCCGGCTAATTTCATTTTCCGCAAGGTTGACTATAAGCAATACACGGAAGAAGAAAAAAGAGAAATTATATTCAAAGATATTACGAGCGGTGAAACCAACCATGTGACCTATCTGGATTCAAACGCCGTTGGCGATTACCGAAGCGTGATTGGTTATTTCACGCAGGGGATTATGAAGGAACTGCGTCTGGTCAGTGGTTACGACGTTTTATATCCGAAAGTCAGGGAGTTTATCACGGAGCATCTTTTTAAAAACCCTGTTGATATTGATGATCTCAACACGCTTCGCAATTTGTCGGAACCCGGTGCGGCTCAGACCATCATGGCAACATTTAAAACAAAAATTAATGAATTGACCGTGCAGGATAAAGGTAGTGCGGAAATAAAGGATTATATAAAGCTCCGGCAAACAAGACCTTTCGTGGCCAAAGAACAAGGCTATCTGGTGCCGCAGAAAAGCCTCTTCAATAAAATTATCGGCGACAGCAACCTGGAATTGCAATTTGCTTCTGCGCTGGAAAAATGGCCGGACGTTATATCGTTTGCCAAGAACTATCTGGCCGTGCATTTCACGCTTGACTATGTCGATTCCAAAGGGAACGTCTCCAACTATTATCCGGACTTTTTCGTAAAGACCGGTGAATCGAATATTTTTATCGTGGAAACAAAAGGGCTGGAAGAAATTGATGTGCCCCTAAAGATGGAACGCTTGAAAAAATGGTGTGCCGACATCAATCAGTCGCAAAAGAAGATTCATTTCGATTTTGTTTTCGTAGATGAAGAGGATTTTGAAAAGTACAAGCCAGGTACATTCAAAGACTTATTCAGTTATTTCCGCAAATATAAAGACCAGGCCATTTGATTTCAGTGGTGAGAAAAAATGCGGCTGAAAATCAAACGCGTGAAGGTTTTGGTGTTGCGTAGAAAATCGACAAACGGGCGGAAGTGAGAGATGCGTTCTTCGCCTGCCTGATAAAAAACCCTCACCGGCGTTTCGATGACGGGAATGCCTTTTCGTTTAGCCTTGACCAGGATTTCGACTTCGAACTGAAAACGACGCGCCCGTGTGGGAAGGCTGAGCGCCTCCGGCAGCGGGTAGAGCCGCATGCCGCTTTGCGAATCCGACAGGGCGGGACCGCCGGAGATCCAGACCCAGAAGTTGGAAAATTTCCGGCCGAAGCGGCTCGTCCAGGGAATATGAGCGCCCAGTTGCGCCGTCATCCCTTCTCGTGCGCCGACGATAATCGGTCGCTTCCCCTGGGGAATCGCATGGATCAACTTCAGGGCGTCTTCCGGGTAGTGCTGTCCATCCGCATCCAGCGTGATTGCGAAATCAGCTTCATTGCAGGCCGCCATGAAGCCGGTCAGAATCGCCGCACCCTTGCCCTGATTTTTTTCATGGCGCAGCAAAGTAATGCCTTTGATTTCCGCAAGACTAAGTGGCGTGTCGTCGGTCGAGCCGTCATCCACGACAATAACTGGATACCCCAGCGCCTGCGCCTGCCGCACAACCTGAGCGACCGTCGCCGCGTGGTTGTAGACCGGAATAATAAAGGCGATTCGGTTTTTGCTGTTTTCGATAGTCATGTTCCATTCACTCTCTATAGGGCCAAAAAAGCCACGCCCCATGTCCCCGGCCCAAAATGCGCGCCGGACGTCACTGACAGGGGCTGCAAAATAATCTCAGCCTTCGGATAGAGTTTTTTCACGTCTTTGCCGAATTCCGTCACTTGATCGATATTGTCTGAATATTCCAGCATGATGAGGGCGTTTTCATCCGGGCCCAGCGCCGCCGAGAGTTTTGCAAGCGCCATTTTGATCTGATCTTTGCGGTTGCGCACGACGCCGACTTTTTTGGCGCCTTCCGGCAGTGGCGATATCACCGGTTTCATTTTCAGCATGTCGCCGAAGAAGGCGCTCGTTTTGGATAACCTGCCGCCTGCCGCCAGATATTCGAGCTTTTCCAGAAACACATACTCCTCACAGGTTTCCACCGCTTTTTTTGCAAACGCATAGGTTGTGTCCATGTCACGGGTTTGTGCCAGATTCCGCACCACCGCCAGCACCATGGTTCCCAGTCTTCCGGAGGCCGCACCGGTATCGATGACCAGAAGACGATTGTCCGGATCATGTTCTTTTTTCCAATCGGTGACGATCTGGTAATTGCCGGTATAAACAGAACCGACGCACAAATACAAAACTTTTTCAAAACGCGCCAAAGCCGCGGCATAAAACTGATGCCTTTCAAAAACGGAGGACTGCGACGTGGACACTTTCACACCCGCTCTCATGGCGCTGTAGAGTTCTTCCGGATGGAAACAGGTTTCAGGAAGCGACTTTTCACCGACATTGAGATAGCTGTTGAGCAGCGTAAAACCATATCTTTTGGCGTCGTTGCGGGTGAGCGAGCCTGCCGCATCCGTCATGATATGCAGAGGCGAATCGGTGTGCGTCTTCATGAATTCGTTGATCTGGGCGGAAAGATTATCGTCCTCCCAATTCATCACCGAGCCTAGCTTTGCCATCTGGGATTTGATTTTGTCCTTGTCGTCCGTGTGCAGATGAATCTTGTAGAGATCGCCGTCCTGAATGACGATGGCGCTGTCCTGGGAGCCGGCGATTTTTGTCAGGGCTTCGGGCGACCCGGCATCGGCTCTTACTACAAAATCCACGCAGTAACCGGTTTCCGACACTTCCTTAAACGCAGCAGATATCCGCAGACGGTCTGGAAATACATCCGTCACGGGCCGATAATGATTGTCATGCCCGGCCAGGGTATAGAAGAAGCCCTCGAAGAAGATGTACATGCCCAAAGCCCCTGCATCCACAACGCCTGCCTCTTGGAGCTTCGGCAGCAGATCATGCGTCTCGCGCACGGCCTGCTCCAGGTGCGCAATGATCTCGTCGGCGCTGTTTTTGCCGGGCCTATAATCGTTGCGGCAAAGGATTTCTTCGAGCGCGTCGAATACGGAAAGCATCGTTCCCAGACGCGGATCGGAAACGGCGCTCCAGGCTCTGGCGTTTCCTTCCTGCACCGCCGCCTTCAGATCGGCGGGCGACGAAGCCTGATAAAACGCTGAAAAGAAGCGCGATGCGATATTGCCGGAATTGCCGCGTGCGGCAAGCAGTAACTGGCGGACGATTTTGTCCTGCTGCTCACCAGTATTGCGAAGCGGGGAGAGGCTGATGGAGAGATTCCGCCCCGTGTCTCCGTCGGCGATGGGAAACACATTAATGGCGTCGAGCAGATCCGCCCACGCGGCAACCCGTTCCACACCGGCCACAAAAGATTTTTTGAGTAAATCGTCCATTATACGACCCCCAGGAGTTTCTGAATGTCTGTGGGCAGACTGAAGAGCGTTTCCATCTCCGGCGTCTTCACCGCCACCTGTTCGGTGCGCCCGCGCGCGCAGACCGTGTTGTCGGCGGCCTTGCGGATTTCAAAATCCACCACCAGCTTGATATGGGCATCCACGAGCGTAGCCTTGATGATGACCTCGTCGCGATGTTTGAGCGGAAAAATGTGTTTGGTAGATGTCCGGATGATGGGGAAGATAATTTTTTCCCGGTCAAAGTAGGAATACAGATCGACACCCTGGTTTTCAAACAACGCGGCGCGGGCGACTTCAAAATAATTGAGATAGTTGCCGTGCCAGACGATTTGCATCGGATCGAGATCAAAAAACGGAACACGGAGTTTGACTTCAAAACTTTTTTTCTCAAAGCTCATGGTTTCATCCTGAAAAAGTCGGTGTAACGGATCACAACACACATTCTTTCAATGTCTTCATCCAGCGGCCGGTCTTCGACCACCCCATCGCTCACGGTCCGGATATTCTGGAGGATCTTGGCCAGAAGCGGCCGGACGCGGATATTTTGCCGGATGTCGCAGGCCTGCGCCGCCGCGAGCAGATGAATGGCCATGACGCGCTCAGTGAGCGTGCACACCCGTTCCGCGTCCCGGGCGGCGATGGTTCCCATGCTGACTTTGTCCTGATTGTGCGATTCGGTCGAACGGGAAAACGACGCCGCGGGCATGGTGTTTTTGAGCGCCTCGGCGGCGAGCGCCGACGACGAAATCGACATGGCCTTGAAGCCATGATGCAGGCCGGTCTGAGCGCCGTTTAACCGCACCAGATCGCCCGGCAGCCCCCGGTTGAGATTGGGGTTGACCAGGAGCATCATTTGCCTGTCGCACATGTCGGCAGCCGACGCAAGCGCGGCCTTGAGGCCGTCCATGGCAAAGGCGATATGACCCCCGTAGAAATTGCCGCCCATCAGCACCTGGCCTGTGGCGGGATCAAATATCGGATTGTCGTTGGATGAGTTGGCTTCCGTCTCGACCCATTTTTCTATCCAGACGAGCGCGTCGTACAATACACCCAGCACTTGCGGCGCACAGCGCAGCGAGTAGGGGTCCTGCAATGTTTCGAGCGTTTCGTCTTCCAGGTGCCGCGCCGAGACCCTCGACAATAGCAGGTGAGAGATTTTCTTGGCGACATAGGTCTGGCCGGGGAAGGGCTTGGCCTCGGAAATCACCGGATGATAATGATGGGCGTTGCCTTTCATCGCATGAACGGACAGCGCCGTGGCGACAATCGCGGCATCCAGCACGCGCTTTGCCCGCTCGAGAGTCAGAGCGGCAATGCCGGTCATGGTCGTCGTGCCGTTCACCATCGACAGCGGTTCTTTCGGCAGGTAGGTGTAGGGTTTCAGGCCGGCTTTTTTCAGGGCGACGGCGGCAGGCACAATGTCGTCTTCATAAAAGACGTCGCGTTCACCCATGAGCGTCGCGCCGATATACGACATGGGCGTCAGATCGCCGGAGGCACCCACTGAGCCTTCTGCGGGCACCACGGGCGTGAGGCCCGCGTTTAAAAAATCAGCCATCTGCTGCAAAAGGCCGATGGAAACGCCGGAATAGCCTCGCGCCAGGCAGATGATGCGGGTCAGCATGGCTGCCCGCGTCTCTTCAATGCCGATGGGCTCGCCTGTGCCGCACCCGTGAAAGCGAAAAATATTGACGCCGTTTCTCATCGCGTCTTTCATGCTGATCCGGTTCCCGCAGGATTTGCCGTAGCCGGTATTCACGCCGTAAACCGCAACGCCTTTTTCCAGGGATGCCATCAGTATTTTCCGCGTGGCCTCCATGCGTTTCACAAAGGCGGGCTTTTTGCTGATCGTCACTTTCATGCCGTCTTTGGAGACGGCAATCAGGTCGTCAAAACTGACAGAACCGCCGTCAATGACCAAAGCGGCCTTTTTGCCAATTTTCCTCATCGTGGTATTGCTCCTTTCAGCGGCGCACGCGTTCTTTGAACGTACCGTCCGCCTTTTCCTTCTCCATGACATTTTTAAGCATCTTGAACATTTTATAGTTCTGCGGCTCTTCCTCGTAGAATCGATCCCAGCAGTAGGAATACATTTCCTGGAGTTTTGCAGGCGACATCATCTTCGGTTGAAAGACGACTTTGCCGCAGGTGTAGTCGTTCCAGTCATAGGAAAAAATTCGCCCCGCGTTATGCAGATCGTCAAAGGTGCGCGTGTGCCGGAAAGGCGTCAGAATGGTGAATTCCGCCATATCCAGCTCGATCTCCAAAAGGAAATCCATCCACCGTTTGATATAATCTTCCGTGTGATAATCCAGCCCCAGCAGAATACTGCCTTCCACCTTGATGCCGTGATCGTGATAGCGCTTCACGCGGTCGCGGATGAAGTCGGACGAATCAAAGATAGCCTGATAGACAAACCAGGCGCCCGCCTGCGCCGCCAGATCCAGCACCTGATCATCGTCTTCAATCGGGTGAGAGCACCATTTCTTTTTGAGCGGAATCATCTCTTTGAACAATCCCATTTCCCAGTCCTTATCCTGCGCAAGCGAATTGTCCACCATGAACAGGCGGTTATTTTCAATGCCTGCCAATTCTTCGATCACCTTGTCATAGGGACGCGGACGGAAGCTCCGGCCGCCCAGGAATCTCACAGCGCACGGATAGCAGTTGAAGCGGCAGCCGCGGGAGGCATGCACCAGATCGACCATCTGCACGCCGCGATAGTTATACATCTCGCGCTTTAAAATGCTGCGCCGTGCCGGTCCTACGCTTTCAATCGGCGGGAAATTCTGCATGTAGTTGTATACTTTTTGCAGATGGCCCGATTTGAAATCGGCAAAGACCTGTTCCATCCGGCCTTCGGCTTCACCCAGAAATACCGCGTCTGCATGTTCTCCGCTTTCCTCGGCGTGCAGCATGGTGGCAATTCCGCCGCACATGACCTTGACACCCCGGGCGCGAAACACATCGGCGATCTCCCAGCCCCGTCTGACCTGTGCGGTCAGCATCATCGAGACACCGACAAAATCAACAGATGCGTCAAAGTCAATCGGTTCGACATTTTCATCGATGAACGTCACCTCCACATCAGAAGGCAGGGCGGCAGCCATCACCACCGGCCCGTGCGGCGGCAAGGTGAATCGCGTCTGACGGTCGAGTTTTTCCCATTTGGGATAAATCAGCAAAAATTTCATAATTCCTCTTTCCCCGTTTCTTCTATTTCAGAACGGCTTTGGCAATGATCTGTTTCATGATTTCATTGGACCCGGCCAGTATGCGTGTAATCCGGATGTCACGCCAGGCGCGTGCGATCGGATACTCCTCACAATAGCCGTAGCCGCCGAAAAGCTGCAGCGCACGGTCGGCCACGCGCCAGGCCATTTCCGTCACCCAAAACTTCGCCATGGAAACATCCGTGGCGACCGAATGCTTTTGCCAGTGTTCTACAATCAATTGATCCACAAACGTTCGGCCGATTTTTACTTCCGACGCCATTTCGGCCACCACAAACTGCGTATTTTGAAAACCCGCCAGTGACTTACCAAACACTTGCCGCTGTTTGCAATAGCGAATTGTTTCGTCGAGGATGAATTCCGCCGCCGTCTGCGCGCCAATCGTACAGATGAGGCGCTCCTGCTGAAGATTCGTCATCAGGTTTTTGAAACCCGTGCCCTTGGGCCCCAGGCGGTTTTTTTTCGGAATCCGGCAGTCTGTAAAAAAGAGCTCAGCCGTGTCCTGAGAGCGCCAACCGATTTTGTTGAGTTTTTTACCCTTCTCAAAACCGGGCGTTCCTGCTTCCACTAAAAATAAATCCACGGCGGTATGGGGATTTATTTCCCGCGAATCCTTTGCCGCCACAATGACCAGATCGCAATGGATCCCGTTGGAGATGAAGGTCTTCTGTCCATTGAGCACAAACGCGTCGCCATCCTCCGTGGCGGTGGTCAGAATGCCCGCCAGATCGCTTCCGGCCTGGGGTTCGCTCATGGCAATCGCCGTCAGGATATCGCCGCTGATGCAGCCGGGCAGATATTTTTTCTTTTGTTCTTCTGTTGCAAGCTGGACAATATAGGGCACGACCACGTCGCTGTGCAGACGCGCGGAAAGCCCGTAAAAGTTCGCCTTGGCCATTTCTTCGATCAGGATCGCGCTATACAGAAAATCCGCGCCCTGTCCGCCGTATTCGGGCGGCGCCGACGTGCACAAAAATCCCTCATCGCCAAGTTTCTTCCAGGCCCAGCGCGGGACCATGCCGTCTTCCTCCCACTGATCCACGTGCGGGATAATTTCTCTTTCCAGAAACTTCCGGAAAGACCGGCGGAAAATGCGGTGCTCGTCGCTGTAAGGAACCATCTCCATGCTCACATCTCTTCCGCGCGCTTTTTCAAAATTCTTTTTAACACTTTTCCGCCGGCATTGCGCGGAAACTCATCGACAAAAATAATTCGTTTGGGAATTTTATAGTGCGCGATTTTTCCGGAAAGGACGTTGATAACATCGGCCTCCGAGATCTTGGCATTTTTCTGCGCCATGACAAATGCGGCCACCACTTCACCGCGCTTGGCGTCGGGCATGCCCACGACGGCGGCTTCTTGAATGCCGGGAAGCGCCTGTATCGCCCGCTCCACTTCGGCAGGATAAATATTTTCACCCGACGAGATGATCATTTCCACCTTTCGCCCGACGATGTAGATAAATCCATCCGCGTCGCGCCGTCCCATATCGCCTGTGTGAAACCAGCCGCTATTGAAGACGGTTTGGGTCGCCTCTTCCTTGTTCCAGTAGCCGGCAAAGACGTTCGGACCCTGTACGAGAATTTCTCCGGGCTCCAGGGGGCTCGCGTCCAGGCCGTGTTCATCCAGAATGCGCAGGTTGACGTGAAAGACTTCCTTGCCGACGGAACCGGCTTTGCGGATCGAATCTTCCAGATCCAGCGACGTCAGCCGTCCGGTTTCCGTGAGCGCGTAGCCCTGAACAAAGCCCACACCTTTTTCGTCCTGATATTTCCGGATGATCGGAAGGGGGATCGGCGCGCCGCCCGAAATAAAAAAATGCACATGCGACAAATCCGCGTCCTTCCATTCCGGCGCGTCCGTCATCATCTGATACATCACCGGTACGGCAAACATGTAATTGATTTTCTCCGTACAGATGGTCTTGATCGTTTCCGCGGCATTGTAAAAGCTGCTGACGATCAGGCTTCCGCCCGCGTATACAATCGGCGTCACCGAGGCTGCCAGCGCGCCCATATGAAACAGCGGTGAGATGACCAGCGATTTGTAAGACCGGTCGATGCCGTAACCCAGAAGTGAATGAATCGCGCCGAATAAAATATTCTGATGGGTCAGGACGGCGCCCTTGGGATCGCCGGTTGTGCCGGAGGTGTACATGATGAACAGGGGATCGCAAAGATCGACGCCCAGGATTTCCAGCGGTTCGCTGATCTCAAACCCCTCCACATAGTCCGCAAGCAATGGATCGGTTGCATCCGCCCGCCCCCCCTGGCGATAGATTTTACGGATCTCAACACCCGCTGCCCGGATCTCGCCTACCTTGGCGGCAAACTCAGACGAATAAATCAGGATTTCCGGTTCACTGTCACGGAGGATATAGAGAAGCTCCGGCACGGCCAGGCGGAAATTGAGCGGCACCATAATGATGCCGGTTTTGGCGCAGGCGAAAAAAATTTCCAGAAATTCGCTGCAATTCGACATCAGAAGCGCGACGCGCATGCCTTTGTTGACACCCAGACGCCCCAGGGCGTGCGCCGTCTGATTCACCCGCCGGTTGAATTGCCGGTTGTTGTAGGTTTTGCTTTTATCCGTCAGAAACGGTTTTTCAGGCGCGACAATCGCCCGTTTGCTGATCCATTCTCCGATATTCAAATTAAAACCTCGCTACCGATTCTCATTTTTGAAAAATGAGGTATGCGTAAGTTCCGCCGAAGGATATTCCGGCCAGAACCGCGTATTGAATGTCCATGTCCTTTTTTGTTTTCGTTACAAAATTCATCGGCGCAAGCGGCAGGGCCAATCCCGCCGTCGGCGGCAGGCATCCTTTTTCCATTGCCATCGCCAGCGCGCAGGCCCGTATGCCGCCGCCGGAAAAACTCTCGCCAATCGCCCCCTTGATGGACGTGATCCAAGGCTTTTGTCCACACGGGGCAAACACCTCGCCGTAAGCTGCGGCTTCCGTCTGATCCAGTATCCGGCCGCCGTTGGCCGCCGCCATGACCGCCGAGATGTCAGCCGGCGTTTTGTTTGCATGGGCGAGCGCCCGTTCGAGCGTCCGCACAATACCCCGGGGATCCGCAGACCAGCCGGTGGGTGTGGCGGGCGACGATCCAAGGCCGAAGCCTGCAATTTCGCAGTAAATCCGGGCGCCGCGTGCATGAGCCGACGCCAGGCTCTCCAGACAGAGCAGGCCGCAGCCTTCGCCTGCGACATAGCCGTTTCTTTCCACGTCAAAAGGTCTGGCGCCTTCGGGTTTTCCGTCACCGGGTGACAGGCCGCGAAACTTTGTCAGGGATTCATAATAGAATTTCGATAAAATATCCACGCCGCCGGTCAGCATGACATCCGCCGCGCCACGCCGGATTTCGGAGACGCTATAGGCGACGGCGGTTTCCGCCGAGACGGCAAAATGCGTTACGGTGGTGTTGACGCCGCGAAATCCCAGTTCGATGGAGGCGTGTCCCGCCGGCGCGTTCATGACGGTGTTGGGGACGAGAATCGGATTGACCGAAGAGGGGCCGCAGGAGAGCAACGTCTGGGCAAATTGCGCGGTGATGTCCGTTGCTCCGAAGGCTGTGCCCAGCAGGATGCCGATGCGGTCGCGGTTTTCCTCATCGATGGTAATGCCCGCGTCTTCCAGCGCCAGCTTGGCCGAGGCCGTCGTCATCAGAGATGTTTTGTCCATGCGCCGCAGATTTTTGACGGAAATGAAATCACGCGGCATAAATCCTTTCACCTCGGCGCCCAGATTCGACGTCAGCGTGCTTACGTCGAATGCCTGCACGGTATCGATCCCGCTTGCGCCCGCAAAAAGTTTTTCGGAAAATTCATTCTTTCCGACACCCAGGGGCGTTACCAGTCCCAGGCCGGTGATGACGATGCGTTGATCATCGGGTAGATTCTGATCATTATCCATGAACCGCGCCTCGCCCTTCATATTTGCCGAAAATGACTGTGGTGTTGTTGCCGCCGAACGCGAAGGAATTGGACAGCGTTACGCGCAGATCAGCCTCTCTGGCGCCGTCGGTGACATAGTCCAGATCGCACTCCGGATCGCGCTCATCGGAATGAATGGTCGGCGGAACAAATCCATGCGTCAGAGCCAGCAGGCAAACAATTCCTTCGAGCGCGCCTGCCGCGCCCAATGTGTGTGCGTGCATCGATTTGGTGGAGCTGACCGGAATGGAATAGGCCCGCTTTCCGAAAACGTCCCGGATCGCTTTGGTTTCCGTCACGTCGTTGACCGGGGTGGCGGTGCCGTGCGCGTTGATGTAGTCAATGTCGTTAATGGTAAGACCACTGTCTTTGAGCGCCGCCTGCATGGAGCGCATCGCGCCGGAGGCTTTCTCATCGGGCGCGGTCATGTGAAAGGAATCACAGGTGACGCCGTATCCCAGAAATTCTCCATATATTTTGGCTCCCCGCGCCAGGGCCGATTCCAGGGTCTCCATCACCACGATGGCGGATGCTTCACCCAGCGACAGTCCGGCGCGGTTTTTGGCAAACGGGCGGCAAACGTCCTCATCGACGGATTTCAGCGCGTTAAACGCGGCGTAAGTAATCCGGCACATCGGTTCCACGCCGCCGGCGAGCATCATTTTAGCCTGGCCGTTTAAAATCAAATCTCTGGCGTAACCCAGCGCGGTGGCCCCGGCCGAGCAGGCCGTCATGAACGTTGTTTTCGGGCCGTAAAGTCCCAGATTCGAGGCGATCCGGTCGGCCGACGATGCGCAATAAATGGTGGATAGACGGGAAAACCTGGAGTGGTGCAAGCCTTTCTTGATTAACTCCGAATAGAAGCTCTCCGCTTCCAAAAGTCCGCCGGAGCCGCCGCCCACCGCCACGCCCATGTCTTCCTTCAGAATTTCCGGCAGTGGATACAGGCCGGCGTCGGCAAGCGCGTCAAGCGCCGCGGCAAACGCCAGTTGATCGGCCCGGGACATCCTTTTTAGTGAAAACTCAGGTGGAATGGATTCCCGCGGATTAAAGTACTTCACCTGGCCGCCTTTATGTGTCCGGAATTCGGTCGAATCGAACAGATCAATGGCTTCAATACCGCATCGGCCTGCGCGCAAGTTTTCGGCAAATTGCGACACCGTGCCGCCGATAGCGTTTTTTGTTCCTAATCCTGTGATTACAATGCGTTTCTTATTTTTCATCAATCTTTTCAGACTTATTCTTTCAAGGGTTTTTCAAAATTTGCCGAACTTAGAATTAAGACACAAAAAAGTCAAATAAATATTAAAGTTTATCCGGACGTCCGGTTGGGTTTATCCCGCCAATATTTCATTGACTTGTCCGGATAAACTTGACTATAGTGGCAGTCAATTAGACGCGAATATCCTGTTGTTTGTTAACTGGAAAGGAACCTGTATGCTGTCTTACAAAAAACAGCTCGTTTTCCTGCTTACGGGTGTTATCGTTTTTGTCGCTTTTTTCATATCTATTTATAATGAGGTCAGGAAAAAAACCATCGCGGAGCTCAATAACCGCCAGGTGGTTTATGCCCGGCTTGCGGCAACTGCCATAGAAACCTACTTTGAGCATCAAAGAGAAACGCTTTATTATATTGCCCAAAATGATCATATCATCCGCCTGAATCCGCAAGGCAAAGCCCTGATGAAGTCTATTCAGGAGATACCGACCAACAACATTGAAGCTGTGACTCGGGTCAACGCCAAAGGTGTTATCCTTTTTTCCTCTCCGGAAGTTCCCGGTACGATCGGCGCCGATATTTCCGGTCAAGAGCACGTCCGGGAAATTCTGCGCACGCGCAAACCGGTGATCAGTGAAATCTTTCTGGCTAAGCAGGGTTTTAAGGCTATTGCCATGCATGCCCCGGTTTATCGGGACAAGGTTTTTGACGGCACAGTCGCTTTCCTCATTTCCTTTGATGCTCTGTCTAAAAAATATCTACAGGATATTCAAATCGAAGGGTCCGGATATGCCTGGATGATCAGCGAAAAAGGGATTGAAATTTTCTGTCCCATTCCCGGTCATGTCGGGCGATCCGTTTTCGATACCTGCAAGGATTTTCCCGATATCCTGGAGATGGCCCGCGACATGATGAAGGGCAAAACAGGGGCCACCACGTATACGTTTGAGCATAAAAAGGAAGGCGAAGCGGCTCAGATTCTAAAAAAGCATGCGGTTTATCTGCCGATAAAAATCGGGAATACCTTCTGGTCGGTTGTTGTGGCCACGCCGGAAGACACCGTGCTGGCGCCGATGAAAAGCTTCCGCAATCAGCTCGCGATTATCCTGCTGATCCTCCTATTGTCCTTTGCCGCCGTTGCTTATTCCGTCGCCAGGGTTCGCAGCGCGGCGGCTGTAGAGGAAAAAAGGCGCAACATGGAGGCGGATCTGTTGAAATCCGCGCGGGAGGTTCATGATCTTTATCATCATGCCCCCTGCGGGTATCATTCACTGGACGTAAGCGGCAATATTGTCCGGATGAACGACACGGAACTTGCGTGGCTGGGTTATACTCTGGAAGAACTGAAAGGCAAACCTTATTCTGAGGTTTTGACGCCGATCAGCCGCGAAGATTTCGACAACGCTTTTAACCGGGTGAAGCAGGAAGGCTTCGTGCGCGAAGTGGAATACACCATGCTGCGCAAGGACGGATCGACCTTTCCCGTGTTGGTCACCGCCTCGGCGGTCATCGGCCCTGAGGGCGACTTTGTCATGACCCGGTCGATGGTGCATGATATCACCGAACATAGACGGCAGGCTGAGCGTCTGCGTGAAAGCGAGGCCCTTTACCGGACGGCGCTCGAAAACACGAATGACGGCATCAGCATTATCCAGGATCAGAAATATGTCTATGTCAACAAGAGGCTCATGCACACCATTGGCAGGCCGGAGGAGAACCTTGTCGGTCAACCCGTCGGTATTTTCGTCCATCCGGATGACCGGAAAATTCTACGCGATAATTATGAAGCCAGGCGACAGGGATTGGCGCTGCCCCATTTAAACTACGACCTGCGCATTATCAAGCCGGACCAGTCTATCGGCTATGTCAATGTCTCCGCCGTGTCCATCATCTATCAGGGGAATCCCGCCGTTTTGGCCTTCCTTACGGATATTACGGAAAAAAAGAAAACGGAAAACACCCTGCGCGAAAGTGAGGCGCTGTATCGGACGGCGCTGGAAACCACCAGCGACGGCGTGTCCATTGTGCAGGACGGACGATACGCATATATCAACCAGAAGTTTCTAAATACCTTGCGCATCCCCCATGAAAATCCGATCGGCAAGCCGATCGGCGCGCTGGTGCACCGTGATGATCAGGAAATGCTTCAGGAGAGTTATCGCAAAAGACTCCGGGGCGAACCGACGTCGGGAAGCCACGACCTGCGCGTTATCCGGCCGGATCGGTCCATGATTTACATCAACTCGGTCTCCGTGGATATTATTTATCAGGGCAATCCGGCCGTGCTGAGCTTTATCCGCGACGTCACCGAGAAAAAGCGAGCGGAAGAGACTCTGCGGGAAAGCGAGGCTCTGTATCGGACGGCGCTGGAAAGCACCAACGACGGGATCACCATTACCGACATCCGGACAGGCACCTACCTATACGCCAACCAGCGGCTTATGAATACGCTCGGCAGACCGGACGAAACCATTGTCGGCCAACCCATGGATCTTTATACTCATCCGGAAGACGTCGGTCTCGGAAGAAAATTATACGAGATCAGAAAAAAGAACAAGATAGGTTCCTCATATTTTGAGTCGCGCGGTGTCAAGTCGGATGGTTCCATTGTGATGCTGGCGGTGACGGCAACGGAGGTCATTTATCAGGGTAAACCGGCGGTGATCAGTTTTATTACTGACATCAGCGAACGAAAACGCGCCGAAGAAGCCCTGCGCGAAAGTGAAGAACTCTACCGGACCGCTGTGGAGAAAACCAATGACGGCATTACCATCATCCAGGACGGCAAATATGTTTACGCCAATCAAAACCTTCTCAAAACCATCGGCCGGGAACAAAGCGGGATTATCGGTTTGCCGGTGGGTATTTATACGCACCCCGACGACGAGGAAAGGGTCAAGTCGTATTATGAGGCCAGGAGACGAGGCGAGCCTGCGCCGTCGAATTATGATGTGCGTGTTTTGAAACCGGACGGATCGGTGGTGGTCAACAACATCAGTGCCGTCGGCATCATTTACAAGGGCAGGCCGGCTACGATAGCCTTCATTCTTGATGTTACAGATCGTAAAAGGGCCGAGGAGGCTCTTCGTCAAAGCGAAGAAAGATACCGGACGATCATCGAAAACATCGACGACGATTATTTTGAAACGGATTTGAAAGGCAATATTACATTCATCAACAAGTCGTTCAGTTGGTCGGGACACAGCCGCGAGGAAATGATCGGTCTGAAGCACGATAGGTTTTCAACGCCGGAAATGGCCGCCAAAGCGAAGGCTGTATTCAGTCAGATCTACCAGGACGGAAAACCCGCGCGCATGACAGACTACGAAATCATCAGAAAAGATGGAAGTATTACCCATCTGGAAATGTCCGTCTCCCTCATTCGTGACGCAGACGGAAAGCCTGTCGGATTCCGTGGTGTTTCCAGGGATGTGACCGACCGTATCAACATGGAGCAAGAACATAAAAAGCTGACGGAACAACTCTATCAAGCCCAGAAGATGGAAGCCATCGGCACACTGGCCGGCGGCATCGCCCACGATTTCAATAACCTGTTGATGGGCATCCAGGGCTATGCATCGATCATGCTTCTGGAGGTGGATACCACCCATCCCTATTACGAGCAACTCAAGGCAGTGCAGATGCTGGTGCAAAGCGGCGCAGGCCTGACCAGACAATTGCTGGGCTTCGCCCGCTCGGGCCGCTATGAAGTCAAACCGACGGATCTTAATGATTTGATCAGCAAATCCATCAATCTCTTCGGCCGGACCCGGAAAGAAATCCGCATTTTTGAAAAATATGCGGACAACGTCCAGAGTGCGGAAGTCGACCGGGGGCAGATCGAACAGGTGCTCTTGAATTTATTTGTCAACGCCTGGCAGGCGATGCCGGGCGGCGGTTCTTTGTACCTGGAAACGGAAAACGTCGTTTTTGATAAGGCGTCGGCGGATCTCTACGATTTAAAAGCCGGACATTACATTAAAGTGTCAGTCACCGACACCGGTGTGGGCATGGATGAAAACACCAAAAAGCGGATTTTTGATCCGTTCTTCACCACCAAGGAAATGGGGCGGGGAACGGGGTTGGGCCTGGCCTCCGCCTACGGCATCATTAAAGGTCACGGCGGTATGATCACGGTATACAGTGAAAAGGGGCAGGGGACGACCTTCCATGTTTATCTGCCGGCCTCTGGGAAAAAAGCTGCCTCCGATGATGTGCCGGAAACGGAACTTGCGGGCGGCCGGGAAACCATTCTGCTGGTGGATGATGAGGAAGTGATCACTGAAGTGACAAGCAGGCTGCTTAGTGAACTGGGCTATACGATCCTCACCGCTAAAAGCGGCGAGAAGGCACTGGCAATCTACCGTCAAAGTCATTCCGATATTCAGCTGGTCATCCTCGATATGATCATGCCGGGCATGAGCGGCGGCGAGACATTTGATCAGCTCAAGGCCGTAAACCCGTCTGTCCGGGTGATCCTGTCGAGCGGTTACAGCATTGACGGCAAAGCGCAGGCCATTATGAAAAAAGGCGTCCGCGTTTTCCTCCAAAAACCTTACCGGCTGCATGATCTGGCACAAAAGATCAGAGAAGCATTGAGCGACTGAGAAGCGTCGCTCGTATCTCCTCTTGCGTGAGGCGTTATTCGTTCCGCAGGGAACGGGGTCAACCCGTTCCCTGCGGGCTGTCCTAAAACATTTTTTTTTCAAATGTATTCAGATGCACCATATCCGAAACCGTCTTGCGCGCGGGGCCTTCCTTGGGATCTCCTACAGGGCGTCCGATAGGGATGACGGCGGCCACTTCGTAGCCGTCTGGCAGGGCAATCACTTTCTTGCAGGCGTCATGATCCATCAACCCCACGACAACCGTGCCCAGTCCCATTTCGTGAGCCGTCAGGCAAAGGGTCTGCGTGGCGATGCCCAGATCAAACATGAACCAGGAATCATATTTGGTCGATTGCTGTCCGTCATAGCAGCCCGAAATGCCGGTCTTCGCGCAGACCACAATCAGAGCGGAGGCCGTGAGCGAACATTTGGTCGCGGGATTTTTTCCTGAATAGGTTCCGACCACCTGCGCAATTAAATCCTTGTCGCGCACGACCACAAATTCCCAGGCCTGCGTATTGGACCACGAAGGCGACCAGCGCACGGCTTCAAAGATCTGCCGCAACTCCTCATCCGTCACGCCCTCCTCCGAAAACCTGCGAACACTTCGTCTTTTTAAAACGGCTTGCTGTAATTCCATATTCCGACCTCCATAGATTTTATTCGTTTATCGTTTCTGATCTCCGGAATCTCTCTGTGCTGTATTGCCGGCGATGCGTCGTTTATAGAGGTTCCGGGCCTCATCAGCGACGGTATTGATGGAGAAGTTGTTCGCCTGATAATCCGGTTTCAGAGTGGCGATCAACTCCACAGAGATGATGTTCGATTCGCGCGTGTTGAAGGAAAACGTGCCGGGACGAAACAGTTGGTCGGTATTGCGGATAAAAACCAGTTTCAAATCCGTATTGCAGTAGCGCGCGATGCTGAATACGCCGCGATTGAAGGGCGCAAGTCTTCCGTTGCGGCTGCGGGTGCCTTCCGGAAACACAAACAAATTGCCGCCTGCCGCCAGATGACCCTTGATGTCCTCCAGATTTTTAATCATCGCCGCGCCATACATTTCCGCGGGCGATGAAGGCACATAGCCGGCCTTTTTCAAAAACCAGCCGAAAATCGGCACGCTGAAAAAGGTATTTTTGACAATGGTCGTCTGGCGGGGGAAAAGCGATATCAGCAGAATCGGATCGAGATATGAGATGTGATTGCATACGATCACGGACGATTGAAGATTGCGCACCGCCGGATCGATCTGATAGGTGGTGCGCGGCATCAACGTCCGGGTCAGGAGAAAAAACGTTTTCAGATGCAGATGGTTTAATTTCTGCAGAGCGGCTGCGACATCGCGGCAGATGAAATAATAGGGGACGAGGAAAATCGGCAGCAAGACCAGATAGCCGAAAAGGAAATAGACCCACACAAGCACCGTCAGGCCAAAGTCGATGATGCGCCGGGTGAGTGTGGCAATAAACATGTTCGTATCAGGTCAACTTTCGTATCACGAGACTGGTGTTGACGCCGCCGAAGGCGAAATTCTGAATGGCCGCCGTTTTGACCGGTTGTTCAATCAGCTTCTGAGCGTGGTTGACCATCGCACAGCGTTCATCGATTTCTTCCAGGTTCAGCGTCGGGGCAATAAAGCCTTCCTGCATCATGTAAAGCGTCATCACGGTTTCAATGCCGCCGCAGGCCGCCATGGTATGCCCCATGTAGCTTTTCAGCGCCACGACATGGGGGTTTTGGCCGTAGACCGCGCCCATGGCCTGGGCTTCAATGATGTCGCCCATCTTGGTGGCGGTGGCGTGCGCGCTCACCAGATCGACTTCCGAGGCGTTGATTTTTGCGTTTTCCAGGCCCAGCTTCAGGGTTTTGGTGATGCCGTCGAGATTGGGCAGAATCAAATCGCCACCGTTGGAGTTACAGGCAAAGCCGATCACTTCCGCCAGAATCGGCGCGCCCCTTTTTTTAGCAAATTCATATTCTTCAAGCATCACCGCGCCTGCCCCTTCGGCGACGACCAGGCCGTCGCGTGCGCGGTCAAACGGACGCGGGGTGCGCGTGGGCTGATCGTTGAAAGCGGTGGAACAGGCCAGGAGGTTATCGAAAACCGCGACCGTGATGGTGTCATACTCATCCGCGCCGCCGCAGATCATGGCGTCCTGCATACCGAACTTGACAGCTTCATAACCGAAGCCGATGGATTGGCTGGCCGTCGTGCAGGCGGTGCCTGATGAAATAATACGGCCGGTGATGCCGAACATCTTGGAGATATTGACGGCGGTGGTGTGCACCATGGATTTCAGGTAATCCACCGCGCCGATGCTGGCATAGGTTGCTTTATCCTTGGCTTCAAAAAATATTTTGTAAATATCGCGCTGGACGGTGGGCGAGCCGTGAATCGATCCGAAGGCAATGCCCAATCTGCCGGAGGTGACAAATTCTCCGGGAAGCCCCGCCTGAGCTAAAACTTCCTTGGCCACCTGGCAGGCGTAATACGCCACCGGCCCCATGGTTTTGCGGTGCTGGCGGGCGAATTCATATTCAATAGGATAACTCACGGCGCCGTAAACACGGGAGTGGATGAAGCGGCTGATCAACTCGTCCTCGCGCAGTGTTTTCACGCCGGAGACGCCTTTTTGCAGGCTCTCCACGATTTGATCTTTACCGTGCCCGATAGGTGAGATGGCCGAGGCGGCCGTAATGACAACTCTGCGCTCCATAAAAATCCCTCATCCCGCCATGAGTCCACGCTTGCGGGCCAGCATTTCAATATAATCGATAATCTGAGTGAGTGTGCGAATGTCCATCGCCTGCTTTTTTTCTTCCTGCTGAAGTTCCGATCCCAGGAATTTTTCAATTTCCAGGAGCAGTTCAATGGCATCGATGCTGTCAAAACCATAGGCTTCGCGCAGATTGACATCCAGTTCGGGATTCTCCACTTCAAATTCCCGCAGAAAAATATGGCGGACTTCTTTTTCAATATCCTGACGTGTCATGGACTTGGCCTGATTCCTTTAAATTTTAATCCCGCTGTTGCAAGACGAGCGTTAATTCTCCGCAACTTGCTGCGAGGTGGTTGATTATGGACTAACAAAAAAACCGGCTTTTTTCAATATTCCGCATCCGCTTTGGAGGACCGACCGGCTCCGGACGCAAGTGCCGCGAAAGCTAACATAAATCAGCGTGGACGTCCAGCCTTGAGAGTTGCGGATGGAATTCCTCGGCAAAACGTTTCTGACCAATGATCTGCCGGACGGCGGCAAGCGATCCGAGGATGCTGCCCATAACGCCCGGTGCGAGCGCGTTTTGCCCTGCCAGACAAAGCCCGCCTATGGGTATGTTGTGAAGCGACGCCACTTTGAGCAGCTGGCGGGATGAACGCAACACGCCGTAGCAGGAGCCTTCGGGACAATTGACATAATCGCGCACCGTCAGCGGTGTGAACACGTCCAGAATGCGCGGATTTTTGAGCGGGCCGAAAACGCCTTCGGCTTTGGCCATCAGATCACGGGCGAGGGCAAGTTTTTTTGCTTCGTAGTCCGCTCCGCGCTTCCCCGTTTTCGTATTTTCCCAAGGACGCCAGTCTTCATAAAGCGACCGCGTGATGATGGAGAGCAGATGGCTGTTTTTGTGATCGCCTTCGCGGATCTGGTAAAAAATGCCGTCTTCGATAAATCCTTGATCGTTGGTGGCAAGACGATAAATGTTATAATCAAGTTCAGGGTGCGCCGCCGCGTCGATTGCGGCCTGAACGGCAATAATACCGTCCGTCTCGTCAAGCGCCCGGATGCGCTCTTGAAGCGCCGGCCGTAAATCGCCTGGCGAAAGCAGCTCCAAGAGAATTTTTGGATGAATGGCGGCCACAACGCCATCCGCGTCTAATGTTTCGCCACTCGACAGATCCACTCCTGAAACCTTTCCGTTTTCGGTCCGGATTTTTGTGACGGCTTTATTCAGAATCAGTGATCCGCCCGACTGACGGAAGCGAGAGACAAAAACATCCGTCATATGCGAGCCGCCTTTTTTGAGCCGCCAGGATGAAAACAAGTAACTGGCCACCACCATGTGATGAAAAATAATCGGACATTCATCGAGTTGCACGCCGATGAGCTGGCAGGGAATGGCCAGGATCGCGCGAAGGCGAGGTGAGGCGGATCGTTCGTCGAGCAGTTCCCCCATCGGCTGGAAATAATCCATGGTCGAAAACGGATCGCCCTGATTGAGTAAAAACAACGGGTTCATCATCCGGGAGGCAATGTCGCGCAGGTTTTTCAGGATGATATCGAGCGCCCCGGCATCTTCCGGACACGCGTCTCTTAGATTTTTTTCATAAGCATCGACGCTCACTGGCAGATCGAAGGTGAAATCGTCGAAGATATAGCGGTCGATTATGCCGTCTCGTCCCATGCGGTAAAACAATTCATCAACGCCAATGCCTAAAACGGAAAACATTTTGCCCAGGGGTTCGTTATCAGCCAGCGCGCCCACGTAATGAACGCCCACGGGGCAATCGATACCGCTCTTCCGATAGGAATTCATCAATCCCCCCGGCATTGGATTTTTTTCCACAACGGTCACGTTGAATTTCAGCGCCGACAAAAGAATGCCTACGGACAGACCGCCAATTCCTGAACCAATGACAACAATATTTTTACCTTCAACGGGATTTCTCATGGAGCCTTTCCTTGGGAGGGTTTGTTAATGGGCGGTTCGTTTTTTGCCTCATCGGCAACGGCTTCGGATTCGATCAGCGTCATGATCAGGGTGTAATCGATCAATCCAGCCGCCTGAAGAACAATCATTGCGTAGGCGTTGCCTGCTTGTGGCGTAAGTGTCACGGTGCGTTCGGGCTTAGCATTTTCCGAATAGCGCTGAATGCGGATGCGACCGTCTGCGTCTTGACTTACGTCGACCCAGCCGCCTTGTTCCTGATGCCGGCGGCAAACGACCCGTCCGTCGGCCAATATTCCCTGCTCTTTGAGCGTGCCCTGCGGCGCAAGAAAAATCAACTCAATATCGTTCATCATGTTTTTTGCAAAATCCGGCGCGTCAAAGGGTGGCAGCGCGCGGCTGACTTTGATATCACCTGCAACCGCCGTTGCCTCGAAAAGCGACAGGCCCTCCGGGCTCACAATCGCGCTTTCGATGGTTTGGGTTTCGGGATTCAAAACCGTCACGCCGATCATGACGGCCTGGGTCTTTCCGGCTGCGCGCGCTTCAATGGCGTGAATAAAACGGACGGGAGTCTCGGCAAATACTGACGGGCAGGCCGTCTTGCTGCCTGACGCGGGCGGCGGGCCGATGACCGGCAAGTTCTGGCAGGCCGCAAGCACAAGTGTTGCGATCAGGACACAGACGCCTTTCATTGGACATCCTGGAATACGGACGGGGCAATGTCCGCATTAACGACGACACGCGAAAAGTCTATGCGCGTCTCGGCGCTGGCGCTCTCCACAATCCGCACGGATTTAACCTGCGCGTCTTTTCGGGAAACGACAATTTCAATTTTTTCAATCAGAGCAACCATGCTCTTTTCCATCGGAACCAGTGTGATGGTTGTGGCGGTTCCTTCCTGAAGCGTGGCCTTGAAGGAAGGGTTGGTATCAAATTTTCCGCTCATCCAACCCGCAACTTCATCGAGCACGATTTTCATGGCTTGGGCGCCGCCGGTTTTATCTTCGACCATTTTTCCGCCGGAGGCGATGTAGCGTTTCGTTGCGCCCTTGCCGGAAATGACAACGCTTCGGATAGGTTTGGTATATTCCCAGCGGATGAAATCCGGCGCGGTGTAATAAAACTTCCCGTCCGAGATCAGGGGTTTGGACAGAATTTTCATGGACTTCTTCTGGACAAAATCAGCGGAAATGGTTTTGATGCGCACCGAATCCTTCCGCAGCTGTTCAAAATCATTCGCCCATACAGACTGAGTCGTCGCCGCAAAAAATACCAGCAATAACAGCCATGTTTTTTTCATTGTTGTTACCTGATAGAACATTAGAACATACCGCCGTTGATGGAGATCACCTGTCCTGTGATATATGAAGCATCCTCGGAACATAAAAAGCGGATCACGCGGGCGATTTCTTCGGGCTTGCCGACACGCCCCATGGGAATAATATTTTTAATCTGGTCGGCAGGTATCGGCATGGCGCTTAACATATCCGTTTCAACCGGTCCCGGTGCGACAACGTTCACGCGGATGCCGAAACGCGCCACTTCTTTGGCCAGAGAGCTTGTGGCAGCGTTTAAGCCTGCCTTGGCCGCCGCGTAGTTGGCCTGGCCGCGGTTAGGATTCATGGCGGAAATGGAGGATACGGAGACAATGGACCCGCGTTTCTTCCGGACCATCTCGCGCAAGACGGGTTTTGTGACATAATAAAAACCATTGAGCGTTGTGTTGATGACGCGGCTCCATTCATCCTCGCCCATCATCATGAAGAGGCCGTCCGCCGTCACGCCGGCGTTATTGACCAGCACGTCGATTCTTTTGTGCGCTTCGACGATTTTAGCCAGCGCTTCCTTGACTTCCTCGCCATTGGCTACATCGAATTTGATCACTTCACCCGCGCCGCCTGCCGCCTGCACTTGGGCCAGTGTTTCGCCTGCTGCGTCAGCGCTCGCGTTGTAATTGATCACGACATAATAACCGCATTTTGCAAGCTCTACCGCCGTCGCCCGGCCGATGCCCCGGCTGGCGCCCGTTACAATGGCTACCTTTTTTTCATCCATATATTGTATTTTGCTCCTTTATGGTTTTTTACACATCATCATTGAGGCGCATCGCCTGCAATATCGCCGTCACCAGAATATCCTCGCCCGATTTTACAACGCCTTCAATGACGCCGTAGTTGTCAAAGGAATATAGGCTCTCGACATGAACGGTGATCGATGTATTAACGGCAATGGCATCCGTCTTGAAGTCGGCGGTTTTGATGCCGACCAGCCAGCCTTTTGCGCCGCTTTTCCCTTCAAGCATCCGTTTATGGCCTTCGACAACGGCGGACGTCTGAGCGATGGCTTCAATCAAAACGAGCGAACTGACCGTCCGTCCGTCGCAAAGCGGCCAGTTTTCGTTAACCACGGCGGCGGCAGTGCCGGAATTCTCATCCAGTTCGATGATATCCGTGATGACTTTGATCGGTTTGCGGTGTGGGATCAACGCTTCAATATCGATCATCGGTTCGGTGTCCTTTTTTCTTTTCCAATTACTGAGAAAAGGGCGGCAAAGTCAACAAAAAAAACATCCGGCCCCCTGGGGCTTGCGATAAAGCGGATGTTTCGCGTGCCGAGCCCTTGATAAAAACCTGCATTGATTTTTTTCTTCATTTCCGATAGATAAACGCTGTTTCAAATTTGAGGGGTGGTTTGAATCCGGGCATGGTGACAGAAGAAAAAGACCATTTTATCAGCGCGTATCGCAAAATCTTTGCGCCGTCTAAGACCCTCTGTCTTCGCGAGTTTACCTATTCCGGCTATACCTACGGCGAGATTTTTGCGCTGGCTGCCGGATTGAAGAAAACGCTCACCCGGCGCGGTGTGGATAAATCCCTTTGCCTGTGCACGGAGAACAAAGCCGTGATTGCCGCATCCATCCTGGCCTCGCTTTCCGGCGCCTGCAAGCTGGTTTTGCCGCACTCCTTTTCCGCCCACGCGCTGATGGAGATGAACGAGGCCGTCAGTTTTGAAGCCGCTATTGCGGATCACCCCGAAGAATTACCCGGCGTGGAAATTATCACACCGCTTGCGGGAAACCCCGACGATCTCGATCCCGACGACATGCGCAATCCGGATGACTCTTTTTTGCGCCTGTTCACCGGCGGTTCGACCGGCAAGCCCAGGGTCTGGTCCAAGACGCCTCGCAATCTTCTGGCCGAAGCTTTTTATTTGCGGGATCAATTCGATATTACGTCCAGAGACCTGCTGGTGTCCACGGTTCCGCCGTATCATATTTACGGTCTGTTGTTTTCCGTTTTACTTCCTTTACTGGCCCATGCCCGTGTCATGCCGGAAATTTTTACGTTTCCGCAGGAGATCATCTCCACCATCAACCGGCACAAAGCTACCGTGCTGGTGAGCGTCCCGGTTCATTACCGGTCTTTGAAAGTCGAAAACCTCTCGGCTCCGTCTTTGAAAATCGCCTTTTCCTCATCGGGTGTCTTAAACCGTTCCGATGCGTCGCATTTCTTGAAAAAAACCGGCCTGGGGATTACCGAAATATACGGATCGACGGAAACCGGCGGTATCGCCGCGCGCAGCATCAGTGAAAACACCGAAAGCTGGAAGCCCGCCGATGTCGTGGCCTGGCGGCTCTCCGGGAAAAGACTGGCCGTCCGGTCGGATTTTGTGTCGCGTGAGATGGACAAAGACGCAGATGGCTTTTGCGTGACAGGCGATGAGGTCCAACTTGACAAAAATGACCGCTTTGTTCTGCTGGGACGCGCCGACGGCATTGTCAAAGTTGCCGGGAAGCGCGTCGATTTGCTCGATGTGCAAAACAAGATTCAGACCCTGCCGACCGTTCGCGATGTGGTGGTTATCGCGCTTCCCGCCGAGAAAGGCCGTGAAAGTGTGATTGCCGCGCTGGTTGCCTGCGATCTGGCGGAAGCGCAACTCAAAAAAATGATTCTGGAAAAACTCGAGCCTTACGCCATGCCCCGCCGCATTAAAATTGTTCCCTCTATTGCCCGCACCGCCACCGGCAAAACCGATTTCCGCCGTGTGGAACAGATCTTTTTGGCTGATAAGGCGTGAATTGTATCTCGTCGTTCGTATCTCGTATTTGTGCATTGCGTCGGCGCGCGACCGTTTCCGGGGTGACGTTACAAATTCTATTCAGTGATTCAAAAAATACCGGGTAGCGAAGGTCCATGGGCTTGATTATTAAGTTCTTTTTCTTTAGGAAATTGCCCTTGACTTGGCTGTGCCATCTTTCTACGCTTCCGCTTGGCTCTGGAGTCTCCGGAGGAAATAAGCCGTCGGCATCCGTCTGGATGAAGTGTTGAAGAAGTAAAAGGCAGAGCCTATCTTCCGAATATTTTTTTGAGGAACCCGCCGGATTTGTTTTCATGCGCAGGCTGGGCTTGTGCCGGGTGGTTGAGCTTGAGCAGATATTGGTAAAAAACTTCCCCTTCCTGAAAGTCGGGATTGATCTTCATGGCATCCGCCAGGCAATTCTCCGCTTTGTCCGGACGACCTGCCTCGTAATGGGCGCGGCCCATATTATAATGCAGATTTTCGTCTTCCGGCGATACGATAAGCGCCTTGGTATAATGTTGCACGGCCTCGTCAAATGCCTGATTGGCGCGGCTTTCCATGCCGGAGTCGTTATAGTGAAGCTCGACGGCTTCGCGGATTTCATCGCTTTCGCCGATAATCTCCATGGCCGCAGGCTGATCACCCGAATCGAGTAATTCAATCGCCTGCGCTATTTTTTTGCGCATTTCTTCCAGCTGTCTTTGTTGTTCCTGATCGATCTCCAGCCTTTGGGCTTCGAGGGCTTCCTCTTCTCTTTTGATGCGTTCGATGATGTCTTCTTCCTGGGCGATGATCATGCTTTTGATGAATTCCAGATTGGTTTCCAGATCCGTGTCGCCGAAGGCTACGACGCCGAATATTTCCTGGAATTTTTTATGAGCCGACAGGCCTTTTAAAAATAATTCAATGCCGGCATGCAATTCTTTTTTTTCTTTTTCCGTCTTGGGAATGGCTGTCATTCTTTCGATGACTTCGCGAAACGCAATCAGGCAGGCGGCAATTTTACCCTGCCTGAGCTGCATTTCGCATGCGTGAAACCTGTGGAAAAGTTCGGTGATGTTGGAAATTTTGCTCGCCATGTGTTTGTTCCTTGCCTCAGGGTAAGTAAATGGAGAAGACGCCTCCGCCCAAATCCCCGCCGTTGATGATGGAGATAAACCCTTCTTTTTCATGATTGACATGCATCGCGGCGACCATCAGAGCGAAATAAAGCCCCAGGCCCGTGCTGCCTGTTTTGAAATCGATTTCCTGTTTGAATCGGGGCTGCTTGTTTTCGTTGATCAGCATGGCGGGCGGGTAGCCCTTGCCGTCGTCTTCAATCTGCGCGACGAGATAGCCGTTTTCAGCAAACGCGCGGATTTTGACCGTGGAGAGCGCGTATCGGAAAGCATTGTTGATAATGTTGTCAAGAACGCCTCCGATCAGATTTCGGTCGAACGCCCAGATCAGTCCGCTGTCGCATTCCGTTACAAGCTGGATGCCGCGTGAGGCAAGCAGCCTTTGATGCGCCACGGCGACTTCTTCCAGAAAATCGTCGATAGCGTGATAGTCGATATTGGCGGCCAACTGCGATTTTTCGGCCTTATAAAGCGAAAGCAGCCGGATGAGGCTGTGATTGAGGCGTTGAATTTCATATTGCAGTGCGTAAAAATCAGCGTGCCTCGCGCAGTTTTGTTCGCGGCAACTGGCGATAATGTCCTCCAGATTGTTAAACAGGAGCCCCAGGGAATTTTTGGTGTCGTGAAGCGTCGAGGCCAGAATGTCGGAGAAGTTCATTTTGTCTTCCATTTTCAATCCTTGGCGGCCAGTTCTCGATACATGGATAATAAAGTGCTGAGATCGGCATAACTTTCATCAATTCTCCGCACTCTGTCAAGATATGTTTTGGTTTTGGCTAAGCCTTCCGGGTTTGCGCCCTTCTGTTTCATGGACAACATCAGCACATGCGCTGCGTTGGCGTTAATGATCTTGTTTTCCGGCAAATGTCCGGCCGCTTTATCAAAATAGAGGATGGCTTCTTCAATCTTGCCGTCGCGCGCCAGTTTGACGCCGTCGTTGTTGAGCCGGAGGATTTCATCGCGCGTGCTTTCAATCAGCGCGTCGCCCTGTTCCGACATCCCGGTTTCCTTGAAGACGGCGCGGATATGATCCAGAATTTCCTCGTCGTCGTGATAGCTGCCTACAATGTTTTTTATGATGGCCGTGCCTTTTGCCGTGTTGCCTGTCATGAGATAGGCTTGGGCCAGATCAAGCGCCAGATCATGGGGAATTTCGGAGGGGAGATCCGCCGCGAACTTCTGCGCATCCGCCAGCGCCCGCTTGGCCTCGGCGGTTTTATTCATTTTAGTGTAAACATAGCTTTCGGCAACGCTTAAATGAAGACGCGTATCGCTGTTGTCCGGAAATTCGCGAAGCGCTTGGCCCAGCACCTTGAGGCCTTCCTGGGGCGCGTCGCAATGCACCAGTGTTTTGGCCAGATGGGTGTAGTCCGACGGATTTTTAAAACAGGAATTTTTGCCCTGATCTACCGCGGCTTTGAAAGATGTCTCAGCGGTCTTGAAGTCTTCATTGCTGTAGGCCAGATTACCCAGATCTTTGTGTCGCAGGAGGGCCCGGGGTGAGATGGCGACGGCTTTGACCAGGACATCCTGGGCTTCTTGCGGGTTGCCTATTTTCAATAATGTCTTGGCCAGATAATCGTAGGCAGGCATGATTTTGTCATTTTGCGCAATGACGCGTTCGAAAACATCTTTGGCGCGCTCGTAGTTGCCCAAAAGAAAATCCACCCGGCCCCGGCCTAGTTGTGCCCAAGCCACATTGCCCATTTGTAGAATTTTGTCGTAAAATTCCGCGGCCAGCTTGCAGTCCCCTTTTTTAAGAAGGGTTTCGCCTTTGAGCTTCATGATTTCAGATAAGTTGCCGGGGTTTTCCGCAAGCAGTTCATCACAAATGCGGACGGCATGATCGTAGTCGTTGTCGGTGATGGCTTTTTCGATGTCCCGGATGTTGAGTTTTTTGACGGCGATGCTCTTGATCCGTTTTTCCAGGACTTCCTTGGCGAAAGGCTTCATCAGGTAGGCGTCCGGCTGATATTCCATTGCGCCCATGATCATTTCCGTCGTGTTTTCCGCCGTGATCATAATAAAGATACTGGCATAGCCGATATATCCGCGGAATTTGCCTTCCTCGAGAACCTGCTGACCGGATTTTCCGGGGCCGAGATTGTAATCACATAAGATGATGTCAAACCGGCGCACCGACAGTTTCCTGACGGCCTCTTCGCCGTTGGCCGCGTCGTCGATATACATAATGCCGAATGAACGCAACATATTCTTGAGGGTCAGACGAAAGTTGAAAAAATCATCGACCACCAGAACTTTCTTCATCTTCAGGTTGATTTCAGGTTTTTCTTCCCGTTTCGTCACGTCATACTCGCCTATATGAAAACAATGGTATGTGGATGATGGAAAAAAATACCCCCCGGGAGGGGGCCACGGAGGGTATATCGAGTTCCGGTTGTGCCGTTTTCGTCGATACGGCTGGAATCATGTTACAATTTCTTTCGGCCTCAAACGGAAAATGGTTTCTAAAGGCCGCTGTAGTTTTTTCATTATTCGATTCCGCCATCCTGAGTTATTTACAAACACCCCAGAAAACTCGTTCGATTTCTAAATCGACATTTTAGGAAAAAAACTTTAACATTTTTTGAAAAAACTATTGATATGTAATCTGCTGATATTATTAGTGTATTAAATTAGTTTTTTTGCCGGGTTTTTCCCTTGCCAGTGTCCGGGAAATGTGGTTTAAAAACCAAGGCAAAAATGGAAAAATAATGGTGTTAATTTAAAGGTTTGCATGCCGCCGCGAAAATACCCCGTCAAATGGTCGATTGTTATTGTTACCGCTGTCATGGTCGGTCTGCTTTTTTTCTGGGAGACCCATTCTTTAAAAATTGAAACCGATATTCTGGAATCGCTGCCGCACAGCGATCCGGTGTTGAATTCCGCCCGTCAGGTGATCAGTCATTTACCCATCCAGGATAAAATTTTTATTGATCTGGAACAAGCATCCGGTGATCAGGGTTCGCTGGTCAAAGCGGCGTCTATTCTCACGGACAAATTAAACAAGAGCGGTTTGTTTACTAAAGTCGGCATCAGTGATGAAGCGAATTCTTTTCCGGAGCTGATCTTACATGTGAACAGTAATTTGCCCTCGCTTTTGAGCGCATCCGATCTGGAACAAAAAATCAAGCCGCTTCTCACGCCTGCAAAAATACGGGAAGCGATGGCGCGAAACCGGCAGAACCTGGAACAACTCGAAGGCATCGGCCGGGCCGAGATGATGTCCAAAGACCCGTTGGGGTTTTCCGGCGTCATTCTAGGGCAAATGTCCGCGCTGCTTCCGGCCAAGCAAGCTCAGTTTTATTCAGGCCAACTGCTTTCCGCGGATGGCCGTCATGCGCTGATTATTGCCCGCATTGCCGGATCGGGAACAGACTCTGCAAGAGCCATCCAAATTGAAAAACTTCTCGAGGATTGCCGGCAGGAACTAAAAGCCCATGAGGATCTAAAGGATCAGTACATCCTGACGCCCGTTGGCGCCTACCGCGCCGCGCTGGATAACGAAACCATCGCCAAACGCGATGTGCAGTTGGCCATAACGTTTACGACCGTGTGCATCATTCTTCTGATTCTCTTCGCTTTTCCCCGTCCCCTGATTGGTCTTCTGGCGCTTTTGCCCTCCACGGTGGGAGCCATTGCCGCCTTGTTTGTCTGTTCTTTTTTATTCAAATCCATGTCGATACTGTCTGTTGGTTTCGGCGGCGCCATTATGGCCTTTACAGTGGATATGGGAATGGCGTATCTGCTTTTTCTGGATCAGCCTTACACCACTTACGGCAAACAGGTGGCGCGCGAGGTTTGGTCGGCGGAGCTCATGGCGACGCTGACCACCGTTGGCGCATTTTTGCTGCTTTTGATCAGCGATTTTAAAATCCTGGCCGAAATCGGCGTCTTTTCCGCGCTGGGTGTTGCTTTTGCCCTGTTGTTCGTCCATTTTGTGTTTCCCAAAGTATTTCCATCGATGCCGCCTTCCAAACGCCTTCCCAACCGTTTCCTGTTTAATGCGGTGATCAAAATCGCCGCCCCGGCAAAATGGAAGCTGGTCGCCGCGATTATCTTTGGTTTGATCATGCTGATGTTTGCCAAGCCGGTCTTCAATGTCGATTTGCAGGCGATGAATTCCATGAGCAAGGAAACCATAAGCGCCGAAAAAAAATTGCAGGAGACCTGGGGCAATCTTTCCGGAAAAAGTTACGTTCTTCTGGAAGCGTCGAGTATGGAGGAATTGCAGAAAAAAAATGAACAATTGATGACGCTTCTGGCAACTGATGTGCAGAAAGAAAAACTTGCTCCGGTATTTCTGCCATCCGTTTTATTCCCATCTCAACCATCGGCTCAACGCAATTTTGATGCCTGGCGCAGTTTCTGGAATCAAGATCGTGTGGCGGCCCTGAAACGGGACCTTGATGCGGCGGCGCTTGCAAACGGCTTTGCGCCCGGTGCTTTTGCACCCTTCTGGAAAATCGTTGATCAAAGAGATCCCGGCGTCTTTGCAATACCTGCGAAATATTTTGAAATGCTGGGCATTGCCAAAAGTCCGGGAGGGTTTACGCAATTGAGCCTGCTTACCGCCGGGGGAAATTATAGCGCGGATGATTTATATAACAGCGTTTCAACCATGGGGTTCGTCAAACTCTTCGATGCGGATTTGTTCAACAAAAGGCTTAGCGATTTTCTGAAAAACATGTTTCTGGAAATTGCCCTGATCATCAGCCTGGGGCTTGTTTGCATCACCTTTTTACATTTTCTGGACTGGCGTTTGTCGCTTGCGGCGCTGGCGCCGGTTGTTTTCGCGCTTTGCGCCACGCTGGGCACAATGAAGCTTATCGGCCATCCGCTGGATATTCCCGGCATCATGCTGTGGATTATCATTATGGGCATGGGAGATGATTATGCGCTTTACTATATCTGCCATTATCAGCGTAACTTTGACGAAAAACGTCCGGCCATGCACACCATCAAGTTTTCGATGTTTTTGTCGGCTTGCACCACCCTGATCGGTTTTGGCGTTCTGATTTTTGCCGACCATGCGCTTTTGAAGAGCATCGGGATAGTCTCATTTTTAGGCATCGGCTATGCGTTAATCGGGGCCTATTTTATTTTGCCGTATTTAATGGAAAAAATATTTGCGCAGGTTCAATATCCAACAGGCGCATTGGCGATTGGCTCCAAAGAGCACCTGCGTCGGACGATTTTACGCTACAGGCACTTGCCCGCTTATCCGCGTATTTTTGCCCGGCTTAAAATTCTTATTGATCCGATGTTTCGCGAGCTGAATCAGTATGTGAAAAATCCCCGCCGGATCATTGATATCGGCTGCGGTTATGGCATCCCGGCCACCTGGCTTCTGGAAATCTATCCGCAGGCACAAGTGTTTGGCCTGGAACCGGATGAAGAAAGGGTATTGATTGCCAACCGGGTGATCGGTGAGCGCGGCCATGTGCAGGGAGGCCTGGCCCCCGACCTGCCTCACGTCGATGGCAGCGTTGATTATGTCACCATGCTGGACATGCTCCATTATGTCAATGATGAAGAATTACAATTGGTTTTGCATCGCATCTATGAGAAGCTGGAATCCGGCGGTACGTTATTGATCCGTGCTACCGTTCCATCGAGCAGAAAAGTTCCCTGGAAACGCTGGATCGAAGCAGCGCATCTGAAATTCACAAAAATCCCGCAGCGCTTCCGTCAGGAAAAAGAAATCGCCGGTTTCATGGCCGCCGCCGGTTTTGGTGTCCGGGTTCATACTTCACCCACCCCGGGTGTGGAAGAAAAGTGGTTTGTGGGAAAAAAATCGTGAAGCGTGAAACGCGAAGAGTGAAGCGTAGGAGCACAAGGCGGAAGATAAGATAAAAGGAGGTGCGAAGATGTATGAGCTCAAACCCTGGTTGAAATTTTATCAGCATGTTCCGCATACCATCGATTATCCTCGGGTCACCCTGTATGAAGCGCTTGCTCAAACGGCGCGGGACAATCCCGATTCCATCGCCTATGATTTTCTCGGCTACACATCGACCTATCGCAAGTTTATATCCGAGATTGGTCAGTGTGCCGATGCTCTGGCATCGCTGGGTCTTAAAAAAGGGGAGAGAATCACCATTGCCATGCCCACATCGCCACAAGGAATTATCTGCTTTTATGCCGTAAACAAACTGGGCGCCGTCGCCAGCATGATCCATCCCCTCTCCACGGCCAAAGAAATTGAATTTTACCTCAATGTGGCTAAAAGCCGCTTTGCCCTGACCCTCGACGCTTTCTATGCCAAATTCAAGGAAGTTCAAAGCATAACGCCTTTAGAAACGCTCATCCTGGCGCGGATTCCGGATTACCTGAATCTCTTCAAACGCATTGGGTTTAATTTAACCAAAGGTCGCCTGATTCCGAAAGTGCCGCCTGACGAAATGGTCAGGTGGTGGGCTGATCTCATGAAAGGCAAATACGCCAAAGCACCCCGGTCGCAAATGAGCACCGACGATCTGGCTGTCATTCTTTACAGCGGCGGCACAACCGGCGTACCCAAAGGTATCATGCTCTCCAATATGAATTTTATCAGTGAAGGCAAACAGGTATCGGAATGGGGAAAGCTCTCCGGTGCGGATTCTATTCTGGCGATTTTGCCGATCTTTCATGGTTTCGGTTTGGGTGTTTGCATCAATGCCTGCTTCATGGGGGGAGGCAAAAGCATCCTGGTGCCGATCTTTACGCCGGAGACAGTTGCCGATCTGATTCGTTCGCGCAAACCTTCTTTTGTGGTTGGCGTGCCCACCCTGTATGACGCGCTTTCCCGTAATCCCAAAATGCGCAAAGCCGATCTGGCCTGCCTGCGGGCCACCTTTTCCGGTGCGGATTCCTTGCCCCGGCCCGTCAAAGAGCGATTTGAAAGTATGGTCAAGACGCAGGGCGGCAACGTGCAGCTTCTGGAAGGATACGGACTCACGGAAGCCGTCACGGCCATTATGGCCACGCCTCTGGGCTATTACCGGGAAGGCAGCATCGGCGTACCTTTCCCGGATATGCTGGCCAAGATTGTCCGTCTGGAAACAACCGATGAAGCGCCGTTGGGCGAAGAGGGTGAAATCTGTGTGTCCGGTCCTGCCGTGATGCTGGGTTATCTTGACCATCCCGAGGAAACCGAGAATACTTTAAAACGACATGCAGATGGCCGCATCTGGCTGCACACAGGCGACATCGGCACAATGGATGAAGACGGATTTTTTTATTTCAAATTGCGGCAAAAGCGCATGATTAAATCATCCGGCATGAATGTCTATCCTGCGCAGGTGGAAGATCTGCTCTACCGACATCCGAAAGTGCAGGAAGTCTGTGTGATCGGCGTTCCCGATGAAGCGCAGGTGCAGACAGTGAAGGCGTTTGTTGTCCTGAAGGATCCTGCGGACGCAAGCCCCGACACTGAAAAAGAGCTGATTGACTATTGCCGTGAACATCTGATCAAGTGGAGTTGTCCCCGTTCCATCGAGTTCAGAAGCGATCTGCCCAAAACCCTGGTCGGCAAAGTAGCCTTCAATGCACTGGAAAAAGAGGAAATCGCGAAACTGAAGGCTTTGGGGAAGTATGCCGGGGCTTGAAATCATGAGGCGTAAGGGGTAATGGGCCACAGGCAATAAGTGACGGGTAAGAAAAAACCATTATGAAGATCCCCTCCGGGGGGCTCAAAGAAATGAAGATATGAATTAATGAAAAAACTTACATACAAAATAGGCGTTTATCTTTCCCGTAAGCTGGGGCTGTGGTTTTTCCGGACGTTTTCCTGGTGTATCGCTACGGGGTATTTCTTTTTATTTCCGGGGCGCGTAACGGATAGTCTGAAATTTTACCGGGCGCTTTTTACCGGGCGCGGCTTCGTCTATCACTTATATTGTGTCTGGAAGCAGTTTCATAATTTTACCGATGTTTATATCCATCGCTTTATTCCCTGGGCGGCGGATCAGGCTGAATTTATCCGCGAGGGCTGGGAACATCTTGAGGAGGCTGTGGCCAACAAAACCGGCGCCATTATTGTGATGTCACACATCGGCAACTGGGAACTCGCGGCGCAAAAGCTCAACAGCAAGGGGCTGCCGGTGATGCTCTATCTGGGCGCCAAACATAAAGAACAGGTGGAGAAGCTTCAAAAGGAAAAACTGGCCGAATCCGGCATTAAAATCGTGGCCACCGACGAAAAAGAAAAGTCGCCTTTCGCATTGCTCGAAGGGATCAATTTCCTGCGCGAAGGCGGCATCGTGTCTATGACAGGCGATAGGCTCTGGGGCGAGCAGACGTCCGTTACGGTGGATTTTCTGGGTCATGAGGCCCGTCTGCCCGATACGCCGCATTTGTTTGCCTTGATGTCGGGCGCGCCGCTGATGACTTTTTTCGTGTATGAGCGTCCTGCGGGAAAATATCATATCAAAGTGTCTCCGGGGCGAAAGGTTTTTGCCGCCACGCGCGCGGACCGAAAAAAGGCGGTTTTGGACTCCGTGCAGACCTATGCCGATGATCTGGCGCGGTTTGCGTCGCAGCATCCTTTCGAGTGGCATCACTTCGAGCCATTTCTTGGTAGAAAAATCAATAAAAACAACAATTAACTATGGTAGTAGAATTTGCTTTGCGCTATGTTCATTTTAGTATAAGAAGCAATGACCGTTCATAATGACAGGGCAGGAGCCGGCAATGAAAGTAAACGAAGTGCCACAGGACATTACGTATTACGAGGGCGAAAAACGCGCCTGCTACGCACTCAATGACGAGGGCAAGTATGTGGTCGTGACCAGCACGGGTTGGGAAACAGAAGATGTCGTAAACGATCTGGCCGTGACGGAACTGGCCGCGACGCTCGAAGACACAAGGAAAGCTGTGCTGGCCGGTCTGAAAAGCCCGCTTTGTTATCACATGGAGCGCAGGCAGATGAACCCGGAGATTCTGGGAAAAACGGCGGGCATCGCGGTGTTTCGCGTCAAACGTCATTTCCGCCCGGACATATTTCCAAAGCTCAAGCATTCCGTTTTGAACCGCTACGCACTGGCGTTGGCGGTCACCATGGAAGAGCTCAACACGGTGCCGCATTCATCACAAGGAAGGTAAAGATTCATTCATGACTACTGAAATCACAACCGCCGGCAAACCTTTTGTTCATCATCACTACGCGCATTGCGAAAGCGGTGTCACATCCGCCTTGTTTCGGGACAAGGGCTTGGAAATTTCCGAACCCATGGCGTTTGGCGTGGGCTCCGGCATTTTCTTCGGGCATTTGCCGTTTATTAAGTGGGTAGGGTTGCCGATTTCCACTTACCGGTCGCGACCAGGTACCCTCTTTGCCAAAGTTGCCAAGCGACTGGGGGGAGAGTTCATTACCAAAAAGTATCGCAATCCGCAAAAAGGAATGGATGAATTGAAGCGTGTGCTCAAAGAGGGGCATATCGTGGGGCTCACGACCAACATCTACTGGCTTTCTTATTTTCCCAACCGCTTTCGTTTTCAATTTAACGGTCACAATATTATCGTTTTGCGCGAAATTGAAAACGGTTTCCGCGTCAGCGACCCCGTGCTGGAGCATCCGGTGGACTGCCTGACCGAGGATCTGGAACGGGCGAGGTTTGCGCGCGGTCCGCTCGAACCGAAGGGATTCATGTATTACGCTAAATCCGTGCCGCAAAATCCGGATCTTCGCTCGGCCTGCATCGCGGCGATGAAGGATTCCTGCAATATGATGCTGAGAATTCCCTTCCCCTTTGTCGGTATCCGGGGGATGCGCTATCTGGCCCGCGCAACCGTCAAGAGTCCGGACACCCTCGGTTTCAAAGAAGCTTGCCGGCGTCTGGCCAATATCGTCCGCATGCAGGAGGAAGTCGGTACGGGCGGAGCGGGCTTCCGTTTCATGTACGCCGCTTTCCTGCAGGAAGTGGCCGATTTATTCGGTTCTTCGGAACTGTCCGACCTCTCAAAGGAAATGACGGCCATCGGCGACATCTGGCGCGAGTTTGCCATCGTGTCCGCACGCATCGTCAAGCAGCGGGCCCAGTCGGAGGAGACGTTTGAAAAAGCGGGCGGACTGATGCTGATCTGCGCGGGGCGTGAAGAGCAACTGTTTCGTGACCTGGACAAGATTGCAAGGAACCTTAAGGCATGAACGCGCTTGGTGTCTCATCCGTCACCTTCAGCTATGAGGGCGCGCCGGTTTGTGCCTTGCAGAATTTTTCGCTGTCCGTCGCGGAGGGTCGGATGCACGCGCTTTTAGGTCCTAACGGCGCGGGGAAGTCCACGCTGATGCGCATCATCACCGGACAGCTTAGAGGTTATTCAGGCGAAGTTTTGATTCATAAAAGTAAAATGCCGGATCGGGCGGCGCTCTTGTCTATTGGTTATGCGCCGCAGCCCATCTCGCTTTACAAGACAATGACCGCACGTGAGAATCTTCGTTTTTTCGGCGCCATGGCCAATCTCCCTGATGAGCAAATTTCCGCCCGATCGAAAATCGTGCTGGGGCAGACCGGCCTGACGGAGCATGCCGACGATTTTGTAGGCGAATATTCCGGCGGGATGCAGCGTCGTCTGAATCTGGCCGTGGCGCTTCTGCATGCGCCGAAACTATTGCTTTTGGATGAACCCACCGTCGGCGTCGATCCGCAAAGCCGCAATCACATTTATGAAACCCTGACCGCGTTAAACGCCGCCGGCATGACGGTATTACTGTGCACGCACCTGATGGAAGAGGCCCAGCGCCTGTGTTCCAGCGTGACGCTGGTGGATCAGGGCGAGACGATTTTCGACGGTCCCATGTCCGGCATTGATGATCTGGAAAAATTTTTCCTTGAGAAGACCGGGAGGGGGTTGCGTGATGTTTAGGCAGCTTCAAGAACTGTTCAGAAAAGAAATGCTGATCCTGCTTCGCGATCGGCAGACGATTCTGCTTTTGTTTCTGATGCCGGTGGCGCTTATTTTCTTTTTGTCGCTGGCGATGAAGGGAGTCTACACGGATAAGGTGACCGGGCAGAAGGTCCCGGTGGTAGTGGAAAATGCAAGCCTCTCGCCCAAATCTCTAAAATTGGAGGAAAGACTTGCCGCCTCGCCGATTATCGAGCGGGTCAAGCGGTCGCGCAATCTGGACAATGACCGGCTCTTTGAGCGAGGGACCGCCCAGGCAGCGATCTTGATTCCCAAAGGGTTTGAAGACGGCGGCAATCCCGTGCAGGTGCAGTTTGATCCCATTTTGGATGCAGGGTATCGGATTGCGCTCAAGTCGCTTATTTCCGGGCTTACGATGGAAGTCGTCATGGATACGGACAATCTGGAGACGATGGTGTCCAATTTCGTTGTTGAAAAAACGAAGAAGAACCGCGAATTCCCCAGCCCGCTGCAACAAAGTGTTCCGGGCTGGACGATCTTCGCGATGTTTTTTATCGCCATTCCCATGTCCATCGGATTTTTGAGAGAGAAAAGCGACGGCACGCTGCAGCGAATCTTCACGTATCCGGTCAATCCGAATCTTGTTGCGTTGGGAAAAGTGATCCCTTACTATCTGATTAACGGTTTGCAGTTTGTGCTGATGTTACTCGTCGGTTTTTATGTGATGCCCAAGGTTGTGGGCGTTCCCTTCGGTCTGGGCGAGCATCCCTGGCATCTTGTGCCGATCACGATGATGACCGCCGCCGCCGCCACGGGGTTTGGCGTGCTGATTGCCTCCACCGCCAAAACGCCGGAACAGGGGGCGACGCTCGCTTCCATGCTGTCCGTGCTGATGGGTGTCTTCGGCGGCATCATGGTGCCGCATATCGTCATGCCGGTGTTTATGAAAAAACTGGCGATGATTTCGCCGATGTACTGGGCGCACCAGGCGTATCTGGATGTGCTTCTGCGCGAGGCGTCATTGGGTGTGATCGCTCCCAAATTAATTGTGTTGACAGTTTTTGCAGGAATCTGCTTTTATATTGCGGGAAGGAGAGTTCAATGGATTTAGAGAAAGCCTATCAGGAATTAAATGTTTCCTCCAGAGAGGATTTGATTTTCAAACTCAAGGAGCTGGTCATCCGGGCGTGTGATGTTAAAGACGTCAAGGCCGAGGAGGTGCCCACCGACGTGCCGTTTATCGGAGGGCCGGGGCCCCTCAAACTCGATTCGCTAGACGCGATGGAAATTGCGATGGAGTTACGCTTCACATTCGGTGTGGAGCTGAAAAACGCGTCCACGGCGGCCCAGGCGATGCAGTCCTTTGATTCGCTGGCCGATTTTGTTTTGAATGCGCCAAAGGTTAAGAAGTGAGCAATCAGGCCGTCCATATTCGCGGATGGGGCGCCGTTACCACACTGGGATGGAGCGCCACGGAATCTGCGCGCCATCTTATTTCGGGACAGGTGCACGAGGCGGGGATTTGCTCGTCTTCTCACCTGACGAACCGCGACTTCAAAGCGTTTGAAATCGCGCACGCTGGCAATCCGATGGAAAAGTCCCTGGCGATGCTGGACGCTTCGGTTTCCGAAGCCTTTGAGCGCGCGCAGTTATCCAAAGATGAAATCCATGAGAGCTGTCTTCTGGTCGGCACCACCGGCGGTTTGTTTATCCGCAACGAGTTTGAATTTACCGAATCCGTGCGCCTCAGTCCGGATCGCGAATCGCCGCCGATTTCCTGCCGTAACCGGGGGCCGGGCGAAGTGACGCAGTTTATCGCCGAAAAATTCGGCATCGGCGGGATGACCTTTACCTTGAGCATGGCCTGCGTGTCGAGCTCTCACGCGTTGGTTGTAGCCGCAGGGCTTTTGCGGCAAAAGAAAATCCGCCGGGCGATTGTGGTCGGTTTCGAGCCGCTTTTAAACATGACGCTGCATGGATTTGCAAGCCTCCTGCTTTATGATTCCGACCGCTGCCGGCCGTTTTGCAACACGCGTTCCGGCATGCAAATCGGTGAAGGCGCCTCCTGCATCATTCTGGAAGAAGGCAACGGGCAAACGGCGGCAAAAAATAAATACACCTTTCAAGGCGGTTATCTTTTCAACGACAACAGTTCGCTTACCTCCGCCGGTACCGATGGCGAAATGGTGAAGACCGTTGTGCAGGAGGCATTAACAAGGGCGGAAATTACGCCGGACAATATTGTGGCCATCAAAGCGCACGGCACCGGAACCAGAGACAATGATTTATCCGAGGGACGGGGTCTATTGAAGGTCTTCAGCGGGCATCTGCCACCGGTGATTTCGCTCAAAGGCGCCGTTGGCCACCAGCTGGGTGCGGCGGGCGCGGTCGAGACGGCGCTGTGGCTTTCTTGCCTGGAAGAAGGAACGCTTCCGGTAAGCTTCGGTTTTTCTGAAGTCGATCCGGAGATCGGATTTGCGCCGTCGCAGGTCAATCGGCCCGCGCCATCCGGCGCCTATCTGTTCAACTTCTTCGGCTTTGGCGCAACGTGCACGAGTTATATCATCCGGAAAATGTGACAGTAAAAAATGAATAATCAAATACCGAATGTGAAATCTGATTCTGCTATGTCCGTCATTGCGGCAAGTTACCTGGGGCCGTCGCTTTCACCCAATGATAATTTGCCTTGGGACGAAGCGAGTCTACCGCTCAACTGCGATGAACTGGTGCAAAAGGTTTTAGGCCAGCCGATGCGCCGCGCCGGACGATTCATCAAAATGGTCTGTTCGGGCGCCATGGCCTGTTTAAAGCAGCTTCCGCCCGAGACATTGAAAAATAAGAAGACGGGAATCTTTCTGGCGACGGGGCTGGGCAACGGCGACGAGATCCTGCCCTTTGTGACGCAGGTGTTCAAACACGACGGGGGATTCCCCAGCCCGAATCAGTTTGCCAATTCGGTGAGCAACGCCGCCGCCTTTTTTCTGGCGCGCCTTTGTGATGTCAAGGGCGTTATTCTGACGGTATCCGATGAGGAGTTGTCCTTTGAGTCGGCCCTGTGGTTGGCGCAAAGCTGCCTGGAAAGCGGTGAAATCGATCTGGCCCTGGTGGGCGGCTGCGATGTGTATACGCCGACGATTGAAGAGTATCGTGAACGGATGAATGTGCGGCCTGCCGATTCCCGCGATCTTCCCATTGGCGAGGGCAGCTCCTGGCTTCTTGTTGGTAAAGATCAGCCGGAAAAAATCGGCGATATTCTGGCGGTTCACATCGATTCTCAAAGGATGAAACCGGACGAGTATTTACAAAGTGATCAGTACGCCGCCTTAAGGAATGCTGCGGACAAGGGTAACCGTATCTGGCTTCCGGGGTTCCGTGTAAAGAATCCGGCCGCACCGGAAGATTTCCAAATGCATGATTATCTCCAGTATTGCGGCATTCATCCGACTGCCGCCGCCTTCGGCCTGGCGTATGCGGTGCGGAGAAATCCATCCTCGCTTTTGATTCATTATAATGCTCTGGCGTCGGGAAAGACTGCAATCATTGTCGCGTCAACGAAGTAACACCATTGAGCAAAATGATTAAAACGGCAACGACCATGTCTTCACAAAAAAAACGCATCGCACTGGTTCACCCGCGTGGATTCAACTGGTTTCCGGGTAAACGAGACATCACCGACATCGCCAACCGGATGGTTCCGCAGGGAATGCTATCCATCGCTGCTTATCTGCTGCGCTGCGGCCATGATGTCTTTGTCTATGACTGCCTGGGCCCCGGCGCCCCGGTGGACGTCCATCAACAGGTTCGGGAGATTCTGGCGTTTGAACCACAAATCGTCGGATTTTCCACCACGACCTCATCATTTCCCGATGCCGCCGACATCGCGCAAAAGATCAAGGAAAGTCAGCCTGATATCATCACGGTTTGCGGCGGTGTCCATGCCTCCGCGTTGAGGGAAAAACTGCTGGCTCTTTATCCTGCTTTTGATTATCTGGTAGCAGGGGAGGGCGAAGTAACGATGGGCGAACTGGCCGCAGGCGCCGATGCCACGGACATTGCCGGTCTGATCCGCAGGGAGGCGGGCGTGGCCGTTGCAAATGAACCCAGAGTGCATATCGTAAATCTCGATGATCTCCCGTTTCCGGCTTATGAAAAACTTACGGGTTTTCCCCGCGATTATCACCTTCCTCTCTTCAGTTATGCTCAGACGCCCGGCGCCACGATGATTACATCGCGTGGCTGCATGTTTCAGTGCTCGTATTGCGACCGTTCCGTCTTTCAAAAAGGTTTCCGCTTCAACACCGCGGTTTACATTTACGACCACATGAAATACCTGCGCGATAAATTCGGCGTGCGGCATGTCAATATTTACGATGATCTCTTCACGGCCAACAAAAAGCGGATTATGGAGTTATGCGAAAAACTGGCGCGTCAGCCGTTGGGGATGAACTTCAACTGCGCCGTGCGCGTGGGTTACACGGATGATGACTTATTGAAGATGCTCAGAGACGCCGGCTGTCTGATGGTGTCGCTGGGGATTGAATCGGCGGATCCCGACATGCTCAAACGCCACAAGTCAGGCGTGTCGCTAGACGAGGTGCGCGATACCGTGCGGCGTATTCAGAAAGCAGGCTTGCGCGCCAAAGGCCTTTTTATGATGGGTCTGCCGGGGGAAACGGAAGAATCCATCAAAAGAACATCTGATTTTATTATCGAGTTGGGACTCGACGACATGAACATGGCCAAGTTTACGCCGTTTCCCGGTGCGCCGCTTTGGTCAACCATCCGCGAGGAAGGGAGGTTTGAAGAAGACTGGCGGTTGATGAATTGTCTGAATTTTGTTTTTATTCCACGCGGGATTGAATCCAAGGAAAAACTCAATCATCTCTATAACGAACACGTCAAACGCTTTTATTCCGATCCCGCATGGCGAAAGCGTTTCCGCAACCGCATCTGGCAGCATCGCAAAAGCCTTCTATATCTCTTGCGTCATCTGCCCTCCTTCTGGTCGGCCAAGAATCAGTTTGAACCGGTGAAAAAATAAGGACGCTATTTGCCGGCCATTCCATTTTTTTCAGAAATTCAAAGTCATCAGAAGCGGCGCGGGGTTGTCTGTGTCTTCAATAATCTCATCATCTAAGCGGGCATAAAGATCATTGCCCGTTCTTTCTTCGATCATCTTGATTGATTGATCCATATGTAACAAAAATTCTTCCACGGGCATCATTTCTCCATAGGTTCTTGTAAACGAGTAGATATAGATGTCGTCTTTGGCCATGCTCCTGGCAATCTCGCGTGCATCATGGAGCATCTTCAGGGCTCTCCTGGCCACGGCTACGGTTCGGACCGGCAGAAAATCCCAGATCGATACGGCGTGGCAGAAATAAGTCGTTGGCCGGTAGGCTTCGAGGGAAACAGAATCATCATGGATGCTCCCCCTCGTAACCATCAAGCGTTCCATGAAATCGTAGGGAAGCGCCGGCGATGGATTCTCTCTTGCATAATCCATCTGCCAATGGATATTCAGGGAAGGCTGAAGGACAATCTTCCGTTTGCCGGTAAGGGGACTTTGGGGATCGATAAACAGGTTGTCATCGTTTTGGAGAACCGCCACGAGCACTTTAATGCTGTTGAGCAGATAGAAGGACCGAATAGGGATCGGCGCTATGGCGACTGCTCTTTTAAAAAGAGTTTCCGCCATCTCTAAAGCGGTAAAGACGGCCCGTTTCGTCCCGGTCAGATCATGAAGTCCATCATAGGATCCCCCGCCCAAACGAGCATACCTCAGGGTCTGCATGGCCTTAACCATGTAGACTACCGCGCATTCGCAGTAGTAGTCTTCCGATTTCATCGGGCTGTCTTCTTCAACGTATAAGGCTTCCTGTTCTATTTGATGAAGCAGGTCTTCGGAAATAGCGTAGGAGGGTGCGTCCAACGCCAGATTGCGCGTAAGGACCATGCGCAGGGTTCTCGCGGTTATGTCCGTGGGATTGATGCTCAGCACGATGCGCAGGATCTCGAGCGCTTCCCGGAAGCGACGCCGGTAATACAGGGTCTTTGCGATTTCAATGCCTAAAAGGGCATTATGGGGAAACTTGAAAAAAGTGGTAACAGCATTGGGTCTGGAATTCTCCACCGCCCGGTCAGCCTCTTTCTGCGGGAAATATAAAAGACTGATCAGGGTCTCCCTGGCCACTGGATTATTTTTCAGAATCGGATCCTCAAGTAATTCAGGAATGAAATCAAAATAGAGGGTGCTCCAAAATCCTACGACCCACCAGATGGTAAGCGCCTCTCCATTGAAGAGTGTGGTTTCATGAGGTCGCCCGTGGAGGATAGCGCGGATGTCATTGATGAGCAAGCACTGCCGGATGTGATCGGTCACCCGGATGACGGGATCGCCAGGCAGCTTTGCATTCAAAATCGGCAGGAGGTAATTATCTACGGTGGTGTATTCACCCGCAGCGATGCCAATGGCCAGGAATCTGTTTTTTGTGCAATATTTGGAAAGAGCCCAGCGGATGGAGATCTGGTGGGCAAGAGAAATGGCGCTGCGCAGGCAAAGCCTGTAAGCCGCCGGGTCTCCTGCTTTGTCCTCCTTCGGAAAATCGACATACAGGGTTGTGATGTCATGGGAGCGTACTTTTCCCCATCGGCCATAAATAAAATGGCCCAGCGATTTTTCGATGTATTGCTTGAGTGTTTTCTTCAGCCATCCGACGATCTCATGGTCGATGACCTCGCCCCGACTGTAAAGTGCAACCCCGATGCGGACTCCTTCATGATAGGTTTGCTCCTTGGACTCACTTGCCCGACAGAGCTTCTGAAGCGTTTCGAAATTCCACTTTGGACCTAAATCCGCCCGTTCATGGCCCAGCCAGAAGGCCAGACTTCTCAAAACATTTTGCTTATAGTCCGTGTCGGCCTGCTCTTTCTTTAAACGGGTCAGCATGGAGTTGCTGACCCGGGGCAGATTGATTTTGTTTTCTGTCAACAGCGTATTGATGCGATCCGTTAAGGCGCGGATCGACATATTAAGCTTCAGTAAATCATCTTTTTCCTCAAGCAGTTTCTCAAAGCTTAAGTGTCTGGGGGGTGCGCAGTTTTCTAAAGACCGGGCGTGGCGACGGACGAAATTCTCCATATCTTGTGCATTGCTGGCAGCAATAATTCCTTCTCTTTTTCCATAATCCAGCATTGTTTTTAATGCGCCGGTATTCTCAACGTCTTCCGAGAAGGCAAGAAATATTGCCGGAGTGGGGAAGACAGCCAGTAAAGCGGAAGCAGCCTTGTCCTTTTTGTTCATCAGTCTGATCCTCCTAAGTATTGAATACGTCTATCTGTTTTAAAAAAAGTATTGTCATTTTTCTTGTAAAGGAGCCGATGTGTAAATATCACGCGATCCTTGTGTTTTAAAGTAAAACAGTATTTTCCGTGAAACACTATTACCATTTGACCGCTGTTTTAGCAACTGTTAGGCTCTTTTTACTAAAATTCATACAGTAATATGTATTTATACTAATCGGCTTTTGTTGCTCATGCAGTCTAAAAAGGTTGTTTCACTGGAGGCAAATATACGACGGGAAGTGCGGATTAGTTTTTTCGTTGTTTGTAGACCGTGAGTTTGTTGAATTGGGCAATGACGCAATTCGTGAAACGATCTTCACCCGGGTCCGGAAATACCTTTTTGCACAATGGCGTGCATTAAAAATGAAGTTCCATTCAAACAAAGGAGGGGGATATGAAGCTATTTAAAATGACGGGTTTTTTATTGGCACTGATTGTAGCGTTGTTCTTATGGGGTAGGGCTGCGGAGGCGAAGGACATTGTCATCGGCTTTAGCGGACCTTTGAGTGGACCCGCCGCCGAATATGGACAGAATTGCGTGAACGGAATGGATATGGCCGTCAAACAAATTAATAAGACCGGGGGAATTAAGATTAAGGGGGAGAAATATAATTTACGCTTGGAAAAGTTAGATGACCAGATCGATCCCACTCGTGCGGTCAACAATGCAAGAAGATTGCAGGAACAAAATAAAGCAGTCGCCATATTCCAGCCCATTACCGCTCTGGCCTATGCTATGATGAATATTAATCGTGAAAAAGATCATGAATTCATAATGATGGCTTATACAAGCTCGCCGAGTTGCGCAAAAATGGGCAACGAATTGACCATCGTCATTCCACCCACTTTCAGTATTTATGCCCAGGTTTTCACCAAATGGGCCTACGACCAGGGTTATCGTCGAGCGGGCATTATCGTGACCAACGAGACGTATGGCGTGGAGTGGGGAGAATTCTTTTCTAAGTACTTCAAAAAATTGGGAGGAACGATCACTGAGATAAAAGCCGCCAACATGTATACGGAAACGGATTTTTCTTCGCAAATAACCTCCGTACTGGCCACAAAGCCTGATGTGTTGTTGATTGGTGGTCCTTCGGCTACAACGGCTCTCATGGTCGAACAGGCCAGAGGCATGGGATACAAGGGTGGATTTGTGTTTATTGATCAGGCACAAATAGACCAGATGTCTCCTTTCCTGAAAGGCTACCAGTCGCTGAGCAATAGTGTTGCCGTGGGAACGGTGCAGGATCTTCCCGCCGAAGTTACGCCCTGGTTTAGCAAGACATTTAAAGAAAATTACAAAGGGCTGTATACTTGGGAGGTTGGTTTGCACTACGGCGCCGTAATGGCCATCGCACGAGCAATTCAAGCAGCCGGCTCAACGGATGTCCGGGCAATCAGAAAAGCTTTCCCGAAAGCTTATCCACTGCTCGGCGACCAGGTTCCGGCTCAGGTTCATGGGCTCACGTCCGACGGAAGACAAAAAATGCTGTGCTCCGTCCAGTCGATTGATAAAGACGGGAAATTGAGCAAGCCACAATTGCAGGTCTGGTGGGCGAAGACTCAAAAGGAATTTGACGCTGTGAAAAAGTTAGCCAATATTGATCCTAAAATTGCCGATATTGTATGGATGAAGGCAGAGGACTATTAAGTCACGGCAGTGTCCATCATCAAGAAAAAGCTGTTTGAAATTATAATAATGCCCCGCCTGCGCGGGGGGCATTTCAAATAAAATTAGACGCCGACTATCAAATCTGCGGCATATTTTAACAGCTAACCATCAAATTAAAAATTCAAAAGGAGGAAGAAATATGGACCACTACAAGTTATTTATTGACGGCGAGTTTGTTGAGGCGGCAAATGGTGATGTTTTTGAAACTATCGATCCGGGGATAGGAATCCCCTTTGCCACGGTGGCCAAAGCAGGCAAAGCAGACGCGGAGGCAGCCATTGCCGCCGCAAGAAGGGCCTTTGACAGTGGGATATGGAGTAATCTCAGCCCCGCCGCCCGCGCGGACAAGATTTATGATTTTGCCGATGAAATCAATCAGCAGACCTTGCGTCTGGCCGTCACGGAATCCCAGGACGCCGGCCACGTAATCAAGCTCTCTAAATACTGGGGAATGCTGGGATCGGGAATTTTACGCAATCTGGGCTATTATGCCAGTCGGGATTTTCCCTGGCAGGAAGAAATTCCCTACTCAGGCAATGTCTTTGCCCCCGGCCGGGAATGGATACGCCGTGAACCCATCGGCGTTTGCGTGGGAATCGTTCCCTGGAATTTCCCCGCCAGCATGGCGTTTTGGAAAATCGCCCAGGCGATTATTATGGGAAATACCATCGTCCTGAAACCGGCCACCTCCACACCACTTACCGCGCTGATCATTGCCGAGGCCGCCCAGGCAGCGGGTATCCCTAGAGGCGTCATCAATGTTCTCCCCGGCCCTGGCGCATCACTGGGCAAAATCCTCTGTACCCACCCCGACGTAGACAAAATCGCCATTACAGGCAGTACCGAGGTCGGACGGGAAATTATGAAAATGGCCGCCGATTCTGTGAAGAAGGTCACTTTGGAACTGGGAGGAAAGTCGGCCAACATCATCTTGGACGACGCTGATATGGAGCTGGCGGTTACCGGCGCCTGCTTTGGGACTTTCTTTCATCAGGGTCAGGTCTGTGAATCGGGAACCCGTGTACTGGTTCCGGCAAAAATATACGATGAATTCGTTGAGAAAATGAAAAAACGGACGGAAGAAATCCGGGTGGGCTACCAACTGATGCCCGACAGTCACATGGGGCCTCTTGCCAACGCAGCCCAACTGGCCACAGTGGAACGTTATGTCCAGTTGGGACAGGAGGAAGGAGCAAAGCTGTTGACCGGCGGGAAGCGTATTGCGATGCCGGGTCTGGAGGGCGGCTACTATTATGCCCCCACGATATTCACGGACGTTAAAAACTCCATGCGCATCGCTCAGGAAGAAATCTTCGGACCTGTCGTTTGTGTCATCAAATACGACAGCGACGAAGAAGCTGTGGCCATCGCCAACGACTCCATTTACGGTCTGGGGGGTGGCGTCTTCTCCCGCAGCAATGCCCGGGCGGTCCGTGTGGCCGAGCAGATCCGCACGGGAACGGTCTGGATCAACAACTATCATATCTTTGCCGACTTCTGCCCCTTTGGCGGCTACAAGCAATCCGGCGTGGGCAGAGAACTGGGAGCTGCCGGACTTGCCGAATACACGCAGATCAAGCGAATCCATGTCAATTCATTTGCGGCGGTGGAAAGCAACTTCACCATGGCCTGCATCTCCGATGAAACCAAAATCGCCTTCGTCCAGTATAACTGTCCGACGAATGTTATCTCCGGCCACGGGACGCTTCCCGCCATCTATAAAGAGATGGTGAACCTCGGGTGCAAACGGGCGTTGATCATGACGGATCCGGGAGTGAGAAAGGCCGGTCTAGTGGAAAGGGTCCAGGATGCCCTGGTGGAATTTTGTGTGGGTGTCTTCGATGACATTGCCCAGGACACGGATCTGGATATTGTCGATGCGGCGACGGCGATGGCCCGCGACCTCAGGGCGGATTGTATCGTGAGTGTCGGGGGGGGAAGTGTCATTGACACGGCCAAAGCAGTTTGCGTCACCTTGAAAAACGGCGGCAAGTGCAATGATCACATCGCCATCAACCGTCTCCAGGAACCCCAGATTCCCCACATTGTTATCCCCACAACGTCTGGGACCGGAAGCGAAGTGACGAACGTGGCCGTGATTAAAAGCAAGAAAGCCGGGCGAAAGGTCTTTATGGTGGATCCCCGGATTATTCCCAATACCGCCATCCTCGATCCCCAATTCACCCTTACGCTGCCTGCAGGATTAACGGTAACAACCGCAATGGATGCCATGACGCATTCCGTGGAGGCGCTGACAAGCATTATGGCCCAGCCCATCTGCGATGGTCAGGCCCTTCAGGCCATCCGTCTGATCAAGGAAAACCTGCCCAGGGTTATCGCTAATCCCAAAGATGAAAAAGCCCGCAATCAGCTCCAAATTGCCGCCACAATGGCCGGGTGGGCTTTTACCATTGCTCAGGTCGGTCTGGCCCATGCTATGGCTCATACGCTGGGGATTCTCTATAACGTGCCTCACGGCGCTGCCTGCGGCATTGTATTGCCTGCGGTCATGCGCTTCAACATTGATTTTGCCGCCGATAAGCTGGCGATGGTTGCCCAGGCCATGGGTGTCAATACGGCCGGGATGGATGACAAGAAGGCCGCTGGGGCTGCGGCTGAAGCCATTGAAAAGTTGATGAAAGAGGCGGGGCATCCCATGCGCCTGCGCGATGTAAAAGTTCCTGAGGACGGCCTCGATATGGCCGCCTTCCATGCCATCTGTGATACCGCGGCGCTCTTCAATGCACGGCCGGTGTCCGACCCGGGTGAGGTTGCCGCAATGTACAAGCAATTGTATTGATGTCAACTCAAAGGGAACAGTCGCGACCACCCGTGCGGGGGACATGACTGTTCCCTTTCCTGGATCAAAAACATTATCCCGGCGCTTTGCAGGATGGATAACGGTTTCTGAAGCGGCCATGTCGAATGGAACAATCGCTCTGATTCAACGAGGGTAATTCAGAAAATCTTTTGACCTGATTTTCATCCGCTAAAACGGGATGCTTTGCGTCAGCGTCATTACCCCCTGCTCGTTGAGCAATTCCGCATGGCGAAAGCGCTTCCGCGGACGCATCGGGCGGCAGCGCAAAAGCCTGTGGTATCTGATCCGTCACCTGCCATCTTTCTGGTCGGCCAAAAATCAGTTTGAACCCGACAAAAATAAAAAAGCAGAGACGATTAATTAATATCCTATTTAAATCACTACACTTTAACTGATGCCCCTTATGCTTAAAAGAATATATGTAGGGATTCTTTCCAAGTGACGGTATATCCGTCTTCTCTCGTTAACGTGCTGTTTTTTTTAATAATATTTCATTGTCGCTTCGGAAACGCGTCGAATTTCCAACCAATAGACGGCGGAATTCTTTACAAATCGTAACGGGGCTATGAATGGAGCCGTGAAATCCCGTAGCGTCGCATAGCGGAATTTTATAAATATAAGCAATTAATTCATAATTTTATGTTTTTAGTGCTAAATAAAGATTCAACATCCTTCAATGTGGCATATACCATGCGTGTTTATATGTAAATTTTGCAGAATAATAAAATAAAATTTTATGGAGGATATGAAATGAAAAAATATTTGTTGGTCCTTTTGATGGCAATGAGTGTTTTGATTGCCCCAGTGATCTCCAAAGCCGATGTCATCTTGTTTCAGGATAACTTTAATGCGGAAAATGGCGGTGCAGGTGTTCTAAACTATACCTCCTTTGCAAACTGGAAGGTGGCGGATGGAACCGTGGATTTGATCGGCAACGGATATTTTGATTTTTACCCGGGGAACGGTCTATATGTTGATTTGGACGGTTCAACAGGTAATGCAGGGGTACTTACCACAAATAACATTTTCACTTTTGAACAGGGCGCTACTTATTCGTTAACGTTTTATTTAGGGGGAAATCAGCGTGGTAATCTCGGTTATGGTCCGGACGATGTTACGCTGACAGTAAGTTTTGCGAGCCATACATGGACGGTTAATCCTTATGACGATCTTGACACTTGGACAGTAATATTCATGGATCCGACGGCCTCGCATACAACCCCCATCGTTTTTTCTAATGCAGGTGGTGACAACGTTGGTGCCATTTTAGATAACATTGTATTGAAGCAGGTTCCGGAACCCGCCACCCTATTGCTTCTCGGACTTGGGTTGATGGGATTAGCAGGCATCAGAAGGACGTTTAAGAAATAACGGCACCTATGAAATGTGTTATATCAGAAAGGCAGGGTCGATTGGCTCTGCCTTTTTTGTTGCTCCTACCCTCACTGCCAAAAATCAATTTTAATGAGTTCATGTGCTATCAAGTAGCGATTATATCGTTTGTTTCTTCGGCAATCTGCTTTAGTATTTGCGAAATTCTTACACGTTCAGTTTCCGGACTTTTTACAGTTGTTGAAGTGACATGTGTTACACATCGAGCACACGGATCCGGGAATAAAGTCTCTGGCCCTGCTATCCCTGCTTGTTGAGCAGTTCCGCCTGATGATGGGAACTGAGCGCGTCGATCATGGCGGCGATGTTGCCGTTGATGAAATTGTCCAGATCATAGCGGGTGAGATTGATGCGGTGATCCGTGATGCGGCCCTGCGGGAAATTGTATGTGCGGATGCGCTCGGAGCGGTCGCCGGTGCCCACCTGGCTTTTGCGCACCTGGGCCTGTTCGGCGTTTTGTTTCTGTACCATCGCGTCGAGCAGCCTGGCGCGCAATACCTTCATGGCCTTGATCTTGTTTTTGAGCTGGGATTTTTCATCCTGGCAGGTGACAACCAATCCCGTCGGCAAATGGGTGATGCGAACGGCGGAATCCGTTGTATTGACGCTCTGGCCGCCGTGGCCGGTAGACCGGTACACGTCAATGCGCAGATCGTTCTGATCGATGGTCAATTCCACATCTTCCACTTCCGGCATGATGGCGACGGTGACAGCCGAGGTATGAATGCGCCCCTGCGCTTCGGTGACAGGCACGCGCTGAACACGATGTACGCCACTTTCAAATTTCAAACGGCTGTAAGCGCCTTTTCCGTCAATCTGTGCGATGATTTCCTTGAATCCGCCCATGCCGCCCGCAGGCGATGAACTGACGATTTCCACCCGCCAGCCCTGTGATTCGGCATAACGCGCGTACATGCGGAATAAATCTCCGACAAAAAGGCCGGCTTCATCACCACCGGTGCCCGCCCGGATTTCCAGAAAGACGTTCTTGTCGTCGTTGGGGTCCCTGGGCAGCAGCAGAATTTTAATTTTCTCTTCCAGCTCGGCCAGCTCAGTCTGCAGAAGCTGCATCTCTTCTTTGACCATCGCCTTTAACTCTTCATCGTTTTCCGCCAGCAGTTCCTGGTTGTCGGCGATGCGCGTCTTATTTTTTTCAAACCGGCGAATGGTGTCGACCAGTTCACTCAGGTCGGCATGCTCCTTGGCGTATTTCTGATACAGCCCCTGCTTGGAGACGATTTGCGGGTCGCTCAGTAAACCTTCGAGCTCCCGGTAGCGGAGTTCGATGTCGCGTAGTTTGTTTAGTATAATATCCATGGCTTATTTTTGCCGATCATTATTTTAAGTGTTGGTTGAGTGGAAAAAGACGCATTTATAGCGCTCCTCTGGTTGTGAGGATGCAGCTATAAATGCTGTGGAAGTTTGCTTGTCATGAGGACTGATGTCCCAAATGGTATGCCCGATTGCGGCAAATTAAACTTATGCTTTCTTGGTTGCTTTCTTTGCGACTGGCGCCACTTCGGCTTTGGGTGCGTATCTCTTCTTGAATTTCTCCACGCGTCCCGCCGTGTCCATCAGCTTCTGCTTGCCGGTGATGAACGGATGGCAGTTAGAGCAAATGTCTATTTTAATGTCTTTTTTGGTGGATTTCGTTTCAATCACATTGCCGCAAACGCATGTGATGGTTGTTTCTTTGTAGTTCGGATGGATGCCTTCTTTCATTTCCTCTTCTTCCTCCTGATCCTTTATCCGCAAAATCCGGAATAAAGGTCTCTGTAATTATAAGCAGATGCGGTCTCTATACCATAAGTTCTAAAAATTCAAGCGAATTATTGCCAGGCCTGAACCTGCGTTTTGCCGCCTTTACGAATTCATGGAATCCAGAAAATCCTTGTTGCTTTCCGTTTTTCTGATTCTGCCGATGATGAACTCCATGGCTTCCACCGGATTCATTTCCTGCAACAATCTGCGTAAAATCCAAATGCGATTGAGATTGGCTTTGGGAATCAGCAGCTCTTCTTTGCGCGTTCCGGAGCGGATCAGGTCGAATGCGGGGAAGATCCGGCGGTCGGCGATGCGGCGATCCAGGTGCAATTCCATGTTGCCGGTGCCTTTGAATTCTTCGAAAATAACTTCGTCCATGCGGCTACCGGTGTCAATCAAGGCTGTAGAGATGATCGTTAAACTGCCTCCGTTTTCAATGTTACGGGCCGCGCCGAAGAAACGCTTGGGTTTGTGCAGGGCGTTGGAATCCACACCGCCGGAGAGCACCTTGCCGGAAGGCGGTACGACTGTATTGTAGGCGCGGGCAAGTCTTGTGATGGAGTCGAGCAAAATAACAACATCTTTTTTGTGCTCAACCAGGCGCTTGGCCTTTTCAATCACCATTTCGGCGACCTGTACGTGGCGGGAGGCCGGTTCGTCAAAAGTTGA
>CAZJMX010000007.1:0-17069 GCA_964547345.1 uncultured Smithella sp. | reverse complement strand
CCCTTGACGCTGCGCTGCATGTCTGTGACTTCTTCGGGGCGTTCGTCAATCAAAAGCACCATTAAAACCACTTCTTTGTGATTGGCCGTAATGCTGTGGGCGATATCCTGCAACAAAACGGTTTTACCGGCGCGGGGCGGTGATACGATCAGTGCGCGTTGTCCCTTGCCGATGGGGGCGAATAAGTCAAGGGTGCGTGTCGAGTAGTTTTCGGGGTCAAACTCCAGGTTGAGTTTTTCCTGGGGATATAAGGGGGTTAAGTTATCGAAAAGAATTTTATCGCGAGCCTGTTCCGGGCTTTCAAAGTTGACTTCATCAACTTTCAAGAGGGCGAAGTATTTTTCGCCTTCTTTGGGAGGACGCACTTCGCCGGCAATGGTGTCGCCGGTTCGCAGATTGAATCTGCGGATCTGCGAGGGCGAAATGTAAATGTCGTCCGGGCTGGGCAGATAGTTGTAATCGACGGCGCGCAGGAAGCCGAAGCCGTCGGGCAGGATTTCCAAAACGCCGGAGCCGGAGATGACGCCGTTTTGTTCCGCCTGGGTTTGTAAAATGGCAAAGATCAGATCCTGACGGCGCATGCCGCTTGCGCCCGGCACTTCCAGCTCTTTGGCTTTATTAGTCAGCTCGCTGATGGGCAGCCTCTTAATGTCTTCGATGTTCATAGATATTTCCTTCGTTTTGAATTATTAACAGGCACGGTATTGAATGGAATGTGTTTGTTTTTGTTGCATTAATATTTAAAGACAAATAAAGACATTTCCGGATTTTTAAAGCAACTGCAGATTTAATATCGGCTTGTTTATTTGAATACTTGAATCGCTCCAAAAGGCAGGGCTAAACGCCACTGACGAATTGCCCAACAAGCTATATGAAACAGTTGGACCTGTCAAGATAATTTCTCGACCGGTCAATAAAAATTCATTAAGCGAAAAAATGAAAATATCGTCAAGTTTTTCCTTGATTCCTGAGCCGCGCTGAACTAAATGATATTTATAAATATTTTATAGATGAGAGGTTTATGTTTCTATGAGTGATGTCAACTCCAATGAAGGGATGGATACGCCCGTGGACAATGGTCCCAGCGATATCTGTATGGAAGAACTGACGCCGGATCTGAAGGCGGCGTGCGAGCGTGCCGGCTGGACGTCCCTGGCGCCTGTGCAGGCCAAATCCATTCCTTATCTTCTTTCCGGCCGCGATGTGATGATTCAGTCGCGAACCGGCAGCGGCAAAACAGGCGCTTATTTGCTGCCGATCATGAAGAAAATCGATTTGCAAAAAAATGTTGCCCAGGCGCTGGTTTTAGTCCCGACCCGCGAGCTGGCCCTGCAGGTGTCCCAGGAGGCGGAGATGCTGTTTGCGGGGACACAGTTGCGGACGGCTGTTGTTTACGGCGGCGTTGGTTACAATGCCCAGTTGGAAGCATTCCGGGGCGGCGCTCAGCTGGTGGTTGGCACACCGGGGCGCATTCTGGATCATCTGCTGAAGAACACGCTTTCGCTGGACCATCTGAAAATGTTAATTTTTGATGAGGCGGATCGCATGTTGTCCATGGGATTTTATCCCGATATGGTCAAAATCCGTAAATATATCCCGACAGGCAAGATTACGAGCAGTATGTTTTCCGCGACTTTCCCGCCACAGGTTATACGTCTGGCCAGTCAGTTTTTGCACGATCCCCAGTTGTTGAGTTTAAGCGGTAATGAGGTGCATATCGCCGAAAGCGAGCATATTTATTACGTCGTGCCCGGTATGCGCAAGGAGCGCTCGCTGGTGAGGATCATCGAAATTGAAAATCCCGCCTCGGCCATTATCTTCTGCAATACGAAAGATACGGTGCATTATCTGTCTGTCGTCCTGAAGCGTTTTGGTTATGATGCCGACGAACTGAGTTCGGATCTGGCCCAGAGCGCGAGAGAAAAAGTGATGGCGCGGGTGCGCCGGGGAGCTTTGCGCTTTCTGGTTGCCACCGACGTGGCGGCCAGAGGCATTGACATCCCCGACCTTTCGCATGTAATTCAGTATGAGCCGCCGGAGGATCCGGAAGCTTATGTTCACCGCGCCGGACGCACCGGAAGAATGGGGTCAAGCGGCGTCGTTATTTCCGTGGTTGCTGAAATGGAAAAATTCAAATTGCAGAGCATTGCCCGCTACTACACTATTAATATGGAAGAAAAGCCGCTGCCTGATGATGAGGAACTCGAACGGGTGGTCGCTGAACGCATCACCGCGCTTCTGGAGGCCCGCCTGCGTGCGCGCGACACTCTCCAGCTCGAAAGGATGAGCCGATTCATGTCGCTGGCGCGCAATCTGTCGCAATCCGATGAGGGGCTCTCTCTGATGGTTATGCTGCTAGACGACTATTACCAGCTCTCGCTGCACGCGCCACCGGAACAGCCTATTGTTGAAGTTAAAGAGGAAAGCGCACCCAAACAAGCACCGGCCGCCCAGCCGGTCGCCCAAAAAAGAAGGCCGCGTCCCAGAAGAAAACAGCCGAGGAATGAATAACCATGTTGATGTTGTCGACGCGTTTACGCAAGGCTGTTCATTCGGTTTTGGCCTGTTTCTTTGCTATGCTTCTCATGTCCTGTGCCACTGCGCCGCCCGTGGCTCCGCCTCCGCCCAAACCGGCTAAAATCGCTGTTGTGCTTGGCGCGGGCGCGTCCAGGGGATTTGCGCATATCGGTGTTTTAAAAGTCCTCGAATCGCATAAAATTCCCATTCATATGGTGGTGGGCACGAGCGTCGGCTCCTTTGTGGGCAGTCTTTATGCTTTCGGCTACAATCCCTATGAATTACAGACGTTTGCTTTTTCCATTCAGAAGGATGACATGGCTGATTATATCATCCCCGATAACGGCTTCATCAAAGGCGAGAAGCTGGAAACTTATGTCAATCAGAAGGTCAGATATACAACCATCGATAAATTTAAAATCCCCTTTTATGCTGTGGCGACCAACATTGCAACCGGCGAGGAGATGGTCTTTGGTCGGGGCAATGCGGGGAAAGCCGTGCGAGCCAGTTGCTCGATTCCCGGCATCTTCAATCCGGTGGTCATTGGCGACAAGTCTTATGTGGATGGCGGCGTGGTGAGCCCAGTGGCTATCGATGTGGCCAGGCGGTTTGGCGCGGATGTGGTGATTGCCGTCGATATTTCATCGAGTCTGTCTTCGACAACGCCTGCGTCAACCATGGAAACCATCATGCAGGCCATCGATATCATGCACAATAAAATGTCGGTGATCCAGTTGAAAAACGCCGATGTCGTGATCAAACCGAAGGTCGGGTCTATCGGCTCCAGCGATTTTACCAAACGGCATGAAGCCATTATGGAAGGTGAAAAAGCGACAACGGAGGCCATGCCATCAATCAATAATGTGATCAATAACCTAAAGAAAGAGGGGAGATTGCCGTAGATAAATGTATCAACTAAATCGGGAAAGTGGAAAGAATCATGAAAAATATTTGTATTTCCAGTGCTTTCAAAAAACGATTTGGCTCTATCCTCATTTATTGTCTTTATCTCTTATCCTTAATGTTAGTCAGCTGCGGCGCCGGAGGCGTCGAGGGGCCGCAGACGGGAATCCCCTCTGTCTCATCCGCGAAAGACATCACGGCTTTTTCTTCATGCTGCTAAACGCCACGGACACCTGCGCTTATACCGGTGGCAACTGGGCCACCCAGTGGCTTGCAGCCAATTCCATCCATGAACTGACGACACTGGCCATGAACTGCGGCGACTGCGCGCACAGCGAACGACTCAACTGTGTGCTCAAAGGCCGCGCCGTCTGGTGGCTTTGGGCGAGGCTTGCCGACTGGAATCCCTGATCCTGATCCCGGATGTCTACTTCTGAAATATCATTTGTGAGCCGGTTGACCCGGTTGAGTCAACCGGCTCACAAAGACAATGCAAACAGTCCGAAACAAACTATTGACAGGCATCCCCAAACTCGCTTATAAGTGAGCCATTGCAATAACAAAATGGTTCCGAAAGCTTTGGAAATGAGAGACTGTCTCCGTGGATAAAACGATCATCAATAGCAAGTTCAATATTGATAAAGAGCTGGTCATTATCTTACTTTTGGTTGCCATTGCCTGCTTTATTTATTTCTTTATTGTCAATCAACGGGCGTTCTTAAATATTTTCTATCTGCCGGTTCTGCTCGGTGCTTACTATTTCGGCAAGCGGTACGCGGTTGTTTCGGCCACATTTTCCGTGGTGATTATCGGGGGGCTGGCCTACTTTTTCCCGAGCAGCTTTGCCTTGTACCCCGGCCAGAACGCCGAATTATTTAAATGGCTGGACCTCATCACCTGGGGCCTTTTTCTGGTTTTCACAGGCTACTGCATGGGCATTCTCTATGATAAGAAGGAAGAAGCCCGAAAAGAACTGCAACGAACCTACAGCGGCATTATTGAAATGCTGTCGCTGGTGATTGAATCGGCGGACAACTACACACAAAGCCATTCTCACCGGGTTTCCATGATCGCAGAGCTGATCTCCCGGCAGATGAAACTCAACCCGTTTGAAGTGGAAAATATCCGGGTGGCGGCGCTTTTGCACGATCTGGGCAAGGTCGGCGTGAGCGAGGCCGTCTTGCAAAAAGTGACGACACTGACCGCTCAGGAGCGGGTCAAAATCCGGCAGCACACGTGGCTCGCCGTCAATATGCTCGAACCGCTCGGAGAAACGGTCGGCGATATTCTCCCTATCATTCTGCATCATCATGAAAAGTATGACGGCAGCGGCTATTACAAGGCCGCTCAGGACGACATTCCGCTGGGTGCGCGGATTATCGCTGTGGCCGACGTCTATGATGCCTTGACGACCGACCGTCCCTACCGTAAGGCGTTTAGCTCATTGCAGGCCAAGCAGGAAATTCTGGCCAACTCCGGAACGCATTTTGATCCCGGTGTGGTCGTAGCTTTCAATCAGGTCTTCCCCTACATCGAAACGGAAAATTATCTGTTCCCGTCCAAAGAAAAGCAAGCCGGCTGAGGCGCGGTTATTTTCGCAGATTATATTTGATCATCTTCAGCTGCAAGCCTTTGCGGCTCAGGCCCAGTTGCTTGGCGGCTTTGGTCACGTTGCCTTCGAATTCTTCCAGGTATTTGATGATCATTTGCTTTTCGACGCTCTCCATGTGCGCACGCACGAAGTCTTTGAAGGGTTTCTTGTCCTCGTCCGTCACGGAAACGATATCTTGCTCCAGGTCGGCCTTGAATTCCGGCGGAACTTCATCCGTGGTGATCATGGACGTTTTGGCCAGCAGCATCATGCGTTCGATCAGATTCTCCAACTCCCGGATGTTGCCGGGCCAGCGGTGGCGTAAAAGCATTTCCTTGACCGCGTCATCCACGCCGCCGATGGCCAGTTCCAGTTTCTTATTGAACTTCTCTACAAAATAATCCACCAGAGGCAAAATATCGTCGGCTCTTTCGCGAAGCGGCGGAACATTGATCGGAAAGACATTGAGTCGATAGTACAAATCTTCTCGGAAACGGCCTTCCTGAACGCTCTGCATTAGATTTTTATTGGCGGCGGCAATGAATCGAACATCGACCTTGATCGTCTTGATGCCGCCGACCCGCTCAAATTCCTGCTCCTGCAAAACACGCAGCAGTTTGACCTGCATGTCGCGGGGAATTTCTCCTACTTCATCGAGAAACAACGTGCCTTTATGCGCCAGTTCAAATTTGCCCGGTTTGGTAATCGCCGCGCCCGTGAACGCGCCTTTTTCGTAGCCGAACAGTTCGCTTTCCATCAGCGTTTCGGCGATGGCCGCGCAGTTGATCTTGATGAGCGGATTGTTCTTGCGCGGCGAGTTGCGGTGGATCGCTTCGGCAACCAGTTCTTTGCCCGTGCCGGTTTCCCCGTTGATCAGGATCGTAGTGGTGGTGGGCGCGACGCGCTTGATCGCGTCGAAAATGTCCAGGATGGATTTGCTCGACCCGATGATGCCGGTGCGCTCAATGTTGTCGGGCGTCGCCAAAAGTTCGTTGACTTTGAGGTTGCGCGTTTTGATGGCTTTGGAAACGACGTTTTTCAGCTCTTCGAGTTCGAAGGGCTTGGTGATGTAGTCCAGGGCGCCTTTCTTCAGCGCCTCGACGGCGGTGGCGACCGTGCCGTGCGCCGTGATCATGATGACCGGCACGTCCGGATATTCCTGACTTGCGCGGTTGAGCAGTCCCATGCCGTCCATGTGCGGCATCTTTAAATCCGTGACCACAGCGGCAATGGGGCCGGATTTCAATATCTGCAAGGCTTCCACGCCGTCGGCAGCGGCAGCGACTTCGTAGCCCTCCCGCTTCAGCATGGCCGAGAGCACCAGCCGCATATTCAGTTCGTCGTCCACAATCAGAATCTTATCCATAGGCCTCAATTATTATGACTTGCCGATTAAATCAAGATGGATTGTAATTAAATCTTACCGTTCACGTTGAGGCGGATAAAGAAGACGCTTCCCTGCCCGGGAAGAGACTTAACGCGGATGATGCCGCCGTGTTCCTTGAGAATGCGCTGGCAGATCGCCAGCCCCAAGCCGACGCCTCTTTCCTTGGTCGTATAAAAAGGTTTGAAAATATTCTTGACGTCATCGAGCGGGATGCCGCCGCCCGTGTCGCGGATGGAAATGCCGATGGCGTCTCCCACGCTCGTTTCAATTTTCGATGTCCGGAATGTCAACGCGCCGCCCTGAGGCATGGCTTCAATCGCATTTAATGAAATATTGAGAATGACCTGAAGAATCTGCTGCTCATCGACGGGCGCGGGGGGCAGGTTTTCATGAAGCTCGGAGGTGATGGTGATATTGTCGGTCAGGCGGTTGGCGGAAATAATCGAAATGGCCTTGAGAATAATCGTGTTGACGTTTTGCGCCTGAATCCGGCCGGTATGCGGACGCGCGTAGTCCAGAAACTGGCTGACGACGCCGTTTAGCCGGTTGGTCTCCTCGATAATCACGCCCAAAAGCTTGCTGTGTTCTTCTGAGGCTGCTTCGGACTGGAGATATTGCGCCGCCCCCTTGATGGAACCCAGTGGATTGCGTATTTCATGTGCAATGACCGGCGCCATTTCTGAAAGCAGCATGGCTTTTTCCCGTTCGAGTTTTTCGTCAAACTCGTAGAGGGACGTAAAGACATCCTTGCTGTCCGGATAAAAGGAACTGAATATGATTTTCAAAATCATTTTGATCGGCGTGACGGCAATGACGATCAGGAAAGAGGCCATGATGACGCTGGCGAAAGAGGGTATCTCGGAACTGAAAAAGAAGGCCACAAAATAAAAAATAATCGCGCAGGTGATCGTGCTTGCGAAAATGACCAGGGCGCGGGCGAAGAAATCATGCAGTTCGGAAAGCTGTGGATAGGCGACAATCAGCAAGATCAAATACAGAAGCGCCGACAACACCAGACCCGTGATGGGCGGAAAATCATAGATCAGATAACCCAGCATGTCTGCTCCGCAAATGAGCGCGGCGACCGGGCAGGCGATGAGCAGGTAGCGCAGCCGTCGTCTTTCCGTGCTGGGGGGCATTTTGGCCACATGACGCAACAGTGCGAAATAGCAGATGGCAAGGACAATGCAGGCATAGGCGATGAGCGCAACGCGGAAATGAGGCCACGCATGAAGCGGTAAAAATTGCAAAAAGGCGCCCGTCGCGCTGACAAGCGAGGTGAACGCCACTGAGCCCTGTGTCAGATAGGATTTACTGTGTGTCAGATGCAGAAAAAACCAGACGGCCAGAGGGGCAATAGCCAGAATGCCGACGTGCTCGACATAGCCCCAGAAGGCGGGGGCAAACAGACCGCCCAGGAATATGGCGGCGTGCGCAATGAAAATTGCCAGGCAAAACAGAGCGAAAGACGTATGGGTGGTGTCCTTTTTTCCCATAATGAAAAGGGACAGGGCGATTGTAAAGCTGGTTGCGGCCAGCGTAAAAGTATCCATCATCATGGCGGCGCTCTTTCATTTACGTATTAAAATCGATTTTATAGCGCAGATCACAAAAAAAACTAAGGGATTTTTTTCGGGTAGCCGACAGCTGCGGGGGATTGCTAAACGATTGACTTTTTCCTCGCTCTGATTTATTAACCGCAATCAACAAAGATAAAATTATCAAGCATGGGGGAGTTCATGAAGAAAAAAGATTTATTAAAAAAACCGGTTGAGCATATCGACATTAAAGCCATCAATGCCATTGACATGATTGAGGCTATGAAGAAGATGTCTTTTTCCGCGCGCGATCTGGCCAATGCCGCCGATATTTACGACCGAATGCTGAAAGAAAAAAAATGCGCGGTCATCCTGACGCTGGCCGGTTCCACCAGCGCCGCGGGCTGCATGCAGGTATATGTCGATCTGGTGAAAAACAACATGGTGGATGCGATTGTGGCAACCGGCGCCTCCATCGTCGATATGGATTTTTTTGAAGCACTGGGTTTCAAGCACTATCAGGGAACGCCGTTTGTGGATGACAAGCTGCTGCGCAGCCTGTATATCGACCGCATTTACGACACCTTCATCAGCGAAGACGACCTGCAGCATTGTGATCGCACCATCAAGATCATTGCCGATGCGCTCGAACCGCGTCCTTATTCGTCGCGGGAATTCATCGCCGAAATGGGCAAGTACCTGACGAAAAACGCCAAAAAGAAAGATTCGCTGGTGCAGGCGGCTTATGAAAACAATGTTCCGATTTTCTGTCCTGCCTTTTCGGACAGCTCCGCCGGGTTCGGTCTGGTGCTGCATCAGTACGAAAGACCGGACAAGCATTTGTCTATTGATTCGGTGAAGGATTTTCTGGAGCTAACCCAGGTCAAGATTGCCGCAGGGACGACAGGTTTGCTCATGATTGGCGGCGGCGTGCCGAAAAACTTTGCGCAGGATACCGTGGTTTGCGCCGAGATTCTGGGTCACGATGTGCCCATGCACAAATATGCCGTGCAGATCACCGTGGCGGATGTGCGCGACGGCGCCTGCTCGAGTTCAACGCTGAAAGAAGCCAATTCCTGGGGCAAAGTGGACTCGACGTGCGAGCAGATGGTCTATGCCGAGGCCACAACAGCCGTGCCGCTTCTGGCCAGCTACGCCTATCATAAGGGAACCTGGAAGGGGCGCAAAAAGTGGGAACTTGCCAAAATTTTTGATGGGCAATCAAAAACCGGCGCGAAGAAGATTAAAAAATAGGGCATCAAAAAGCCGATTTGAGAAAAATCTGCTCTTTGGTGTTTCTGGGAACAAAAGCCCGGCAGTTTTTACTGCCGGGCTTTTATTTTTATACCCTCCCGACACCTTTTAAATAGCCCACATAAAAGGTGCCCTGGCTGATGACCCTCTTTATTCATCGATTACAATTCAGATAATCGCTTCACCTCCGTCCACCGAAAGTGTTTGACCCGTGACATAACTGGATGCTTCGGCGGCCAAAAACAAGACGGCGCCTTTTAATTCGTAATCACGACCAAATCGCCTCATTGGAATTCCTTTGATTAAAAGATCGCCACGATCTTCCATTGTCCAGGCGGTCATATCCGTTGGAAACCAGCCTGGGGCGATGGCGTTAACATTGATGTTATGCCTTGCCCATTTGGCGGCCAGGTCTTTGGTCAGGGTAATGACTGCCCCTTTACTTGCCTGGTAGGCCACTGCGTCCATCTTTTCCGGCTCGCAACCCATTAGACCGGTAACCGAAGCGATGTTGATAATCTTGCCGCCTCCCTGTTTAATCATGGCGCGGCCAACATGCTGACAGCTGAAAAAAGTGCCTTTGACGTTGACGTCCATAACCTTGTCCCATCCTTTAACCGGATAGTCTACTGCCGGCGCGCCCCAGCTCGTTCCGGCATTGTTGATCAGAATATCGATTCGGCCAAATTCATTTAAAACGGCGTTGACCATATCCTTGATGTCAGACTCCTGGGCAACATCGCATTTGAGAGCCATGGTTTTTACTCCGCATTCCGTGCGGATTCGTTCAGCAGTTATTTCGCAGCGCTCTACCTTACGGGCGGACAGGACCACGTTTGCCCCCGCCTCGGCAAGGGCGGTGGCCATCTGCTCACCCAGGCCAACTGAACCTCCCGTCACCAGGGCAATTTTCCCTTGGATGTTGAATAAGTCTTTTACGTGCATTTCTAGCCTCCATTAAATAAGCGGGTAAGTCTTAATCGTGATATTTAATAAATCGAAAATACCTTTTGTGGTGTCAGGCAATCACATACTTGTCTTATCTTTTCAGATTTTCAATGATGGTGACAACCCCCTGACCGCCGCCGCAGCAGGCGCCAAAGGTTCCATAGCGACCGCCCCGGCGGATCAGTTCCTTCATACAGAGCATGGCAATGCGGGCGCCCGATGCCCCGTTGGCGTGACCGTAGGCGATGGCGCCGCCATTAGGATTCCAGTTATCCATGTTGACTTTTTCGCCCGTCTGTTTTTCCAGTTCCCGGATCACCGCCAGATTCTGGGCGGCAAAAGCCTCGTTACATTCGACCACATCGAAATACGCCAGTTTTTCAATGCCGGCTCTCTTCATGGCCAGAGGCAGTGCGTATGCGGGCGCGACACCCATGATGCCCGGATCAACGCCCCACTCGGCGCTGCTCACCCATCTGGCCAGGGGTTCGTATCCCAACTCCACGGCTTTATCCAGTGTCATCATCAATACAAAAGCGCTGCCGTCGTTTAAGCCGGATGAGTTGCCGGCCGTCACGGAGCCGCCTTTTTTGAATGCGGGAGGAAGAGCGGCCATCCCTTCCATGGACGTCAAACGCGGGAACTCATCCACCTTAAATTCCAGCGGGGGTTTTTTCCTGCCCTGCGATACGGGAACGGAAATGATTTCATCGATAAAATAACCTGCTTCAATGGCTTTCCTGGCCAGTGATTGGCTACGGAAAGCAAATTCATCCTGTTCTTCGCGGGAAATGTTATACAGGTCTGCGAGGTTTTCCGCTGTCAAACCCATCTCAAAAGGAAGGTATGTCGCCTTTTCTCTCGAAGGGGGCTGGAGCTGAAAGTCAAGCAGCTTTATCGAATTGAGACGGTATGGCTCGACGCTGGTGGAGTATTTGCGGGGCAATTGGCTGAAGGATTCCATGCCTCCGGCAATGGCAATATCTGCCATCCCGGCAAGAATTTTCCAGGCCGCGTGATTGATGGAGTCAATAGCGGAACCGCACTGCAATTCCACCACGGAGGCCGATGTTGATTCGGGCATGCCCGCATACAAAAGCGCCCATCTGGACGGGTTGATCGCCTGTGCGGGGTGAAATGCCATTCCCATATAAACATTATCCACGCGCGCTCGCTCACAAATTTTTGTTTTTTCTACAAGGCCCTTCAGGCCTATACCGGCAAGTTCCTCGGCTGTATAATCTTTCAAGCTGCCGCCAATCTTGCCAAAGGCGGTGCGCACACCGTCCACAAAAACCACTTGTCTTTTTTCCATTGAATCTTCTCCTTCTGCCTGATCATTTTTTATCCGGATATTTCAATTTTCACTTTTTGCCGTGGTCGTAGAAACCTTTTCCTGTCTTTCTTCCCAACCTGTTTTCGTCCATCATGGTTTTAAACAACAAAGACGGCTTGTAGCGTTCTTCGCCCGTCATTTCATACATGGCTTTCATGGCGTTTCCGCAGACATCCACACCGGCAAGGTCCATGATCTCATTGGGACCCATCGGCCAGTTGCAGCCAAGCTTCATGGCCTGGTCGATATCTTCCGCGCCGGCGCTGCCGTTGAGAATCATGTTGCAGGACTCGTTGTAAATCAGGCACAGGAAGCGATTGACGATGAACCCGGGAATATCCTTGACCACAATCGGTGTTTTGCCGAATTTTTTACAGATGTCGATGGCGGTTTTCTCCGTGTCCTTGCCGGTTTGGTCGCTGCTGATGACTTCCACCAGTTTCATCACCGGGACAGGACTGAAAAAATGCGTCCCGATGACCCGTTGCGGATTCGCCGTAATGGAAGCAAGGCTGGAAATACGAATCGTAGATGTGTTGCTGGCAAGGATAACATTTGCGGGACATAGGGCATCGAGCTTTCGGAAGATGTCCTGTTTGAGTTCAAGATTTTCAAAGATAGCCTCCACCACCATCAAGGCGCTTTTTACCGCAGCGTTCATATCAGTTGTCGCAGTAAGCCGGGAAAGAATCTCGGCGCCCTGCGCCTGTGTCAGCGTGCCTTTGCCGACCTTGCGTCCGATGGAATTTTTAATATGGGTCAGTCCGCGGTCGAGAAATTCCTGTTTGGTATCGACGAGGGTCACACTGAATCCACCTTCAGCCGCAACCTGTGCGATTCCTGCCCCCATGGTTCCCGCTCCTATAACAACGATTATTTCACTCATCTTTATTTCTCCTTGTATCATCTGGTCTTGTATGGATTCGCTGCTGGCGTTAACTTTTACGCCAGCAACTGGTTGGCAATGATGATGCGTTGCACCTGATTGGTTCCCTCGTAAATCTGCGTGATCTTGGCGTCCCGCATCATGCGTTCGACGGGATACTCTCTCGTATAGCCGTAGCCTCCCAGACATTGAACAGCATCGGTGGTGACTTTCATGGCCACGTCCGAGGCGTACCATTTTGCCATGGAGGAAAGCTTCGGGATATCCGGCGAACCGGGATCGGTGTCGATCAGGGAGGCCGCCCGGTAAACCATGGTGCGGGCCGTCTCCACCGCCAGTGCCATTTCGGCGATCATCCAGCGCATGCCCTGGAATGAGGCCAGGGACTGGCCGAACTGGCATCGTTCCTTTGTGTAGCTGATCACGGCATCCAGCGCGCCCTGAGCGATGCCCAGCGCCTGGGCGCCCACCGCCGGACGCGTGTAGTTGAAGGTCTTCATGAGCACTTTAAACCCGTTGCCTTCCACGCCACCGAGCAGGCGGCTTTCCGGCAAAAAGACATTATCAAAGACCAGCTCACGCGTTTCGGAACCGTGAATGCCCATTTTGTGCTCTTCCTTCCCCACCGAAAAACCCTTGTCTCCTTTTTCCACAATCATCATGCTGATGCCCTTGTTGCCCTTGGACTTGTCGGTGTAGCAGACAACAACGATGATTTCCGAAACGCCCCCGTTCGTGATGAATATTTTCGATCCGTTGAGCAGGTAGCCGCCGTCCACTTTGGTTGCGACCGTTTTCATTCCCGACACGTCGGAGCCTGCGCCGGGCTCGGTGATGCCGGTAGCCCCCAGGCACTGGCCCGAAGCCAGCCTGTAGAGATATGTTTTTTTCTGTTCTTCCGTCCCGCCGATGAGGATCGGATCGCTGGTGAGCGCCTGCGTCGTCAGCATCACGGACGTCGCCGCACAACACCTAGCCACTTCTTCCACCGTCAGAATCATAGAAAGCATTCCGGCCTCGGCCCCGCCGTAGGCTTCGGGAACCTGAACACCCAGCAGCCCGTTTTCCGACAGGATTTTAAAATTCTCCCAGGGAAATTCTTCCTTCTCATCAATCCCGGCCGCGCGCGGGGCAAACTGTTCTACCGCGATTCGCCGCACCGTATCCCTCAACATGATCTGATCATCTGAAAATCTGAAATCCACTGTGTTTCCTCCTGTAAATAACATGCACTGCAGGGAAGAGCAGGATGCATGCCAGAAGATATATTTTCTTATTACATTGATATCTAAGATGAATTTGTTTATTGACAAATCAGCCGTCATTGGATATGTAAAATATTAATACGAATTGTGTAATATTATGCAACAGATGTAAAGGGAGCAGGGTGGCGCCATGAAAGAAAACCATTCGATGCGGGACGGTTTACCCTATGACGAAAAAGGCCGGCTGGAACGAAAACCTTTCGTCAGCCGCAGAGAGCAGCAGGGTCTCAACTATTACGATAAATTCCAGGCGACAAAACGGGAATGGGAAAAATTTATTGCGGGAGATGCCGACATCGATTGCCGGGTCATCACGGATGAGGTTCTGGATTCCTGGATCCGGTGTAAAAAGCAGGGCGTTGATCCGATCCGCATCCCGCATCATGAAATCCTTACCGGAGCGGATCTGAAAAAACTTCTGGAGCATAACGCGTCTTTCATCGACATCAGCCGCCCCTTCATGCAGTACCTTCATGAATTCCTGGCGGGCTCCGGGTTTCTGGTCGCCCTTTACGATAAGGACGGATATCTCCTGGAAGTCATTGGAGACGAAGACGCCGTCAATCACGCGCGCCGCGGCGAGTTTGTAGTGGGCGCCCTGTGGACGGAGGAAAGCTCCGGAAATAATAACATCGGTACGGTTCTGAGGTTGAAAAAACCCATCCAGATTTTTACCGCCCAGCACTATCACCGTTTTTACCATAACGAAACGGACTCCAGCGCGCCCATCTGCAATCCTGAAGGAGAACTCATCGGCGGAATCTGCTTGACGGGCCATTATTCCCGGGCGACGCGCGACACGCTGGGCATGATCATTGCCGCCTCCCAGGCCATCGAAAATGAAATGCAAATCCGCAAAGCCGCAAGAGAATTGCAAATTGCCTACAGCTTTCAGAAAACCGTCATCACGTCCATTCCCGAAGCGCTGATCACCATCGACAATCAGGGCCTCATTTCCCTCATCAACGATAATGCCAAAAAGCTTCTTTTTTCTGATGTGGAAAATGTTGTGGGAAGTCCTGTAGATAAGATATTCGGCAAAGACAACGACCGGTTTCTTTCCATCATCAAAGATTATGAAACCCTCACGGATGTCGAGATCAGGATATTTACGCGCAACACGGGCTATGACTACACCATGACCTGCAATATCATTTCGGATGCGGACGGAAAAGCCATCGGGAAAATCATCATTCTCAATGAAATCAAACGGGCGAAAACGCTGGTGACCAAGATGATCGGTGCCAAGGCAAAGTTTTCTTTCGAGGATGTTTGCGGGAAGAATCCCCGTTTCCTCACCACGCTTGAACAGGCGCGCGTGGTCTCGCAAAACAGTTCCAATGTGCTGCTTCTGGGAGAAAGCGGGACGGGAAAAGATGTTTTCGCTCAGGCCATCCACAACGCAGGCGACCGGAAAAATGGACCGTATGTGGCCATCAACTGCGCCGCCATTCCTCGGGATCTGATCACCAGCGAGCTGTTTGGGCATGAAGAGGGCGCCTACACGGGCTCGCGCCGTGGCGGCAATCAGGGAAAATTCGAGCTGGCCGACGGGGGTACGATTTTTCTGGACGAAATCGCCGAAACCCCGCTGGAGCTGCAGGCCGTGCTACTTCGGGTGATCGAAGACAAATCCATTGTACGGATCGGCGGAAGCAGAGTTCGACCGGTGGATGTGCGCATCATCGCGGCGACCAACAGAGATATCATGAACGAGATCCGTAAAAACACATTCAGGAAGGATCTGTATTACCGCCTGAGTGTGTTTTCCATTCAGATGCTTCCTTTAAGCGAGCGTCTTGATGATATACCCTTACTAGTTGAAAATTTTGTTCAAAAACATGCGCATCATTCCAAAGGGAAAGTGCGCAAAGTCAGCCCTCAGGTCATCGATGCTTTCCAGCAATACAACTGGCCGGGCAATATCCGTGAACTGCAAAACATCGTGGAAAGGATGTTGAACTTCGCCCGCTCCGATGAGCTGACCATTGACCTCATTCCCGAAGAACTCAAGAACACATCAGCCGGTCCCCATCACCTGGAACCCATGATGACATCCAGGGAATTCGAGCGGCAAGCCATCCAGAAAATGCTGCATGGTAAACTGAAGAAAGCCGAGATCGCCCGAAAAATGGGCATATCCCGGCCAACGCTGTACCGTAAATTCAGAGAGTACAAGATTTCCTGACGATGCTGAAAAGATTACCGGTTCCGGGAAAAAGCGTGCCTCTGTTCTCTCGTTGCCCAGTAAAACAGGATGTGTATTGCCTTTGTTCTTTTTGCATCCCTTTATGAATCTAATATCTCATCTGAAGTGACTTGTCTGATTTTGGAAACTCGTTCAATTAATGTATCCCGATTGTGTCCATGCCCGTTTTATCGCCTGGAATTTATCGTAATAGTTGGGGCCCTGCTGCTTTCTGTAACTCGCGAAGGGTTTTCGTTCCGGCCGCCCTTCATTATCGGGGGAATCGTCCTGAATCGATTGTTTTTTTTCATGGCGTTCCCTGCGTCCTTTACATATGTAAAATAATATTACACAATTCATATCATAAATTTACATATTTAATTACGGTCGATTGATCAATAAACAAATACAGTATAGATATCAGCACCATAAGAAATAATATCTTCTGGCATACATTCTGCTTTTACCTGCGGCGTAAGTATAATTCAGAGGAGGGATCATAGTAGATTTCAGATGATCAGATGATCGTGGGACGGTGCGGTGACTCGCGGGCTCCGATGCATCGGGGGATGAAAACAACGGTATCGAAAGTTGATGAAGGCTATCTCCTCAATGTGGCCACCAGCATGGCCTAAGACACTAATTTTGGGTCCAACTTTGGTAAACGAGAGCATCTCTGCGTAATAAAGATTAGGGTAGGGGGTGGTAACCTGAAATGATGCTGCCCCAACTTGTATTAGCGTGTAAACAATAAAAAAGGAGGTTCAAAGTGAAGTCTATTAACAAAAGTATTTACGTTTTGATCGGTTTACTCTGCCTTTTATCCTGGATGGCCCATAGTCCATCTATGGTTTTAGCAGCCAAGGCAGACAAAACCAGTAAGGTGGCCAAAGTGGATTCATCCGATAAACTGGGCAAGCCGAATGCCGCTTTTGATGTTACCAAAATGGCGGATATGTCGGATTTTGATCCCGCCAACCCTGTCGTTCCCACAGGCGACGTCATTAAGATTGCCCACGTGGCGCCCTTTTCCGGGCCGGCCGCCATCGCCGGGGAGTTGCATTATGCCTCGCTGGCCTGGGCCGTACACGATATCAACAAGCGCGGAGGCCTCTGGGTGGACGGGAAGAAGAAGCTTGTCGCATTGATTCGGGCCGACTCCATGTCCAAGCCTGATCAGACCAAAAAGATCTGTGAACGAATGATCCTTCAGGAGAAAGTCCAGTTCCTGGTAGGCACCTCCGGCAGCAATATCA
>CAZJMX010000006.1:4655-121362 GCA_964547345.1 uncultured Smithella sp. | reverse complement strand
TTAATTTGGCGGCAATATGAAAATCTCATTTACACAGATTAGTGTACAGTCTCTCCATTTATTCCGGATATGGTTTACTTCGACACCCTATCGCAGAAACAGGCGGCGGCATGAATCTTAACCCAGAGCAACTTCACACTTATAAAGCCCTGTCCCCTGTCCTAAGAACCCAGCCCACCTGTGTCGCAGGCGGTAATGCCGACAGGCAATTCGTCAAACCAGTTTGTTTTGATGTTTTCACTCCTTCAACGTACCGCACTGGCGGCATTTTCTGGCTCCGCGGAAAAGTCTGACGCCGCAATGATCGCAGCTGAAAAGTTTTTCTTCAGCCTTCAAAAACGCCTCCGTGCCCAACTCTCTCCAAATCGGGATGGCGCGCAGAATATTCTTCTTTGCCTCAGGTATTGGGAAATTATCGATTTTGTCGCAAGGGAAACTATCGCATTGATGGCAACCGGTATATCCCTTTTCCATGGCACAGCTTTTAATGGCGCAAACCGCGCAATACCAGTAAACCGAATCGGAACGGCAACCACCGCATTTTATCTTGTCCGGGGTTTCTCCATAGGCCCGGGCAAGCTTTTCTTTGAGCTGCTCGTCATTATTTGCCGAAGCATAATATATACCGCAGACGCCGCAATAAAGACCACATGGGGAAACCAATTCCTGATTAATCATCTATCCACCCTCCTGAATATTTCATTGATGTTGTTTCTCTGCAATAAATCTTTCAGCCAGCAAACCATATCCGGCCCTTTAAAAAACGGCTGCTCCTGATAAAGAACAAGAAATTCGGAATATGAATTTTCGATATCGGTAATGGTCTTTCCCATAATGGTTCGGATGGTTCCCAGCGAGCTGTGCCTGATGTTCATATCATTCGGCTTAATCATGCCTAATTGCATCAGGTAACTCAGTTGTTCACTGCATTTGCAGGGATTGCGCTCATCAAAAAGGCTGCAATTGTTTTGAAAATAATCGGACACTTTTTTGCGCGACCGGGATAGTATTTTCCGAAAATTTGCCCGTGAGATGTCACAAATTTCCGCCCCGATACGATCGGTGACATCAAAGATGGCTCCCAGAATCAGCACCATTCGCTCTATTCGGGTCAGACACAGCAATATACATAAGGTACAGTAGTTTTTTGTTTCATCAATAATTTCTCTATCACGCATCCCAGCCGGTTTTTGGGCATCGGGCAGGTTGAGGATGAAGCTGTTGAAATCAAATGTTTCCGCATGCGTGGTAAAAAATTGTTCTTTTTTGCTTTGTTTCATGTTGATGACATGATTGGCGACAATCCGGTATAACCAGGTCCGAAACGCCGCCTTTTGAGGATCATACGTCGAAAGCTTCGCGATGGCTTTTATCAAAATTTCTTGCGTGACATCTTCGGCCCGATAGATGTCTCCGGTCATATTCAGAGCGATATTAAAAATCCAGGATTGGTGTCGCAGGATGAGCGCCTCCAGAGCCTCCGCATCGCCTTCCAGGGCCTGCCTAATATAATCAATATCGCTTTCGCTTTCTTCGATCTTTTCCAAAAATGGATTATGCATAGACTTTTAACTCTGTGTGAAATGATTTTTATTCACTTGCAACTTATACAATATTCTCCCGAGAGTGTGACAAACTATTTCTTACTGCTTTTTGTCGCAATAAATGGGTAGTCATTATCATAAAACATCCTTTCAAAATATTTCTCTTATTTTACAAGCTTTATAATGATTTGAGGAGTGTGCCTGCTCTCAGTATTCTGTATTTTTCCCGGAACTTGCACTTGACTTAACGGGTTAATATCCGTATGATTTGTGCGTTGCAACGGGGATGTGTGGATCAAAAAAAGAGTAAACTATCCTTTGGGCGTTATTCTTCGAATGAAGCAAAATTTTCAAAATGCAGTTATCTTGAGACGCAATCCGTATTGTTAGTGCACTGACGAAACATAACCCATAACTGAACCAAAGATGTCGCAATTGAGCTTTCAGGAAATTTAAACTGATCGATTTGAAAGGGAGGGAGACGAGTATGGCGATTTTCGAGTATGGCGAGTACAGCAGCGTATATGATTCCCCGGATAACCTGGTGGATATTTTCGAACATAGCGCGGCCCGATACGCAAACAACCTGCTGATTGGTGAGAAAGACAGCGCAGGTGTTTATCAGTGGGTTACCTACAGCCAAATCGCCACCCGGGTGAATAACCTGCGGGCGGGACTGGCGGCCATCGGGGTGAAAGCCGGAGACACCGTCGGGATTATCGCCAACAACCGGAAGGAATGGTTGATCGGTGAAATGGCCACCCAGGGGCTGGCCGCAGCCTACGTGCCGATGTATGAAAAAGAACTGGTTACGATGTGGAAGTATATCGTGAAGGATGCCGAGATCAGTGTCCTGTTCGTATCCAAACCGGAAATATTCGAAAAAGTAAAAAATTTTCCCGCCGAAATCCCCACACTCAAACAGATCTATCTGATTGAGGGGGCGGGGGAAAACACCATGGGGGCTCTCGAGAAAAAAGGCGAGCAAAAACCTGTGCCCTCCATTAAACCCAAACCGACCGATGTTGCCGTATTGATTTATACGTCAGGCACCACGGGCGAGCCCAAAGGTGTTTTGCTTTCGCATGGAAATCTGGCGGAAAATGTCAAAGCCGGCCTGGCCTGGTTTTTAAATCTGACCGAGAAGAGCCGGTGCATCTCTATGCTGCCCTGGGCACACTCCTTTGGGATTACGGCTGATTTGCATGCGTTCATCCTGCGGGGCGGCTCTATCGGGATTATGGGGTCGGTTGAGACGCTCATTGATGACTTGCCTAAAATTCAACCCTCATTCATGACCACCGTCCCCCGGATCTTCAACAAGGTCTATAATGGCGTGTGGGCTAAAATGCGGGAAGAAGGCGGTTTGAAGTTAAAACTTTTTGAAGCAGCACTTGAGGCGGCCAAACGCAAACGGGAAACCGGCCATGCGGGTTTGAAATACAAAATCCTCGATGCCATCGTTTTGAAAAAGATTCGGGCCCGCTTTGGAGGATGCCTGGAAAATGCGGTCACCGGCAGCGCTCCCATGAACGTGGAAATTGCCAAATTTTTTATCGATGTCGGCATTCCGACCTATGATGCTTATGGCTTGAGCGAAACGTCGCCGGCTATTACCATCAATTCCCCTTTAATGGGCAATCGCCTGGGTTCAGTCGGCAAGCCCATCAATAAAACCAAAGTTGTGATCGATCGCTCGCGGACGGGTGACGCAAGTGACGATGGTGAGATCATCTGCTTCGGCCCGCAGTGTATGATCGGCTACCACAAAAAACCGGAAAAAACACAGGAAGTGATTGTCGAGCAAAACGGTATGCGCGGTGTGCGCACGGGAGATCGGGGACGCCTTGATGACGAAGGATATTTATACATCACCGGCCGGTTCAAAGAGGAATATAAACTGGCCAACGGTAAATATATTCATCCGGAAACCGTTGAGCAGGAAATGAAGATTATGCCCTGGATTTTAAACGCCGTGATCACCGGCGCCGGTCATGAATACAACGTGGGGTTAATTGTGCCGGATATGAAGTTGCTGCAGCATCTGGCCACCGAGCTGAACTTGTCGGTCGAGCCCAAAGACCTTTTTGATCCGACGAATCCCGCGGGACAGAAATTTAAAGACCTGTTGACTGCCGAGGTTCAAAACCATCTCCGAAAGACGGTGGGTTCCTACGAAATTCCCCGCAAATTTGCGTTTATCCTGGAGGATTTCACGCTGGATAACGGCATGCTCACCCAAACCATGAAACTCAAACGCCAGGTGGTCATGGAAAAATACGGGAAAATGCTGGATAGCCTCTACAAAGAATAACCTGCCGGAAGCAGGAGGGACATCCGTCCCTCCTGCTTTGTTGTATTCTGCTTTCAAAAATCCTGCGATAGATGAATGGAAGGATTGCGCGGCATCCCGTGCGGGCATCAGGAAACATGCATTGCTCCTCTAATGCTTGCGCAGAATGCAGGTGATTAGAATTCTATCGCCACTTTTGCGCCGATCAGCGCTACGCTGGGCTGCATGCTGAAATTATACTTTCCTGTCGCATCACCGGTCGCAGTCATTTCAATATCCGAATTAATGTAGCTTTTTGTATATTCTCCGTAAATGGATGCGAGCAATTCAGCCCTGGGACCTAGTTTAGCGGATATGACGGTGGCTTCCGCGGACAGCGAGAACATAAAGTATCTATTGAATTTGTCGTCGGCCTCCATTTTAGTGGCAGTAAAGTTTTCCTCAAATTTCACTCTGCCCAGAGTAATCGGACTGGCTGTCAGACCGACTTTGATGTCTCCGCCGAATACGCCGGATTTAAAGCCGTTAAAAGTGGATGAAATGCCGACCAGGGGAGAAAGCATACTCGTCTTTAAATCGATGGTGTTGTATGAGCTGGACGCAACCCCCGAGGGATTGGACGGGTTTTTAAAACTGATTTTACTGTAATCCCAGCGCACCCCGGCGACACCCGAAATGTCCTTGACAAAGGAGGCGTTTTTCAGGAATGCATAAGACATCAGGACATTACCGGTTACCCAGTATTGCTTATCGGATTCCCAATACCGGGAGATGCCGGGATTGCTGTTGTATTCCTCACGCGATCCCGGAGTGGTTAGCGCATTGACGATGCGGCCGCCGACGGTCAGATTGAGGCGGTCTGTGAAATTGAACTGAAAATCGCCGGCGATATAACTTCCATGCTTTAACGGGATGTCCAGATCAATCTTGTGCGCGCCCAGAAGACTGGCGCCGTCTTTGCCATCCAGCACTAAGTCTGTTCCGCCCTGGTAGGCGTATCCCAGACTGATGGATGGTTTGAATTTCTTGTACGGAATTCTGTCCCCTTCGGCGGCAAGAACAAACGATGAGCAAAAAATAAAACACAAAAGCGTTACAACTCCGGCACAAATCGATTTCTTCATTAGTAACTCCTTTCTCTCATTTTCTTCTGGATGAATAGTTGATCGGCTATTGCAGTACGTCCATAAATTTCGCATTGCTGCCTATGCTGTATTTGCGACGCATAATATCAAGCCACAAAGTGCATTACAAGAAAATCTTCCTGAATTCTTCCAGGCTGACGGCAGAATTCCAATTTGTTATGAGGTTCCTATTGGGTTACCGGACAAGCGGGTTTGGGCCGGGCGGTTTTATTGAGATCGACCGTGCGGCTATTTTTCTACGACCGTTTTTACGGCCATTTTACCGCGATGTCTGTCCTGCGCCAGTGCGATGAGCCGATCCAGCAGTTTGCTGTAGAGGATGCCTGTGGCTTCCCACAGCTTCGGATACATGCTCACGGACGTGAAACCGGGCAGCGTGTTGATCTCGTTTAAATAAAATTGATTGGTATTCTTTTCCAGAAAAAAGTCAACGCGCGCCATGGAATTGCAGTTGAGCGCCTTATAGCCTGCCACGGCGCACTTGCGGATAGCGGCGGAAAGCCTTGCCGGCACTTTGGCCGGAATATTCATGTTCGCGCCCCGGGGGTCGAGATATTTGGCCTCATAAGAATAAAATTCGTGATTGGGGAGAATCTCGCCCAGCACGGATGCCTGCGGATCGTCGTTTCCCAATACCGCGCATTCGATTTCCCGGCAGTCGATGCCCTTTTCAATCATGATTCGTGTGTCAAACTGGAAGGCATAGTCCACGGCGGCGGCCAGTTCTTTTCTTTGTTTCACCTTCACCACGCCGACGGACGAGCCGGTGCAAAGCGGCTTGACAAAAAGCGGCAGTGTAAGCTGGGACAGAGCGTCGAGCAGGATTTTTTTGGACTGCTTCTTCCACTGCTGTTTGCCGACGGTTATCCAGGGAACGACGGGAATACCCGCTTCCTTCAATAAACGCTTGGCGATGTCTTTGTCCATGCCGATGGCGGCGCCTGCCACATCCACGCCGACATAGGGAACCATCGCGAGTTCCAAAAGCCCCTGAAGGGTTCCATCCTCGCCGTAGGTTCCGTGCACCACCGGAAAGATCAAATCGATAATCACTTTTTCTTTGGGATCTTCCAGGTTGTAGATATGAAGTTTGTTTTGTTTTTCAAAATGATTAACCAGCCAGGTGCCCCGTTTTTTCAGCGATAGGATTTTACCAAAGTCTTTGTCGGGAATAATTTCGGGCCGGTCCTGAACGTACCAGCGCCCGTCGCGGTCGATGCCGATGGCGATGATGTCGTACTTCGTTTTATCCAGCGCCACGACGACAGACGCAGCCGAGCATAGCGACACGTTATGCTCGCCGGATCTCCCGCCGTATAGAACACCGATTTTTAATTTGGTTTGTCGTTGGGACTTTTTTCCCGCCTGCATGGTTCGTCCTTTTAGTAAGTATAGGTGACGGCCGATCCGATGGACAGCCGCTCTGAATATTGTCCTTCAATATTGAGGCGAAATCCCTTGGCCAGCGGGATGTCGGCGCCGAGAAATCCTCCGGCTTTGGACTTGTTTTGCAGGAGCCCTTTTTCCGTTCCGAAGGAAAGCCCCGGAATATCGGCGGTAAGAACAATGTCTGCGTCCGAATAGTAAACATAAGGGCCGCCATAGAGTTTGATGCTCCAGGGCAAGGTTGCCTGAAAACCGATGCCGCCATGGATATCCCATAGATTTTTAATCTTCAGGTCGGCTTCAAACGGTGTGCCGTTATAGACGCCGGTGACGTCATCCGTATAATTGCTGAAGTGGTAGGTACTCTGGATAAATGCACCGACGCCAAACCAGCTGGCCGCCGGATAAAACGCCTTGGCGCCCAGCGTGCCGAAAAATTTCCAGTTTTCCTCGAAATTGTTTTTGGATGTCGTCGTCAAAACACTCGTGGAACTGAAAATGTCGGATATTTTTAAATCCGACAAGCCGATGCGGCCGTAAATTTCCCAAATGTCCGAGGCGCCGTATGCCGCCTGGGAATAAACCTGATTTTGCCTCAGGACATAGTCCGACGCATTTTTAAATGTGTCTTCGGCATACCGGTAAGCAATGGCCGTATTGAGCCCTCCTGTTTTTTTCGACAGGGTTTGCGGGGGACCGAACATGCCACCGGCCATTGCGGCGGAACCGCTCGACAGAATAAATGCCGCGATGATCATTAAAAATATCTTTTTCGTAAGATTCTCTCCTTGCTTCTGACTCCTTTTTTAAAGGAGGGCCGGGGTGGATTATGTGAAATCACAAAATCCCCATTGGCGGAAATTAAAATGACGGCATATCCTTCTTAGATCAATTCTCCTTCGGTGGCGCGTCCGGCTTCGGCCGGGCTTCTTCCGGATTTTTGAAAAACAGAGATCTCGCCTTGCGTGCCTGGATATCCTTCATGCGGTATTGGGCATAGGCATCGCGGATCGCAATATAAGGATCAATGGCGGCGCCGACGAGTGATTCATAATCGCCAATCACCAGGGAGGCACTATTGATCATTTTGAAAGGTCGAATGCCCAAGCCGGAGTACCATGGGCCAAAATAGGAGAGCGGATCAAGAAAATATTCACCGGCAATATCTACACTATCGCGCGGGCTGGAAGGACCCAGTAATGGCCAGACAATGTAAAAACCATGTCCCACGCCATAAAGGCCCAGCGTTTGTCCGAAATCCGTATCCTGCTTCTTAAGATCAATGTCCTTACTTGCTGAAGGATCGAGTAAGCCCCCGATTCCCCAGATCGTGTTTATCGTAAAACGACCGGCTTCAATGCCTGCACCGCTAAAATCGGCCTGTAACAGACAATTTACAAAACGGATGGGAAATTTGAGATTAGAATAGAAATTTTTCACGCTGATTCTGGCCGGCTCCGGAACAACCACTTTGTATCCCTGGGCGACCGGCTTGAGCAGCCAGAAATACATTCTGTCGTTAAAGGTGTGCATGGCCCGGTTGAACGGTTCGATAGGATCGGCAATGGTTACTTTTTCTTCTTTAAAAGCATCATCCGCCTCATCATAATCTTCGTCGTCTTTGTATTTTTCATCAACAGCGCCGGCTTTTTGCTCCGGTGTTTTTGCCGGCACTTGATCAGGGCCGGAAGCAGTTATAACCGGTTGGGACGGCGCTGCATCCGTAACGACCGGCTTTCCGGCAGGCGTCACCGTAGACGTTGCACCCGCGCTTCCGGTGAACGCGGTTGCCAGGAAAATGACGACAATGATCAATATAAAATACGATTTCATGAAAATGCTTTATTCCGCTTTCACCTTCTTGCGCAAAGTCTCAAGGAGCTGCTCAGGGGTATTGTTGGTCAGGATGTCATTGAACTGGGTGCGGTAGTTCTGCACCAGGCTTACGTTTTCCACCACCACGTCATACACCTTCCACTTACCGTCTTTGAGAATAGTCCGATAAACAATGGGGATTTCCTTGGAGGCAGTGACAATTTTCGAGGATACTTCCACCTGCTTGTCGGAAATCATATTTTCTTTATGAAACAAAATTTTCTCGTTGGAGTAATCCAGAATTTTATCCAGATAGGCTTTTTCCAGAACCTGCTCAAATAGATCGACAAATTCTTTGCGCTGGGCGGGGGTGAACTTGGTCCAGTTGCGCGTCAGCGTGCGCCGGGAAAATTCCATTTCATCAAACATGTCTTTGTAGATGACGCGGAGTTTTTCCGTTTTTGACTGTTTGTTGGCCGGGCCCTTCAGCTTCGAATCGCGCAATACGTCAAGTACCCGGTTCACGGTATTTTCAACAGCATCCGTCGGCGCTCCTGCATAAGCTGGCAAACTCAATATGAAAACCAGAAACAAGCCTAATACTGCATATCGTTTTTTCATGGTGGAAGCCTCCTGTTACTTATTTCTTTTCCTGTTTTGGGTCTTTTTTTACTTCGCCAAAGGCGTATTTACTGATGAGCTGTTCGATATCCACCGGCGCCTGCGTATCGACAATGGCGCCGTTGGGCTTAAGGAGGTCTCCTCCTCCGCCCGGATCGATGTTGAGATATTTGTCGCCGATCAGTCCTTCCGTTTTAATGGAAGCGATGGCGTCATCATAGATTTTAATGTCATTCTTCACCCGGATTTCCACGACCGCTTTTTGGTTGGCCTGGTCCATGGTGATGCGCTCGACGCGTCCGACTTCGATGCCCAGAATATTCACCGGATTGCCCGTCCGCAGACCCGAAACGGATGAGAACTTGGCGATCAGCGAGTAGGAATCGTTGCCCCACAGATTTAACTTGCCGAGTTTCACGGTCATGTATCCGACGCAGATCAAGCCTAAAACGACAAAAATGCCGACCACTGTCTCCATCGTATATTTTTTCATAGTTCACTCCCCTGCGGCGCAATGAAGCCGCCCGATTTCTTTTTGTTGAGATCTTGCCTGCGCGATCACCGAGTCGATGTCGCTTTCCGCCCGCCCTTCGGCAATGCCGGCGATGATGGTAACATCAATGGACCCACCCGAAGGTAAATTGCACACCCCCGGCCCCATGGGGCGAATCACCTGTGAATTGAAATCCCGCCCGAAATTTTGCAGAATGCTTTCCGCTTCAGTCAGATTTGAATAAGGAATCATGGTGATAAATTCATTGGTATTACGACGGGTGGAAAAACCGCCGATCATTCCAAAATGCCGATTAATACGCAACCCCATGTTCCTTAAGATTTCGGAGGCCGCGTCGTGTCCAAGCTTAGCGATGATGTCGTCCAGTTCACGCAGACTGAAAACCACAATGCAGTAATTTCCTGCGGCTCCCCGTCCCATTTGAGCATGATTGAGAACCTTGAACTGACGCTTGGAGTGAAGGCCGGTTAATTCCTTTTGCAGTGATTCGAGGCTGTTGATGACTTCATCCATAAACGGATGGTCGAAATCCTCCATCTCTTTGGGTGTTCCCTGAAATACAATCTGCCGGTCGTAGAGGGCAAGAATGCGATTGGAGATGAAATAAACATCGGGGATCTCATGGCTGACCAGGATAGCGGTGAAATTAAATTTCCGATGGTATTGCGCGATCATGCTTAAAATGGCGTTTTTCCGGACGGGGTCCTGGCCGGTTGTCGGTTCGTCAAAAAGAACAATTTGGGGGTCGGTGATAAGCGCGCGAGCAAGTGCGGCACGCTTCTGCATGCCCCCGGAGAGCTCCGAGGGATACCGGTACTTTGCCTCCGTAAGCTCCGTCTGCTCGATCCTGGCCATTACCCGGCGGTCAATTTCCGATTTCTTTAAATTGGCCGTTTCGCGAAGCGGCAGCGCGATATTGTCATAGACCGTCAGGGAATCAAAAAGCGCGTTTCCCTGAAACATGTAACTGATCCGCGCGAAGGACGAATCCAGTTCGGACCTTTTGACGCCCGTGATCGGTTTACCACGAAACAGAATGACGCCCTCATCGGGTTTGATCAGGCCGATGATGTGTTTGAGGATGACGCTTTTACCTGCGCCGGAAAGACCAATGATGGTGGTGACCTCGCCTTCGAAAATTTGCAAATTGACGCGGTCCAGCACAGTACGGTTGCCGAAGCGCTTGGTCACATTTTGAAATTCAATCAGTGGTGTATCCATGAAATCTCTCTATATCAGAAGTGACGTCACAACGTAGTCCGAAACCAGAATCAGTACGCAGGATGTTACCACCGCGGATGTGGTGGCGAGGCCTACCGCCTGCGCGCCGTGACTGTCGCGGCGCGTATGAGCGAAATAACCCTGGTAGCAACAAACGGTCGCGACGATGACCGCAAAAACAATCGACTTGATAAAGCCGTTGGTGACGTCGCCCAACGCGACGTAAACTTGCGTGCTGTGCCAGTAGACGCCGGGATTCAGCCCTAAAAGCGTTACCCCGGAAATGTAGCCGCCTAAAATACCGATCAAATCAAATACGGCGGTCAGCAGCGGAAAGCTGATGATGGCTGCGGTGATTTTGGGGCTGATGAGGTATCGCATCGGATTGATGTGCATCGTGTGCAGCGCGTCGATCTGTTCGCTGATGCGCTGGATGCCGATTTCGGCGGCGATGGCCGAGCCGGCGCGGGCAGTGATCATAATGGCGGTGAGCACCGGCCCCAATTCCATGATCAAGGAGAGTGCCACCAAAGACCCGACGGCTCCTTCCGCGCCGAATTGCACCAGGGCATGGTGCGCTTGCAGGCCCAAAACCATACCCGTAAAGAGGCTCACCAGCATGATGATGGTAATGGATCTTGCGCCGATGTAATAGATTTGATGTACGGTTTTAGCAAACTGATTGCGGCTGAAGGTCTGCAGCAGCGCCAGATAAAGAAAAATGGCCGCCGCACCGAGATTGCTGACCCATCCGATAATCGTCCGGCCGATAAAGGCGAAGGGTTGGGACAGAAGCTTTTCCCATCCTTCTTTTATAGGATTTTCGGATTCGTTCAGGCTGTTTACCGTCAGTGCCATTCAAAAGTTTCCTTAGTTTCCTTAGTTATTGCCAGATGGTTGCGGATACTAACATCGCTGACTGCATTTGACAAGAACTTCCTTGGAACTGAACGTCCTTGACAGGCCCGCTCTCTGTGGCTAAGTTAATTTTAATAAAACACGTTTTGACGGTGAAATGATGAATCGTTGCTTCAATATAGCGCAGATACCGATAGCGGCGAGGGCCTTTAATGATGCGGAGAAACTTGTTTTGCGTCATTTTCGAATGGGCCAGGATGATCTGCGCAAAAATAAATATGAAGTAAAAACACTTGCTTTTTTAAATGAGCATGAAGTAAAAGACGGCGCGTTTGCTCATCTGTGCAAATACGCTTACGAAAAACAGTCAGTTGTTGAACCGGAGGGGGAAGAAGGATTCGACTTCTACAGGGTGTGCCTTCAGGACAATATTATCCTGGATGCCGTGGATCGAGCCAATTCTTTTATTAAATTGAGTCCTTTGATGCTATACATCGCCGTTCATGAATTAATTCATGTATTACGGTTTGGCAACGGGGCGATTGATTTTGACGCTTCGCAGGAAGAAAAGACGCAGGAAGAGATGATTGTGCACAACCTGACCCGTGACGCCTTGCGAACGGTCAGACAAAACGACATGGATATTATTCTGGACTGTTTCAGCAGCCAGTTCACCATCAGCGAGCTATATAATTAATTTAAGGAGATTTACTATGCCTATCTATGAATATAAATGTAAGAAGTGTGGCAAGCAATTTGAAGCGTTTCAGGGGATTACCGAGCCGGATCTCAAAAGCTGCAAGTTCTGCAAAGGAAAGGTTCATAAGATGATGTCGCTTTCATCCTTCAGCCTCAAAGGCAGCGGCTGGTATGCAACCGACTACGCTGGAAAGAAATCTACGGCGGCGGCTAAAACCGAGAAAAAAGAGACGTCATCAAGCGAAAGCACCACGACTGCTTCTGATACCCCTGCGCCTTCAACTGCGGCAAGCAAAGAAGATTAAAAAAGAGATGTTTCCGGATCGATAAAAAGCGGCATTCACGGATGCCGCTTTTTTTATTCCAGGAAATAGGCTTGTAATTCCTTGCACAGGTGTTCAGGAACAACCGGGCAGATGATCTCGTCGTGAAGTTTTTCGAAATAGTTGAGGTCGCTGGTACCCAGGGGGTTTAACTCAAAGCGTGGTACGATCTTGCCCTGCACCCACAAATTCTTCTCCGGGGTCATGGTGGCGTAAAGCGACAGGTTGAAACTCATGTAATTGTTGACATACAGATACAGAAAAACTCGGGCCAGGCCTTGCCTCAGTTCGTCGAAATTCGCCTCGGTCAGATCAAAAAATGATGTTTTTTCCTTGAAATAAAAATCAATCTCTCCGGCCATGCCCTTGGGTGAAAAGGCCGTAAGCCAGTTGATCACGCCGGTGCAAGCGATAAAGCGTTCCGTTTTGTCCTGTTCCATCGCCAACAGATTCCGCCACAGACTTTTGCCCCCGGTTGCCGTTGCATAGTTCTGGGCGCTGGCGATTAACCGCCGCATAAAATTGGTTGGATGCTTGCCGACAATAGTCTGCAAATGTGGATGAATCAGGCCGCCGCCGGATGGGGGCATATAATTCCAGTTGATGGAACAATACTGATAGCCCTGCTGCATTTCAGCGATGCGGTAAAAATAATCGCGGCAGACGGCAAAGCCGTCGCGCATGGCCTCCGCCGTCAACTGATCAAGCGCGATGAAATGGTTGGAAGAAAAGATCGCCACTGTATTGGTGGAATCATACGGGAAGGCGTTGGGAAACAGCCAGGCGTTGCCATGTCTGAACTTTCCTTCCGGGATGATATCCGGTGTGAACTTCGGCGTCAGTTTTTCAAAAAGGTCGGGACAAAACGGACAAATTGATTGCGGCGACTTTTCCAGATAGGCGCCGGTGTCGGGCTTTTGAGCGGGACGCACCCGGTAAGGCAGAATACGGCTGGCCACGCCCGTGGTTTCATCGTAGCGCTCTTCGATGAGAATTTCTTTTTCTTCGAAATTTCTAAACGGGTTTAAGTGGCGGCCGGTCGTGATCTCCTTGTGAAAACCAATGTCTTTCATGTTTTTTCCTTTTCCGGTTCTGTTGTATACGCTTCGAGTGGGAGTCTGGGCTCCTGTTTCAGGCAGGCTGTGAGAAATTTTTCAATGCTTTGCTGGGAGAGATCACCCTTCAAATCCTCTTTCAGAACATCCATGGCGATTTCAATGCGAGCCGCGCTGCGATGGCCGCCGCCTTGTCCCAGAAGTCCGCAGACTTTCTGGGCCACGGCGCCGCAATCCTGCCGGTAGCCGTCGCCGCGGAAAATGATAATGAGCCTTTCATTGACGATTCCCGCAACCACTACATAATACGTGCCGATCAGCCTCAAATAAAAATCCGCCACCTGAACGCAGACATCGGGGCTTTCCACAGGCCCCAGAAAACCGACGCGGCGTCCCCGGTAATACTTCATCCGGCGATAGGCAATTTCAAAATATTTCAGAAAACTCGAAGGGGTCTGGTCCAGTTCGATGCGTCGGATCAGCTGCATATTGGCGTGTTTGCTGTGATAGGTATACGCGCTGATGTCTTCGGCAATCGTGTCGCGGTCGAAATTATCGGTATCGGTTTTGATGCCGTATAACAGAGCCGTGTGCAGATTGCGGGGAATGCGCACACGGGCGGCCAGAAGGTATTCCGTCATGATGGTGGAAAGAGCGCCGTATTGCGGACGAATGTCTGAAAGCTCCGCCCGCCAGTCTCCCTTGCGCGGATGATGATCAAAAACGATATCCGGGACAACACCGTGCGGCTGATCGCCAAAAAAAGAGGGCTGTGCGTCGACGAGCGCCACCAGCCGGTAGGCCTCTTTGTCAATCTGATTCAGCGGGCGGATGCCGAGCCGCATGGTCCTGGCCAGTTCTTTGTTCTGCTGCCGCCGGAAAGGTTCCGTGGATGCGAAAGCACAGCGGGAAAGCCCCTTTGTGCGTTCAAAAATTTCTTTGAGGGCCATCGCCGAGGCGATGGCGTCCGGGTCGGGGCTGCCGTACATCAGCAAAAGCAGCGAATCGTCGGGACGTGTCATCTCCAGCATTTGCTTTAAATGCTGATGCGTCTCGCTTTTAATGGGAAGAAAGTCAGATTTCATCTTTTATGGGTTTTTTGAATACTTCATTCAATGATAATTTTCCCCGGATGCTCGCTTGTTGCATCGCCAACGATGGCCGCATCATAAAGACCCGCAGCATGCATCATTTCTAACAGCGCCTGCGCTTTTGGGGCAGGCAGACTGAAAAATAAGCCACCCGCCGTTTGCGGATCGAAACAGACATCATAAATCCAGTCCGGGCATGATGGCGCTTTTTCGATCTGTGAGATGCGGAAATCCCGGTTGCGGTAAAGGCCGCCGGGAACATAGCCGGTCTCCACGAGATCCTGAACACCATCCAAAATCGGAATGGCCCGGGAGTTGATTCGCAATCCGATATTTTCGCCCTCGATCATTTCACAGGCATGGCCGAAAAAACCAAATCCCGTAATGTCCGTGCAGGAATGAATGTCACCTGCCGCAAGCATCAGTTCCGATGCCTGTTTATTGAGTCGGGTCATGCAGGCGATCGCTTTTTTGATCAGATCCGGACTGGCCGCGTCTGCCTTGATGGCCGTGCTGATAATGCCCGTTCCCAGCGGTTTCGTCAGGATCAGCTGATCGCCGGCTTTCGCGCCGCGATTAAACAAAACCTGGGCGGGATGAATCAGGCCTGTGACCGACAGGCCGTATTTGATTTCATTGTCTTCCACGCTGTGGCCGCCGACCAGCAGCACACCCGCCTCGCGCATCTTATCCAGGCCCCCGCGCAACACGTCGCGCAAAACGGTTTTGTCCATCGTCTTGATCGGAAAGCACACAATGTTCATGGCGGTCAGCGGTTTGCCACCCATCGCGTAAATATCGTTGATGGCGTTAGTCGCGGCAATCTGACCGAACGTATAGGGATCGTCCACCGTCGGTGTAAAAAAATCCAGCGTTTGAACCAGCGCCAGATCGGCGGAAATTTTATACACGCCTGCGTCTTCCCCGTGTTCATATCCGGTCAGTAAATTCGGATCGGAGATAAGCGGCAGATCGCTGAGAATGTCGGAGAGGTCCCCCGGACCTATCTTGCAGGCTCAACCCGCGCTCTGTACCGTTTCTGTTAAACGAAGCGCTTTTTTTTCTTCCATCTTTCTTTCAACCTGTCATAAATTTGTCCAGCTGATCTATCGATAGCCCTGATTTTTAGCATAGAAGACGGCATTTTCCAACTGTATTTGCGAGATTGATCGTAGCGACGGTCTGATCCGGCAGGACCTCCGGCGCGTGTCGGATGCGCCGGACTAAAGAACGTCCCCTTGCTTTAAATGTCATTTTGGTTGATTTATTGGTCTAAATACGATTAAAGAGGGCGCATTAATAATAAGGATGAAAAGAGATGCCCATTCGCTATTACAGCACCAATCGTGATTTGAACCCTGTGGCGGGGATTACGCCCTTTAGTGAAAAAGTGTCTTTTAAAGAAGCGTTGATTGCCGGCCAGGCTCCCGATGAAGGATTATTTGTGCCGGATTCTATTCCCCAGCTGGCCATGAAAGATATTATCGCGCTCAGAGACAAGCCCTACTGGCAGACGGCACAGCTTGTCGCGCACACGTTTTTGTCTGATGAATTTTCTGCGGATGTGATTGATGCGGTCGTGAAAGATGCCTACAACTATCCGGTGCCCCTGGAGGCGGTTTATCCGCGGGCGTTTGTGATGCGTCTCGATCAGGGGCCGACGGCGTCGTTTAAGGATTTTGCCGCGCGCATGATGGCCAGACTCATGAGCCACTGCCGCCCGAAAGGGGAGAGGCTCAACATCCTGGTCGCCACCTCCGGCGACACCGGCAGCGCCGTGGGCGAGGCTTATAAGGGTGTTGCGGGCATTGATGTGACCATTCTCTATCCGGCGGGCGAAGTGAGCCTGATGCAGAAAAAGCAGCTCGACACCATCGGCGGAAATGTCCGAGCGCTTTGCGTGGATGGAAAATTCGACGACTGTCAGAATCTGGTGAAAGAAGCTTTTGCCGATGCGGAACTTTCCCGGTTTAATTTATCATCGGCCAATTCCATCAACTTCGGACGGATTCTCCCGCAGATCGTATATTATGTCTACGCCTATGCCCAGCTCGCAGGGGCGGATGAAGAAGTCCTGATTTCCGTGCCTTCCGGGAACTTCGGTGATGCCCTGGGTTGCGAATACGCGCGCCGGATGGGACTGCCGGTGGCCAAGCTCATTATGCCCACCAATGAAAATGACGAATTTCCCAATTTTCTGGCAAGCGGTAAGTATGCAAAAGTATCTCCGTCGCGCGCCTGTATTTCCAACGCCATGAATGTCGGGCATCCCAGCAATCTGGCGCGCTTCTTTGAACTCTACGGCGGCACGGTAGACCGTGTGGGCGTGGTGCATCGTTATCCTGACATCGACGAAATGCGCCGCCGCATCTTCTCCGTGAGCGTTTCCGACGAGGAGACCCGCAAAACCATCAAAAGGGTTTATGAACGCTATCATGTGGTGTTGGAACAGCATGGCGCGGTGGGCTGGGCCGGACTCGAGGCCTATTTTGCCAAAACCGGTGATTCGAAGCTGGCTATCTGTCTGGAAACCGCGCACCCGGCCAAATTTCCGGAAGAGATTAAACGTCTGCTGGGCGTCGAACCCGAATTGCCGGAGAGCATGAAAGATCTGCTTTGTCGCGAAGGCAGCGCTGTCAACATGTCCAAAGACTTCGCCGCATTTAAAAAGCATTTGCAGGATCATTTAAAGATCAAAGCGTAATCCGGAATAAATTGTGACGGGCGTATCGGTTTTTTTCTAAAGATTATGATTTTTTGACCGTTACCATAAGGATGTCATGCTTTGTTGCGCGATGGCGCATGCAGGCTATGGCACTTGCCTGAACCGGAAAGGCAAGATATCTTTCGTGAGGAAAATATTTTTATGCTTTCGGATATTCGGAAAAAAGATGAAATTCAACTGCGTCTGATGGAAGACGATGTCCGTCGATCTCATTTTATTGAGTTTTTGGATGAAAGCAGGATTGCTGTTGAACAAACCCAACCCGTTTTGGATAGTTCGGCGCTGATGTCGCTGCTTTTCTTCACCTATTGCCCCGTAAAGCAAAAAAACCAACGCTTAGGCTTTCAGGCCAGAATTGAAAACATTACCTCGGATCATCGGATTATTATCAGGCAGCTTACTCATCCTTTTGCCTGCGACCTGCGTCTATGGCCTAGAATCAATTTCATCGTGCTGCCCAAAATGCGCGCTTTTTGCTATGATCAGGAAACTCAGATCGTTGACGTTTCCGGAGGGGGGACTCATTTGCTCCTGCAGGAAAATGATTGCGCATCTCCGAAAGTCGGATCTCTTGTTGAAATAAAATTTGTTTTTGAAAAAGGGGAAACAACCGCCGACGGCAAAATACTGCGTTTATGGTCCGATTCTCAGGGATTGCGCCATGTCGAGGTCAAGTTCTTAGGCCAGCCCGAAATTCGCAATTTCATTTATAAGCGAAAATAGTTTCAGCTGAAATAAAAAAAGCGCCAATCGAGGGGTTCACATCGTCCCGCTGGACGGATTTTTAGCAAAAAAAGTAGTTTTTTTTATTTTAGGAACTTCTCTGCAATAAAATTCGCAATCATCTTTGAATCATTAATGTCGAAGCAGGGGACATCTACCTCCAGCTTGATATCGGTCGCGACCGCAATCAGGCCATCTTCCTTTTTACTGATCAGATCACGTTTGAGGCAGGCGCGATAGACTTCTATTTTGGGATAGTCATTAACCTTGAAGCCTTCGGTTAATATAATATCCACACCGGAAATGAACTTGTCCCGGATTTCTTCAAATGAATGATCGTGATCGACATCCTGCACAAGCGCCAGTTGCTGGGGAGAGGAGACGACCGTCATCCGCGCGCCGGCTTTTTTATGCCGGTAACTGTCCTTGCCTTCGTGGTCGATGTTGAAGCCATGCTTGTTATGTTTGATGGTCGCGACGCGATGGCCTTTTGCCGTAAGCTCAGCGATTAGTTTTTCCAGAAGCGTTGTTTTTCCAGAGTTGGATTTGCCGACAATGGATACAATAGGGATCATATTTTTCTCTGAAATTCCTTTATTTGACAGCCACATACCATAATTTGGCGACCCTGCCAAATTTAAACGGGCCATCTATTAAGATTGCTTGACAGCATTCAAAAGTGTATGATATAGAACGAACGTTCTAATTGGCGTTCTGGTGATATCTGCTTTGAAAAGGCTGTTGAAAAAGTTTGACACGCGCCGAAAAAGAGGCTAGGTTTCTCATATCTAACTTGCTGATAATAATAATACTATTAAGGAATTGACGTGGCGACCGCCGGAAAAGATAAAATCATCAAGCTACTGGCTACGGGCTTTGGCGCAGGTTTGTCGCCTGTTGTACCGGGAACGGCCGGCTCTGTTGTTGGCGTTTTGGTTTGCCTGCTCAGCTATCCTCTGCCGTGGGTTTTTCGTCTGGTCTTTGTGGTTACAATCTCCGCCGCCTCTATTTATGTTGCCGGTCAGGCGGAAGCTCTTTACGGGAAAAAAGATGATCAACGGATTGTCATTGACGAAATTGCAGGCCTTCAGGTCACGATGCTGCCTGTGGCGATTACCGGATTGTATTTATGTGCGGCGTTTGTTCTTTTTCGCATTTTCGATATCTGGAAGCCTTTCCCCGTGGATCGTCTCCAGAATCTGCCCGGTGGTTGGGGCGTCGTGGCCGATGATCTCGGTGCAGGCGTTTACGCCGGACTGGTATTATTCCTATTGGCATTAACAGGGGTATTATGAAGATTGGCATCCTCACCATCGGCAATGAATTAATGAACGGGCGCACGGCCGACACGAACTCATCGTTTATCGCGCGGGAGGTGAATTTACAGGGCTGGCCGGTTGAAATCATGATGTCTGTGGGCGACCAGGCCGATATCATCAAAGCCCGCCTGCATTATCTTCTGTCCTTTACCGACGCCGTGATCTGCACCGGCGGCCTGGGACCGACGGCCGATGATATTACAACGGCTGCGGTGGCCAGCGCGTTTGATCTGCCCTTATACACAGATGAAAAAGTTCTGGCCGATCTCAAAGAGAAATTTGTCCGGTATAACCTGCGCTGGACGGAAAACAATACAAAACAGGCCATGTTCCCCGCGGGTGCGGAAGTGATTCCCAATCCCGCAGGCTCCGCGGCAGGCTTTGCCCTGCCGGTCGGAAACAAGCTGGTTTTTGTGGTTCCCGGCGTTCCTTCTGAAACCCACCGGATGCTGCCGGAAGGCGTCATCCCGGTTTTGCGCCGTCATTTTCCGCAAGCAGTAAAGCAGATGGTGAAGCAGACGATCAAAACCTTTGGCTTCTCGGAGGCGGCGGTGGATGAAAGGTTGGCGGATGTGAATTTTGACGCCCTCGGGGTGAGCGTTGGATTTTATCCCGTTTTTCCCGAAAATCATCTGGTGCTGATTGCGCGTTCCGATTCCCGTGAACAGGCGCAAAAAAATCTGCAACAGGCGCAGGATGAGGTGGATTTACGGCTGGGAGATTGCATTTTTTCATACGGCGAACAAACGCTGGAGGAAATCATTGGGGCAATACTCATGGAAAAGAAACTGACCCTTGCCGTGGCCGAATCCTGCACGGGGGGGCTTATTGCCCATCGCCTCACGGACGTTTCGGGCAGTTCAGCCTACTTTGAACGCGGTCTGGTTACGTACAGCAACCCATCGAAAATTCAAATGCTCGGCGTTTCCGCAGACGTCATCGAAAAGCAGGGTGCGGTGAGTGAAGAGACGGCGCGCCTGATGGCGGAAGGTGTCCGGAGACTTTCCGGATGTGATCTGGGCTTGTCTTCTACCGGTATTGCAGGACCTTCCGGAGGCACAAAAGAAAAGCCGGTCGGGACGGTTTTTATAGCACTTTCCGACGGACGCCAAACGATTTGCCGTCATCATTCGTTTCGCTGGGATCGCAAAAGAAACAAGCAGGTTTCAGCGGAGACGGCGCTCATGATGCTGAAAAATTATTTACAGGAGAGACGTTAGGGGATGGCAAGTTGGGTAAAAGACATCCGTGCTTTTCTGGCCATTGAACCTCCCGAGCGTTTGCTTGCAGCCATCGCGCGCGAGCAGGACAAGCTCCGCAAGGAAATCACAGGACAAGTCAGCTGGACGCGGTCGACAGGCCAGCACCTGACATTGAAATTTTTCGATAATATCAGCCAGGCCGATGCGGAAAACATCAGCGCCGCAGTGAAAAAAAGAACGGATGCCTTTTCGCCGCTGACGCTTGCCGTGGAGAAGCTGGGCGTTTTTCCCGATGTGCGAAAACCGCGCGTGCTGTGGTCTCACGTAACCGGCGAGGTGGGAAAACTTCTGGCGCTGCAAAGTGCGCTCGACGGCGATTTCGAGGCGCAGGGCTTTGCGCGCGAAAACCGGATGTATCGCGCCCATGTCACGCTGGCCCGGCTCAAAGCATTTCAGGCGACAGGCGGCATCGAGAAGGTCCTGGGGCGCCACGAGCATTTCCATGCGGGGGAATTTGTCGTCCGGGAATTCATTTTGTTTCAAAGCCGGCTGGGGCCTCAGGGGGCCAGTTATACAAAGCTGGCCGTGTTTCCGCTGATATGAAAACGGGATTCCTGATTCCCTTAAGAGAGACAGAGAGATGCTGTTAACTTATCAACTTTCTCAACAAAGAGAGGCGAAAAATAAAAAAAGGATTTCCGCATCCACCCCCTTCACCCCCGCCAGCGGGGGACAAAAGAAGGAAAGAGGCGCGATTTTTTTAAACTGGACAAGAAACAGATGGCTGAGTACAAGGCATAAAAGCTGTGATCTGGTATGGTGCGTCAGAAATACCTTTGAATAGGTATGAGCCAATGCCCCAGAACAAGGGGTTGCAACCCCTTGTTCCAAGCGGATTTGCAGCACAATACTTTTGTAAAGAAGCTTTAGACGCACGATACTGGCAGCGCCAAGTCGCGAACGATTTAACCACGAACGATGAGCCATGAGCTACAAGCTATATAAAAAACAACAGGGTGAAGGAGGATAAAGATATTATGTGTGCAGATATGGACAGGTCGAAGGCCGTGGATTTAGCGATCACGCAGATTGAAAGGCAGTTTGGTAAGGGATCGATTATGAGACTGGGCAGCTCGGAGCGGGTGGCGGATGTTCCGGCCATTTCCACCGGATCGCTAAGCCTGGATATTGCACTGGGAACGTTCGGTGTTCCGCGCGGCCGCGTGATTGAAATATACGGGCCGGAGTCCGGCGGAAAAACGACGTTGGCTTTGCATGTTGTTGCTGAGGCGCAAAAGAAAAACGGCATTGCGGCCTATATTGACGCAGAACATGCCCTGGATGTAACTTACGCCAAGAAGATCGGCGTTAACACGGATGATCTTTTAATTTCCCAGCCGGATACGGGCGAACAGGCCCTCGAAATTGCCGAAACGCTGGTGCGTAGCGGCGCACTCGATGTTTTAGTTGTCGATTCCGTGGCGGCATTGGTGCCTAAGGCGGAATTGGAGGGTGAAATGGGGGATGCCCAGATGGGCTTGCAGGCGCGGTTGATGTCTCAGGCGTTGCGCAAACTCACCGGCTCGATCAGCAAATCCAAAACCACCGTGATTTTCATCAATCAGCTGCGCATGAAAATAGGCGTTTTCTTCGGCAATCCGGAGACGACTACCGGCGGCAACGCTTTGAAATTCTATTCGTCGCAGCGGCTCGATATCCGCAAGATGACCTCCATCAAAAACGGCCAGGAAGTGGTTGGCTTTCGAACCAAGGTCAAAGTGGTTAAAAACAAGATGGCGCCGCCCTTCCGTGAGGCGGAATTTGATATCATCTTTGGCGAGGGCATTTCCCGCGAAGGCGATGTGCTGGATCTGGCGGCGGAAAACGGCATCATCGAGAAAAGCGGCGCGTGGTATTCCTATAAAGGCGACAGGCTGGGCCAGGGACGCGATAACTCCCGCGTTTTCCTGAAAGAAAATCATGACCTCATGGTTCAGATCGAAAGCGATGTCCGCACCAAGTTGGGGATCGCGCAGCAGGAAGAATAGCGTGAAAGTATTAGATCTGGCGGCAGCGAAGCAAAAAGCCTACCGGCTTTTATCGCTGCGGCCGCATTCGGAAAAAGAGTTGGAAAAGAAACTGCGGGAAAAAGGTTTTCCCGCAGTTGTTATTAAAGAAGCACTGGAAAAACTCCACGATTTGAAGTATCTCAATGACGCGTCTTTTGCCTTGCAATGGGCGCGCAATCTGGCGGTTAACAAACTCTGGGGCAATCGTAAAATTTCGGCCGGTTTGCAGGAAAAAGGCATACAGGCCCGTTTGATTGACGACGCCGTTGCGTCGGCGCGTCAGGAATTAACGGAAGAAGCAGCAATCAAAATCCTGATCAGAAAGAAGGCGGCCAAAAAGAAAGCGCCTCTCCTGGATGTGAAAGAAAAGCAGAGAATTTTTCAAAGCCTGATGGGACGAGGATTCCCACCGGGCCTGATCTTAAAAGAATTGGGAAAAAAAGTGGAGGAAGACGTTGATGGTTACGACGGGTGATGCGATACGGGAAAGTTTTTTAAAATTTTTTGAAAGCAAAGGGCACACGCGGGTGACGAGTTCATCGCTCATCCCCAAGGACGATCCCACGCTGCTATTTACCAACGCGGGCATGGTGCAGTTTAAAAACGCGTTTTTAGGCCTGGAAAACCGCGGCTACACCAAAGCGGCCACCTGTCAGAAATGCGCCCGCGCCGGCGGCAAGCACAACGACCTGGAAAACGTCGGCTACACCGCGCGCCACCACACCTTTTTTGAAATGCTGGGCAATTTCTCCTTCGGCGATTATTTCAAGGAAGAGGCTATTACCTGGGCCTGGGAATATCTGATCGATGTCGTGAAGCTCCCTAAAGAAAAACTCTGGGTGACGATTTTTGAAAACGACGACGAAGCCTTTAAAATCTGGCACGAGAAAATGAAAGTCTCCGCGGACCGCATTGTCCGCATGGGCGAAAAAAGCAATTTCTGGATGATGGGCGAAACCGGCCCCTGCGGTCCCTGCTCTGAAATTCTCTTCGATCAGGGGGAAGGCACAGGCTGCGGCCGTCCCGAATGCGACGTCTATTGCGACTGCGACCGCCATCTGGAAATCTGGAACAACGTCTTCACGCAGTATGACCGCGACGAAACCGGCAAACTCACGCCGCTTGCCAAACCCAGCATCGACACGGGCATGGGGCTGGAGCGCCTCACCGCCGTCATTCAGGGCGTCAAAAGCAATTACGATACCGACCTTTTTGCGCCGATTATCCGTTTTGTTGAAAAATTTTCAGGTAAATCCTACGGCAAAAACGCAGACAACGATGTCTCCATCCGGGTGATTGCCGACCACAGCCGCGCCGTTACTTTTTTAATCGGCGACGGGATTATGCCCGCAAACGAAGGCCGCGGTTATGTGCTCAGACGCATCCTGCGCCGCGCCGCGCGCCACGGAAAAATGCTCGGTATCAACAAACCGTTTTTGAACGAAGCGGCCATGGTGATCATCGACATGATGAAGTACACCTATCCGGATCTCGCGGACAAGGCTTCTTATATCACCAAGGTGATCCTCAACGAAGAACAGCGTTTCATGGAAACACTCGATGCCGGGCTGCGCATTTTGCAGGAAGAAACAGCGGCGCTTACAAATGCGGGGCAGTCGGTTCTGCCTGGCGCAGTGATTTTTAAACTCTACGACACGTTTGGTTTTCCCGTGGATCTGACGGCGGACATCGTCAAAAAAGATAAGATCACGCTCGACACGGAAGGCTTCGAGGCCGAGATGGAACGCCAGCGCGAACGCGCTCGCGGCGCGTGGAAAGGCAGCGGAGAAGAAGCCGTGGCGGAATGCTATCTCAAGGTTTCAAGCGCCGGCGTTGTCAGCGAGTTTTGCGGATACGAGGCCGTCAGGAAAGACGAGGCGCAAGTCACGGCGATATTTGTGGATGGAAAGCCGGCAGATGCGGCGCACGCCGGCCAAAAGGCCGAAATCGTCCTCGATACCACGCCCTTTTACGGAGAATCCGGCGGTCAGGCAGGCGATACAGGCTACCTGGAGGGGCAGGGTTTCCATTTCATCGTTGAAGATACGAAAAAACCCATTGAGAAATTTATCGTCCATAAAGGCGTTGTCCGGACAGGTGACGTGAAGATCGGCGTGAGCGCCCGTCTGGTGGTTGATCTGGAAAGACGCCGCGCCATCGCCGCCAATCATTCCGGCACGCATCTGTTGCAGGCGGCGCTTAAAGCCGTTCTGGGCGACCATATCAAACAATCCGGCTCGCTTGTTAACGCCGAGCGGCTGCGTTTCGACTTTACCCATTTTTCCAAAATCACGGATGAAGAACTCGCGCGCGTCGAAACCATCGCAAACGACATCATCCGCAAGAACCTGCCGGTTCAGACGGATGTCTGTTCACTTGAAGACGCTCTCAAAACCGGTGCGACGGCGGTCTTTGACGAAAAATACGGCGCGACCGTGCGCATTGTGAAAATGGGCGATATGAGCATGGAGCTTTGCGGCGGCACGCATGTGGAGCGCACGGGCGACATCGGCCTGCTTAAAATTATGCATGAATCGGCGATTGCTGCGGGCGTGCGGCGACTGGAGGCCGTCACCGGGAAGGAAGCACTTCTCCACGTTCAGAAGGCCGAGGAAGAACTCAGGCGCACGGCGGGATTGTTCAAAGCCGGGCACTTTGAAGTGTATGACCGCGCCGATAAGCTTTTAAAGCAGACCCGTGAGCTGGAAAGAGAAATTGAAGCGCTTAAGGGAAAACTTGCCGCCAAGGATTCCGGCGACCTGATGAGTCAGATAAAAGAAATCGCAGGCGTTAAAGTACTGGCCGCCGAAGTGAGCATTGCCGATGCCAAAACGCTGCGCGACTTCGGCGACAAGCTGCGCGACAAAATGGCCTCCGGCGTTATTCTGCTGGGCAGCAAAGCCGACGATAAAGCCTTGCTCTTGTGTATGGTCACCAAGGATCTTGCCAATAAATTCCACGCCGGAAACATCATCAAGGAACTGGCCCCGATAGTCGGCGGCAAAGGCGGCGGCCGCCCCGACATGGCCCAAGCCGGCGGCACCCAGCCGGAAAATCTGGCGAATATCTTTCCTGCACTGGAAAAGATACTGACGAAGTGACAAATAAAATGGTTTTGTTGTTCCGGGGTTCGAGGTTGTTGCCGAATCTGGCTATCGCTGAAACTTGACAAAAGCAGCTATTGTTGTACAATTGTCACGAATACATGTTTGGGGGATGTGAATGGATATTGTCATTGATACCTCTGCTCTGCTTGCGGTTATTGTGGATGAACCTGAGCGCAATAGGATTATTGAATTAACAACTGGTAATACATTGATAGCGCCTGGGTCAACTCCGTGGGAAGTCGGAAATGCTTTCTCTGCCATGTTTAAACAAAACAGACTCACACTGGAAGCAGCCCAAGAAGGCTTAATCATTTATGATAGTATACCGCTTAGGTATATCAAGACAGACTTTGTCCACGCTTTAAAAATATCTAAACAAAGTAACCTGTATGCTTACGATGCATATTTTGTGGATTGTGCGATCAGACATAATGCGCCTCTTTTGACATTGGATCGTAAGCTCAAAGTAGCCGCGCAGCTGCTAAACATCGAAACCTTGGAGGTTTAATATGCAAGTTTACACATATTCAGAAGCCCGTCAAAAGCTTGCTGCCGTGCTTGAACAGGCTGAAACCACGGGTAAGGTTTTAATTCAAAGAAAGGATGGACGAACTTTTGCCTTGGTTCCGGAAAAGATAGTCTCTTCCCCGTTGAATGTTAGATCCATTAAGGCAAATGTTACGACAAAAGAAATCGTTGAAATTGTTAGAAGAGGAAGAGAGCGTTAACTGGCCTCGAAATTCCATGCCGGCAACATCATCAAGGAACTGGCCCCACTGGTCGGCGGCAAAGGCGGCGGCCGCCCCGACATGGCCCAAGCCGGCGGCACGCAGCCGGAGAATTTGAGCAAGATATTTATCGAGCTGGAAAAACTGCTGACGCAGTGATGTAAATTCGGACATCACTTCTTTGAATAACCAGCTTGGATGGGGAAGTGTTGCTGGCTTGCAAATAACTTGTCTCATCAAAAACAGGGGAGGTTTCTCACAAATCGTTCCGCAAAAGATAGCGGAAGATTTTTTTGATATAATTATTTATTAACATCCGATCAAATGAGAGTTTACCGATGGATAATCCTGGAAAGTGGCTAATAGATTTCAATGTTTCCGGCAGCCATGATGTTGTGGACGGCCTTGTGCCTGTTCAGGGTTACATCCCGACCAATCGACCCGCCGAAGAAGTAGCCATAATGGAAAAGGCCGAGCATTATCTGGCGGATGCTGTATTCTTCGAAGCACCTCGTGATGGCAAAACACCTATAGCGCAGGCATTCCTCTATCACTCGGATGGGCCAGCACAGGGCTGTAATTTCGGTGAATTGCACCAACGACTTTGGAGTTGGGGTGGTGTGCCGCTTGTGTATCGTTTTACAAGCGGTTTAGTGCAGCTTTTCCGTTGTGCACACCGGCCTGACTTCGAAAGTGGTGGCGAAATCGTTTGCAAACCCTTTCGCACGCTGAAACTCTCTTCCCAAATCGCCGCAGAACCCTGGTGGAATGCCGAACGGCTCCGCACCGGAACGCTCTGGGATGATCCGGCAGTATGCAAACAACTCCTATCCAGCAGGCAATCAGCACAAAAGACACTTATTACCGCAGTTCAGGAATTGCACCAGGAACTTAACGATAAAGGCTTCCTCCCCAAAAAACTTCGGCGACGCTTGCTCATTCTTTCGGTGCTTATAGCATATCTCGAAAAGCGAAAAGTTTTTGAGCCCGGCTTTTTTAGCCGTTTTTTGCCTGGAGCGGACAATTTCTTCCAAGTGCTTGCGGATGGTCAGGCTCTTGTCGCTTTGCTCGATCACCTGGAAGAACGATTCAACGGGCATGTGTTCGTCCTTGACGACGAGGATCGCGACAGGCTTTGCGGTAACGGACAACTTGTCCATTATGCCTGTCTTGTGGAAGGACGGCAGGAACCTAACGGTCAACGTACGCTTTGGCAGCGATATTCCTTTGCCGACTTGCCGGTGGAATTTATCAGCCACATCTACCAGCTTTTCGTTAATGACACGGAAACGGCGGTCTATACGCCACATTTTGTCGTCCGCCTAATGATTGGCGAAGTCTTAAGTTGGGAGAGGCTGGATCGACTGGAAAAGAATGACGAAGTCATTCTGGACCCGGCTTGTGGATCTGGCATTTTTCTCGTTGAAGCCTATAAACGACTGGTGCTCCACTGGCGTTCTCGAAACGACTGGGCACCGCCACCCCAAACAATCCTTAAAAAATTGCTTACAAAAAGGCTCCGGGGTGTGGATGTCGAGGAAGATGCAGTCGAACTCGCTGCGTTCAGCCTTTGCCTCGCGCTCTGCGATGCGCTGAAACCAGAGGAGATTCGATCCAGCGTGAAACTCTTCCGATCCTTAAAGGGAACCACCATCCACAAAGGTTGCTTCTTCGAAACTCGCGAAAAGAAAATGATTAAGGAGCCGGTCGGCGTAATCGTTGGCAATCCACCTTTTGCCTCGAAACTGGACACTGATGGTGCGCAAAGGGCCTATGACCAATACCAGAAGGAATACGGCGCTCTGCCAGACAAGCAGATTGCCTATCTCTTTCTTCACGAATCCATGGAGATGTTGGCTACCGGTGGTGTGCTTTCCATGCTCCAACAGTATAATTTTCTTTACAACCAGCAGTCGCTGAGTTTTCGGCGCAAATTCATGGAGCATTGGGATGTCCGGGAAATCCTTGATTTCATCTCAGTCCGTGGTCTTTTCCAGAAGGGTGGAGCAGATACCAAGGTTGTTATCGTCGTTGCCGAATCTCGAGTACCGCCTCCGAATCGCCGAATTCTCCACGCGACATTCCGCCGCAGTGGCCGCGTCGATGCGGAGCAGGGCTTTGACATTGATTATTACGATATGCACTGGTTGCCTCGGTCTTTGGTCCTGAGCAATGATGCTGTGTGGCGATGTAACCTGCTCGGTGGAGGACGCGTGAGTGGGTTCGTGGATCGGCTAAGGAAATACAGAACACTTGGGCAGTTTGCCGCCGATATGAAATGGGACTATGGAGAGGGATTTATCGTTGGAAAATCTGGGAAGAGATCACCAGCTCCGCATCTGACGGGAAAGCCACTTCTTCCTTCCGAAGCCATCACAGCCAACGGTATTGACAAGAGCGCAATAACCAAGGTAAATGACACTCTATTCAAGACCTCTTATACACCAAGACGCTTTTCATCGCCAATGCTGCTGATTCGTGAGCACATGGATATGGATTTTGCGGCTTGGCTTTCCGGCTATCTCACTTACAAGAATAAAGTCGTTGGTATCATCGGCTCAAAGCCGAGTGACGTTTCTTTGCTCGCAGAAATAGAAGCATGGCTCAAGAAAGATAAAATTCCACTTCAAGCATTTGCTGCAGCTATCAGCGTTAGACTCTTTACACAGAAGGCTACTACATTATCAGAAATTGATATTCTCTCGCTTCCATTTCCAGAGAGCGGTTCGCTTTCTATGGCTTCCTTAGAACAAATCATCGCCTCCGATATAGTAGATTATTATCGTGATATTATTCGCCTCGGCGAGGACTCTCTTGCCATGAAAGAGGCCGGACTTGCCGCTCTGCCCGCGTTCAACGACGTTTTCACAACCAGGATCAACAGCGTTTACAAAAAGAATAAACTACGTGCTTTAGATGAATATGATTGGCCGGGTGTGATTTGTCAGCCTTATGTCTTTGGTAGGGGAAAGGTGGACTGGACCGGAGCGGATGAACTTAAAGGGAAACTCGACGTTCTGTTGCGCGAAGAACGCAATGCAGGTCTCAATGTAACTCGTATTGCCCGACTTTATGACGGAGCCTGCATGTACCTTCTCAAGCCCAACCGTTTGAGATACTGGCTTCGCTCTATCGCTCTCCGGGATGCGGATGAGACACTTGCCGATTTGGCCGAACAAGGGTTTTAGGATTAACAAGGATGCTGACAGACAGTTTCAACATCATTCAATCAGGCAAGCTCGATCCGGATATTCAACTGCCTTCCACAGCGAAGCTGGAACTCGTAGGCTTTATTGCCCAGCAACTTCCCCTATGGCGCGACCATCCTGACCGACCAGCAGAACATACGGAAACGAAATTGACAGAATATCTATGCGATTACCTCAATACTGCCGCCTACTACTCGAACGCTTGGAGCCATGTCCAGTTCCGAACAGAAACGAGCGATGAAACACTTGGCAACAGAAAAATAGATCTTACCGTGAAACCACGTGCCGCTATGCTTATCATTGAAAATAAATGGTACTCACAATTTGACGCGCTATTCCCTATCGAGTGCAAGCGCCTCCCAACGCCGAAAGAAAAAGACCGAGACGAGCGAGAATACGTTACTACAGAACCCGGTACGACAGGTGGTATCCAGCGATTCAAATTCGGCCATCACGGCGCTGCGCATAATTTTGCAGCAATGATCGCATATATTCAGGATCGCTCCTTTAATCACTGGCTTGGCCAAGTAAACATCTGGATTCGGGACCTAGTGGTTGAACCTGATTCGGTCTGGAGCGAAACTGACATGCTGCAACTGCTTAGCAACGATTCGGCCACAGGGATCAGTACTTTCAAATCACAACATCTGAGAAAGGGCGGCCTTGACATAATCGACTTGTGCCACCTTTGGGTCAAGATGAGTTGAAATTTATTTTAAAATCTATATTCAAAGGAAACAAGAGATTAATCACATCAGCAATTTTTTCAAGCTAACCTTATCGGAATCGAACAGTGATGGCAAAGACAATAAATAAAAAGTGAAACGAAGTGAAAATAGAAGAAGCATTTTGTGCCCATGAAAGCAAATCTGAGGAAATACAGATGCCCGCATTCAAAACTGTGAAGAAAAGAGACGAAAATAAACGGGTGATGCCCAGAGTGCCCGTGCAGTTTGCGGAGGGCCAGAAAATCAGGTTCTCTCCCGATCGGCTAAATATTCTCATAAAGAAAGTCATCAAAGATTTTTGCGCTCTATACACCCCTGGCGGCCATATGATTTACGTGGGCGATACGCAATTGAAATGGGCTTACTATGATGCAGTTACATTGTCTTCTCTGGGTGTAAAGATAGAAGAGCACGGCAAGATGCCGGACGTTGTGGTCTATCATGCAAAGAAAAACTGGCTGCTTCTCATTGAAGCGGTGACCAGTCATGGGCCGGTGAATCCCAAAAGAAGGGCAGAGCTAAAAGATTTGTTTGCGGGTTCAAGCGCCGGTCTGGTATTTGTGACCGCTTTTATGGATCGGCGCGCCATGCTGAAATATCTGAACGATATCTCTTGGGAAACAGAGGTTTGGGTGGCGGATGCACCCACACATTTAATTCATTTCAACGGGGAGAGATTTTTAGGGCCATACGAAGATTGATCTCGAAAAAATATCAATTGTCTATAGATTTTCAATATGATGGATTCGGTAAGGGCTACAAAAAATAATTCTGCCATTCCGCAGTTCCCCCATCTCCTGCCTTTGCTATTGACCGGTGGAATATTTCCGTGCAAACTACAATCAGATTAACGTTTGGGGATGGTCATGAACGAAGAGAAGATTAAATCAGATGAAAATGTTGCCGAAAAAGAGCGGCAGGAGGCGAAAGAGCCTTCCCGGTATCGCGTCATCCTGCTCAATGATGACTATACTACCATGGAATTCGTCATCCACGTGCTGGAGACGGTTTTTCACAAGTCGCCTGCCGAGGCGACTCAGATTATGCTGAGTGTGCATAAAAAGGGGGCGGGCCTTTGTGGCTTATATACGCGGGAGATTGCCGAGACAAAAATCATAGCGGTGCATGAAATGGCGGCCCAAAATCAATTTCCGCTGAAATGTACAATGGAGAGGGAATGATCAATAAAGAACTGAGCTTGGCGCTCGATGCAGTGATCCAAGATGCAAAAAAACGTCGGCATGAATATCTGACTGCCGAGCATATCCTGTTTGCGCTCATCCATGACGAACTGGGTATCGAGATCGTCACAGGCTGCGGCGGCGATGTCGCTAGAATTAAAAACAATATCGAGGCCTTCTTCGCCAAGAACATCCCTGTACTTCCTCCGGGCAAGCGTTCCAACCCTGTCCCTGCGCTGGGATTCCAAAGGGTGATTCAGCAGGCGATCATACATGTCCAGTCTGCCGAAAAGGCCGAGGTCGAGGCAGGCGATCTTCTGGCGGCGCTTTATGGTGAACCCGATTCCTTTGCCGCGCATTTTCTTGAGGAGGAGGGCATCTCGCGCCTTGATGTGCTCAATTACATATCCCACGGCGGAGCAGGTTTCAGTGGGGACGAGAAGGACGGATTGCCGCTTGAAGACCCAATGCGGGAACCCGGCACCGGCCAGACCGAGCCCACGCGGCCCGTGTCTAAAGATCCCTTGAAGCTCTACACCATCAATCTGATCGAAAAGGCAGCGGCAGGAGAGATCGACCCGCTGGTGGGCCGCGAAGCCGAGCTTCTCCGCACCATACAGGTGCTCAGCCGGCGCCGGAAAAACAATATCGTGTTCGTCGGTGAACCGGGCGTGGGAAAGACCGCGCTGGTAGAGGGTCTTGCGCTCAATATCCACAAGGGATCTATCCCTGAACCGCTTAAGGACACGACCCTTTATTCGCTTGATATGGGAGCGCTGCTTGCGGGCACTAAATACCGCGGTGATTTTGAGGCACGCCTGAAGGCCACCATCAGGGAACTCGAAAAGATTCCCGGCGTCATCCTCTTTATCGATGAGATTCATACCATCGTCGGCGCGGGAGCGACCAGCGGCGGTTCGATGGATGCCTCGAATATCTTGAAACCGGTGCTCAATTCCGGCTGGCTTCGCTGCATCGGCGCCAGCACGTATGAGGAATTCAAAAACTATTTTGAGAAAGACCGCGCTCTTTCAAGGCGGTTCCAGAAGATAGAACTTCACGAGCCCAGCATAGAGGAAACAATTGATATATTAAAAGGCCTGCGTTCATATTACGAAGATTTCCATGGTGTCCGTTACACGGATGCCGCCATCAAGGCTGCCGCCGAACTTTCCGCAAAATATGTCAATGACAAGTTTATGCCGGACAAGGCCATTGACGTGATTGATGAAGCAGGTGCAACGCGAAAGCTGCTTGTTTGCGGCAAGAGCAAACCCGTGGTCGGCGTCAAGGAGATTGAGGCCATTGTCGCGCATATCGCCCGGATACCCTCACTCACCATCTCCGCGTCCGACACGGACAAATTGAGAGATCTGGAGACGGAAATTAAAGCTGTGGTCTTTGGTCAGGACAGCGCCATCCATTCGCTGGTCTCCGCCATCAAGAGATCGCGTGCGGGTTTGGGTGTACCGGAGCGGCCGATTGGCTCCTTCCTTTTTGCGGGGCCCACGGGTGTCGGCAAGACCGAGGTCGCAAAGCAGATGGCATGCGTGCTCGGTGTAAATTTCACGCGTTTCGATATGAGCGAATATATGGAAAAGCATGCTGTGGCGAGGTTGATTGGTGCGCCTCCCGGTTATGTCGGCTTTGATCAGGGCGGCCTGCTGACCGATGCGGTCAGGAAGCACCCATACTCGGTTCTGTTGCTCGACGAGATCGAAAAAGCGCATCCCGATATTTTCAGCATATTGCTTCAAGTGATGGACTACTCAACGCTGACGGACAACAATGGAAAGAAGGCTGACTTCAGGAATGTCATCCTCATCATGACTTCCAATGCCGGTGCAAAGGAGATGGAAAGGGGGACGATCGGATTCGGTGACAGAAAAGCCGATGCAAGATCGAAGGGCGGCGAGGCGATCAAAAAACTCTTTAATCCTGAATTTCGCAATCGGCTTGACGCGATCATCACCTTCAACCCGCTTACCCCCGCCGTCATGAAAAAAGTCGTCGATAAGTTTATCAATGATCTGGGCTCGCAGCTAGGCGGGAAAAAAGTGAAACTGGACGTGACCGATGCCGCAAGAGGATGGCTGGCCGAAAAAGGGTACGATGATAAATTCGGCGCAAGGCCGCTGGCCAAGCTCATTCAAACGGAGATCAAAGATGCGCTTGCCGAAGAGCTGCTCTTCGGCAGACTGAAAAAGGGCGGCAGCGTCACGGTTGGGTTTAAGGCAGGCCAGCTTGAATTTAAATATCAGTGAATGATTCTTTGCCCGAATTCAAGGTGCGATGCACGAGAGAACAAGGGGTTGCAACCCCTTGTTCTGAGTTGATCCGTATTATAATTTGCATGAAAAAACCATATGCCCGTTTATAAATTGACTAAAAAACTTGTTTTCCCGCCGCCCGAACGGGCCGACGACGACGGTTTGCTTGCGGTAGGCGCCGATCTGAGCGTTGATCGGCTGGTGCTGGCCTATTCCATGGGGATCTTCCCGTGGTATTCTGACAAGTATCCCATCCTCTGGTGGTCACCTGACCCGCGCCTCATTCTTTTCCCGAAGGATCTGAAGGTCTCAAGCAGCCTGCGGCAGACCATTAAAAAAAGCATTTTTCGCGTCACAAGTAATGTCGCCTTTGAAGAGGTTATAAGAAACTGTGCCACCATCAGCAGAAAGGGTGAACAAAGCACATGGATCACCAAGGAAATGATCGCGGCCTATGTCAGGTTGCACCAGGCCGGTTATGCTCACTCTGTCGAGGCGTGGGATGGCGATGAACTGGCCGGTGGTTTTTACGGCGTAATGATGGGCAGGGCCTTTTTCGGAGAATCCATGTTTGCAAAAAAGAGCGACGCATCCAAGGTCGCCTTTGCCACGTATGCCGCAGCGCTTGCGGAAAAAGATTTTGAGCTCATCGACTGTCAAGTCACGACAGATCATATGAAACGATTCGGCGCGAGAGAAATTCCCCGCGCCGATTTTATGAAATATCTTAAAAAAGCACTGGATTAATCTTCCGGTCTGCAGAAGTATCTTTTGCCGATTCAAATGATTTGTGGCTCCTTATTAAATGATAATAATCCATGATGGTATCTGAGGACTTTGAAGATTGTTCCAGAATGCCATATCAGAGGTTTTAAGATGATCTCGGGTATGGTATGAGGATGCGGCTTCGGGTTGTCCGAGGCATGATATGTGAAAGAATGACTAAGTATGCAACGACCCGAAATTCAACGAACAAATCAATGGTCATGGCTCTGGCTGGCCCTGTCCTTTGGCTTCATGATCTTTTCCGACGGACAGTGGGCGTTTGCTTTGGCGCCCTGGATTGCCCTGCCTTTACTTCTACGCTTTGTAAGACAGCAAACACCTCTAATCGGTTATCTTGCAGCCGTGGTTGTAATGACGATAGCTTCATGCATTGCCTGGTATGGACTATACCCGGCGTCGGTGCCGCTGCCGATGCAACTATTTTATTATCTTATTCCGTCCTTCATTCTGGCATTGCCTTACCTTGCCGACAGACTTATGTTTCATCGCTTGTCGGGTCTTCTGTCAACATTGATATTTCCAATCGCATTTATTGTGATGAGATACGCCATGTCGTTTCGTCCCGGTAACGGAACATACGGCTCTCTCGCCTACACGCAATACGGCAATTTGCCCCTGATGCAGCTTGTGTCCATCACGGGCATCTGGGGGATTGCTTTTTTAATAACCTGGTTTGCATCGACCATCAATTACTGCTGGGAAAATGGGTTTGTTTTCAATCGAATCAAGAGGGTCGGTGCGATTTACTTGTGTGTCCTGGTGGCGGTCTTTTTCTATGGTGGTGCTCGCCTGCTTTTGATTAAACCTGCCGAAACAGTCCGCGTGGCCGCCGTGACGACTCCTGCCCATGCTTTGGCCAGAATCATGGGCGAGATTCCGGGACAATCCCTGTTCAATCTTCAGGAATCTCTTGCGGTGCTGGAAGCAAAAACGGTCAAAGCCGCTGACGCGGGCGCAAAGATCATTGCCTGGCAGGAATACGCCGATTTGATTTCAGATGAGGATATCGATGCCTATGTTAAGCATGGGCAAAAAATTGCAGATAAAAAAGATGTGTATTTGCTTCTCACCGCCGGCATCCTGGATGAAGACAATATAGAAAAGGGCGAGAATGTATCCATATTGATTGATCCGGAGGGGAAGATTAAATGGAAATATCTAAAAAGTTATCTGGTGCCGATGGTAGAAGAACCCTACTTCAAAAAAGGCAACAAGGAGATTCCCACGGAGGAAACGCCTTACGGGAAAATCGCGTCCGTCATCTGTTTTGACAACGACCATCCCCGCTACGTCCGATCGGCCGATAATGATGTGGGCCTTTTTCTTGTTCCCTCCTTCGATGGAACAACGCTTACCCCCGTGCATTCCCGCATGGCTGTTTTCCGGGCGATTGAAAACGGTTTTTCCATCTTGAAGCCAACCGGCAGAGGACTTTCAATAGCAGCCGATTATTGTGGGAGAATTATCGCCAAACAGAATTATTTCACGTCAAACAAAAGAATCATGCTGGCCGATATTCCGATGAAATCAGTCTTTACAATTTATTCGGTGATTGGAAATACATTTGCCTGGTTGTGCATTATCGGTTTGATCAGCCTGCTTATGCTGACTGTAATCAAGCATAAGCAGGATTAATTGATGGTGACGTAATGATCAATCCCCATTGCTGATCGGGGAAATCGGTGATAAATAAAATACATTGAATGATAAATTAATATTCCTGGATACCGGTCTCCGAGACTGTCTTATATGGACAGGCAGTGATTGAACTTAGGGGTAATGTTCCCCGCTGGTGGCGGACATAAAAAAGGAACATCAATATGCAAATCTCACTAATCCTGGCCCATCCTGATCGGGTGAGCTTCAACTCTGCCATTGCACAAACGGCGGTTGAGGCGCTAAAAGTAAAAGGACATGCGGTTTTCTTTCATGATCTTTATTCGGAGAAATTCGATCCGCTCCTGGGCTGCGCAGAAATCGCCAAAGACACTGTCTTGCCCGATTTTATCAGGCAGCATTGTGAAGAAATTGCCTCGGCGGATGGCATAGTGATCGTGCACCCTAACTGGTGGGGGCAGCCACCGGCGATCCTTAAGGGCTGGGTGGATCGCGTGATCCGTCCCGGAGTTGCTTATGAGTTTCTGGAGGGGGATGCAGGGGAGGGCGTTCCCCATGGTTTGCTCAAAGCAAAAGCGGCGCTGGTTTTTAATACATCCAATACCGAATCTCAAAGAGAGAAAGATGTTTTCGGAGATCCTTTGGAGACGATATGGGGGAATTGCATTTTCGGCCTGTGCGGCATTCCCGCCTTTCACCGCCGGATGTTCAATGTTATGGTGACCAGCACGGAGCATCAGCGCAAGCATTGGCTTGACTTGGTCAGCCGGGACATTGATAAATTCTTTCCTTGAAGCAGGTCTGTGATCAATGATTGAGGAGATAAACGAATGGAAGAAAAATTTGAAATAACTTTTCCGGGCAATAAAAAAGTGGATGGACATTTTCGCGGTTTTACCGTTCTTTCCGATCAGCCTGTCGAAGACGGCGGCGACAATGCGGCGCCGTCACCCTTTGAGCTCTTTCTTGCATCTATTGGTATGTGCGCCGGATTCTATGTTTTATCCTTCTGCCAATCCCGCTCCATCCCCACAGACCAAATCAAACTCACGCAAACCGTTATTCGCAATGATACAACGCATCGCGTGGAGACGCTCTCGATGGATATCATTTTGCCGCCGGAATTTCCTCAGAAATACAAGGCGGCTGTCATCGCTGCCGCCCAAACCTGCTCCGTCAAGAAATTTCTGGATGCGCCACCCAGTATCGAGATTGATGTGAAAATGTCGTGAAATAAGATCTTATTTTCCGCTACGGACGGCGATATCCGAGCGAAGCTCGCCGCCGGCGGCCCAGTTTTCACGCTCGTATTCTTCGATTAAGACCCAGACGGCTTCGGGTTTGACATCTATCGTTTTGGCGACCGCGTCCGTAACAGCGGCCACGAGGTTGCGCTTCTGTTCGATGCTTCTTCCCTTAACAATTTTTACATTCACAACCGGCATAATACTTCTCCCATTTCTGACCTCTGACCTCTGGCCTCTGGTTTTCTATAGCTCAAACGCCGGCTCTCCTGCCACCGACTGAATTAAAGCCATCGCGCCGTTTTCCTGGGCGGCATCCCCGCTGATGGCAAGCCAGATGCTTCCTTCCGCACCGCCCACGCCTCCGGCTGCAATCAGTTGCGCTTTGGCGCCCGTAAGCATGGCGATGGCGTCGATCTCCGTAAACACTTCCCCAGGTACGGGCAAGAGCCTCGGGCCGTGAGCGCCCGGTTCATTGATTTGCGCCGCAAGTCTGTCCAGATTTCCGGAGATGCGTTTTTCCAGACCGACCGGATGAATCAGCCTCACGCGTCGGCCATAGTGGGCGGGCAAAGATGCGCCGACGGTTCCCGCCTGCGGATGTGCGATCAGGACCGCTGCCCGTCCGGATTCCAAATGGACAGCGTTTGCGCCTTTTAAAATGACATCGTTTTCCTTTAAGTTACCGACAACGTCAAAAATAGTTTTACCCTTTTGCCAGACGCCGTCCTGGATGACGACGTCGCCCGGAAAACTGCTTTCATCGGGAAGTCTGCCGTCTTCTTTTTTCGGGCGTGCCGGAGGCAAAACGATGCCGCGGAAAAACCTTTTTTTACTGAAGTCATGCGCCTGCCCGATGGTGGCAAGCAGCTCTTCGGCCACATAGCCATTGGTCGTTCCGGCAATGATGACAACTGTCCCAGCCTTCATGGCCGTGAGGACTTCCGGATGTTTGGCGATGCCTTTGCCGATCAGCCTTTTGCCCGCAGCGGGCGTCAATGAAATCTGTTTCATGGCCGATGTCTCCTTTCAATATAATCAAACATAGCACTTCTTGTCCGGCAAGTAATCCTCCCTCACAGGCGAAAACACTTCGACGGCCACTGAATCTTCGATAATCTCTGCGCTGTGTTCGACGCCTGCCGGAATGCACCAGCTGTCGCCAGCAAGCGTGTCATATCGCTCGTTACCTACCAGAAAGATCATGTGACCGCTGATCAGATAACCCGTCTGTTCATTGGGATGGGAATGCACTGGCAGAAGGCTGCCTTTTTTCAGCCGGAATTCTGCAATTAATGTTCTGTCGCCATAGGCCAGCGTCTTCTGATCAATGCCTTTAACCCGCGAATAATAGCCCTCATTACTTTTTTTATAAAACATCATTGCTTATATCCTTGATCCTTGTGCATTTTGCTTTTTTGTTTAAAGTACCTCATTTCCTTGATCTTATCAAGAAAGCATTATGGGAAATCTCCCTGAAATAAGGGGCCTGGCATCTTGACAAAACGCCGGCTTCATGCCATCCCTCTGGTCAAATAATAACTTAAAAGGAGATAGTCATATGGCAGAAATCGTCGCGTTTTCCAAAGAAGGTAACATTGGTTTAATCACCGTTAATAATCCACCGGTCAACGCCCTGTCGCAGGCCGTTCGCGCCGGGATCAAGGCAGGGATCGAAAAAGGCATTGCCGATAAGGATGTTGAAGTTATGCTGATTATTTGCGAAGGCCGCACGTTTATTGCGGGCGCGGATATCCGCGAATTCGGCAAACCGCCCCTGGAACCTTTTCTGCCGGACGTCTGCCAGTTTATCGAAGATTCTCCTAAGCCGGTTGTTGCGGCGATTCACGGAACTGCTCTGGGCGGCGGTCTTGAAATCCCCCTGAGCTGTCACTTCCGCATTGCGCTTTCAAGCGCCAAAGTCGGCCTTCCCGAAGTCAAACTGGGGCTTCTTCCCGGTGCGGGCGGAACGCAGAGATTGCCCCGCGTGGCGGGTGTGCAGGCGGCCCTCGAAATGATAACCTCGGGCACACCGGTTGCCGCAGCTAAAGCCAAAGCCATGGGCATTCTTGATGAAGTCGTTGATGGCGATCTGAAGGCGGCGGCGATGGCCCTGGCTAAAAAAGTTGTTGCCGAAAAACTGCCGATCCGTAAAGTCAGCCAGCTTCAGGCGAAAGCCGACTCCCCGACTGTTTTTGAAGATTTTGCTAAAAGCATCTCCCGCAAATCACGCGGTTACATCGCGCCGTTCAAGTGCATCGAAGCCGTTAAGGCGGCCACGGAATTGCCTTTCGCCGAAGGCATGAAACGGGAACGCGCCATCTTTACGGAATTACAGGCCTCCGACCAGTCCAAAGCACAGCGGCATGTTTTCTTTGCCGAACGTGAAGTCGTCCGCATTCCGGGGCTACCCGATGATCAGCCCACACGCGACATCAAATCCGTCGGCATCCTGGGTGCGGGAACCATGGGCGGCGGCATCGCCATGTGCTTTGTCAATGCAGGCATTCCGGTCGTTCTGCTGGACGTCAAACAGGAATTTATCGACAAAGGGATGGCCGTGATCAAAAAGAATTACGCCAACACCGTAGCCAAAGGCAGCCTCAAGCAGGAAGTCATGGACAAGCGCCTGTCGCTCATCAAACCCACGCTGGCTTATGAAGATTTGAAAGATGTCGATCTGGTGATCGAAGCCGTGTTTGAAGACATGGCCATTAAGAAGGAAGTTTTCACCAAGCTCGATGCCGTTTGTAAACCGGGTGTCATTCTCGCATCCAATACATCCTATCTGAATGTTGACGACATCGCCAACATCACCAAACGTCCTCAGGATGTCATGGGCATGCATTTCTTCAGTCCCGCCAACGTAATGCGGCTTCTGGAAAATGTGCGCGGCGCAAAGACAACGCCTGATGTTTACGCCACGGCCATGAAGGTCGGCAAGACCATCGGCAAAGTGCCGGTGCTGGTCGGTGTGTGCGACGGTTTTGTCGGCAACCGCATGCTGGCCAAGCGTACGCGCGAATGCGGCTTCATGCTGGAAGAGGGTGCGCTTCCCTGGCAGATTGATAAAGTCATTTACAACTTCGGCTTCCCGATGGGGCCCTATGCAATGGGCGATATGGCAGGACTCGATGTCGGCTGGCGCAACCGCAAAGCCAAGTTTGACTCGCTCACGCCACGCGAGCAGAAGAACACGATTCTTGACAAGATCTGCGAGATGGGGCGCTTCGGCCAGAAGACCGGCGCAGGTTTCTATAAATACGATGAAAAAAGAAATGCCACACCCGATCCCATGATCGAGGAGTTGATTATCAATCACTCCAAGGAAGTGAGTATTACACGCCGTGCCATTTCGGATCAGGAAATTATTGAACGCGCGATTTACTCCATGATCAACGAAGGTGCGAAGATTCTGGAAGAAGGCATTGCCGCGCGGCCCCTGGATATCGACGTGGTCTGGCTCTATGGTTACGGATTCCCGATCTACCTGGGCGGCCCGATGTTCTATGCCGATACGGTCGGCGTGAAAAAAGTGTATGACGCCATTCTCAAATATAAGGATATGGTCGGCGCCGAATACTGGACGCCCTCGCCCTTGCTGGAAAAACTGGCAAAGGAAGGCAAAGGTTTCTACTCGAAATAATTCTTAAAAAAAAGGCCCCGCAGTATTCATGGTGAACACTGAGGGGCCTTTTTTTTTACTGTTAGCCGTCAACCGGATACTGTAAACTATTTCACCCTTGTCCAGTAATGACTTTCACAGAGAAACAACAGACAAGCGGTAACTTTCAGTTTATCAGGTGATACGAGCGTCATGCTGCTTTTGTAGTCTTTGCCCTCATCAACATCGTAAATCTTACCTTCAGCATAACGGCCTGCCTCTTTTTTCATGTCCCAGAGAATCAGCATGCCCATCAGCGGTTTGTCTTTCCGCTCTTTCTTACAGGTTGTGCACAGGGCGTCGGCGGGGGTTCCGGGGGGAAGCTTCACAATTTTACCGTAGACCGTTGCGTCTTTTTCGAATATTTCGATTTGCGATCTTTCTTTGCCTTTGTCCTTGCCTTTAAGAATCGGCAACGACCATACCCCTGTAATGGACGGATCCGCCGCCCAGCCGGCTATTGTAAACGCCATGCTGAAAATGAACGCTATTGAAATGATGATTGTTTTTTTCATGTTTTGCCTCCTTAAGAAATCCTGTGGATATCCATTATGTATTTTGCGCAAGTATATGAGCATTGACGTTCAAGTGCAAGGGGAAAAGAAATGCGAAGCGCAAGGTGCTGCCTGCGGTGGGGCTCTCCTTCGGAAAGACTAATTATAGCGCTTGAGTTCAAATAATTTCTTATTTTGCGTAGAGGCAATGTGATAAAAACGATTCTGTGGAATATAGATATAGGGGACATCCTCCTGGCGGCGATAAAGAAAATGCGACAGAATCATCCGGTTGACGGCCTGGTGTCCGACAATCATCACATTGTCCGCGCCGCGATTGAGGAAGAATGCTTTTTTGATGCCCTCTTCGATTCTCGTCTTCATCGTCGCGTAACTCTCGCCTTCCGGATAGGCATAGGTATATTTGTTGGTTTCCCGCTGTCGGAACACCTGAGGCATTTGATGTTCGATTTCGGCATAGGTCATGCCCTCGCAGATTCCGGCGTTGATTTCGTCAAACTCCCGAAGCGAGATAATGAGGCACTTATTCTGCTTGTCGGCGATGGCCTCCGCGGTCCGCTTGGTTCTTAGTTTGCTGCTGGTAAAGATATAGGATATTTTCCGTTTGGCGAAAAACTGCCCCAGCGCTTCCGCCTGTTCTCTTCCTCTTGGGGTGAGACCGGGATCTCCTCCGATGCGGTCTACAATATTATGCTCCGTTTGCGTATGCCGGATCAGGAAAAGATTTTTGACTTCGTCGGTCACCAGGTAATCGCGCAGACGCGCATAAAGGGGAATCGCGTCGGTATGCTTCTCCTCGATAATTTTATTCTGGAGAGATTCCAGACGGACATAATTGCGTTCTGCTTTAAGCGGTGTGTAAATCGTTTTGTAGTAGGCGATACGCTTGATGAACTCATCTTCGGCCTTATTGCGCTCCATGTGCTGAAATTCGGGAAGCTTTGTTTTTTCCAGAATGCTCCAGGCGAGAATGCCCTCGTCGTCATTGATGCACTCGATAAACAGCAGGGGATGGTCGTCGAGGTATTGTTCAATCATTTCCCGGCGGATACGACCCGCATTGGTTGCATCCAGAATGGCCACCTGACCGGAATTGCGCAGATAGGCCTTCGCCCTTTCCATATTCATGCGGGCGAATTTTTTTCGAAGTTCCACGGCGGCCAGATTAGCCGGAGAATAAAATTCGGCGGACGATGTCTCTTCAAGGGGACGGTAAATCCGCCGCAGGTTGCCATTATTGAAAATACGCGTGGCGATGGAATCCTTGCGGAAAGCCTCCTTCAGGCGAACGGCCAGTGTGGATTTGCCGCGGGCGGGGAGCCCCATTAAAACAATATAGAGTTTTTCATCGCTCATCAATCTGCCTGATCATTTTGCGGCCGATGTCGAAAGCTTGTTCCATCAGCGCCTGATTGGCCGCTGCCGGACAAGGTTCGCTTTCCGTGTGGTTGATTCTGCCGATCTCTTCCATGCCCAGACCGCTGCCGGTCATACCGGCCAGATAGCTAATCGACTTCTGATACTGGACGGAGTTGGGCGCTCCCTGAGACGTGACCAGGGCAAAGGTTTTCCCCTCAGGCACCATGGATTTATAGCCGCCTTGCGGAAGCCCGGCATACAGCGAATAAACGCGGTCCACAAACAATTTCATCTGCCCTGAAATGCGATACATATAAATCGGACAGCCGACAATGACTCCGGTGCAGGTCTTGATGGCTTCGAGATAGGGGCTCAAATCATCTTTCGCACTGCAAAAGCCAGGATTTTTCCGGCAACCGAAACAGCCCAGGCAGCCTTTGAAATTGATGTCATGCAGCCGGATTTCAGTTGCTTGTGCGCCGCACGACCGCGCGCCTTCCAGCATGGAGGCGATCATGGCCGATGTGTTTCCCTTGGGCCGCGGTGATCCGTTAAAAGCTAAAATGTGCATGAACCCTCCTTGGGTGGTATCTCGTTGTTCGTCGTTCGTATCTCGTTTTGGGAATGGTTTCAACCGACATGTGCCGGACGAAAAAACCGTTCCCTATAGACTATTTTGTGGGACGTTTCGCGCCCCGCTTCATCCTTTTTGGCTTTTCGCGCATCTCATGAAGTGTCTTTTAGCCCGTCTTCAACGAGATACTAAATACGAGATGCGCTTTACGTCTTAAGTCTTTTCACCCTCAACATATTTGTCGTTCCGGTCACGCCGATGGGATGACCGACGGTAATGACGATCAAATCGCCCATCCGGGCGTCGCCTGCTGTGAGCGCGGCCTGCGAGGCTGTCTCAATCATTTCGTCGGTATTCCGAAGCGTATGAATCAGGCGCGGATGGCATCCCCAGCTTAAGGAAAGACGTTGAACGGTTTTGATATTCGGCGACAACGCCACAATCGTCTGCCTCGGACGGAAGCGCGCAATATACCTCGCCGTCATACCGGATTGTGTATGCGCCACAATGGCTTTGGCTTCCAGATGATTCGCCAGAATGCAGCAGGCGTGAGCGACGGATTCGGAGACATCCTTTTCAGGAATCATGGACAGATATTTCTCAAACGGGAACCCGGTCTCGGCGGCCGTGATCAGGCGGCTCATGTGCGCGACGGCCTCCACCGGATAGTCGCCGGATGCTGTTTCCTCGGAAAGCATAACGGCGTCCGTGCCGTCGAGGACGGCGTTGGCCACATCGGTTGCTTCCGCGCGGGTCGGGCGCGGAGAGGAAACCATTGATCTGAGCATCTGTGTGGCGGTGATCACCGGCAGGCCGCGGTTGTTGGCTTTGGCAATCAAACTTTTTTGAATGAGGGGAACGTCTTCGAGCGGTATTTCCACGCCCAGATCGCCCCTGGCCACCATGATCCCGTCGGAGACATCCATGATCGCTTCAATGTTATCCAGGGCTTCATGCTTTTCTATTTTTGCAATCACCGGTGTGTCTTTCCCTTTGCCGGCGATGATGTCCTTGACGGCTTTAATGTCATCGGCCGTCTTCACGAAAGACAAAGCGATAAAATCGACATCATGTTCCAACCCGAACAATAAATCGCCGCGATCCTTCTCGGTCAGGGAAGAGGTGCGGATTGTGCCGGTTGGCAGGTTGATTCCCTTGTGCGACGTCAGAATGCCGCCTGTGATGACTTTGCAAACGATATCCGTGCCGTCGGACGATTCCACCCACAGCTCCATCAGGCCATCCGCCAGAAGCAGGCGGTCGCCGGTTTTGACTTCTTTCGGAAGTTCCTTATAACCGAGAGACACCGCCGTCATGCTGCCTTCAATATTTCGGCTGGTTAAAATGAATGGGTGTCCCGGCGTGAGCAGGATACCGGGATCGGGAATGGACCCGATGCGGATCTTCGGCCCGGCCAGATCCAGCAAAATGGCTATCGGACAAGACAGCTTGTCGGACAGCGCACGGATCATTTTTATTTTTGCAAGATGGCCTTCATGCGAGCCGTGCGAAAAATTAAGACGCGCCACGTTCATGCCACTTAGAATCAGGGCTTCGAGAATTTCTTCTTTTTCGGACGCAGGCCCGATTGTGCAGACAATTTTTGTTCTTTTCATCATCCTTTTTATCCTTGTTGCCTTAAACTTTGAATCCCGAACCTTTTGCCTCGTTTTTGTACCAGATTCATTTGGGAACTTCAAGATGTTCCATAGTTCCCATGGAGAAAGGGGTGGAGAAAGGGGTTGACATCCCCGGGGCTTTTGTTTAATCTTTGTATGTCCGTTATTCATGCCACGTCGCTTTCCGAGGATAACGACGCAGCCTGCAAAGTTCGTCCATCAAAGCAAACTGGTATCAGGAGGAAAATATGTCCGTTAAAATCGCCATCAATGGTTTTGGTAGAATCGGTCGTCTTGTATTTCGAGCCGGTTACAACAAGAAGGATGTCGAGTTTGTCGCAGTTAATGATCTGGCTGATCCGAAAACACTCGCTCATCTGCTCAAGTATGACTCTGTGCATGGCATTCTTCCCGCCGACATAACGTCCACGCCCCATTCGATTGTGGTGGACGGCAAAGAGATCAAAACCTTTGCCAGCCGTGATCCGGAACAGCTGCCCTGGCGCGATCTGGACGTGGATGTCGTGCTGGAAAGCACTGGAAAATTCACCGACCGGGACGGCGCGGAAAAACACCTCAAGGCCGGCGCCAAAAAAGTGGTCATTTCCGCCCCGGCGAAGGATCCGGATGTTACAATTGTCTTCGGCGTCAATGCCGAGGACTATGACCGGTCGAAGCACCATGTCATCTCCATGGGTTCCTGCACGACCAATTGTCTGGCGCCGATTGTCAAAATCCTGCATTCGGAATTTGGTGTTCAGTACGGACTGATGACAACCATTCATTCCTACACGAACGATCAGGTCGTCCTTGATGAACCGCACAAAGATTTGCGCCGCGCGCGGGCTTCGGCATTGTCGATGATTCCCACAACGACCGGCGCGGCACGCGCCATTGCGGAAGTCATCCCCGAAATGAAAGGCAAGTTAGACGGTCTGGCCATCCGCGTGCCCACCCCTAATGTGTCGCTGGTTGATTTTGTGGCAACCCTTTCGCGCGCAACCCATAAACAGGAAGTGAATGAAAAACTCAAAGCGTATGCGCAGCACGCCATGAAAGGCATTTTGTTGTGCTCGGAAGAAGAACTGGTGTCGCGCGATTTCAACGGCAATCCGCATTCGTCGATTGTGGATTTGCCCAATACCACCGTCATCGGCGGCAACATGGTGAAAATACTTTCGTGGTATGACAACGAGTGGGGCTTCTCCAACCGGATGCTCGAACTGTTGTCGTTTATCATGAAATAAAAATAGCGAGGAATTGCCTATGAAGTATCTGGATCAAATCGATGTCAGCGGAAAGAAGGTTTTTGTGCGGGTGGATTTCAACGTGCCGATGGATAAAGCAGGCAACGTTACGGACGACACCCGTGTGAAAGCAAGTTTGGCCACCCTCAATTACATTCGTGAAAAAGGAGCCAGAGTGATTGTGGCGTCTCATCTCGGACGGCCCAAAGGGAAAAGAGTTGAAGAATTTTCACTCAAACCGGTGGCTCCGATTTTATCGGCACTTTTGAAGAAAGATGTTCCTTTTATTGATGACTGCATCGGGGGCAAGGTTTTACAGGCCGTTGCCGCCATGAAAGCAGGTGATGTGATCCTGCTGGAGAATCTGCGCTTCCATGCAGGCGAAGACAAAAACGATGAGGCGTTTGCGCAGGAACTGGCCGAACTTTGCGATGTCTATATCAACGATGCATTTGCCGTATCGCATCGTGCGGCGGCCTCCAACACGGCCATCACCAAATTTGTTAAAGTTTGTGCAGCAGGATTTCTGCTGAAAAACGAAATCGAATATTTCAATAAAGCGATGGGTAATCCCGTCCGTCCGCTTGTCGCCATCATCGGCGGGGCAAAAGTATCCGACAAAATTACCGTACTGGAAAATCTTATCGACAAAGTCGATAAACTGATTGTCGGCGGCGGCATGGCCTTTACCTTTCTGAAAGCACAGGGCATCAATATCGGCAAATCCATTTGTGAGACGGAGATGCTCGACCTCGCCCGAAAGATCATGGATAAAGCTAACGCTGGAAATGTGCAGTTCCTGCTGCCGGTGGACGCTGTGATTGCCAGGGTTCCGGCGGCGGACGCTGAAACGAAAATTGTTAACATCAACGATATTCCTGAAGACTGGATGGGCCTCGACATCGGCCCGGCAACCATCGCAGCTTTTTCCGATGCCGTCAAATCCGCCAAAACTATTGTCTGGAACGGGCCGCTGGGTATGTTTGAGCTTGCGCCGTTTTCTGCAGGCACATTCAAAATGGTGGATGCCGCCGTTGCATCAGGAGCGCTCACCATTGTCGGCGGCGGCGACACAGACACCGCCATTCACAAAACAGGCAAGAGCGATAAGATATCTTACATTTCCACCGGCGGCGGCGCATTTCTGGAACTGCTCGAAGGAAAGACCCTGCCGGCTGTCGCTGCACTCGGCTGAAACGGAGGAATTCTATGAGAAAGTGGATTGTCGCCGGCAACTGGAAAATGCACAATACGATTAGTGAATCCATCGCACTGGCGCAAGCGATCAAAGAAGGAGCCGTTGGTTTGAAAAACGGTGAAGTGGTTGTGGCTCCGCCGTTTACCGCCCTGTACAGTGTAGGCGAAGCCATTAAAGGTTCATCTGTGATGCTGGCTTCGCAAAATATGTACTGTGAAGACAAGGGTGCATTCACGGGCGAAATTTCTCCTCTGATGCTCAAGGATGTCGGCTGCACGTACGCCATTCTCGGCCATTCCGAGCGCCGCAAATATTTTTCAGAGAGCGATGAGACGGTTAACTTGAAAGTCAAGAAAGCGCTGACTTCAGGTTTGCAGGCGATTGTCTGCGTCGGCGAAACAGATGAGGAAAGAGAGCAGGGCATTACGCAGTCAGTCGTTTTGCGGCAGGTGCGAGGCGCGCTTTCCGGTATTGAAAAAATGAATGATGTGGTCATCGCCTATGAGCCGGTTTGGGCGATTGGCACCGGCAAAGTCGCGACCTCTGCGCAGGCAGAGGAAGTACACGCCTTTATTCGCAGCCTGCTTAAAGAGATGCATGGTTCGGCGGCCAATGATGTCCGGATCCTCTACGGCGGCAGCGTGACCCAAGACAACATTGCCGAACTGATTGCGATGGAAGACATCGACGGCGCCCTGGTCGGCGGAGCTTCGTTAAAGCCTGATGGATTCCTGGGCATCATTTCCAGAATGCCATAAGCATCTTTTTTTGTCATGGCGAATCGGCTCTTAGCCGATGTGACAATCGCGACCACCTATACCCTTAAGGGAACATGTGCGGGTTGCAAGTCCCCTTGTTTTAAAGAGATTTAGGGAGCGATTCCAATAACCTGATGACCTGAAGGTCACGCGAGGTCATCAGCCGTTCCCGCGTTTCACGAGATACGCTTCACGAGATACGAGATACGCATTTCATGACCAAAATACTAATCGTCTACCATTCCCAGACCGGACATACCAAACAAATGGCTGATGCCGTCTTTGAAGGTGCGAAAGCCATCGACGGCGTCGAGGTGATTTTGAAAAATGCCGCCAACGCCACACTCGATGACCTGCTGACCTGCGATGGCCTGGCTGTCGGCACACCGGAAAACTTCGGCTACATGTCCGGCATGCTCAAGGATTTCTTTGACCGAACCTACGGTGAGGCGCAGGACAAAATATTCCGCAAGCCTTTCGTGGTCTTCATCAGCGCAGGCAATGACGGTTCCGGGGCGCTACGCGCCATCGAACGCATTGCGCTGGGCTATAAATTTAAGACCGTTTTCAACCCCGTCATCGCCCAAGGAAAAATCACCGAAGAAATCTTGGAACAGTGCCGCGAGTTAGGCGGGACGCTTGCCGGCGGGTGCGCGATGGGGATCTATTGAAATCAGACCGATACCTGGCCCTTGACGTATTGAGAGGAATGACCATTGTGCTCATGATTCTGGTCAATACGCCGGGGAGCTGGAAATTTGTTTACCCGCCGCTCGCGCATGCCGAATGGCACGGCTGTACACCGACGGATCTGGTATTTCCCTTTTTCCTTTTCGTCGTGGGCGTATCGATCTTTTTCTCATTCGAGAAATATGAAAACGCATTGAGCAGGGAATCCCTTTTGCGGGTGGGGCGCAGAACGCTTTTAATTTTTGCCATTGGCCTTTTCATCAACACCTATCCCCAATGGATGACCGATTATTCGCACGTGAGAATCATGGGTGTGCTGCAAAGAATTGCAGTGGCTTACGGGATTGCCGCACTCATCGTTTTGAGTGCGCCGCGCAGGTGGCTGCCCGGTATCGGCGCTTTGATTCTGCTGATCTACTGGGGCATCCTTTTCTTTTTTGGTGGTTCAGATCCTTACAGTCTTGCGGGCAATGCCGCCATCCCCTTTGATCGCGCTATCCTGGGGGAGAACCATCTTTATCGCGGCTTTGGTATCCCCTTTGACCCGGAAGGCATCCTGAGTTCCCTGCCGGCGGTCGTAACCGTCATGATCGGTTACCTGGCAGGTATGATGATTAAAGAAACGCAAAGAAATCGTGCGCCGGTGAAACTGGTGCTATACGGAGCTGCTTTCACCATAGCCGGATACCTCTGGGGTTTGGTATTCCCTCTGAACAAGCCCTTATGGACCAGTTCATACGTGCTCTATACAGCCGGTCTTGCCGCCCTGCTTTTCGCATTGCTTATTTATATCATTGATATGAAGGGGTATAAAAAATGGACCTCATTCTTTGTGGTTTTCGGAATGAATCCCCTGCTCATTTTTGCCCTGTCGTCTGTCTGGGCCAAAACGCTGCGCCTGCTAATTCGCATCCCCGACGGCGAGGGCAATGTGATGGCCGGAAGCGCCTGGCTGCATCAAAATATCTTTGTTCCTCTGGCCGGTAACATGAATGGATCACTGCTGTATGCTTTGGCACACATCTTCTTCTTTTGGCTGATAGGTTACCTGCTTTATAAAGGCAGGTTCTTTATCAAGGTATAATGCGCTTCCTGTTTTCACCTGACCGCTTATGCCGCCAAATATTCAGGCGACCTCAAGGGCATGATCTCGCTTGACGGCTCGGGCCTGTGGCGGAATGCGGATAATCCGGCCACACAAAAAACGCAGGATCAGTTCAATGCCGCCGTGGCGTCGTTTAAAGCGGGCACGCATTCCAGCTATCCCCTCGTTTTGTCTGATGGCGGAGGGAATGAACGGACAAGATTCGGAGCCCTTTATCCTCACTCAAAAAATACCGTAACCCGCGCGCCTGCCAACACCGTGTCGAGCTTGGATACGGATGCCGCCCTGATCAAAACGGCGCTGGCTGCCTACAACCCGGCGGACATTCCCGCGCCGCCGCAGACGATCTCCGATCTTCTGGCGTATGCGTATTACTGGACCTGGGGGCAGGCCAAGCTGACAAATGTTTACGGCGGTTTTTCGACAGTTGACGTCCTCCTTAAATACCAGTCTCAGCTCAGCCGCTTCTGGCCCAACATCCAGAACCTGGAGGGCACATACCTTGCCGGTTATGCCAATTGTCCGTTTCTGGATTATCACAACAACGCGGCCGTGACGGTGCCGTTTTTGTTTATCGGCGGCGAACTGGGCTGTCCCGGCGGAATTTGTCAGACGGCCGCTTTTGGAAGCTATTCAGGCTACATGATCCAGACTGCCGATCGCACGATCCAGTACCTGCCGGGGTACGGCCATGTGGATATTCTGATCGGCGCCAGATCCGTAAGCGAAGTCAAATCCGTTGAACTGGCCTGGATGAATGGAAGGCTGTAAAAGGTATTGGATTGAATCATACAGATCCGGCATCAGTCGGGTGATACGATCGGGCAACGTCTCAAAAGGCGTTGCCCGATTTTTTTATTAGGGCGGATTTTAAGCAGTATTATTGATAATATCCATTCTTGAGTATCTAATGTGCAAGACATAGTGTCAAATATACTTGACATATTATCAAGTATGAGTTACATTTGATCCATGGTTGATAATAAATTGAAAATTGCCCGTGTGACCTGTGGAAATTTGACGCAGGCGGAGGTGGCCCAAAAAGTGGGTTGCTCGCGCCAGACGGTAAACTCCATCGAGAATAGTAAATTCATTCCCTCGGTGGAGTTGGCGCTCCGCATTGCAAAGCTCCTTCGCGTGCGGGTCGAGGATATTTTTTTTCTGTCTGAGGAGTAATATATGCAAGGAGTTTATATGGATGAAATTTTGATCATGCGCATCATCGTGATTATTACCACGGTGATCTATATTGTTTTTTATTTCATTGACCGGCGGACGGTTGTTGATGAGCGCGAGAAGCTCATTGAGCTTAAAGCTGCCAACCTTCAGCAGCAGGTAGCGCTCTATGGGCTGATGGTGATCGTTGCGATTTATCTTTATCATCCATCCATCAATGCGATGTATCCGATTCTCGTTTTTGCCCTGACATCCATTTATACGTACATGTTCGGTGTTTTCTATTACCGCCGGAAAATGTGATGTTGATAAAGTCTTCATAAAGAAGCGTTTTTGCAGATAAACGGAAAAATGTTTGGAGGTCTTGTTATGATTTATGTGTATGCCATGCTCGTCATCAGCATCATTATATTTGTTCACGAATTCGGGCACCTGATTGCCGCAAGGATGGTGTCTATCCCGGTGAAAACTTTTTCCATCGGTTTCGGTCCAAGGCTTGCCGGCTTCAGTTGGGGAGGCGTCGATTACCGCCTGTCGCTAATCCCTCTGGGGGGATACATTGAACCGGCAATCACAACGGAAGATGAATTATTCGCCATACCGTTATGGCGACGGGTCATTTTTACTTTGGCCGGTGTGGCGGCGAATATCGTTTTTGCCATTGTCGCCCTGTGCGCCTACCGGATGCTGGTGCAGGATATGTCGTTTTTATCCGCGCTGATGAAAGCCACTGAAAAATCTCTTTCATTAATAGGTCTCATCGTCGCGTCGATTCCGTCGCTTTTCACATCCGGCGGTGAAATGACAGGCCTCATCGGCATCGTCTCTCAGGGTGGCGCACTGATCGAAAGTCATGCCCTTCATGCCTTTAATTTTGCAGGCCTCCTCAGTTTGAATCTGGCCGTCATCAATTTATTGCCCCTGCCGGTTTTTGACGGCGGCAAAGTGATGTTCTACCTGATCGAAAAAATCGTTCCTCCGGTGAGGAAAACGTCCGGCGTCTTGTCGATCGCCGGATGGATCATCATTTTCGGGCTGACCGTTTACACAGCATCCAACGATATCGCCCGATGGATCATTTAAAAATATTTTTGATAAAAGAGGTTTGAGCTATGAACAAGGATAAAACATCCGCAAAAAAAACAAAGTCGAAAATCAGAGAATTCATTGAAGCGATCCTGTCGGCGGCCGTCATCGCCGCCCTGATCATTACTTTCGTGATCCAGGCGTTTAAAATCCCATCCGGCTCCATGATTCCGACGCTGTTGATTGGCGATCATCTTTTCGTCAACAAATTCATTTACGGCGTTAAAATTCCGTATTTCAGAAAAACAATTATTCCAATCACCGATCCGAAGCGAGGCGATGTTATCGTTTTTATCTATCCTCGCGACCGGTCGAAGGATTATATCAAACGCGTCATCGGAACAGGCGGCGACAAGATTGAAATCAAAAACAAACAAATCTTTCTCAACGACCAGCCGTATACGGATGCCGTCGGCGTTTACAACGATCCTCTGATCTTTACGGCCCAGGCCCAGCCGCGTGATAATTTCGGCCCGGTCACGGTTCCGCAGGGGTCTCTTTTTGTCATGGGCGATAATCGCGATTCCAGCCTGGACAGCCGCTTCTGGGGATTTGTCGATTTGAAGGATGTTCAGGGGAAAGCTTTTATTCTTTACTGGTCGTGGAATTCAGAAGAGACGAGCGTCCGCTGGGATCGTCTGGCCAAGCTCATCAGGTGAGACCGAAGCCGTTTATCCCGTTTGTGAAATTTATGCCGAAGATCTTATGACACCGTTTCCGTGGGCGCATTCTTCGTGTGATCGTGGGCCATCAGCAGATACATGGCCGGAACGACAAACAGCGTGAACAGCGTGCCGATTGAGATGCCGGTGGTGATGACCAGTCCCATGTTGTAACGGCCCGCCGCGCCTGCGCCGGAGGCAAACACCAGCGGCATAACACCCAGCACCATAGCGGCTGTGGTCATCAGAATCGGCCGCAGACGGGTGGTGGCCGCCTGCTCAATGGCTTCTCGCTTGCTTTTTCCTTCGCGCTGCAGGTCGTTGGCAAACTGGACGATCAGGATGCCATGCTTGCTGATCAACCCGATGAGCGTGACCAGGCCGACCTCGGTATAGATATTGAGGCTCACGTCGCCGATGCCGAGGCTGATGAAGATCAGCGCCCCGCAAATGGACATCGGCACGCTCACCAGCACAATGATCGGATCACGAAAACTTTCAAACAGAGCAGCAAGACACAGGAAAATGATGATCATCGCGAAGGCGAAGGTCACCAGGAGCGCGCTGGATTCCTTGATGTACTGCCGCGATTCTCCGCCGTAGTCGATGCTGTAGCCTTCGGGCAACACACGGCCGGCAATGGTCTGGAGTTCCGTAAGCGCCTGCCCCATGGTAATGCCAGGGGTGAGAATGCCGGAAATGGTGGAAGAGTTAAGCTGCTGGAAATGGTTGATGGAGACGGGCACCGCCTGGGTCTTGAGCGTGGCAAAGGTGGACATGGCAATGGATTCGCCCGAGGCGGTCTTGATCTGATAGTTCATCAACTGGTCGGGCGTCAGTCTTTCACTTTGTTTAACCTGCGGGATGACTTTATAGGAACGGCCCGACATGCTGAAATAATTAACGTACCCGCCACCCAGCATGTAAGCCATCGATGCGCCGACATCCTGCATAGTGAGTCCCATCTGCGCCACCTTGTCCCGGTCCACGTCCATCGTCGTCTGCGGTTTGTCAATTTTCAGATCGGTATCCACATACATGAACAAGCCGCTTTTCTGCGCCTCCTGCATAAAGACCTTCGACACATCGTCGAGCCTGGCAAAGGAATCCGTCGTACCAATGATAAACTGCACAGGCAGACCGTTCCCGGTCCCCGGTAAAGGCGGCGGCTGAAAGATCATCGCGTTGGCGCCAGCAATCTTACCCATCCGGTTTTGCATTTCCGGCTGCAACTCCTTGGTTGTCCGGGTGCGGTCATCCCACGGTTTGAGGACGAGACCGGTAAATCCTGAATTAAGACCGGTGAACCCTTCGACTTGAAAAATATGGTCGATTTCCGGAATGTCTTTCAGGAGATCGGCCATCTGCAGAGAATAGAGTTGCGTCTGCTGAAGCGTGGCGTCTGGGGCGGCCGTGAGCATGCCCATCATAAAACCCTGATCATCCTGTGGCGCCAACTCGTTTTTAGAACTGGCAAACAGGAAATAATTGCTGGCCAGGATAAGGGCGGCAAATACCAGGACCACGGGAAGGGCATTAAGTGCGCCCCGTAAAAGCCCGGCGTAGCCGTTGCGCAGCCGGTTAAACTGACGATCAATAAATTCCGTAAAACGGTGGTGTTCACCCGGGACGGGGGCTTTCAGAAGGCGCGAGCACATCATCGGCGAAAGGGTGAGGGCAATGACGGCCGACACGAATACGGCGCCGGCCAGTGTGTAGGCAAACTCGGTAAAGAGCGCGCCGGTGAGGCCGCCCATAAATCCGATCGGCAGATACACGGCGATCAGAACCACCGTCATGGCGATGATCGGTCCTCCGAGTTCGCGCGCGCCCATCATGGCCGCCTGCATGAGTGAGACGCCGCCTTCCATATGACGATGCACATTTTCCACGACAATGATGGCGTCGTCCACAACCAGACCGATGGCCAGCACCAGCGCCAGCAGTGTCATCAGATTGATGGTATACCCCAGAGCCAGCATGATGACAAATACGCCGACAAGTGACAGGGGAATGGCGACCGTGGGGATGATGACCGAACGGACGGACCCCAGTGACAAAAAGATCACCAGCGTAACAATGAGCAGCGCTTCGATCAGTGTAATGACCACTTCCTTGATGGAGCTGTCCACGTAATCGGTTGCGTCATAAACTATTTTACCTTCCAGCCCCTGGGGCAACTGCCGCCCGATGGCCGGAAATGCCTCGCGAACTTTGTCGCATACCGTAATCAGGTTGGCGTTGGGGGCGACCTTGATACTCATGAACACGGCGGCTTTGCCGTCGAAGCGGACGGTCATATCGTAACTGTCCGCACCGAGCGTGACGTTGGCGACATCCCCCAGGCGGACAATCGCGCCGTTTGCGGATTTGATGACCAGATCGCGAAATTCATCCAGCGTGTGCAGGCCCGTTGCCGCCGTCAGATCCACCGTCACCATTTGTCCCTTGGTCCGGCCCAGCGCGGATATGAAATTGTTGGCGACGAGCGCATTGGTCACATCCGTACCCGATACACCGTTAGCGGCCATTTTATCCGGATCCAGCCAGGCCCGGAGGGCAAATTCCTGCTTGCCCATAATCTCGGCGGTTTGAACGCCTTCCACTGCCTGAAGCTTGGGCTGCACGACCCGGATCAGATAGTCCGTAATGTTGTTCATGGGCAGATCATTACTGTAAAAACCGATGATCATGGAGCCGATATCTTCGCCGGTGGAAATCGTGATGACTGGCTGCTGCGCGGCTTTGGGCAACTGATTGAGCACAGCGTTGACCTTGGTGCTGATCTCGGAAATCGCCACGTTTGCGTCATAATTGAGGCGCATATTCGCGGTGATCGTGCTCATGCTTTGCGTGCTCGATGACGTAAGATAATCGATGCCGTTGGCCTGGGCGATGGAGTTCTCGAGCGGCGTGGTGATGAAGCCGGAAACCAGTTCCGGATCGGCCCCGGTATAGACCGTGGTGACGGTGATGACGCTGTTCTGGGTTTTCGGGTACTCGCGGACCGGCAGCAAATTAATGGAACGAAGCCCCAGCACCAGAATCAGCAGACTCAGGACAATGGCCAGCACCGGACGTTTGATGAAGATATCGGTAAATTTCATAGGTACGGTTTCTCCGTCACGGATCTTTGGGGGCAGGATGGGGGTCATTGGTCGGCTGCACCGCATTGTCGATCACCACGGGGGAGCCGCTCTTGAGTTTGAGTTGACCGCTTGTCACCACGCGTTCACCTTCTTTAACACCTTTGAGGACGGCCACCTGGTCGCCACGCGCCGGTCCGACCGTAATAAATGTTTGTTTGACAGACAGCGATGGCTTGCCGTCTTGCCCCTTGCCTTTTTCCTCCACAATGTAAACCGTCTCCCCGTAAGGATTGAAGGTGACGGCGGACCGGGGAATCGTCAGGTAACGTTGGGTTTTACCCGCCTGCACCTTGACGGTCGCATACATGCCCGGAAGGAGCTCATGCCGGGGATTGGCCACAACGGCTTCAATCTGGACATTGCGCGTTTGCGGGTCAACCTTCGGGCTGATGGCGGAAATCCTGCCGTTGAATTTTTTATTCGGGTAAGTATCGGTCACAGCGATCACCACCTGCCCTGCGGCAATACGGGCCAGTTCCTGCTGCGGCAAATAGAAATCAATGTAAATTGAATCGAGCGCCTGGAGCGTGACAACCTTATCCCCCGGATTCAGATATTGGCCGGGATTGACCGAACTGATGCCCAGACGACCGGCAAAGGGCGCACGAATCGCCTTTTTAACCACCTGGGCTTCCTGCTGGGCCACTTGCGCCTGCTTGACTTTCAGATCAGCGGCATCGGCGTCCAGTGACGCCTGGCTAACAGCCTGGGCCAGCAATTGCTTTTTGTTTCGTTCATAAACACTTTGCGACAGATCGCGGGCTGCCGCAAGCGTTTGCAATTGAGCGATGTCCGTATCGGCATTGAGCTGCGTAAGCAATTGCCCGGCTCTGACCTCTTCCCCCGATTTAAAATTGATGCTTTGCACCAGACCGGCCACTTCACTGGCCACCTCGACGCCGCGCACAGCGCGCAGCGAGCCCACCGCCGAAATTTGCGGCTGCCATTCATCCATAATGGCGGGAATGGCCGACACCGTAACCGTTGGCGCGCCGCCCGCCGACATGTATTTTTTCATCATGTAGGACTGGAATCCCTTATATCCGAAAATTCCGCCAAAAATAACGCCGACAACAATCAGCATGATGACCATTTTTTTAGTCATTCTTCATCACCTCATTCAACGACTGTTTCTTCAATTTTTCATCGGACGCCGGTTCCCGGTTCCACCAGCCGCCGCCCAGAGCTGCAAACAGCGCGGCGGTATCCGAATACCGCTGGGCGCGCGCGGCAATCACATTGATCCGCGCTTTCTGATAATCCCGCTTTGCAATCAGCAGCGTCGAAAAATTTACCGCTCCCAGTTCGTATTGCTGTTCAATCAGCCCCAGCGCGGCCTGGGCCGCCGCCTCGGCCTGCATCTGGGCCTGTAGAGTCCGGGCATCCGTTTGAAGCGCGATGAGGACATCCGCAACATCCTGAAAGGCCTTCAATACCGTCTGCCGGTACTGGGCCGCCGTTTGATCATAAGCGGCAACAGCGCTTCTGCGTTTGGCGATCAGTTCGCCTCCGCGGAAAACAGGCTGCAAAAGGCCGGCCCCTATATTCCAGATCAGGCTCTGTCCGTTAAACAGGATGTCCGTGCTGATCGCCTGATATCCATAGCCGGCGGAGAGCGTAATCTGCGGGTACAGATTCGCCGTCGCGACGCCGACCGCCGCGCAGGCCTGATGCAGCAGCGCTTCGGAGGCCTGAATATCGGGACGCTGACGCGCCAGATTTGACGGCAGACTGACGGGTATTTCTTTCGGCAGTTGCAGGGAATCCAGATTGAATTGGAACGGTTTTGCTCCGCCGGGAAACTGTCCGGTCAAGACCGCGAGCGCATGCCTGGTCAAGTCGAGCTGCTTTTCCAGTGGCGGCAATCCCGCGCGGGTCATGGCCAGTTGCGTCTCTTGAGAGAGGACGGACGCTTTGGACACCGCCCCCAGTTCGAATCGCTTACCCAGCACATCCAGTTGTTTTTGTTCCGACGCGATGATCTCCCGGGTTGCCTCGATCTGCCCCCGCAATGAGGCTTCCGTAATCGCCGTCGTCACAATGTTTGCAGTCAGGGTCAGATAGGCTGCTTCCACCATGAAGCGCTGATAATCGACCTGGGCCCGATATGATTCCATCTGACGCCGTCCGCCGCCGAAAATATCCAGCGTATAGGAAACGGCGACCGACGCATTGTAAAGATTATAGGTGTTGCTGTCACCCATGCCCGCATTACCGGAGGTCCGCTGCTTTGACGCCTGAAGATTGGCGTTGACCGCCGGAAATAAGATCGATCCCTGCGCCGCGCGAAGGTCCTGCTCGGATTTCCTGAGCGCGGCCTGAGCTGCGGCAAGCGACGGGTTTTGTTCGATGCCCTTTTTAATCATCGCATCGAGTTCGGGCGAACCAAACAATGTCCACCACTGACCCTGCAAATCTTCGGTAAAGACAAATTTTTGCGCTTCTCCGGTCTTCGAGGCAGTGGCAACCGTCTGTGCAGGCAGAGGCGCTTCCGTATAACGATCGGGCGCGGCCGTATCCGACTTTTTGAAATCCGGACCGACAGTACAGCCGACCAAGGGAACTAAGGCGATCATAATAAAGGGTATGCGCGTGATAAATGCTCTCATGACCTTTTACTCTTTTTAATGGATGTTTTCTGTTTTGCCGGACATCGCGGCGCAAGGCCTGCCATCATGGTTTGCACGACCTGACGGATTTCCCGACGGCTCCGGACCGCATCGACTTCCTTCCCCATTAATTGGTCATCCATGGCCGCCTGGAGACTGATCATCCACAAGCATTTGGCGGCGACCCGGGGAATAACGTTTTCGGCAATCCGCCCCAGCCGCTGCTCCGCCGCCAGATACAAAGCCAATCCATCGATGGCGCGTTGCGGGCCAACATCACGTTCCTTCATGATTTCCTGCATACGGACGCGCAACTGCTGATCGGCGAAGATCGAGCAGACAATCGGCACAATCTCATAATGCGTATCGTATACCGCCTGCAAAACCTCGTCTAAATTGCCGGACAACGTGCCGAGTCCCGCTTTCAAGGGCAGATGCTGCAGCACGTTCTTGACAGCATGAACTCGCTGTTCAACAACTTCATGGATTAATTCCGCCTTGTCTTTGAAGTGATGATAAATCAATCCCTCCGCCACACCCGCCTCGCGGGCGATATTACGCGTTGTCAGGCGGGCCAGACCGTGCGTCCGCAAAAGACTTTCAGTGGCGCAAATAATGTTCTGCCGGTTTTCGTTCATTCTTCTTTTCCGTTCCAAGTACCCTCTACGCCTTGTCTGCGCTATCATCGGCCATAAAACCGCAAAACTTTATATTGAGCAGTTGCTCAGTTTTATTAGCCAAACGATCAACAATTGTCAAGTACTAGAATTGGCTTGCCGGAAAACTTGATTAAATTGTCATCGGAAAAGCGCAAAAATGTCGGCAGCGCGATGAGGGGCATCACTGCTGCTTGTCATAGGATGTGAAAGAGATATCCGTAAGATGGAGCCACCTGGCGTAGCGGATGAAATAATGAAAGATCCGGCTGGAGATTTAAATCCAGCCGGATCTTTTCTTCTTACCAATAAGCCATAAACCATGCCCCTGACATCGCGCCCCTGCAAGGGGTTTCTACTTCTTCCCGTACCCGATCGTCTTGGCGGATTCCGCAATCGCTGTCAGAACCGCCGGATCGTCGATCGTGGACGGAACAATATAATCCTTGCCGTCCACAATCTTGCGCATGGTGCTCCGCAGGATTTTGCCCGACCGCGTTTTAGGCAGCGCCTTTACGACAGCCGCTTCCTTGAAGCATGCCAGCGCGCCCAGTTCCTTGCGCACCATCTGGACCAGTTCCGCCACAATGTCTTCGGACTTGCGGTCCACGCCCGCCTTCAAAACAACAAAGCCCAGCGGCACCTGGCCTTTGAGCTGATCGTCCGCACCCAGAACGGCGCATTCGGCGACATCCTTGTGCTTGGAGACGATTTCTTCCATCGAGCCTGTGGAAAGCCGATGTCCCGCTACATTGATGACGTCGTCGATGCGTCCCATGATATAAACATATCCGTCTTCATCGAAGCGCCCGCCGTCGCCCGTGACGTAATAGCCGGGTCGTTCCGTGACATACTCGAGATAGCGTTTGTCGTCGTGCCACAGGGTCGGCAGGCAACCGGGAGGCAAAGGTAACTCAATCACAACGGAACCTTCCTCGCCGTTTGGCAACCTTTTGCCGTCCATGTCCTGAATCTGAACGTTATAGCCCGGCACCGGCTTGGTGGGCGATCCGGCTTTGATCGGGAAAGGCTCAATGCCCATGCAGTTGGCGGCGATCGGCCATCCGGTTTCCGTCTGCCACCAGTGATCGACGACGGGAATTTTCAGCATGTCGCTGGCCCAGTGATACGTGTCGGTGTCCAGGCGTTCACCGGCGAGAAACAAATATCTCAGGCAGGCGATATTGTATTTTTTCAAATACTCGCCGTTGGGGTCTTCTTTTTTTATCGCACGAAATGCCGTCGGTGCCGTAAATAAAATGGAGACGCCGTGTTGGGAGATGACGCGCCAGAACGCGCCGGGATCCGGTGTTCCGACTGGCTTGCCTTCATAAAGAATCGTCGTGCAGCCGTAAAGCAGTGGCGCATAAACAATATAGGAATGTCCCACGACCCAGCCGACGTCGGAGGCTGCCCAGAAGACTTCGCCCGGTTTAATGTCGTAGACGTTTTTCATCGACCATTTCAGCGCGACGGCGTGGCCGCCGTTGTCCCGCATGACGCCTTTAGGTTTGCCGGTGGTTCCGGAGGTATAAAGGATGTAAAGAGGATCGGTTGCGGCGACCGGCACGCAGGGGGCTGCCTTTGCGCCTGCAACAAATTCGTTCCAGTCCAGATCGCGTGAGGCGATCAGGTCGGCCTTCACCTGGGGGCGCTGATAGATGATACATTTTTCCGGCTTGTGCGAGGCGATTTTAATGGCATCGTCGAGTAGCGGTTTGTAGGGCAGGACCTTCTTGCCTTCAACGCCGCAGGATGCGGAAATCATCACTTTGGGTTTGGCGTCGTCAATGCGGATGGCCAGTTCGTTGGGCGCGAATCCGCCAAAGACTACGGAATGCACCGCGCCGATGCGGGCGCAGGCCAGCATGGAGACGATCGCTTCCGGGATCATCGGCATATAGATGATGACCGTATCGCCTTTTTTGACGCCGATTGAGCTAAGTGCGCCTGCGAAAACGGAGACTTTCTCCAGAAGCTCGCCATAAGTAATCTTTGTAACCGTATCGGTCACGGGGCTGTCATAAATGATGGCGGCTTGATCTTTTCTGCCTGATTCGACCTGATAGTCCAGAGCGTTATAGCAGGTATTGAGTTCGCCGCCGGCAAACCACCGGTAAAAAGGCTTGTTGCTGTCATCAAGAACTTTTTCCCATTTTTTCGTCCAGCGAATGGCTTCGGCCGCCTTACCCCAGAAAACATCGGGCTGGGAAATCGATTGCTGGTACACCTCTTGGTACGTAAACGAATCAGACATAGCTCCTCCTTTTAATATAATATTTGATATTAGGGCTAGCAAAAGCCGGGAGTGCTGTCAAGAATATAACGGAGGGACTTTGATGCAAAAATATAACCGGCGATGGCACTCACAAAGCTCGTAAAAAAAGGCCGAAACGAAACGCTTCGACCTTAAGATCTGAAAGGGGGCTCTACGATTGGATGTTTGGAAAATCAGCTAATCGATCTTTCGAATAATGCAGCAATCGCTTTCCGGCCGCTTTCTTCCAGGAAGCGCGTGCCTCCCCCGGCAAAGTGGGCTTTGGTGATCATCGGTTCATCGCCCTTTTGGCATTCGATCCAGTCGATCTTGTTCCAGGTAAACCAGGCGTTCTTTTTCTGGTCGAAAACATGCAGGGCTTTATTGCACAGCTTGCTGAATTCCGCGCCCCAGCCGGTTCCGCCTTTGACGGTTTTATCCGGCAGGACTTCGCCGATGATAAACACTTCCTGACCATTATTGATCTGATACCAGATGGTTTGCAGGATTTTGCGGAAAGTCACGTTGTCCGTATAGCGGCGATTCATCAGCCGCGATATATATTCCAGCGAAACATCGCCGTTTTTCAGTTCTTCGTGGTTCAGCACGCGAAGTCCCCGGTGACGGATGATGGTGTGTCCTTCAAAAGTAAAATTCACTTCTTCTATTCCAAATTTCTCAGCGTTGGCGCCAAATTCCGCTTCCGCGCCCTGCGCGCCGCCACTGAATAAAATACAATCCTCTTTCTTCATTTCTTTGATCTCCTCTATTACCCTTATTGATGAATTAACCAGAAAACTTAAACGATGCAAGCAACAACGATTAGTATGTCCGAATGGCGCTCAGATTGTCCTATAAACTGTTATCTGTCAAGTGGAAAAAACGGTGTAAATAGCGCTATTGTCATGCGTTTACGCATAGGATATACAGGCGGGTATGGTTCACGATACCGCCCAAATGAAGACGCTTCTCAGCCGAAGGCTTTTGATCTGGTACAGACGTCAGTCGCGACCGCTGCCGTGGCGCCAGACGTGTGATCCTTACCGCATCTGGATTTCGGAGATCATGCTCCAGCAAACCCAGGTGGATACGGTGATTCCCTATTATCAGCGCTTTCTTGAAATGTTTCCCGATGTTGTTGCTCTGGCTGATGCGTCGCTTGAGCAGGTTTTGAAAGCCTGGGAAAACCTGGGTTACTATTCCCGCGCCCGCAATCTGCACGTGGCCGCCCGAATGATTGTCGATGCATATGGCGGCAAAATTCCCGATACACCCGAAGAAATCAAAACACTACCTGGTATCGGACCGTATTCAGCGGGCGCGATCCTGAGCATTGCCTATGGAAAGCCGCTTCCCGCCGTGGACGGAAACGTGCGCCGGATTTTAAGCAGGGTTTTTGCGATTCGGAAACCCATGGACGATGCGCGGGAACAAAAGAATCTGGTTGTGCTTGCCGCAACATTGATTCCTGTCCGACATCCCGGCGACTTCAATCAGGCGCTGATGGATTTGGGCGCAACGATTTGCAGACCCAAAAATCCCGCCTGTTCGAACTGTCCCATCGCTTCAGTCTGCCGCGCGCAGCTTGCCGGTTTGCAAAGTATTTTACCCATAACCCGGAAAGCTCCGGCCATTCCCCATCGGCAGGCTGCCGCCGCCGTCATCCGTAATGCCTGCGGAGAACTGCTGGTTGTGAAGCGGCCCGTAAGCGGGTTGCTTGCATCTTTATGGAAACTGCCGGGTGGTTTTATCGATGATGCGGTAGATAGGGAAGCCGGTTTGAAGCGCAGCGTCAAGGAAGAACTGGATATATCCATCCGTGTAGGGGAAAAGCGGGCCTCAGTTGATCATGTCTACACGCACTTTCGCATAACGCTTCATGCCTATGATTGCCTTTTATTGAAAGGAATTCTCAACCCTCTCGGCTGTCAGGCCTGGCGCTGGGCGTCGCTTGCGGATTTGCAAAAGCTGCCCCTGTCCAAGATTGACCGCATGATTCTGGCAGCGATTTAATCTCCGGTAAAATGGCTTTGAGATACTCTGTATAATGCCGACATACAGGGTATGAATAGATGAATTGCGCATTGCATAAATGATATTCTTCGCAGAAAACTACAGTGAGCTAAACTTTGTATAGGGTACAAGATTCAAAAGCAGGTCAATGAAGCTGCAAGACACTACTCATCCGTTTCATTTTTCTTTCAGTCTATCTTATGTCCCATCTTCTCCAGTTCCTCCGGGAGCTTCTCCACTTCCGGTCCTTGATAAATAACGTCTTCCTTATAGAGCGTATCGATTTCCTCTTCCGAATATCCCAGGATCGTCGAGAGGACTTCCCGATTGTGCTCGCCCAGGAAGGGGGCGTAGCCCCTGATCGTAGCGGGTGTTTCCGAGAATTTCAGGGGGCTGCCGTACATCTTGACGGGTCCTAAAAAGGGTTGAAGCATTGACAGCCGCATTTCCCGTGCTCCGATATGAGGATCCGTTGTGGCCAGTTCCTCTATGCTTTTTACCCGGCAACAGGGAATACCCGTTTCCTCCAGTTTACGCTCGGCTTCTTCCACGGAATCCTGCGACATGACCCAGGCATCAAGGGCATTATGAACGAGATGAACGTTTTCGCTCTTGCAGCGGGCGGCCAGATCGATGGTCCGGGGGTCGGTTTTGAGCCATTCATATCCCGGTCCCATAAGATCGACCAACTCGGACCAGCGATTATCCGAGAGCAGAGCAATCGAGATGGAACCGTTCTTTCCTGTGTAAACCCCGTAAGGTGACGAGGTCGGGCTTTGTTTTGATGTCCGAGGCATGATAAATGGGGCGCCCGCAGCTTCACTGATCCAATACGAAGGGAAAGAGGTCTCGTGGATCGAGAAAAGGCAGTCCACCAGGGAGATATCAATATTCTGCCCCTGTCCCGTCATCATGCGGTGAACTAAGGCCGCCAGCATCGCCGTGCAAGCGTGCATCGAAGCGGTCGTATCCCCAATGGCCACGGGAGCCCCCACATGCGTCGATGTCAGTCCTACCCATCCGCTTGCTGCTTGTGCGATTGCGTCATAACCTGGCTTTTGCGCATTCGGTCCCCAGTGCCCCCAGGCCGAAATGGAGCAATAGATAATATCGGGCTTGATCTTTTTCACGGATTCATAGTCGAGACCCAGTCTCTCCATGACACCGGGGGCAAAGTTCTCGACGATGATGTCGCTTTTCCTGATCAAGCTGTGGATCAGCTCTATCCCCTTGGGATGCTTGAGGTTGATGCACATGCTTTTCTTCCCCCGATTAAGGTGAAGGTGATAGGAACACTGGACAACGCCATTCTTCTCAACCTGCAGGGCTTGATGCCTCTCATTTGTGCCATTTTTAAAATGCTCAATTTTGATGACGTTGGCACCCATATCAGCCAATGTCTTTGTCGCGTGAGGTCCCGCCAATACCCATGTGAAGTCCAAAACGTTCAGATGAGGAAGCGGCCCTGGTTTCAGTGGTTGCATGATTGACATCTCCCTGGGGGTTATTGCTGCATGCTTCTCGATGCGGCCTATTTAACTTGCAATACGAAATAGTCTGCGAACAAGATTCATTGGGTTGGTGCGTTTCTTTTAAGGTGGAAAGGTAATTGCACTTGTTCTTAAAGAGCTATAAAATTGATGCGGCCCTTATGTCAATGAAATATTCATCACAAATGTGGAGGTTGTGCCATATCCTTCATGAAGCGGACGATGAGCTATCACCCATCCTTTGTGACAACCTATCTTGATCATGCCTTCGTGTCATTATTTCATTGACACGCAAGTCCGTTTTTTCTATATTTCCCTTCATAAATGCTGGCCTGATCAGATAGAAATCCTTCAATCCCTTGTGAGTTCTTATGGAAAAACCGTTCTCTTCTCATTATCGCTGGTGCATTTTTGCGCTTTGCGCCACCATATTCATCCTCTCCCAATTCTGGCGGGTCTCCAATGCTGTTGTCGCCAATGAGCTGAGCCATGACCTGGGCCTTTCTCCCGAGAATCTTGGACTGCTGGGTGGCGCCTTCTTCTACAGCTTTTGCCTGGCGCAACTGCCAATGGGACCATTGCTCGACCGTTTTGGATCCCGCGTTGTCATGAGTTCACTCGCCTGCATCGGGGCAGTAAGTGCGATAGTTTTTGCTCTCTCAAGCAGCAGCACCATGGCGATATTGGCCCGGGCAGGAATCGGTATCGGTATGGCTGCCGCGCTGATGGGTTCCTATAAAATATTTACCACTTGGTTTTCTCCTCATGAGTTTGCTACTTTGTCCGGCATCATGATCTCGCTTGGCAATATGGGGGCTATTTTTGCCACCACCCCGCTGGCCTTGCTGAGTGAAACATTTGGCTGGCGTGGCGCTTTCCTCTGCATGGCAGGAATAACGTTGCTCCTGGCTGTCGCAATTTACCTGGTGGTACGCAATCATCCGCCTCAGCAGGCTGGTGCACTGCCGCATGCTTCACCCTCTATGCGTAATATTTTTTCCGGGCTTCATACCGTTTTCAGCAGTAGCCGTTTCTGGTGCCTTGCGCCGCTTTCATTCGCTTCCTATGGAGCGTTGATAACTCTAATGGGCTTATGGGGTGGTCCTTACCTGATGCACATCTATGGCCTGAGTAAAACGACTGCCAGCTTTATTTTGTTAGCCACTCCCGTCGGGGCCATTTGCGGTGCGCCTCTCTGGGGTCGTTTGTCCGACAAGCTGAGGCGACGAAAATTCTTGATCCTGTTAGTGCAGGGAGTCTCACTGCTGGTCTTTTTCAGCCTGGCCATGGACCTGCAATTACCTTACTGGGGATTGTTGGTGCAATTCTGGCTAATCGGGTTTACCGGTGTTTCTTCTACTCTTCTTTATGTCCAGGTAAAAGAGACCTTTCCCCTTTCCATTGCCGGAACCGCCCTTACGGCCCTGAATTTTTTTCTCATGTTAGGTGGAGCCGTATTCCAACATATGATGGGGATCATCATGGGTCACTGGACACCATCGATAACGGGAGTCTTACCCACTGCGGCCTACCAGTGGGGCTTCGGCATCTCTGCCGCCTTGTTGGCCCTGGCGCTAATAGTGTATATTAACAGTCATGACACCACGCCGGAATCTGCTTCGTCTTGATTCCTGCGGAGACCTACTCTCGCCTGCGGATTTTACTATACGAAGAGACGGGGAGATTCCGGGAAAAGATTCCAGAAATATCATACGTGCCAATATCAATTCCTTGAGCGAAATTACGACTGAGCAGATAGCCTCTGATCGTAAGTGTCGTAAAAAACAAAGGCCGGCGAAGAGCCAGCCTTTGATGGGTCAAGAACCTTTAATTGCTTTTTGGTCTATGCGGTAGCCCCTCCGCCCGCCCCCGTGACAAATCCCTTCGAGGGCGCTCCGGTATCGGCAGGCGTTCCCGCAATCTGCGCCAGATAGGCAGCGCCCAGTTTTGCCAGGTGATCGCTGACGTTGTCAAAATAATTGAAGTGAATCTGCTCCTCATCGGTGATCGTTTCAAAAAGCTTCATGCTGATGCTGTCGCCGTTTTCGCGGCAGACCAGCAGGAACTGATTATAGACGTCAATCGTGTCGTCTTCCAGTTTCGCGTCAAAGGGAAACACCGTGTCGAATTTCTGAGATTTCTGCACTTTGGCATCGAGATCGGATGTCGGCTCGCCGCCCAGTTCCTTGATGCGTTCAGCAAACATTTCGGCATGGCGCATTTCATCGATCGCAATGAGTTTCACCTTGGCGGCCAGATCGCCGTAGTCCATATCGTCGAGATTATAATGCTGATTCATGTACTGATGGATGGCGAAGAGCTCCATGGATCTGGCTTTGTTTAAGACTTCAATCACTTTCTTTTTCCGGGCATCGCGTGAATTCTGGACCATGGTAAACCTCCTTCATTGGGTTACGTCAGTTGTTCAAAATACGAATCTGTTACTCCGTCCAGAAGCTGCAAGGACGTAGCCTTGATCACAACGATCCGGGCGTCTGGGTAATTAAAAAAATCCTTCAATTCGGGATGCTTTGCAAGCAGCGCTTCCCGAATTGCTTTTTTTCTTGTGTCGTTTCCGGCCTCCTGAAAAATTCCCGTTACCGTCAGCGCCCGGGTTTTGCCCTTTTCATCCGAGTCCCTGGTATCGATCAGCAGGCTGACGGATGGATTGGCGATGAGATTGCGATACTTTTTTGTATCCTGGAGCGTTGCCATATAGATCTCGCGGCAATCCTTGTCTGTTGCATACGACATCAGCGAACAATGCGGCGCCCCGCCCGACACGGTAGCCATGACGCATACTTTATTTTCTGAAATGATTTTTTGTATATCGCCGCGCATAGGAATACTCCTGTGATATGAAATGTGGATTGGATTCTAGCACAAAAGCGATAAAAAATGAGCAGCGTTTTTTGCTGGTTGGATTATTTAAATAAAGCGTGGTAGTTTTAGATGAAACCAGATTGGGGGATTAAGCAATGGATGGAACAAATCGCGTCAATATTAAAGCGGGGGCACGGGTTAAAGTCGTACAAAAGCCCGATCAGCGCACGGGTGCGTTAACCGAAGGCGTTGTACAAGACATCCTCACCAAGTCGCCCACGCATCCGCACGGTATCAAAGTGCGCCTGGAGGGCGGCATCGTGGGCCGAGTCAAAGAAATTCTTTGATCCCCTCTCCTCCGCGCCCGCCAAAGTGCTCTCCTGAAAATTTCTTATTAATATTCAGGCATGAATCAACAATGAAACAGCGGGATGCCACGGTTCAACTGCCTCCATGAGGACAAACACCTTGCGTCACAAAATATCACTTTCAAGAAAATGCTTGATTTCACTGAGAACTTAATTGTATTTATCTGCAAGCGATTACAGTAGGATAGGGGTGGATGGTTTTTAATTTTTACCTGAAGATCAATTCTTTTATGGAGAAAACAAAAATCTATCTGAAATGAAACGGGCATTTTTCTAATTCTGACAAGGGAGGTGACACATGAATATTCGCGACATGTTGAAGGTAACGGGATTCAAGAGTCAATCGTTGATCACTGTCGAACCGGATGAATTGGTCTCCACTGCGATTCAAACGCTGGCCGAACACAATAAGGGTGCGCTCCCGGTCTGCAATGAGAAAAACGAGCTGGTTGGAATTATTACCGAAAGAGACATCGTGAGAAAGTGCTTCGTGCGCGCCGGGGATTTTACAAACAAAAAAATCCTGGATATCATGACCAAGGAAGTTGCCGTAGCCACTCTGGAAGACGATTTGGATTACGCCATCACGACCATGAAAAAGGGGAAAATTCGACATCTCCCGATAATGGATGGCAAGAGGGTAGTGGGCATCATTTCCATGCGTGACCTATTAGGCTTTCAATATGAAGAGACCCGGACGGAGATTAAGTACATAAATCTTCTGCCCAAAAGACCGGCATTTAAGTGAAAGGCCGATCTGTGAAACACCTTTGAAATGGACAAGCAATTTTTGTGGTATTCGGATTTTCATGGAAAGATCAGGCAATCCACCCTTCGAAGGTCACGAAATCGCATTAAGGAAGACTGGATGAATCGCGGCTGCTATTTTTCAAGCCGCACATCCAGTCTTTTTTTCCAAAGGGCTCATCATCGTTTCTCGTTACAGATTCTGATCTGCCAACGCCTGTTTTAGATGGCGCGGTATGGCGTCTCTGACCAGAATTCACCTTGACACCCAAAAACCATCTGCCTATAGTTCCCAAGCGGAAAAACGACAGCTCTTATCGATTGAAGTGAAACGTAGATGGAACGGCAGGACCTCAATGATTAAGCTCCCCGGATGTTATCTTTTAAATTTCCTTGTCTTAAGCATTTTCCTTTTGATGTCCGGATGTGGCGGCGGCGGAGAGACCGCAGGCGGCCTGTCTTTATCTTCCCCTCCAAACGCTGAGTACCTGCCTCTCGGCGACGGAACACAGGATTTGCAGGTGACGCGGGAGATCCATGTGACGCCGGGTAAAATTTACGCCTACAAAAATGTGAACATCTATGGCGGCAAGCTGATCTTTGATGATGTGGCGGCTGAGGCTGAAACCGGTTCCTGGGTATCATCCGCCTTTAACCGCATCAAAACAATGTGGAGCAGTACCGCAGACAAAACACAAACGCATTTCTGGGCCAAATCCATTCTGGTGGAAAATGAAGGCTCTTTGATTGCGGGCAGTGAAGACTTTCCTTTTCAATCCATTCTGGTGATCCATTTATACGGGAGCAACACCGACAATGAAGGGATTGCCTGCAAGACCAGCGACGCCCCGAAAACTTACTGCGGCGTTCCCGCCGACAAGTGGGCGGGCCACGACGATTTTTTCCACTATGAAAAACTGCCCGATGAAACGCTGACAAACTCGAGTATGGCGTTTTTTGGCCGGAAGGTGCTGGGCGTCTCTTACGGCGGCACCCTGCAGCTCTTCGGCAAGAAGGGCATGACCAAAGGCTCTCTCACGATTACTGATCCGGATAATATATCCAGCATCTCCGGCGCCAGCTGGACGCGACTTGACGGCACGGCCAGTGCCACCGAAATCACACTGGACAGACTTGTGGACTGGGAAGCGGGGGATCAGATCGTGGTGACGACAACGGATTTTCTGCCCGGCCATTCGGAACAAAGAGAGATTGGCAATATTACCACCAGCGGCGGCAAAAGCGTCATTACCCTGGCGAGTGCACTATCCTACCCGCATAACAGCAAGGCCTATGACCTGACCTCTTATAGCCTCGCGGCGCAGGGGATTACCCGCAAAACGGTTGAAACCCGGGCGGCCGTAGCACTTTTAACACGGAACATCCGCATCGTCTCGGCAGGCAAAACGATTAGTGAGACGATTCTTCCCGCCGCGGATTCTCTCGATACCAACCGGTATTTCGGGGGCCATGCCATCATCCGCCAGGGATTTGCCAAAGTGCAGCTTCAGGGTGTGGAGTTTTATCAGATGGGGCAGGGCGGCATGCTGGCCAGAAGTCCGCTGCAATTCCACGGTGTGTATGATGCGCCTGCCGACACCTTTGTCCGCGATTGCTCCGTGCATGATTCCATGACGCGCTGGATTGAGCTTCGGGGTGCGAAGAATCTCCTCATCGAACGAAATGTCGGCTACAAATCCATCGGCCACGGATACATGTCGGCTGGATTTGAGGCCCATAATATTTATCGGGCCAACATAGGGATTTACGCCCGGCCCGCGCTCAAGTATCCGGACAATCCGCGCAATGTTCCCGGCGTGTATGCCGCAACGAAGTCCGGAGGAGGAACAGGGCTGGAAAACAAGTCCATGGCCGGCCAGAGCGATTATGCGACGCCGGCTGTCTTTCTGATCGCCAACCCTTACAATACCTATGAGCACAACATGGCTGCGGGCGCGGGCGCCTGCGGTTCATGCTACTGGATTGTCGCCGGACCGGCGGCGGGTCCGCCCGAAGCCGCGCCTGCGGGATATGTTTCCGCGATGCAGAAAGACGCGCATGCGCCCCTCTATTCCTTCAAGGGAAACTTCTGCTCCACAGCCCAGTACTCTCTTTTGACGATCGGCGGCATCACGACCTGTAACGGCATCACCACGGATGATGCCTATGCCGGTGTGCAGCCGATCCTGGTTCCGATAGAAAATGCCATCTCTCAAAATGTGCTGAACATCAATGACAGCTCCAATTATCTTCCCACACTGCTGGACGAGGGAGGAAAACACAAAATCTGCCAAAAAGGCGATACGGCCGGATGCTCGGTGACCGTCATTGATTCCTACACGTCTTCCTTTCACTGGGGGCAGCAAAACTGGTCGGCCATCTGGCTGCGCAACAACTGGTTTCTCTTTACCGGCGGCGCGCTTACCGATATTCTGGGGCCGGGCCTGACGATGGTCTCCGGCGGGAGCTATGAACAGGTGATTAACGGTTACTGGGCGCTGACCAGAAAAACGGTCTTTGTGGGGCAAACCCAGCAGGGTAATGACTATGCCACCGCTGCCGGACCGAAATTAAACACCTTCACCGGCCTTAGATGTGAAGGGAAAACAGGATCTTTCTGCCTGCTTTCACGGGAAGGCATCAGTTTCCCCACGGATAACTTTCTTAACTATCAGCGGTTTTATAATATCTATGACGGTCCGGTCTATCAGGAGGCCAACGCCTATCTCAACATCCGGGCGACGCCGATCACAACCCTCGACGGCGATTATATTTACGGCGAGAAGAGCGCAGATACCAACCGGGGGCTGGGAATACCGAAGGCGAAAGAAGCCGCCAAAGACAGCCGGTACGGCGTTGGGGACTGCATTCTCACCAATGCGGCGATCGGATGGAAGCAGCCCAACGGATTTTACTATCCTCCTGCCTTTCACTCCAGCAATCTTGCCTTTCATAACGTGGATCTGCGCCACTTTGTTTTGATTCCGCTTTTCAATCCCGGTGAGCAGACAACGGATACCGGTAAAGTCAACGCGCAATACTGCACAAAGGCGGGGGACATGTTTAATTCATTTACCGATGTGGACCGCCAGACGGAACTAAACGACGACGACGGGAGTCTGAGCGGCATCAAGGGAATCGGAGCCAACGGGTCGATTGCCCTCAATAATGATACCTTCTATCACCTGCCGAAAATCACCTTTGAATGCGCCTCTGAGCAGTCCTGTCTTCAGGCGCCCTACGATCATGTCACCGTCAGCATATTCCCCAAATGCCTGTCCAGCGGGGGCGATCCCGGCGCTTCAGGCTGTGCCTGGAAGCCTTCCTGCGGAGAGCCCGGCTGCAAGGGCATTCCACTTTACCGGCAATACTTAAACACAAACGAACTTATTCCGGGCGTGGAACAGAAAATCAGGATGTTGGGGCAGGGCCTGGGACAGCGCTCTAACCTGATTGCGAATCAGGGAAAATACTATATTGACACCGCTTATCACTCCAATTCACAAAACGATTTTCAGCCGGGGCACACGTACTTCGTCTATCTGGTGTACGCGAAGTCCGATACCAAAGTAACATTTCAGGCCTATGTGGGGAAGAATGCAGACAGTGTCGTAAACTCGGTTAAAATGGTGAGGCTGGGAACCCTGAGACCGGATGGCGTTGTGATGAAGGCGCCTTTTCAATTTACCGCACAAGCAGCCTGGCCGTGGGAGAGCGTCGGTTATCAGCCGGACACCGGCATCCTGACGGTGACCATGGATATGTCAAACTTTAGACAGGATTTTATCAACGGTGAAAAAGAAGCCTGCAAGCCTTCTTCTGTTTGCGAGTGGAAGGGGGATTCCTGCGGGTGCGCCGCTACCGTAAAAGATATTCAATATTCATGCGAAGATGCCGTATGCCGTTGGTCGTCCAAGGCGATGGAGTGCCCGGCCAACGGGTGCATCGGCTTTCAGTTTACTCTGCCTGCAAACTTTGTGGCGGACGGGAATCTTTACCGGCCTGCCGCCGAACCTTTTCCGTCCTCATGGAATATTGCCTGGTCGCCGTTTCTTGTGGATGAAGCCACAGCAGGATCCTGTTATTACCGCACGACTCCGCCCGACCCGCGATAAGGACAATGTTATGATGAATATGACTGGCAGGAAAAAATCATGAAATATATCGCCATCGGCATGACCTCAGTCCCTAAAATTTCCAGGTATTGTCTTGCAAATTTCCTTGTCCTTTGCATTTTTTTGCTCCTCTGGGGATGCGGCGGCAGCGATGGAGGTGGAAGAATCCCTGTCGGCAGCGTCTCGGGGGTGGTTAGAGACGGTGATGATTCTGTCCAAGGCGCGACGGTGCTTGTGCAGGGAACGGAAATATCCGCGCTGACCGATGCCGCGGGAGCCTTTACCCTGAACGATGTTCCGGCAGGCAAGGGTAAAAGGATCAGCGCCTGGAAAGAAGGTTATTACTGCGCACTGCTTGCGGTCGTGTCCGTCCCGGCCCGCGGTCTGGTGGTCAACATTCGCCGGCATCAGCTCGTTGATGATGAAAACTATTCATGGATTTCTCCCGAGGGTCAGCAGGGCAGCTGTAGTCAGTGCCACCCGGCGCTGACCGAGATGGCCAAACACGACGCCCATATGAGATCGGCTGTCAATCCCCGCTTTCTCTCTGTCTATTACGGGCAGGATACCCTGGGCAATCAGAGCCCCGATACGATTTACAAGACCATTACAACGCAATGGGGAACCTTTGATGTTCCCGAGCCCTTTGACCCGTCACAGCCGTATTTTGGCCCCGGCTGGCGCATTGACTTTCCCGGGAGCAAGGGAAACTGCACCTCCTGCCACATTCCCGGCGCCGCAACGGGTGGTGATGTTGATCCCCGGAGCGTAACAGGCGCAGACAGGTACGGGGTTCATTGCGATTTCTGTCACAAGGTGGGTTACGTGCACCTAGAGCCAGGCACGGGGTTGCCCCCGGTCAACAAGCCCGGTGTGCGGAATATCGATCTCTTCCGGCCGGATACCTCTACCGGTTTGTGGTCACAGCTCTTTATGGGATCCCTTGCCGACGGCAACAGCATTGCACAGGGTTTGCTCTCTCCTTTTGGAGGCGTTGATATTGTCACCTTCGAAGCCAAAAGAACCCTGTACAGTGAAAGCCGGTATTGTGCCGCCTGCCATTACGGAGGTTTCTGGGGTCAGACGGTTTATACATCGTATCAGGAGTGGGCGGATTCGTCTTATGCCAACCCGCTGTCCACCCAATACAAGACCTGTCAGGCCTGCCATATGCCGTCGCCAACCCTATACAACGGGAAGGCGCTGACTAATATTGCGCCGGGTAGGGGTGGCGTTGAAAGAAATCCGTCCTCCCTGCATTCGCACAATATGACCGTGACGCCGGAGTTGCTCCGTAATTCTCTTACCATGCAGGCGTCTGCTTCCGTGAACGGCGGCGAGATGACGGTGAACGTCACGCTCGTAAACGACCGAACCGGACATCACATACCCACCGACTCACCGCTCAGGCACATGATCCTCCTTGTGGAAGCCAGGGACGCCGCCGGAAATATGTTGACGCTGCAGGAAGGTCCAACGCTTCCCGAATGGTGCGGTGTCGGCGAATTTAATAACGGTTATTACGCAGCTATGCCGGGGAAGGCCTTTGCCAAGGTTCTCAAGGAAATGTGGACGGACGTGGTCCCCGCTGTGAGCTACTGGAGGCATACGACGGTGCATAGCGATAATCGGCTTGCCGCAAAGGCCAGCGATCAAAGCAGTTACATCTTCCAGTCTCCGGGCAGTCCTGTCAATGTAACAGTGACCTTAATTTACCGCCGGGCCTTCATTGAAATGATGGAACAGAAAAAGTGGAACAGTCCGGACATTGTGATGGCTCAGAAAAAAATTGGGCTTTAGCAGCGGAGAATTGCGGCAATTTCTGCAATCGTTTTGCTCGCATCAAATCAAATGCAAAAATATGCGGATACAGTATTCGTTGACGTATAGGAAGTGCTATGCGCAGATGGCGACAGAGGGGTTATGCAGATATTTATTGATGCGGATGCTTTTCCGAATGTGATCAGAGATATTCTGATTAAAGCGTCGTTACGCTTAAATATTGATTTGATCTTTGTGGCCAACAAACCGTTGCGTCTGGAGAAGCTGGCTCATCTTTCTTTGATTCTGGTTCCCGAGGGGCCGGATGTGGCCGATGACCGCATCGCCGGGCTTGTACAGCCGGGTGATCTCGTGATCACCGCCGACATTCCGCTTGCCGACCGGGTGGTGGCCAAAAACGCATTTGCGATGAATCCCCGAGGCATGCTCTATACGGAGCATAATATCAAAGACCGCCTGGCCATGCGTGACTTACTCAATGAACTGCGGGACAATGGCATGATTACCGGCGGCCCGGCTGTCTTCTGCAAGAAAGACCGCCAGGCTTTTGCCAATCAACTCGATAGTTTTTTAGTCCGCCAACTCAAAATCGAAAACGAAACGCTAAAAAAGCCCGGCCTGAAGCCATGACCCGGAAGCGCATCATCACATCCGTCATTCCGAAGCTTCCAGCGCCGGAAACGCTGGACCACTACCTGGCAGGCCGCTTTACTTATTTTGCACAGGATCAATGGCGTCAGGAGATTGCCGATGGGAAGCTGTTGATTGACGGCGCTGTCGCGATTGATCCCGCCAGAATGCTCCGGGGCGGCGAAATCGTGGCCTGGGATGGAAGTGGCATCATCGAGCCGGAAATCGATAACAGGATTAACATCCTCTATGAAGATGACGGTTTTATTGCCGTCAATAAAACGGGGAATTTACCGGTTCATCCGTCAGGACGGTATTTCAACCATACACTGACGGCAATGCTTGAGGACCGCTACGGGCGGAAAGTTTATCCCGTGCACCGCATCGACCGCGAAACATCAGGCGTCATCCTGCTGGCTTTTGACGGTGCTGGGGCGGATGCACTGGCCCACAGGCTGGCAAAGGGGGTAAAAGAATATCTGGCTTTGGTGCACGGACATTTTCCGGATGCGGATTTGATTGTGGATTTGCCTTTGGGACGCGACAGTGAATCAACGGTGAGCAAGAAGCGCAAAGCCTGGCCGGGTGGGACTCAAACTGCTCTTACGCGATTTCGGAGAGTTCTCGTTGCCGGAGATATCTCCCTGGTGCGGTGTTTTTCCGAAACGGGCAGGCTTCATCAGATCCGCGCCCATCTGCAGTCGGCGGGCTTTCCGATTGTCGGCGATAAGCTCTACGGCAGGGACGAAAATGCTTTTTTAAACTTTATTCAATACGGGTTCACCGCCGAATTACAAAGGATCCTGATTCTGCCGCACTCAGCCCTGCATGCCGCCCGGCTTATTTTCAGGCATCCGCAAACCCAAAAAGAAATGATTCTCAGAGCGCCTCTCCCCAAAATGTTTGCCGATTTTATCCGCGAAAAAAGAACGAATGGCTGATGGCGTAAGCTTCTGCTTGTTGCCTTGAACCTTGCGCCTGATTTCATGCCAGCATTGTCTTACGACAGTTGGTCTCGCCGCACAGGCAGGCGTGATCTTTCTTGTCTTTGGCGGTTTTGCGGCCTTCGATCATGAGGGCGTAATCGTAAAAAAGTTCTTCGCCGGGCTTTATGTCCCGGAGGGCTTCCAGGAAAACGCGATAGCCGTCCTGTTTTGCTTCCAAATTGGGATTGCAGGAATGATTGATCCACTTTGCGGGGGCGAGACTGCACTTGCCATCAATCACATGCCCGTCGTCGAGGTGAAAGTAGAAGGTGTGATTGGGCTGGCTTAGGTCATGCGGATGGCGGGTCAGCGCTTTACGCCATGTGATGATTTCGCCTTTGTATTCCAGGACGATGTCACCTGCTGAAATCGACCGGACGGCATACACGCCTTTTCCATGTACGCCCGATGCGCTTACTTCTATGCGTCTCGTGCTTGCTGAATTGCTTTTTTTCTTTTTGTTGTTTTTCGTATTTGCTGCTTTCAAAATCAATTCCTTTGATATCCAGAAGGAGAAATAAAAACCTCGGCGTGCCGTAAACAGCGCGCCGAGGTTTTTGAGACGATCGTTAAATACTATTCGACATCCGCAATTTTAGGCTGGAAGCGAAACATGTTCGCCTGGCTCTTGGAAATCTTCTTGATGTTATCCCATTCCTTGTCGGACTTGATCCACCAGAAATACTGTTCCGGTGGTAACAGTTTTGCGTTTTCAATCATTTGGACGGAGCCGTTGATCAACAGTCTGCCATTGGGGTTGATGCCGAAGATTTCGGTGGGAATCTTGTCGCCGAGAATCGGCAGACCTTTGGAAAACGCCGCGCGGATGGCCCGCACGTCCGTCGTTGTGCCTGCCGCCGAAATGGCCGCTGCCAGCGCAAAGGTTGCGCCATAATTTCTCTGGCATTCAGACGTGATGATGCGCTTGTAGATGGCCTTGTATTTCTTTTCAAAAGAGTCCGTAACCGGGGTTTTGACGGTGACGGGGGAGGCAACACCGATAGTATTATTCATCAGTTTATAGCCGCGAAGAAGATTGCCCATGTAATCGATTTTGGCCTGGTCGATGGCGATGAAGCCGCCTTTGAAGCCCATGCCTCGCGCCTGTTCAATAACCAGAGCGGTGGTGGCCGAAGGGCCGCCGATGAGCATCGCATCCGGTTTGGTGGCAAGTGCCGCCGTGAGCGGTGCCGAGAAGTCCGTTTCTGTGTAATAATTGGCCGGTTTGTCGATCGTAATGGAGCCGCCGACGCTGACCCAGTATTCACTGAAGGCTTTGCGCCATTCTTCACCGTAGGCGCCGGTGGTTGTGACCATGGCCACTTTTTTCCAGCCTTTCTTCAGAGCCAGATCCGTGAATTGCTGAATGTAAACAGTAAAGGGAGGCGCCGTCGTGCCGATTAAGAGCTTGTTTCCCAACTGAACGACTTTAGGCGTGCTGGTGTATGCCATCAGCAGGAATTCATTGCCTTTTTCTTCATTGATTTTCGCTATGGCTGCGATGGTGGTATAGACGGCGTTGTAAATGGCGATAGCTTTGGATGCCTGCAGGCGGCGTGCGTTGTTTACGGCCGTTGTCGGATCATTGCGATCGTCTAACTTTTCCAGTTTAAAGTTGTATTTTTTACCTTTTACCATAATGCCGCCGGCAGCATTGATTTCATTCACAGCCATTTCAATGCCATAGAAGCAATCCTGACCGTATTCAGCCGCAGGGCCGCTCATGGGGCCCGAAAAGCCGATCAAAATATCGTCGGCAGTGGCCGTCACAGCCCACGTCATCACCAAACAACTGACCAGCGTGAAAATTATCCCCTTCCAATGCTTCATTTTCTGTCCTCCTCTTCTTTTTTAAAATAGTTTAGAACTCATTTTCGTGTCGTAGGCTATTTAGTCATTTTGCGTCGTCGGACCGAATGTATAAGGTGAATGAAGTTTAACTTGGTGGCATGGCCCGAAGCTACCGTATTTGTTGATGTTACTGGAGCTCTCTGCCACTTGAACCGCGCACGTCTTTTTATTTGTCGTTGAGTATAGAAAAATCTTCGTTCAGTGTCAATCGAATAATCTTAAACGACTCAATGATTTTAACAGACGCTCATCTTCCGGTGCAGCCGCCTTGCGCGCAGGCAAAATGCCTCCAGTTTGGCGTTGATGATTTGCGGGAAAGGCGATCCGTCGCTTTCAATCGACAGAAACGGCAACTCGTCAAAATCGGACAAGACCTCGCGCAGCGTGTCGTCTTGGGGATGAAACGAGGTTTTGGTCTTCCGGTGCATCGCTTCGTTCAAGACCGATTCCGAAAGGCGGCTGGGCATGCAGCCGAACGGGCCGATTGAAATGACGCCGCACACTGATGTGGCGATTTCACGGATGGCGCTGCCGATGGTCAGAATGGCTTCTCCGGTCAGATGCGGTGACATGAAAGGCTCTGCATGCCGGATGATGTCATCGACATCGATAGGATGAGAAAGCAAAAGGCCCGAATTGCTCATGATGGTTTGAAGCTTTCGCGTATAATGCTCCATGTACTTTTCGACCAGTAGAAATTTCAGCCGGCCCAAGGTGGAAAAATCATGCCGGACGATATTTTTTTTCACCAGATAGTTGGTGTAAAGAATCCATTCGCCAACCGGAGAGCAGATGACGGCAAACCCCTGTGCGGCAAGTTTTTCCGTCAGGCGCTGCCGGGAGAGTTCGTCGCGCCGGACGAAAATTTCGCCAACCAGTGCGACAACGGGGATGTTCGGACGGGGCTTATCGACGCCGGGAACGGCTTTCATCCGCGCGAGGCTTTCCTTGAGAACGGAAACCAGGGTTTTAAAATCGGTCTGTTTGAGCGCATCGACCAGGCGTTCAGATTCATCGGCAAAAACTTTCATCGCCTGGTCCGGATGATCTGCTTTGACCAAAAGCAAAGAGCGGATGTCTTCCAGCGCATCTGAAATAATGGCGGCCCACCAGGTGCGCAAACGGAAAAAGCCGTCCAGTCCGGCGTAAGAATTCTCGGAGGTAATGGAGAGAATGGCCACATCGGGAATTTTCATTCTTTGAATAAGATCTTCCATGAAGACGGCATACTGTCCGAAGCGGCAGGGTCCCGATCCCGTCGGCATGAAATAGGCGACAAGCTCTCCGGGTTTCCGGATGTGACGAATATAGTGAATGAGTGCGCCGGTGGTCAGAATCAACGGCAAACATTCTTTGCATGATGTGTGGGCGCGGCCGATTTTTAAAATGTTTTCATCGGCCGCCGGTTGAACAAACGTCCGGAAACCCTGACTGGCAAAGACGGCGGCCAGCATTTGCGAAGCGATTTCTCCCATGGACGGGAACAGGATTGTAACGCGCGGATCGGCAAGCGGCAACGTCTCGCCGCCGGATGTCCTGATTGTGGCGAGCGCGCCGTCAAACGCGGTGGTGGCGGGTGTGAAGTCGTCTTTATCGGGCAAAAGAAGATTGCGACTCCGCAATTGCCGGTAAGCGGCGATGACGTCCAGAAAGGCTTCGATGCGCGTTTCCAGCCCTGCGCCTGCGGTGTGGCTGTCGAGCTCCAGGGTCAAAGAGGGTTTGTTCCCCATGGTGTCGCGGAAATAAGTGAGCAGAAAGGAATCCGGGCCGCAGGAAAAATTGGTGATGTAGGCGCCGAACAACTGCGGATGCTTTTGGGTAAATGTTGCCGCCTTCATGATTTGCTGGCCTGTGCCCCAGTACATATGTTTCTTCATGGGTTCGGAAGCAAGCGGCAGGAAGTCCAGGGGAATAACCCTGTAGCCGCGCGAGGCGAGCATTCGCGGGATCCCCTTATTGGCCTCCGAGGCCAACCCGGAGTATGCACGCCCGGAAATCACCACGGCGATGTCGTCTGGATGATCTTCAAGGTCGGCAAGCGCCGCGCGTCCCATGGCTTGCATTTCGGCAAAGCAGGCCTGCTGTTTTTGCAGGGCGGTTCGGAACGCTTCCCTGGCTTTGGCTTTCGCGATTCCCATATTTTTAGCCGCGGTGCAAAGCGGTTTTTCCATCGCCTCCAGGCCGTCGGTTAGATCCAGAAGCGGTGTGAGAAGCTTTGTCCCTTTTTTCTCAAGGTTTGCGATGTCCTCACGAAATGTACTTTGGAGGTAAAACGTCTCCCCCTGAACAAACGGACAGACTTGGGAATCGCTTGAGCTGCCGTCGTTGGGAAGCGCCTTGAAATGCGGCAGAAAAATATAATCCGGACGATTTGTCTCGTGCAGAAGAGCGAAGAAAAAACCGTGGGTGAGTTCTGCCGGATAGCAGAAACTGGCATCTTTTTCATCGATGCCCGTCTGCGAGCAGGAATTAACCAGGACGGGTTCATAGCCCAATTCAGCAAAAAACGTCGAATACAGCGGATAGTAGGTATGGGTCAGAAAGCTGCGGTTGAAGCCGATTCGTCCTTTGGAGGATCCGCCCTCGGGCCGGGGCGAGGCTGCGTATTTGTCAAAGATCAGCGTTTGTCTGAGTGTCACGAGGTCGAGCGCTTCGGTATCAAACCGGAGGCCATGTTGCAGATTGTAGTATTTATTGCAGGCGCCGCCGAAAGGATACTTTTTGCCGTCCATCTCGATGATGGAGATTTCACAGCGGCGGTCGCACTTTTCCTGCGACCCTTTGCAGACAAACGGCTGGCCGTAGCGGACGTCGCGATTGATCAACAAAGCAAGATCAAAAGACGCGGGGGCCAAAAGCCCCTGTTCGATTTTCTTTTTAACGGCGAGCGCCGCGCCGAATGCGCCCATGAGTCCCGGCTCGGGCGGGACGATGATGGGTTTGCCGGTGAGCGCCGCCATCGCCTGCGGAACCGCTTGATTGTAGCAGACGCCGCCCTGCATGAAAATCTTCTTCCCCACGGGACGGTTGCCTTTCACGCGATTGGCGTAATTCATACAAACGGAATAAACCAAACCGGCTAGAATGTCCTCACGCGTCGCACCGCTGGCAATGGCGTTTTTCATGTCCGATGAAATAAATGCGGCACACTGATCGTTGAAGTTGGGCGGCCGCGTTCCCTGCAAGGCCAGTGCGGCAATGTCTTCCATCGGGACGCCCAGTGTTTCCAGAGCGGATTCTTCCAGAAAGGAGCCGGTGCCCGCCGAGCAGGCTTCATTCATCGCATAATCGGAGGCGACGGAATTCGTGAGGTAGGTGTATTTGGCGTCCTGTCCGCCGATTTCAAAAATGGTGTCCACCTCCGGATCAAAGTGGGCGGCGGCTGTGGCGTGGGCGATAATTTCATTCATCACGCCGTCGGTTTGAGCGTGCAGGCCTGCAATCTGACGTCCCGATCCGCAAACCCCCAGCGCACAAATGGCAACGGAGGACGGCTCGGCATGCCGGCTGATCTGCTCGAAAATCGCGCGGTAACAATTTCGGGCCGTGCCTACCGGGTCGCCGTTGGTGCGCAGATAAACATCTGCCAAAAGCGCGTCATCCGACCGGCGCATGAGCACGGCCTTGGTGGTTGTGGAGCCGACATCCAGCCCCAGTATGCAGAGGTCTCCCGGCTTGACGTGATCGCGGCTGAGTGTTTTGAATTCCACCTGTTTATGAAAATCGGAAATGGGCAAAAGGGTGTCGAACGTCGGTCTGGCGCTTTTAATCAATTGCTGAATGTCCACAGGCCTGGTTTCGTTTTCACAGGCCCAGAGCGCCGCGCCCAGCGCTTCAAAGTACGGGGCCTCGGCCGGGACCAGCAGGTCTTCAATGTCGTGGTGCAAATATTCAATCATCATCGAATTTAAGGCAGCGCCTCCGGTGATCATAATGTGACGCCGCGGGACTTTCTTGAGAAGTTCGAGAATTTTACCCGCCATCATCCGGCACAATCCGGCGGTGACCTGCGCCTTCGGAGTGCCCTTGTTTGTGGCATGCGTGCAGTCTGACTTGCAGAATACCGAGCAGCGTCCGGAGACCGGATGAGGGGTCTCGGTTGCCGCAAAGCCGGCCGCTTCATCCAGGCTGACGTTCATGCGCCGCAACTGCTGCAAAAAAAACTCGCCGGTGCCGGAGGCGCATTTGTTGCCGGTCAAAACATTGGAGATCTGGCCGCGCCGGTTCATGACGTACGCCATGAAAGTCTCTCCGCCTGCGGAGACTACCGCCGGGCAGGATATGCCGGGTGGCTGCAGGTGGCGGCAGGCGTATTCTACGGCCTCGGGTTCCGAAATGGACGTGACATTCAGCAGCTCGCGAAACTTGCGGCCGGTGGCGGCAATCCGATTAAACGTTTTTAAGTCGTAAGATGACAGGGCGTCTTGCAGGGTTTTCTGGGGATTTCCTTCATGCGGCCGGACGCAGGAGGACACGATTTGCGCCGTTGTATTCAAATATTGCAGTTCGGCTATCGAAACCGTGGATGCGCCCAGACAAATGCCTAAAATTTTCATAAAAATGAATTCCTTGACGGATATAATTTATTTTTTTTGCGCCGCTATGCTTGCGCCCGGCGCAGAAGAGCAAGCCGACCGGTTTTGGCGAACTATTTCAAGGAAAGGCGGTTTTAGTCAAGTCCAAAATGAAATGTTGTTTTTTTACGGGGCTTTTCCTTCTCCTGCGCATGAAATAATTAAAGGTTTTTTGAAAATATTTGCTTGTCAAGGCTGGAAATATTCGTTAATACGGGAGTCATGATACTGAAAAGCCCTGACGCAAATTATCGTCACGGATCTTAAAGGCGGATGTGCATGGAAGGGGAAGCGGCCATAAAAGAATTGCAATCTGAAAACGAACGACTGCAGTCGGACATTTCCACGCTAAAAGAATATAAAGGGCAGCTTGAGCATTTGTTGTATGTGGTCACCGAAGGCTTGATGATGATCGGCCAGGACGGTCGGATTACATTCATCAACAAGGCTCTGGAGCAGATGGTCGGTTGTCGGAGCGTTGACATGATCGGCGGGCACTACAGCGATTCCCGCTGGAATTTCCAGTGTATTGACGATCCGCCGGGTTCCGGGGAATCCGTGTTTCAACGCGTCTTCGATACGGGGCAAGAGCTTACAGATCGCATTTGCCGGATGGCGTTTGAGAAAGGCAAGTCCGGAATTTTCACCATTAATGCCACGGTCCATCATGACGCCCAGGGCCGTCTGGCCGGGGTTGCCGCCATCATTCGCGATTCTACGGAACTCAGCCGCGTCAAGGCGGAAAACATTGAAATAAAAAATGTCTATGAGCGTCTGGCGCAGTATGCCGATGAGGCGATTTTCCGCGTTCAGGCCGCGAGCGGCCGCATTGTCTATATCAACGAAGCCGCGGAAAGAATTCTGGACTATTCACTCAGTGACTATTTGTCGGATAACTTTGTTCAGGCAAAAGTCATTACAAAGAATCATCTGAAAAACTGGATCCAAACGCTTGGGAAGACCGGCGGCGCAAAAGATGTGTTGAAAAACATCGTGATGGAGTGTTACTCCCGCGAAGGCCGGACGGTGATCATGGAGTTTACGGTGATCGCGGTGCGCGGCGCAGACGGCGGCATTGTTTATTTCGAGTGTCTGGGCCGCGATGTGACCGTTCGCCGTTTCATGGAAGCGGAGCTGGCACGGGCGCAAAAACTCGAATCCATCGGTCTTCTGGCCGGAGGCATCGCCCACGACTTCAATAATATTCTGACGGCCATTTTCGGATCCCTGGCCCTGGCCAAGATGGATACCATACCGGACAGCCCGGTTTTTACGAGGCTGTCGAGCGCTGAGGATCACTGCATGAAGGCCAAGGCGCTGACCCGCAAGCTGCTCACCTATTCCCGCGGCGGCTCGCCGCAGCGCAAAACGGCGTCCATTGCCAACGTCATCCGCGATGCAGTGAGTTTTGCCCTGAGCGGAAAAAATGTCGCTTGCCACTTTGAGCTTCCGGAGGGTCTGTGGGCGGCGCAAATCGACGAGGGCCAGATGCATCAAGTGGTTCATTCCCTGGTCAGCAATGCCTGCGAAGCCATGCCTCAGGGAGGCTCAATTGAAGTGAGCGCCGAGAATGCCAGTCTGACAAAGGATCAGATTCCGTCGCTTCCCGGAGGGCATTATGTGAAATGGCATGTGCGGGATCATGGCGTGGGCATTTCCCAGGAACACATGAAGAAAATCTTTGATCCCTATTTCACCACCAAGCAAATGGGAAGCGTCAAGGGAATGGGGCTGGGACTGGCGATTTGCTATTCGATTGTGAAAAGCCACGAAGGCATCATTACCGTGGAGTCCGCACCCGGAGTCGGAACAACCTTCACGGTTTACATTCCGGTGTCAAATGGCGAAAAGACCGACGCGAAACCGGCCGTCGTCAAAGACGCGCCGACCGCACACCGGCCGAAAATTCTTTTGATTGATGATGAACAGATCCTGTTGGATGTGACCGGCAGCATGCTCAAGCATCTGGGGTATGACGTAACGACGGCTAAAAGTCATCTCGACGCGATGTGCGACTTCAATCGCGCAAAACAAGCGGATCATCCCTTTTCGCTGGTCATCATGGATTTGACCATGCGCGGCGATGAAGGCGGCGAAATCGCCATTCACCGGTGGAAAAATGCTTACCCCGAAGTCAAGGCTGTGATTTCCAGCGGCTATATGAATGATCCGGTGATTGAGGAATATTGGAAATACGGGTTTGTCGGGGCGATGGTCAAACCTTATTCGCTGATCGAACTGAAAAACGCTCTGGAAAAAATTTTGGCAGGCGGGAGCAACTAAGTGGACGCGAGTCTGCGGATTTTTTGCGCGACAGGAGTTTTGCGTCGCGTATTGAGTTTTTGCATGAGGAGTAGATATGGCAGAAGGAATCAGTGATTGCACCAATAACGTTGTGGATCTGAGGCGCCACATGTGGATGGCGGGCATTGAAGTGGAATTGCGCCGGTTGATCTGGCAGATTGCCACCGTCGGCAAATATATTTCCGCCAAAATCCATGAATCCAACCGCAAGCTGGCCGGATTTAAAAATGTGTACGGCGAGGAACAACTGGCGCTCGACCGCATCTCCGACGACATCCTGAAAAATAAATTGCAGCACTCCGGCTTCGTGCGCGAGTATGCCTCCGAGGAGCTCGAAGACATCGTCACCATCGGTGCGGGACAGGAAAAATATATCGTCACCGCCGATCCGCTCGACGGTTCGTCTCTGATCGATACGAATCTGGCCATCGGAACCATTATCGGCATTCATAAAAATTCCATTTTGGATTGCGGCCGTAATTCAATGGTTGCTGCGCTTTACATCACGTACGGTCCCTTGATTACCATGATTTATTCGGCGGGCAAGGGGACGCATGAGTTCGTGCTGGACCGTGAAGGAGAGTATGTCCTGTCGGAGGAAAATATCCGGTTGAAAGAGAAGGGATCGATTTTCTCGCCCGGCGGTCTGCGCAAGGACTGGACGGACGCGCATCTGAAGTTTGTCGAGAAGCTGGAGACAGACGGCTATAAGCTGCGTTACAGCGGCGGTTTTGTTCCGGACATCAACCAGGTGATCATCAAGCGGGGCGGTGTGTTTACGTATCCGGCGCTCAAGAAATCGCCTCAGGGGAAACTGCGCCTGTTGTTTGAATTGCAGCCGATGGCCTTTATCGTTGAGCAGGCCGGAGGCCTTGCCACCGACGGGAAGAATGATATTCTTTCGCTGCAAGTGGCGGCTGTTAATCAATGTTCGCCGGTTTATATCGGCTCTGTGGCGGAAGTGCAAATGGCGGGACAATTTCTGTCGCAATAAAATATCGGCTTATGAAGGAGCACCTATGATTTACGAAAATAAAGAACAGTTGAAAAAAGGATGCGAAGCCATCCTTGCCTACGACGATGGCGATATCCGCGTTCTGGACGCCGACAGATTTCAAGAGAAGTTGATTGATGATTTAATCTACACGGTTGTTTTCAGTCCCGATCCGGGAACGAAGGAAGCGGCGGGCTGGCTCATCCGGCGCGGTGCGGCGGCGCTGGGTGTTCACTCCGCGTCGATTCAATCCCTGTATGAAGCCATGGGGCGCAAGGAAATCAGCGGCTTCACCGTTCCGGCCATCAACATCCGGGGCATTACCTATGACGTTGCGCAGGCTGTGTTTCGCGCCGCAATGAAAGGTAACGTCGGCCCCGTGATCTTTGAAATCGCGCGTTCGGAAGTTGACTATACCCAGCAAAGACCTTTCGAATATACATGCGCCATCACCGCGGCGGCCGTCAAAGCCGGCTGGCGCGGCCCGGTTTTTGTGCAGGGCGATCATTTTCAAATGAGCGCCAAGAAATTTGCCGCGGACGCGGACAAAGAAACGCAAACCGTCAAGAATTTAATCTGGGAGGCGATTGAAGCCGGATTTTACAATATCGACATCGACACCTCTACGCTTGTGGATTTATCGCAGCCTACCGTCATGGAACAGCAAAGAACAAACTTTTCGCTTGCAGCGGAACTGACCACCATGATCCGTGATCTGGAGCCCCAGGGCGTCACGATCTCCGTGGGCGGTGAGATCGGCGAAGTCGGCGGCAAGAACAGTACGGTTGAAGAATTGAAAGCTTTCATGGACGGTTATCTCGAAGAACTCAAAAAGCGCGGCGATGCGTTTGCCGGCATCAGCAAGATCAGCGTGCAGACCGGAACAACGCATGGCGGCGTGCCGCTGGCCGATGGAACGGTTGCGGAGGTCAAAATTGATTTTGACGTTTTGGAAAAAATTTCCGAAACCTCCCGGTCGCAGTACGGTCTTTCCGGAGCTGTTCAGCACGGGGCCTCCACGCTGCCTGACGAAGCGTTTGACCGTTTTCCCGCCACCGGCACGGCTGAGGTTCACCTGGCCACCGGCTTTCAGAATATGATCTATGACAGTAAAATGTTCCCGGCTGAATTGCGTACGAAAATCTATGATCATCTGAAAACCAACATGAAGGATGAATGGAAGGAAAAAGACACCGAAGAACAGTTCATCTACAAGACCCGTAAAAAGGGCTTTGGTCCATTCAAACTGGAGCTTTGGCATCTGCCGGCGGATATCCGTAACGGCGTCTGCGCCGAGCTGGAGCGTCAGTTCGCGTTTCTGTTCGACAAGCTCAAGGTCAACGGCACCCGGGAAATAATGGATAAGCATGTCAAGCCGGTCGATGTGCCGCTGAAAATTCCCGCGGCGCTGAAGTAAAAAATAAAAGCGGCTGCCTTGGAGAAAATCACGAATGTTCGTGAAAATCCACAGCCGCTTTCTTTTAGAGATACGAGATACGTTTTACGCGTCGGCCTGCCAGCTCGCCATATATTCCCATGATTTGATCTGCGGCGCGGAATCGTCTTGCCGCCAGCTTCCCGCAACCCCCAACTCTTTAACCGTCAATTCAAAGTGGCACATGGCGATACCCATATCAATCTCCTGAAGTGAAACGTTTCGGATATGACGGTAGCCTGTAGCGCGTGACAAATAAAATAGAATAGTTTTCCGGTCCGGTTGATAGACAATCCGCCAGGGTTGTTTGTTGGAGGCCGAAGGGGCCAAGCGAACGTTTTCGAGCGCCTCCTTGAAAACGCCTGCTGCTTCAGGGGAAAGCGGTTTAGCGGCGTTTTCCTCAAAGAAAAGTTCAGGCCAGGGCAGACGATGATCCGAGCCCGCAAAACCGCGCATGAGTCGCTCTCTTAAGCTTCTGTGTTCGGCTGCGTAGCCTATGGGCGTGATGGTCGGCAGCAGTTCGTTCCGTCGCATTCCCGCCGCACGTCCAAAGGCGCTGATCGCAAAAGTGCCGCCCAGCCAGCAGGTTGACAGTCCCAATTGCGCGGCCTTTAATATGAGTTTTTCCTTGCAGTATCCGTAGTCCTGGGTGGCCAAAGGCGCCGGGCTGATCATGCCTGCAAGAAACAATCGGGCGTTTTTAATGACACCGTACGTGCCTAGTTTTTTCCACTCTTCGGCAGGCAGTGTGTCCATCGTCATCAGCGAGAATCTCGGCTTTTGGCCGAACGGGCCGCTCCCGGGTGCGTCAATGTGCTGTTTGAATGTCTGTAAGACGGAATCTTCGACAGATCTGCCCGAGTAAGAACGGCAGGAATAGCGTTTCCGAATGATTTCCGATATGGGGGTCATGGAGCCTCCTTGAAATTTGTTATTGGCAAAACCATGCAGCTATCCTATACTAACAAGTAAAAATTATCATATCAAATCGTGAAGCGTGAGGAAATACTATGAAACTGGCCACCGTGGAACAAATGCAAGGAATGGATCGGCATGCGATTGAAAAATTGGGCATTGCCGAGGAAGTTCTCATGGAAAACGCCGCACTGGCGGCAGTCGCCCAACTTAGACGCGAAATCGGCATTCGCGATAAAAAGTTTGTGATCTTTTGCGGCGCCGGCAACAATGGCGGCGACGGTCTGGTCCTGGCGCGATTGATTGCATCAGCGGGCGGAAAGGCTAAAGTATTCCTGACGTCTTCTCCCAAGAAATACAGCGGTGCAGCTAAAACCAATTACGATATTCTGTGCAATCTGGCCGGTGATATTCACCTGTTAACCAGAGCCGACGAGGCCAGAATTGATGCCTTGCATTGTGACGCGATTATTGATGCCATCTTTGGCACCGGATTGGATCGGGATGTCAAGGGTCTGGCGGCTGATGTGATCGGCCTGATCAATACCTGCAATCGGCCGGTGTTGAGTCTGGATATTCCCTCCGGCATTTCCGGCGATACGGGAGCCGTGATGGGTACTGCCGTGAAAGCCGACTATACCGTCACCTTCGGTTTACCGAAACTTGGCAACCTGCTCTATCCCGGCTATATGCATTGCGGAGCGCTTGCCGTCACCCATATTTCTTTTCCGCCGTCGCTTTATGATTGCGACGATCTCACGGTCCAGACCAATGATTTTATACCCCTGCCGCCGCGATCCGCCGAAGCCTATAAAGGGGTGATGGGCGATATTTTGTTTATTGCCGGAGGCGCAAACTACTTCGGCGCTCCGTATTTTTCCGCCATGTCGTTTTTGAAGGCGGGTGGCGGATATGCAAGGCTTGCCGCGCCGGCGTCGATGATTCCTTTTGTCGCGGAGTCGGGCCGCGAAATCGTTTATCTGCCGCAAAGAGAAACCGCAGCGCTTAGCTTGTCGCTCAAAGCCAAACCGGAATTGTCGGCTTTGGCGGAAAAGGCCGACATGGTGGTGATGGGCCCCGGCCTGTCCCTGCAGGACGAAACGACGAAGCTGGTGCGGGAACTTGCCGCCGTCATTAATAAACCGCTTTTGATTGACGGCGATGGTTTGACGGCGATTGCCGAGCGGCCCGAAATACTGCTCAAAAGAAAAGCCCCGACGATTCTGACGCCTCACGCAGGCGAGATGGCGCGCCTGACGCGCAAGACTGTGGCCGAGGTGAATGCCGATAAAATCGGCGTTTTGCGGGAGGTAGCCAAAAAACTAAATGCCACGGTCGTTTTCAAAGGCGCACATTCGCTGATTGGCATGGCTTCCGGCCGAATCTATGTCAACTTAAGCGGCAATCCAGGCATGGCCACAGCCGGAAGCGGCGATGTCTTGACCGGCTGTATCGCGGCGATGCTTGGCTTGGGATTGAGCCCGGAGATGGCCACACGCAAGGGCGTTTTCCTGCACGGCTATGCAGGCGATCTTGCCGCAGCAGCAAAAGGCCAAGACGGGATCATTGCAACAGATATCCTGGAATGCTTGCCACAGGCGCTCAAGAATGATCGGGCAGGTGCAATTGAAGAAAAATATTACGAACCGCCGGTAATTTTATAGAGGGGCAAAATTCGGGATTAGATCTTCCGGGAAAGAATGTAGTCCGCAATAGCGTACAAATGGTCTTTTTCCGGGCGGTCTGAAAATAAATGCAGTCCGTTCTTTGCCTGGCAAATGAACTGCTCCGCACGCGCAAGCGAGTAATCAATGCCGCCGGATTTTTGTATGAAGGCGAAAATATCCCGGATCGCATCAGGCGTGAACGCTTTGTTTTCGATCGTGTCTTTTATCCTGCGTCGTTCAGAATCCGTGCATTTCGCCAGCGTATAAATAAGCGGCAGCGTCATTTTGCCTTCTTCCAGGTCTTTGCCGATGGATTTTCCGAAATCTTCTTCCTTGGCCATGTAATCGAGGGTATCGTCCGTAATCTGAAACGCCATGCCGATTTTGTAGCCGAACTGTTCTAGCGCTTCCATCTGAGATCGTGACGCTTCGCCCAGAACTGCGCCGCTTCCGCAGGCGGCCGAAATGAGCACGGCGGTTTTCTTTTCAACAATACTGAAATACTCCGCTTCCGTAAGGCTCGTATCGCCGCACTTCATGAGCTGAAAGACTTCGCCCTCCGACATGATGTTGGTCATCTTGGACATGAGCTGGACAATCGCGATGTCGCCGATTTCAGATAAAAGCTTAAAGGCCTTGGAATACAGAAAATCGCCGACCAGAACGCTTGCGGCATTGCCCCAGATATTGTTGGCGGATGTTTTGCCGCGCCGGATAACCGCTTCGTCAATGACGTCGTCATGTAGAAGGCTGGCGGTATGGATAAATTCAATAGAGGCAGCCAGAGGAAATCGATTATCTCCTGAATAGCCACAAAGCTGCGAGCAGATCAAATGTAAAAGAGGCCGGAACCGCTTGCCTCCGCTATCAATCAGGTGGTGCGCGACTTCGGGTATCAGCTTGACATCGGATGTAATGTACCGGTCCAGGTGAACTTCAACCTGGCGCATTTCATCTTGATAGGCGGTGAAAACATCTGCAATTGGCATCATTCGGTTTTACCTTACGTAAAGAGTAGGGAAACTATAATTTAGATATCGCTTGCTTGTCAAATAAGAATTTTGCCGTACAGATCATAATGATCCGCGTCGGTGATGATGCAATTTACGATGCGGCCGATTTTTGCGTTGCCGTCCTTGATGTAGGTGACGCCATCGATTTCCGGCGCCTGCCTGCGGCAGCGTCCGATAAAGGAGTAACCTTCCCGGTCACTTTTTCCTTCGATCAAAACCTCCTGTGTTGACCCGATCAATGCGGCATTGATGGCGTGCGAGATGTCGGCCTGTTCGTTCATAATCACATCGCGTCTTCTTTCCTTTTCTTTTTCCGAAATCCGTGAAGGCATTTTGGCTGCGGGCGTGTCTTCTTCCCGCGAATAGGGGAAAACGCCCAGATGATCAAACCGGGCAGTGCGAATGAAATCGAGCAGATGCTCAAAGCGCTTGGGTGTTTCTCCCGGAAAACCCACAATGATCGATGTCCTGAGTGCTATATCGGGCATGATGTCCCGTGCCTTTGCCATGATTTCCGAAATGCGGGCGGCCGTGACCTTGCGGTTCATGGCGGCAAGGATTGTGTCGTCAATGTGCTGAATAGGCAAATCAATGTAACGGCATATTTTTTTGGAAATAGCCATGGCTTCCAATACGTCTGTCGTGAGATGTGCCGGATGTGCGTAAAGCAGGCGCAGCCGGCGGAGGCCGGAAAGCGATGCAATGTCTGACAAAAGACCGGAAAGCGTGGGACGATTTTTTAAATCGCGCCCGTAAGCCGTCGTGTCCTGGCCGATCAGAATGATTTCTTTGATGCCGCAGGCGACAAGCTTCTGCGCTTCCAGTAAAATATCATCGGGCTTCCGGCTGCGGGCCTTACCCCGAATCGACGGAATGGCGCAGTAGGTGCAGCAGTTGGAGCAGCCGTCCGAAATTTTTAAATACGCAGTGGCGGATTGGGAAGATAAAATGCGTTCATGCTTTGATGTCATCAGGAAATCCGGCTTTGACAAAATGGCCGCGCGGCTCGGGTGTGCGGCGTTCACTCGCTGAAGATGCCGGACGATGCGGCCGACTTCTCCCGTGCCGACAAACAAATTCACTTCCGGGATTTCGGAAAGCAACTCTTTACCATAGCGCTGAGCGAGGCAGCCCGCCACAATCAGCTTCATGTCGCGTCCGCTTTTCTTTTTTTCTTCGGCAAGTGTCAGAATGATTTCCAGCGCCTCTTCCTTGGCAGGCCCGATGAAGCCGCAGGTATTGACGATGACGATATCGGCCTCTTCGGGACTCGCCACAAGCATCATGCCGGCGGCAGAAGCCTGTCCGCCCATGACTTCAGAATCAATCAGATTCTTGGAGCAGCCCAGGGAAATGATATGTAGTTTGGATGACAGAGACTTTTTCACTTCGGCAGTTTCCTGATGAGGACTTTGCGGGGTTTCGCGCCGTCGGACGGGCCAACGATGCCTTCGCGCTCCATCTGTTCGATCATGCGTGCAGCGCGGTTGTAGCCGATTTTCAGATAGCGTTGCACAAGGGATATGGAAGCCTGTCCCAGTTCGCCTACCAGTGCCACGGCCTCGTCGTATTTTTCGTCCGAACCGTCATCCTCATGCTGGGCCTGAGTGGACTCGAATTCAAATTTTTCAATAGAGGCGTCATAAGTCGGCTGGGCCTGCCTTTTGAGGAACTCTACGACGCGGGAAATTTCCGGGTCAGACACATACGCCCCGTGAATACGCGAGAGTTTGGATGTGCCCGGTGGAATGAAAAGCATGTCGCCTGAGCCCAATAATTGTTCTGCGCCCGGCTGATCGATGATGGTGCGCGAATCGATTTTGGAGGACACCTTAAATGAGATGCGCGTGGGGAAGTTGGCTTTGATCAATCCGGTAATCACGTCCACGGATGGTCGCTGTGTGGCGAGAATCAGGTGGATGCCGGCCGCTCGCGCCATTTGCGCCAAGCGGGTGAGCGATTCTTCCACGTCCCGTGAAGCCACCATCATCAGATCGGCTAGTTCGTCGATCACCACAACAATATAAGGAAGCTTGACGTGTTGGAACGGCGGTGTATTTTTCAGGGCACTTTCCGCCGTGTCGGCATCCGGATGGGTTTCATTTTCGAGATCCTTAAGCGCTGCATTCATCTTGCCTTTGGGGCCTGTAAGAATCATTTCGTTATAAGCGTCGATGCTTTTCACGCCCAGTGCGCTGATGACTTTATAGCGGCGCTCCATCTCCTCCACCGTCCAACGCAGCACCTGCGAGGCCTTTTTCGGATCGACGACCACCGGATGCATCAGATGCGGAATGCCCTCGTAGGAGGACAGCTCCAGGCGCTTGGGATCAACCATTAGAAACTTGATGTCGTCCGGTTGAGCCCGGAAAAGGATGCTGCAAATCATGGCGTTGAGTGCGACGCTTTTGCCGGAGCCGGTGGTCCCGGCAATGAGCAGGTGCGGCATTTTGGCCAGATCGGCAATCACCGGTGTGCCCACGAAATCGACGCCCAGTGCAATCGGCATCCGATGCGAAGATTTCAAAAAAGCGTCATGATCCAGCACGTCCTTCAGAAAAACAGGATCTCTCTTTTGATTGGGAATTTCAATGCCGATGACTGCCTTGCCGGGTATCGGCGCAAGAATCCGGATACTGGGCGCCATCAGTGCCAGTGCGAGATCATCGGCCAGATTGGTGATGCGGTTGATTTTGACGCCGGACGCTGGCTCCAGTTCGTACATGGTGATCACCGGGCCGGGCATGACCTCCACGACCTTCGCTTCGACGCCGAAATCCGCCAGTTTCTTTTCCAGAATGCGTGAGTTGGTTAGCAGAAGATCGCGCTTGACGCGTGTGTCCTTTTGTGGCGCTTCTTCCAGCAGGGTGAAAGGCGGCAACTGGAACTTGCCGTCGGATTTGAGTTTGTTGAAGTCAAAATGCGTCTGCTCGACTTTCTTCGGTTTTGCCTTTTTAGACGCCTGTTCGGTTTCTGCCGGAACGGGCGTCTTTTTAATTTCAACTTTCGGTTCCGAGAAGCGCGCCCAAAGAGACGTCCAGCGTTCCCTTGCGGCGCTTGCGAGGCCGCGCGTTCCCTGGGTACATCTTCCTGTGACCGACACGAGCGAGTAATCGATAATGAAATAAAGCGATATGATGAAAATCACAAGTAAGATGATATACGTTCCCGATGCATTGAAATAGGTGAGCAGAAACCGGTCAAGGCCCGCGCCCAGCAGGCCGCCCGCCCGGAGTGTTTCCCCGTAGAGAGAGACGCCGCTTTTGAACAATGCGCCGAACAGCCCGGCGCATGACAACGTGAAAAAGATAAAGCCGAAGACGCGCGCGGCGTTGATCTCAAAAGCCGGACGCAGGAAATACTGAAACGAGCAGGCCAAAAGCGCCAGCGGCAGAAGAAAAATCGCGATGCCCAGCATCCGGATGATTGAATCCGCTGTGTAGGAACCGACCTTCCCCGTCAGGTTGTGTGTAGGCGACCCTTCGGTCACAAAGCGCGTGAAAGACGGATCATGCGGCGAGTAGGAAAAAAGACACAACAAAAGAAAGACGGCCAGCGCGAGACTGATCACGCCTTTGATTTCCCGCGTTCTTTTATTCGGATCCCTTGGGGTTTCTTCCATTATATTGTCGCTTTTAACTCCGGCTGCATGTCTTTGAGGCTGGCCGTGCCGGCATTCCGATGGGCGTCATAATTTCGAATAATGACCTGCCGGACGCGGTCGATCAGTTCCTGCCGGTTTTCCAATGTGTAATCCTTTGTATCAATGGGCTTGTCGATCACCAGCTTGATCCTGCCCGGTTTGACTTTGAGCGACCGCTTCGGCATGATTTCTCCGCTGCCGACGATGCTGATCGGAACGATCGGCGCGCCGGATTGAATCGCCAGATAAAAGGTGCCCTGTTTAAAGGTTTTGATTTCGCCGTTGCGGCTGCGGGTGCCCTCCGGAAACGTCATGACGGATTTTCCCTGCCGGATGCGCAGTGCCGCCAGATCCAGGCTCTGCATAGCTTTCTCGTGATTTTGCCGGTCGATTTCAATGTAGCCCGCGCTTCTCATTGCCTGTCCGAATATGGGAATGGTGAACAGCTCTTTTTTTGCGATCCAGCGGAATTGTCCGGGAACATGGGCGAGCGTGATCAGAATGTCGAAATCACTCTGGTGGTTCGCCATCAGAACCTGCGGTTTGCCGCGCAGAATATTCTTCCCGCCGATGACTTCCACCTTTGTGGCGCAGATGAAGAGCATGACCTTGCTCCAGAGATTAGCCACCTTATGGACGTTGTTTTCCGCGTTGGCAAAGAAAGAGAATACAACGGCCCAGAATGAGAAAAAAGCGGTAATTGCTACGCCCAAAGTGACCAAGAGTGCCGAACGAACCATATTGATTCTTTCCTAATCAGGTTAGTGTGAGGTTTCATTTTCTACTTGATAAGACTTCCGAAGTCAATATTGAATAATGAAGCAATGCTTCCTGTGGATGTTTTACGTTCGAAAAGGATATTTTCCGGTTCGGGAAAAGGGTCGAAACAGAGTCGATTTTCAATGACCACTGGTCATGTCATTTCCAGTCAGGCTCTGAGATTGAGGCCTGTCGGGCAGTTGATAAATTTCGTCTCCTCAAAGCTTTTTTTTTCTTGACAAACGGGCATCGGTCAATTAAGAAACCTGCCAACGTTTAAAGACATTGATTGAAGATTGGCCGAAACTAAACATCGCCCGATCTGCAAGACCTAAAGAACTAAAGTAAGCAGTCTGGCGCTACGAAAGCGTCAAACGGGCGTGATGGAGTCTAAATGGAACTATTTCTACAGCAGGTATTTAATGGAGTCATGTTGGGCAGTACGTACGCCATTGTCGCGTTGGGCTTGACGATGGTTTACGGCATTTTGCATATACCGAACTTTGCGCACGGGCACATGTATATGCTGGGTGCGTACGTCTGCTTTTTTCTCATCACGATTTTCGGTTTTGCGTACTGGCCTGCGGTTGCAATATCGGCCATTGTTCTGGGGCTGGCCGGTGTCGTTCTGGAGTTTCTGGTCTACAAGCCATTGCGCAACGCTCCGGGGATTAACCCGTTTATTGCTGCGCTGGGCGCATTGATTGTACTGGAAAATGCGGTTGTCATTTTGTGGGGCCCGGAAGGCCACCGCATCCCGAATCCGTATCCCGGCATCATCGACGTTTTCGGCATTACCATGTCCACGCAGCGCCTGCTGGTGATCGGCGTTGCCTTCGTTATGATTTTGCTGCTTCAACTTTTCATCAAAAAGACGACGATGGGAAGCACCATTGAAGCGGTTGCCCAGAACAAAGAAGGGGCGACGCTTGTTGGAATCAATGTAAATGGCGTATCCGCGATGACCTTTGCCATTTCCACCGCTCTGGCCGCAATTGCCGCCTGTATGGTGGCGCCTATCTTTATGATATCTCCCAGCATGGGAATGATGGTGGGGACAAAGGCTTTCGTCATTGTTATTCTCGGTGGAATGGGCAGCATTCCGGGAGCCATCGCCGGTGGTATTATTCTGGGACTGATTGAAGCCATCGGCGGCGGGTATTTTTCGGCGGCATACAAAGATGTTTTCGGTTTCGGCGCACTTGTGCTGATCCTCGCTATAAAGCCAACCGGCTTGTTTGGGAAGGAGATTAAGGGCAGATGATGAAGTGGTTGAAAGGAAATTGGTTTTATCTGGTTGTTCTGGCTTTAGCCCTGGTCATACCTCTTGTTGTGACAAATCGCTATTATTCTCAGGTTATCACCATGAGCCTGCTGTTTGCGATTGGTGCTCTAAGCATGAATCTCATCATGGGTTTTACAGGGCAGGCGTCGCTGGCGCACGGTGGCTTTTTTGCGATAGGCGCTTATGGTGTTGCGATTCTCACCTATGCTTTCGGGTGGAATTTCTGGCTGGCCCTGCCACTGTCGGCCTTGCTTGCCTCGCTGATAGGTTTTATCGTCGGCATGCCGGCGTTGCGCACCAAAGGCGCGTACTTTGCCATCGCCACTCTTTGTCTGGGGGAAATCATTTATCTGATTGCGGGCAACTGGATTGAACTCACGGGGGGACACAACGGCATCGTCGGCATTCCCGTTCCCAGTCCAATCGTTATTCCCGGTCTTGGCAAGCTCACGTTTGACAATCAGGTTACACAGTATTATCTGGTTTTATTCTTCCTGCTATTGACCATCTTTGTCATGTATCGACTGATCAATTCATTGCGAGGAAGAACTTTCCAGGCAACGGCCATCAATGAAGATTTGGCAGAGGCGGTGGGGATCAATACCTTCCGCACAAAATTGCTGTCCTTTGTCGTGGCTAATTTCTTTGCCGCTTTGGCCGGCGGGGTGTATGCCAGTTTGATCGGCAGCATCAGTCCGTCCGTTTCCTCGGTTGCTATGACATTCAACTTCCTGATGTATGTGCTTCTTGGAGGTATCGGGACTCTGGCCGGGCCGATCATCGGCGCATTCTTCATTCCGATTCTGTTGGAGTATTTGCAGTTTCTCCAGGATTATCAGATGCTTTTATTCGGCGTGTTACTGGTCGTCGTTATCATTTACTTCCCGGCGGGTTGCATGGGATTGTATACAACAGTTCGCGACAAGATAAAGAAATCAAAGGTGGGGGCGTAACGTGGTGCTGCTTAAAGGTGAAAATCTGGTCAAGAGTTTTGGCGGCACAATCGCTGTCAACGATGTGACCTTTGATGTCAATGAGGGAGAAATTCTCTCCATTATCGGTCCCAACGGCGCCGGAAAATCCGTGTTGTTCAGCTTGATCAGCGGAGTGAATAAACCGACATCCGGCACTGTTAGATTTGCAGGAGATGAGCTTTCCGGTTTGAGCAAGAGCGATATCTCACGAAAAGGCATCGCGCGCACGTTCCAGCTGACGGCTCTTTTTGATCGTATGCCGGTTGCGCTCAATCTGGCGCTCGGCTATTACAAATGCACGACGACAGGCTTCTGGGGCGGTCTTTTCCATACGCCTAAATGGAAAAAGGATAAAGCAAAAGTAGAAGAAAAAGTCATCGAAATGCTCGGCTTTGTGGGATTGGGCAGCAAGGCATTCGACGTCGCCTCCACGCTTTCCCAGGGCGAGCAGAGGCTTTTGTCTATCGGTATCGCGCTCATCAGCGAACCCAAGCTGATCCTTTTTGATGAACCGACAGGCGGCTTGATTCAGGAAGATACGGCGATGATCACGGAACTCATCCGCAAGATCAACAAAAAAGGCATCACCGTCTGTTTGATTGAACATAAGATGCGGATGATCATGGATTTGGCCGACAGAATTGTTGTTTTAAACTACGGCAAAAAAATTGCTGAAGGAAAGCCCGCAGATGTTGCTGCGGATCCACAGGTAATCGAAGCCTACTTAGGAAGAAAAAAGGATGCTTAAACTAAAAAATGTAACCACGATGATTGGCGAGCATCAGGTTATTCACGATGTTTCGTTAGAGATTGCTCAGGGCGATTTTGTCGCGCTTCTGGGTGGAAACGGCGCCGGTAAGACAACCTTGTTCAAGACGATTGTCGGCGTGTTAAAGCCGTCCAAAGGCACAATTGAGTTCAAAGGCGAAGAAATCAGCCATCTGCCCGCTTATAAAGTTGTGGGGAAGGGCTTGTCGCTTTGTCCGGAAGGACGGCAACTTTTCCCGCAGCTTCCCGTGTATAAAAATCTGATGCTGGGCGCTTATCACCGTAAGGATAAAAAAGGCATCGAGGAAACCCTCGAACAGGTTTATACGCTGTTTCCGAGACTGAAGGAAAGATACAAGCAAATGGCCGGAACATTCAGCGGCGGCGAACAGCAAATGCTGGCGATTGGCCGGGCCATCATGTCCAAACCGGAAATGCTTCTTTTGGATGAACCCTCCATGGGACTGGCGCCGCTCGTTGTGGAAGGCATCGCCGAAGCAATTTCGCACCTCAATAAAACGGGCATCACGGTGTTCCTATCCGAACAAAATGCGCAGATCGCGCTCATGATCACCCGTCACGGCTATGTTCTGGAAAACGGCCATATGGTTTTGGAAGGTTTGAGCAAAGACCTGATTACCAATGATAAGGTGAAAAAGGCTTACCTCGGAACATAACAGTTCGCATTAAACCCAAGTGACTGAAAGGTTGCAGGGTATCCATAAAACAAAAAAGAGCTCTGACCCCCGCGGGGGAAAGAGCTCTTTTTATTTCTATTTGTGTTCGTGGCAACCATGCTCGTGCTGCGAGCAATTGATGCCATTGTCTTTGAGGTTGCCCGCAATCCAGTTTTCGGCAACAGCCTTCACGTCTCCCGAGCAGCCGCGCAGTACGGAAATGCCGTAGCCGCCAAGGACATTCACCGCGCCCTGACCCATGTTGCCTGCCAGCATGATTTTGACGCCCTGTTCGGCGAGAACCGAAGCGATGTTGGATTTGCAGCCGCACCCTGCGGGTGAAGCGATCTTTTCTTCCGCAGCGATTTTGTTTTGCTCGTCAATGGTGAATACTGTGAAATGATCACAGTGACCGAAGTGTTCATCAATCTGATTTTGCCGTGATGGTAAAGCGATTTTCATTTTGTTTTCTCCTTCTGAATAAGTAAGTTCATGTTTGGAGTTATCCTCCATTTTCGCTGCTTTGCTTTTTTCTGCAGGACTTGTCGTTATCCACTGACACCTCTCCGCCTTCAATTTTGAGTGCCTTGCCGGAAATTAAAACATCCGCAATTTTTTTATGCGCCGATTCAATAATTCTGCCGAATGTCTGACGTGAGATGTTCATCCGTATGGCCGCCTGTGCCTGGTAGAGTTGTTCAAAATCGGCCAGTCGGATGGCTTCATACTCGTCAAGCGTCAATATAACTTCTTCCAGCTCCGCTGAGGGAATGCCGCGCGGCTTAAAATAAATGGCGTCCGGGACGCCGCAAATGTGACGGCAACATTTCGGTCTGGGCATGATGGCTAAGTCTCCTTAGTTTGAATTATAAGCATATGCCCATAATATGTCAAGGCCAAATTATAGATGCGGATCAAACAAAGAAATTGAATTCATCAGGGGAAAAGACTATGAAAGCAGGAGGAGGAACTGTGACATGCCCCAAATTCCATTGAGGTCTGTGGACAAAGTTGAAATTCTAACATTACAGGACAACTATATCGAGATGACGGCGATGGACAACAGCGCCATTATCACGCGAGCCGCGCCTTTAAAAGAAGGTGAAATCCGCGCCTCTATTTTAGCGGAACACGGTTTTTCAGCACTGATCAAAACCACGGCAGATAGCAAAACGCATACGCTGCTTTTTGATTTTGGCTTTTCGGAAGACGGAGCGGCCAAAAACGCGGCGACGCTGGGGCTCAATATGCATGAGGTTGAAGCAGCGGCGCTGTCCCATGGCCATAGCGACCACACAGGCGCCCTGGCGGCACTTGGCGCGGCCATCGGCAAAAAGAATCTTCCCCTCGTCGTTCATCCTTCCGCGTTTAAATCACCGCGCTATCTCAAACTTGGCGAGGATTTTAAAATCAACTTTCCCAAGCTGACTCACGAAATGATTCAGTCCGCAGGCTTTGCCGTCGTTGAGGCTGAAAAACCCTATTCAATGCTTTCCGATACGATTCTTTTTCTGGGCGGCATTCCGCATCGGACGGATTTTGAAAAAGGCTTTCCCATTGCTTACTGGCAAAAAGACGGCAAGGAACAATGGGATGCCATCGAAGATGACACGTCCATTGTCGTGAATCTCAAGGACAAGGGGCTGGTCATTGTCTCCGGCTGCGCGCATGCGGGCATCGTCAATACGGTTCAATATGCGATAGCCGTTACCGGCATTGACGAGATTCATGCGGTGATGGGCGGATTTCATCTCTCCGGACCGTTTTTTGAACCGATTATCGACCGCACCACCGAGGAGCTTCAGAAATTTCATCCGGCCTATGTGATTCCGACGCACTGCACGGGACGTAGAGCGATTATGGCCATGGAGAAACAAATGCCGGATCAATTTATTTTAAATATGGCGGGAACGAAGCTTACATTTGCGTGAAGCGGGATTCGTGAAGCGTAAGGCAACTATAGTGAATGGTGATGGTGGATAGCGGATAGCTCTATGCTCCGCTTCACGCTTCACGAGATACGAAATACGAGGTTTTTCATGACAAAAAAGGCTTTTCAGGATTTCTACCCTGACCATTTCAGCCATTGCTACGGCTGCGGCCGGCTCAACAGGGATGGTATGCAAATCAAAAGTTACTGGGACGGGGAAGAAGCCGTTTGTGTTCACATCCCCAAAGAATTTCACACGGGCGGTGCTCCCGGGAATGTTTACGGCGGTTTGATCGCATCGCTCATCGATTGCCACTCCATGGGCACGGCGGCTGCGGCCAAATGCCGGTCGGAAAACCGCGAACTGGGCTCTGAACCGGCCCTTCGTTTCGTGACGGCGTCGCTGCACGTAAATTATCTGGCGCCCACGCCGATGGGCGGGCCGCTGGAAATCCGAAGCCGGATCAAAGAAATCAAAGGGCGCAAAGTCATTGTTGAGTCACGTTTGATCGCAGAAGGCAAGGTCTGCGCAACAGGGGAAGTGGTCGCAGTCCAGATTCCGGAACACCTGGCGCCGGTTGACGGGAAGAAATAAAATCCATCGCATTGATTCAGATCAATGCCGCCTCATTCATGGTTTGATAGGTTTCCGTTCAAAAAATGGAGAACTACATGGCCCGGAGGGCAAGTTGACCGTCGAAGATCTGATCAATGCCGACCTCCCTTATCTGTAACTATTCTTATGTGAACAGGGGACATTCTATATTCCTCTTGATTTTGAGAAGAAGATCGAAAAACTGACGGGTCGTGTGTTACAACGGAAAAAACTAGGCCTAAGAAGAAAACGACGAAATTGAATTAAGTGTTGTGTCCCCTAAATTCCCCGAATTCCCCCCCCCAATATGTTGAGGTTCCACCATATGTGGAGGCCAAACGGATCCATTTCATACGTTTCTGCTGTTCTCCGCCATGAACCTAATCCCATGTTATCAAAGTAATATTCTAAACTTCCGATTTTTCTTCGGCTGTTGGCCTGCCATTTGCGACACAAGCATAAATATCTGGTTTTCTCGACCCATTTCCCTCCATTTCCCTCATTAATGTGGAGGGTTAAGGGTTAAGGTCACGAAGGTGATGAAATGGTGATGGGGAATAATATTACTCTCTCCATCGGGAGCAATCATTGACAGAAAAAGATTACCTATTAAGGAGGCACTACGATGAAGAATTTATTTAAGGCAACTCTTTTGAAAAGAACCATTCTACTATTTAACGTATTTTTCACAATTTTGCTCTGCGCACCGGTTTTTGCCGATGACATTTCCCTGGGTGAGCCCGGTTACGGGGGAACGGGCTGTCCGGCCGGCACTGTATCCGTCACATTGAGTCCGGATGCAAAATCTTTGAGTTTGTTATTCGACCAATACCAAGTGGCTGTCGGTGGCCAAACCGGCAAAAGCTTTGACCGCAAGAGTTGCAACATCGCCATCCCCGTGCATGTGCCCCAAGGCATGAGCGTATCGGTCCTGAAAATTGACTTTCGTGGCTTCAATCAGCTTCCGCGATCGGCAACTTCGCAGTTCAATGTCGAATACTTCTTCGCCGGTACTCGAGGCCCTTCATTCAAAAGAGTGTTTCGCGGGCCACTTGCTGAAGATTATTTGATCAGCAACAAGCTCACCGTTGAGACGATTGTTTGGTCGGGTTGTGGCGCGGACGTTAACCTGCGAACCAACTCGAGTATGAGAGTGCAAACGGTTGGGAACACGGAAGCCATGTCCTCGATCGACTCCGAAGATGTCAATGCGGGAATCATTTACCAACTGCAATGGCGCAGTTGTAAATAAGCGAATATAGCGCGGTGCCTGGATTCCATCTCCGCCCTATAATGAGAGGCAAATACTATGAAATTGATGCCAATAAGTATTTTCGTGTGCGTCTTGCTTGTCAGCTTGCCCGTATGGGCTCAAGAAACCAACGGTTGTCCCAAGGGAAGCTACTCGATCGTCATGTCCCCCGATGGCACAACCTTGAGCATTTTGTTTGACCAGTTCACCGTCGAAAGCAGCAAAACCCAAAGAAAAGTTTGCCGCATTTCTGCCCCGCTAAATTTGCCCGCGAACTATTCCATCGGTGTTTACAAGGTCGATTACCGGGGCTTTGCAAAGCTCGCCGCGAAACAAGAAACCCAACTCGACGTTCAATATTTTTTGGGACCACATGACAACAAACACGGGCGCGTTTTCAAACGCAAAATAAAAGGTCCGCATGAAAACGATTATTTGTTTACAGAAAACATCGGTGCGGGACAAATGAAACGGGTAGGGTGTGGTGCCGCCGCCGTGCTCAACGTCGGCATCACACTCAGCCTCAATGGCGACTTGCGAACCGGCGGGGCAGCAATGGCGTCTTTGGACACCGCGGATGTAGGCCCGGGTGGAGCCTTAGTCTACCATCTCGATTTAAAGAAATGCCATTGAAGGGTTAGGGAGGTAATCCCAAAGTAACGGGAATGCAAGCAAACGGATACAGGTCCAAGGTCTACGCAGTAATTACATGGCACCAGAGAAACAGAGGGAGGGACGCGTAACAGTTTAGTCCCTATTTTGTTGGTCAAATAAATCATTAACTTGAGTTTTTGTAAAGCGCGGCCTGAGCAATAGACGTAGTTGCCGTGAGGAGGGTTTGCAGAAATTCCCGTGGATGAGCGTTTTGTCTTCGGGCGGTTTGGACCAGACTGGTAAGGATGCTATGGTTCTTAAGGCCGGATTCGGATCGTGTGCCAAAAGAAGTTTTCCGGAAGATGACCAGATGCCGGATCGACTGCTCGGCATGATTATTGGTTGGCGGCACACCGGGATGACGCAGAAACGTAAAAAGATATTTTTGATCATGACCGCCAAGATAAGCCGGAGCGTTTCCGCCGGTTTGAATCCCGTCGGTTTTTTGCAAATCTTGCCGAGTTGTTTTACAAATTCTTTTTCAATGTTCGCCGTTTTTTTCCACGGGATGTTTCCGGCTTTCAGTTTTGCGCCCACCGTGCAAGCCTCCTTGAAAAAAGCAACCACGTGATCACAAAACCGGTCTGTTGCCGTTTCTCTTTCGGGCTGGGGCAACAGGCCATGCTCACGTTTAATCTCCTTGGCCTTTGTGATGATATGGGAAAGACAGGACTGCCATTGACGTCCAATGCCGTTATAGGCCGCATACCGGTCGCGCACCAATATCCCATCGAAATGTTCTCCAAAGATGGATTTGGCGACATCGGCGGATCGATGCCGGTCGATATGAAAGAAAGCCAGCTTCTCATTGCCGGCGAACCACGCATAATGCCCGACACCGTCATTACGCCAGGACGTTTCATCGGCATGAACCACATCCGAGACCCTAATTTTTTCCCGTAAATCTTCATGAATAGGAACGCCACAGGCTGATGCTTTGCGATCAAATCCGACGGCAGAGGCGGCCACGAACTTTAAGCCAAATAACTCCCAAAGTAATTTTGTTGTCTTCCGGTAAGAAATACCGATCTGATAGCGCAAATAAATCGCCACGGATTTGGCAACCGGTCCAATCGGCGCATTGAGGATCTCGTCTTGTCCCGCCTGAACCACCAGCCGGTTGCAAGTTGAGCAAAAAGCCTGTTCGTGCAAATAGCGGGTAACCACGGTTCGGGGTTCAAGGACAATGTCTTCCTGAATATGCTCATGCAAGGACGGGGATGGCGTTAGCCCCTGCTTATGGCAATACGGGCACACCGTAGGGGCGTCAACCGCAATGCTTTGATCAATGTTCACCGGCTTTGGGCGCTGCCAGCCAGGATGTCCCATCGGCGCACCCCGTTTTTTCTTCAAGGGCGCATTGACCGATACATTGCCTTGCAAGGGGAGAGCTCCCTTTTTTTTATTCGGCTTAAATTGCCGTTCATGCATTATCTTCACTTTTGCCTTCAGTTCGGCATTTTCCCGCGTAAGCTTGCGTATCTGTTCATCCCGTTCTTTTAAACTCTCCTGGAATCGATCGATGATTGTAAGATGTTCCTGATACTCATCTTGCCCATACTGATATTGGCTGAATACCCACCGGGTGGACATAAAATTCAGGTAGGGGCAGGTATGCTCGTATGGACATTTAAAGTCATGCGGTGGATAGGGCATGCTATTTGTCTTCCACTTTGAGCAACTCGAAGTTGACTTTGGACAAAGCCTGAATCATCAGCCACATTTTCTTGTATCGTTTGCTATACTCCGTCGCCGTGGGAGCAATGTCCTTACGAACATAAAGCGTTGCGGTTTTGCCCTCAACCTTTGTGGTCAGGTTATGCCCCGTCATGGACGGCGACTTGGCGACGGTTCCAATTTTGATGAACGTCACCATATAGACGGATTTCGGCGCTTCGATTCGCGCTTCCACTAGTTTTCGTTCAGCCTCGGAAAATAATAGGGGACGGTTCTATTTAATTGAAATACAAGACCGAAATTATTATAGTTCAATCACAAATTGGATGCTTTTGGATGTTCTGCTAAAGAAGTAGAATGTATAACGAGCGGCAGGGACGGCATAATCGGGAAAATGGCAAAGCTACGCCTTCAGGTCGCAACGAAAAAAGAGGTAAAAAGAAATATATTGACAATATATAATACATCACATAATTATACGTATAATTATATAGAGAGGTCACCATATTATGTTAGTCGAAACCGATAGGATGATTGCTGTTACCAAATTGCAGAAAGAGTTGACAAAACGTGTCAGGGATATCTCAGAGGGCGGCAGTCCTTTGTTTATTCTTAAGAACAACGAGATGGAGGCCGTTATACTCGCACCCGCTGAATATGAATATCTGATGAATTTATCCGAGCTGATAGAACAGTATGAAATTAATGATGTCATCGTAAAAAGGATGAAAAATTATAAACGTTCGAAGAATGTTAAATGGAATGATCTGAGGACTTAAGCAGCGATGACCTATTCAATCGAATTTATTCCCGAAGCTGCTGCTGATTATAAATCCCTCGATGGGAGCGTTAAAAAGAAAGTTAATAAAAAGCTCGAAGAATTATCAAAAAACCCATTTCTGGGAGAATATTTAGGCAATAAATTCAATATTGATCTGACTGGATTTTATAAATTATATGTTGATAATAAGAAAATACGAATTGTCTATCGCCTGCTGGGTGAAGAAATCGAAATCATCGAAGTATGGGGCATCGGCAAAAGAGATAAAGAAGAGATTTATCGATTAATCGGTCATCGATTAAAGAAGAAGCAGCGTTAGATCTTGCTTTATTTCCGGGGTAGGAAGAAAGGGTCGGTGGATTTATGCCGTGGACGGGTAAAAGTTTCAGGAGCAAGCACAATAAGAAGTTGAGTATAGAACAGGCGCGGGAGGCGGCGAAGATAGCGAATGCGATATTGCGTGATACTGGTGATGAGGCGAAGGCAATTAGGATAGCTAATTACGAAGTTGGCAAGAAGAAATAGCTGGCCGAGAAAATCCGTTAATTAATTATTGGGCCATTTGAATCACTGCCTGATCCGGAATGTGAAAATGTTATCGGGATCGATTCCTTCTACCACTGATAATCCTCACTTCAATCCCAAACCGAAAATCATTGATAAATAATGGGAACGGTTATACGAGTTTACTAATTTGGTAACTTTTTGGAACTTATCAAATAAATTAAATATTTTTTCCGAGAGGTAATATGCTGGAGTTATCCGACTTAAAAAAGCTGGCAGAAATGCCCACTGCCGAAAGGGCATTCTTAAGTGTCTATCTGGCGGGTCCGCACTCTGTGGACGAGCTGGAGAAGAAATTTGAAAGAATAAGGCGTCTGCTAAAAACCGGCGGTACGGAAAAGGATGAAAAAGAGTATTTCGGCGACAACGTCCGTTTGGTTACAGAGTATCTGGAGCATAACCCGCTGAAGACCGGCGCTCTCTGTATTTTTTCGTGCCAGGTCTTCGACGTATTTCGAGCAATTCCTCTGTCCGAACCAGTTTCCGACCTCGTTCGCATAGACTCCTCACCATTCATCAGACCACTCGCAGAATTAGTCGAAGGGCATGCAACAGCAGCCGTTGTTGTCGCCGATAACAAGAAAGCCCGTATCTTCGTGGTCTCTATGGCCGAGACAGGTTCTGAAGAGGTGATTAAGGGCAATGTGAAGAATCATGTCAAGGTGGGCGGGTGGTCGCAACAGCGGTATGAGCGCCGACGCGACAACGAACTCCACAAGTATGCCCTGGAGATAGTTGATGCCCTGGAAAAAATCTGCAGTTCGGAGGAGATTAACCATATTCTCATGGTGGGCAGTAAGGAAACCTTGCAGGCCATTCATGAGAACATGCCTCAAGAGCTGCGAGATAGAGTTGTAGAAAAGGCAATCGACTTGAGTAAGGGAGACGCCTCTATAAACAAGGACATTATGGACCTTTTTCAGGAAGAAGAACTGACGACCGGATTGGAAAACTGGGAAAAAATCCGTACAGAATATCTGCGGGGCGGTTTGGCTGTTATCGGTCCGGAAGATGTTCTGAGTATGGCAAAGGCTCAACGAATAGAGCACACTGTCGTTGATCGCACGCTTCAACCGCCCGGGATGCGTTGTCGTGATTGCGATAATCTGAATATCGGCTTGGTTAAGTCCTGTCTGGCCTGTGGCTCCCAGTCCTTATATGAGGTAGAGGTTTTTAACGATATTCTGGATATGGTGTATCAGGCGGGAGGTACTGCTCATTTTACAGAACCCATTCAAACACTGACCGATTCGGGTGGCATAGCTGCCCATCTGAGATACTGACTCCCTTCAATATGCCCCCTCGTATTCTAAAAACAAAAAAACGGCTGAAGAATAATCTCCAACCGCCGGAATGCTAGAACTGGCAAGGGTTTGATGGCAATTTACAAGACGGAAGTTAATAAGTTAACAGCCCCCTCTGTTTCCCTTTAGCGATTCCCTGGTAGGGTACTGTTCCAAATTATCCTAATTATCCCATAATTTAAACATCTCCAGTTAATGGTTGTGGTATAATCGGTGGCCAATTGGAGGTCTCTGTAGCATGCATGTCCTTTTAATCGCAGCGAATACGGAAAAAATCAATGTCCTGCCGATGCCGTTGGGATTGCATTACGTGGCCGCGGCCACGCAAGATAAAGGACATGATGTCCTGATGCTGGATTTAATGACCCATGCGGATTTCCGCCAATCAATTTCCGAGACGATAAACTCTTTCCATCCCGACGTGATCGGCATCTCCATCAGAAATATTGACGATCAGGTTATGCATGGCGCGAGATTCCTGCTGGACGATGTCAAAAGCGTTGTTGGTTATTGCCGAAGCGATTCTGCCGCTCCCATTGTTCTGGGCGGTGCGGGCTATAGCATTTTCCCGGAAGCCGTCCTCACCTATCTGGACGCGGACATGGGCATTCAGGGAGAAGGGGAATTGGTTTTTCCCCAATTGCTGGAACGGCTGGAGCGGCGCGCCGATCCGGCGGGATTGCCCGGCCTGTATTTAAAAGGCCGGCGATTGCAGGGCGAGAGGACCTATATCCGGGCGCTTGGTGAATTGCCCGCATCCGGTGTTCATCGCTTCTTGTCCGCATACGACCGGAATTTATGGATGCCTTTTCAGACCAGGCGCGGCTGCCCCATGAATTGCAGCTATTGCTCAACGGCCACAATCGAAGGGCGCACCATCCGAAAACGATCTCCCGCGGCGGCCATGGAAGAAATGAAGAATTGTGTGGCGGCCGGATTCCGGCAGTTTTATTTTGTCGATAATACCTTCAATCTGCCTGCGTCCTACGCCAAAGAGATTTGCCGGCGGATCATCGATCAGGGCTTTCGGATTAGTTGGCGGTGCATCTTTTATCCCGGCCATGGTGACGAAGACCTGATCAAGCTTATGGCGGAAGCGGGCTGCTGTGAAGTCAGCCTGGGGTTTGAAAGCGGCTGCGAGCGGATACTCATGAACATGAATAAGCGCTTCACACCGGCAGAGGTCCGAAAAACATCCCTGCTGCTGGCAAAACACGGCATCAAGCAGATGGGGTTTTTGATGCTGGGCGGTCCCGGAGAAACCAGTGAATCGGTTCTGGAGAGCCTTGCCTTTGCTGATTCGCTTCCCCTGGACACCGTGAAAGTATCGCAGGGCATCCGCATTTATCCTTACACAACGCTCGCAAAAATTGCCGCAGATGAAGGCAGGATCAGGCACAACGATCAACTCCTCGCGCCGACTTTCTACATGATCCGGGAGATTGAGGATTGGTTAAAGGAAACCGTAAAGGCGCGGTTGGCCGAACGGCCGAATTGGATGGCGTAATGGTGGGGTATTAGATGATTGGAGGTAATCCCAATTTCTTAACGTCAGACGCAAAATGACGAATTAAGTGTTATGTCCCCCGAATTTGCCATGTCCCCCGAATTTGCCTTAACGTCAGACACAAAATGACGAATTAAGTGTTATGTCCCCCGAATTTGCCGGGAAGGCAGAGGGAAATCTCCGTTTTCCTCTTGACATTTCTTATCATGGATGTCCCCCGAATTTGCCGATCTGGAGACATTCACCAGCCGATAGGTCTCTCGTTCACTCCGCCCAAAGTTGGAAATTACATGCACTACAGCGGCTTTCTTCGCTTCGGGCGTTAGAAGTTTATTTTTAAGATCCTTGATGATCCTGATAATCTGCTCTAGCGAAAATCGTTTCCCTCTCATTTCCCTGTCCGCCCTATATCGTTTTTCTTTATCAGGAAGGACTCCATTTGAAAATGGAGCAGTTTTCAGGGATAAGGTCAAAGATTTCCTTGACATACAATTACAAAATTCCTATACTCTCTTCCCATGAAAGCAAGTTCTTATCAAAAATTTTGAGGGCTATTGGCGAACGATCCATTTTATCGGATATGAGCCATATTCTTCAGGGTTCCCAGTCACGGAAGAATAAGAATTGGAGTAACGATTTGGCAGAAGAAGAATTTGAAGAAGCGCGGATTCTCGAAATCATCAGGAGCATTCTGTGCGAGGTGACCGGACATAAGGATATTGTTATTTCAAAATCCTCATCTTCGCGAGATGTGCCAGGCTGGGACTCAATTGCGCATATTGCATTGATCTTGGCAGTCGAGCGGCAATTTTTTTTCCGCATGCGTGCGAGTGAAATTGCACAGCTCACGAATGTTGGTTCGCTTATCGACCTGATTATCGTACGCGCAAAAAGGGAATCCTGAATCATGCTAGACATAGCACATGGTCTTGGCCGAAAAATTCTTGATGTCGCCGGCAAGCATGAAGGCCGATTGGCGCTCTCGGCAAGGGAGGAGACCCTGGTTTACGGCGAACTGATTTCCCGTGCCGCAAAGCTTGCGCAAACCTTGCTCGATGTTGGAGCAGGCGAGCGTGAATCACGCGTGGCTATACTTTGTGATCGTAGTTGCGATGCCTACACTGCCATCATAGCCGCCCTGCTTGTCGGTGCAGCCTATATGCCGCTCAATCCAAGATTTCCTGTCGAACGGAACCGCAAGATACTCGCGAGCACTTCTCCGGTAGCGATGATTGTCGATGCTCCCAATGCAAAAGACCTGCCCGGAATTTTGTCTGGTTTGGAAACCCCGGTCATCGTCGTGGCCTCTGGTCCAGAGGCCTTGCAGTTGGCGCCTGCGGACATCCCTATGCGTTTGCCGGCAGTTTCTGCAGGTGATATGGGAAAACTTGGCCCAAGGCAGGAACCGGATGAGCTTGCCTATTTGCTGTTTACTTCCGGCAGCACCGGTGCTCCAAAAGGAGCGCCCATCGGCCTGGGCAACCTGGATGCCTACATTCGGAGTGCTACCGCCCTGACCCGAACGAACGAGACCAGCCGCATCCTTCAATCGTCCGACCTGACTTTCGATATTTCCGTCCATGATATGTTCATTGCATGGACCAATGGCGCCGCATTATTCAGCGTACCGGAAAACGCCACGATGATGGCGACGCGTTTCGTCGAGGAACACGAAATTACATGCTGGTACTTGGTTCCCTCAACCGCAGCGCTTCTTAAACAGGCCGGATTGCTGTTGCCGGGAGTGCTCGATTGTTTGCGTTTTACCATTTTTGGCGGAGAATCTTTAACGAGCGCCGTTGTCGAATCCTGGCGCATTGCCGCTCCATCGGCCAAAATCATCAATGTCTATGGCCCGACGGAAGCAGCAGTAGCCATCAGTTCGTTCGTTTGTATGCCAGATAATCAGCATTATGACGTCATGCCTTTAGGCCACACCTTTCCAGGACAAGCCATGGAGTTGTTTGACTCGAACGGCGAAGCCACCCAGGACACAGGCGAAATCTGCCTATCGGGGTCACAAGTCATGAAAGGCTACTGGAAAGCCCCAAAACTTAATCATCAGCGATTTTTCGAAGCTGCTGGACGCCGCTGGTATCGCACGGGAGACATTGGCCGTTATCATCCGACTGACGGTATACTGTTTGCCGGCCGTACTGACCATCAAATCAAGCTGAGGGGATTCCGCGTCGAGTTACAGGAAATCGAAAATGCGCTGCGGGATGCGACAGGTCGCGATTTGGTCGCAGTTCTGCCATGGCCAATTACACCGGAAGGAGCAGATGGCTGTGTGGCGTTCGTGGCAGGCGCGGCGATGGACACCAATACGATCTTGGCTGCTTGCCGCACGAGACTTCCTGACTATATGATCCCGGGCCGAGTGTTTTTTATTGAGCAATTACCGTTCAATACCAATGGCAAGGTGGATTACCGGCAATTGGCAAAACACCCATTACTGACCATTGTCGGGTAAGCATTATGCGCTTTGTCATCGTCGGCAATGGAAAAATGGCCATCGACATATTAATGATCCTGGCGAAAACTGCAGACGCTGAAGTTGTTTTATGCATTGGTGACCCATCCAAAGAATCGCCTCTGTCACGCTTGAAAGATTATTGTGATGCGACCGGCATTAAATATTTTGCGACACGCGATATTAATGACCCAGACTGCATCGCGGAACTGACCGCGGTTGCAGCTGATTATCTCGTTAGCGTTAACAATTTCCTTATTTTTCGCGCGCCCGCTTTAGCCATGTCCCGATATGGAATCGTCAATTTCCACAATGGTCCTTTGCCTCGTTATGGAGGAGTCAACGCTTGTTCCTGGGCAATCTTGAAAGGGGAACTTGAATACGGCGTGACCTGGCATCTCGTCGATGGTGGGATCGACAGTGGCCCGATTCTGTTACAAAAGAAGTTTCCACTTACGTCGGACGAGACAGCCATCGAGCTCGTCAGTCGTTGCATACGTGAGGGACTCGGTCTGTTTGAAACCCTTGCACCCCAATTGGTTTCAGGTGATATTAATGCTTTTGCCCAGAAAGCAGAGGACCGTTCATATTTCAGTGCAAAGGATCGCGCATTTGGAGGGTGGTTTCCGTGGTGGGAGTCGCTCGAAACATTGCGAAGACTTTGCCGGGCGTTGGATTTTCACCCTGTTCCCAACGCTTTCTATCGGCCAAGGTTTGCCGTTAATGGAAAAGATCCTTTATATGTCGAGACAGCCAGGCTCGTGTCAGAAACAACCAACTTCTCCCCCGGTATAGTGCTCGATGCGAATGAAGATGGGGTCGTGATATCGGTATCGGGAGGCGCTATATTGTTGGGACCTTTGTTTGACGCCGAGGGCAATGAATTAAGCAATGTCCAGCAACTGAAAAAGTTCAGCATTGCCCGTGGCATACAACTGATGCAGGGTGGATGAATTTTTCGTTGCATCCATTAGTCATCTGCAGACGAAGATTTTCGGTATTCCTCAAGTATCATCAATGCCCTGTCTGCTGGGATATCCGCTCTTACTGTGGCCTGGCTTAGATAAGCCTCATTTTCTCCGGTATTGCTGAAGATACGTGCTCCTGCGCCAATCAAATTACTATTCCCGATACGAACCCGCTGTCCGATAATGGCTCCCGCACCAACAACAGAATACTCGCCGATTTCATTTTCTCCGCATAAGCAGACACCAGGCGAAATAAAACTATGATCCCTGATGATCGAGTCATGGCCTATCACCACATTTGGCCCAATCATCACATCGTTCCCAATCGTCACGCCTGCGCCGACGGAGGCACTGGCCCTGATAAAAACATGTTCCCCAATTTCCCGGGTGAAAACCGAGGCGCTTGGATCGATGATATTTGCAAATCGATAGCCCCACTCTTTCAGGCGGAAATACACCGAAGCCCGATTCTGATTGAGAAGTCCATAGCTGATGCCAACAAATGCGAGGGTATTTTCCGGTGAATGCTTTGCCCGCATTTCCGCCGGTGAGATCACAGGAAGTCCCAGACAGGTATCAGCATGCCGGTATTCCTCATCCAATACAAAGGCGGTAATGCGATACTTACCCTCGCGCAAAAAATAATGATGTGCCTCAATAGCGATCGAGGCAGTTCCAAAGATAACTAGATTGAGTGGAGTATGAGTTAATGGAGATTCATAGATTTGTTCATCAATTCGCATCGTCAAGTCACTCGATAATTATCCGCAAAGGATTCCAGGCAAATCTAAAAGTGACGCAGTCTAACGAAAAAATAAAAAACCGTCAAGGATTCTATTTCCTTGACATACAATTACAAAATTCCTATACTCCCGTCCCATGAAAGCAAGTTCTTATCAAATCAAATCGTTACTCCAATGTTTACTCTTCCGCGACCGGGAACCCTAAAGAATGGAGATGTCTCGTTACATTGACCTCGATATATATCATAAGGTCGAGCGATCTCATCCCTACTATGTCGAGATGATCGAGGAGGTTCGTTGTTCCTTGTTGGACCTCAGGAAGGAAATGCCGGCGCGTCTACTCGAATTGGGTGCCGGTACGGGATTGGCGACCATCGAATTGTTGTCTCTCGCCGGATTCGATGTCGATGCGCTGGAGATCGATGACAAATGTTGCGAACTGCTGGCAAAATATACGAATCAGAGAGCCCGCTGTATCTGTGGTGACGCCACAGTCTATTGTGAACCGGGTGCCTACGATTTTGTGGTTTCGGTATTTGCGCATGACCATATCCACTATGACAAAGCTCAGGCTTTTGCCAGGAACATCAGGAGCAACCTGAAGTCTGGTGGCTACTACCTCATGGGTGGCGAACTACTACCCCATTTCGAATCTGAGGAACAACGCATTGATGCGCTTCAGCGTTACCATGGCTTCATTGTTGCCAAGTCATTGCGCAATTGCGACTTTGAACTGGCGCAAATCGAGATCAATGCGCTTAAGTCCGGCGTACACATGATTGGAGACTTTAAGCGCCATGAGGATCAGTTCGAGCAGGAAATGCTCTCGGCAGGCTTTAGCATGCTCAAAAAGACTAAAATGGGGCCAACCGAATTCGACGATGTAGGTGGTGTGTTCGTTTATGTTTTTCGGGTCATCTAGGTCAAACATCCGTCATTGCACCACTTCCGCCATATGTCGCGATAGATGTTTTCCAAATGACTGGTGATAGTTCTGTCATCGTAGCTCGAATGCTTGATGATCCTATCGCGCAGCGATTGCCGTATGTCGTTCAAACGGGGCAGATCCTGGGCGAATTGCAATGCGCGCTGAATATACTCGTCCTCGTTGTGTGTGATAAATTCAGTCAGGCCGATAAGTGACAGTGCGGCAACTCCGATGCGCGACACCGCTCTCTGACCGGCCAGTGTAATCACCGGCACTCCCATCCATAATGAATGAAGGGTGGTGGTGCCGCCGTTATAGGGGAAGGGGTCAAGGGCCAGGTCTATCGCCTGATGCAGCGCCAGATAATCCAGAAATGCCAATTTCGGCTGCATCAACAATCGCTCGGCGGCAATACCTTCTTTCTCAAATTTGGCGATGATGTTCTGTCGAACCCTGCTTTCCATGACATTGCCAAGCATCAGTCTGGCATGTGGGAGCGCCTTCAGCAAGCGGCTCCACAATACGATGACCGAGGCATTGATCTTGGTCAGGTTGTTGAGCGAGGCGAACGTAAATGAGCTTCCATCCGCGGCAAGAGCCGGCAGTTCATTCACCGGAGGACTTGCGGGATCAGGCCGGTAACTGACCCCTGTTCCCGGAAGGCGTATCAGGGTTTCGCTGTGATAACGCTCAGCCAGTCCGACCGGGTCCATATAGCTATCCGTGATGCGATAATTTATTGCGCTAAGTCCGGTAGTGCCGGCATAGCCGACCAAGGTTACCTGCAGCGGCGCTGGTTTCCTGGCAAAAACCGGCAAGCGGTTATGGGCGGTATGCCCGGACAGATCCACCAGAATATCTATACCGTCGGCTCGGATGCGCTCGGCCAGTTGGTCGTCGGACATATGGGCGCAGACCAGCCAATGATCGGCACAGGCGGCGATGCGATCAGTAAAGCGATCGTGTTGAGTATGGGAATAATAGCAATAGATTTCCACCTGGGATTTATCATGAGAGGCCAGGATGGGTTCAATGAAAAATGCCACGGAGTGATTGCGAAAATCGCCTGAAATGTAACCCACATTGAGGCGTCGTTGCGGCTCGCGGCTGTTCTGATGCGATTGCCACTGCGGCTTGAGTGGAGCTTCAAAGCGTGCTGAGTAGCGTTGATGCTCGGCAAAAATGTCCAGTGGAGAAACGGTATTCATGTATTGCAGGTTCAGAAGCATATTGCTATAAGCCATGCTGAAATCTGGCTTGATCTGTAGCGCCTGTCGGTAGCTGGCCGCGGACTCGTCGAGCTGGCCCAGTTCCATGAGAGTGATGCCAAGGTTGTTATACGCTTCGGCACAATTCGGTTTGATCTGTAGCGCCTGTCGGTAGCTGGCCACGGACTCGTCGAGCCGGCCCAGTTCCTTGAGAGTGATGCCAAGGTTGTTATACGCTTCGGCATAATTCGGTTTGATCTGTAGCGCCCGACGATAGCTAGCCACAGCCTCATCTAACCGGTTCAGTTCCTTAAGCATGTTGCCCATATTATTGTGTGCTTCAGCAAAATAGGGGTCTATTTGCAGTGCCCGTTGGAAGCTCGCCTCGGCCTCGTCTAGCCGGTTCATCTCCTGGAGAGTGATGCCAAAGTTGTTATATGCCCCGGCGTAATCTGGCCTGATCTGTAGCGCCTGTCGGTAGCTGGCCACGGACTCGTCGAGCCGGCCCATATT
>CAZJMX010000006.1:0-4555 GCA_964547345.1 uncultured Smithella sp. | reverse complement strand
TGATCTGTAGCGCCTGTCGGTAGCTGGCCACGGACTCGTCGAGCCGGCCCATATTGCGGAGAGCTAAACCCAGATTATTGTGTGCCTCAGCGTCATCCGGTGACAGTGCAACCGCTTTTTTCAAGGAAATCAGCGCGTCCGCACTCTGTCCCATTTGTCCGAACAACGCCCCCAGTATCTTCCAGCCAAACCCGTAAAGGGGAAAGCGCATCGTCATGCTCTTGGCGAGGGTCGCTGCTTCTATGTATTGCCCCTCGTTAAACAGAGTCACCAGTCTATTTATCTCATGTTTCCCGGGGGTTTTGGCCATATTTTATTCTACCTGTTGTGTTTTTTGAAGTTAAAAACTGAATATTTTTTGTCGATTTCCCGGGCATAGTACACTTTGCCGTTTTGGAAATCAAGTACACTCGTAGATATTGTAATAAAAGGACCACTGCGCCATATCTGCTGCCGCAGCTGCAGATCTTCAGGATTGAGCATGTTCAATACATCTGTCAGACTTATCGCGCCGGAAAGCAGACAATTAGCATATTCATAGCGTCTAAAGGAGCTTGGGTAATCCGTGGGTGCATGTGGGCCATGATCAAGAACTTGAAAGTGATTGGTAATGGCTTCTTTCGGTTGCAATCGGCGAATGTGTCTTTTATCCCTGAAAGCTTCCACCAAAACAGCATGACTGCAGTCGACCAAAACAATATTATATCCCATAAAAGGCAACGAACAAGATGAAAGCGCTTCGACCCATGGCTCAATCTGCTGCATATCAGGTAGCATTGAACTTACAACAGCCACGGGATTTGTGAGCCCTGCATTCTCCTGCCGTGATACCTCATCTGCAGCAGCCCTATTCCTATCATAAATTAGCTTTGTCCAGAGGGGTGAATTAATCGCCGCTGTAACAAATGCACAGCCGTAAACGTTGATTCCCCAGCTAAAGTAATCGGTTCCCGCGGTGCGGCAGGCGATGATCTTTTCGTCCCTTATAATTTCCTCTACCAGTTGCGATGACTTATCCCGGTTTTTAAAGACAATTCCCAGATCACGGTGGTAACCTATTGTGCACACGGACTAAATGACCTCCATCAACTGAGCCGCTGCTTCAGTAATGTTCTGAAATTATCATCTGCAGTTCTTTCCAGGTATTTGAGCAGACGGGGAATCAGATAGCAGAATTCTATCTGCGGATTCAGATTGCCGCGGTATCTGAGCATGTCCAGCTCGGCCATGTTCAATAAAATCTCGGCATCTCTGGGTACAAGTACTCCAAAAAATACAAAGGGGATGAATTGCCTGTGTACCTCGGAATAAAGAGAACTCTTCATCATTTTTTGCGTTATCAGGCTCACCCGGTAAGAATAAAGCCAACTGAAGGCATCAATTGTGCCGCTTGATCCCAGCACTGTGAGGCCGGGCAAAACAGGGGCAAGCCGGTTGCCATTACCGCCGATGAGATGATGATACGTATAGGGTGTATCAGTATCGAGAATTATTACCGCTAAGGACGGAGGTGAAATACGCCCTGCCGTTTTTTCAATAATCAAACGGCGCACACGCTGAGCCAGGACACTGGCAATTTCATTGCAGCGGATCGGCGCCAGAAAGATTTGATCTTTATAGCGCTGAAGCCTGGGTTTGCTTATATCGGCAAGTATCAGACTGGATTCCAGTTCTTCCTGATCAATATCCATCGATCCAAAGCAGTCCATTTGCGTGTATACCTGTTTAAAATATTTCTCCCGTATGTCTTGCGGATAGGAGATGATTTCGTGGGGATCCACACGATGTCCGTCCACATCAAAAACAACATTACCTGCAGGAACGGCGAGATTAAACACCTGAGAGAGCAGTTTCGAAGCAATTGTTATTCCATAGTAAAGACCGGATTTAATCCAGTCTTCAACATTTTCCACAATTGCCCTGCGCACACTTTCTTCATACCGGTCATGAAGCTTGATGTAGGCATCAGCGATTGTTTCCTCTAGCTGTTCGATGCCTGCCAGTTCCAACGGCGACTCAAAAATTGCCGGTATGGTCAGGGAGCTTACGGATGTACCCTGAAACAAACTCTCCCCTTCCGGGGCACCATACCATGATTTGAGCTCCTCAGTTCGGATGCGGTTTTGAAATTCATTACTCAGAAGTTGCCATTGAATATCATCCATCTCCTCGTACACAGACACCCCTTTGACTACCTGTTCCTCCAGCTTTGCATACCAGGCGCGTTGCGCTTCGAGTTCACAAACATTATTGAGAGAAGCTATGTAATCGGCCAGTTTCATACTTGATCAATCCTTCGTGTTTCATACATTTTGCGGTGACGAACGGCATGGGCGATTGCCTTAAGATCTTCCGACACCCGGTCGTGCTCCCGTTTGATCGGCTCAGGCAATCCCGCCAGGTCAATTTCCTCAGCATTGGCAAAGCTCTCCACATATCTTTCAGTGGTCAGAAGCATCTTCTGGATATTCTCCTCACCGAATTGTGCAAGGAACTTTCTTCCCCAGCCGTTTCCATAAAGATCGCAGAGAATCCCGCGCACCTGATCGGGAAACAGGCTCATAAAACCGATATCCGTTCTTTTGGATATAATTTTTACCAGCAATCGCTGCGCTTCTATGACCATCTCCTGTTTCCAATTCCGGCCATTGATAGTATAAGGAAGCCGCACTTCAAAATCCTCTGCGGGCACGGTCTCCAAACCGTAGGGATTAGGAATAATAAAATGTTCATGGATGGGTGATTTTTTTGTCACATCAAAGGTTGCCAGAGTCAGCACATGAATACTCGGATTGTCAATTATATAGTCGGCAAGCTGCTCTCTGTGTTCTTTTGTTTCCCCCGGAAACCCAATGAGTACAAAAACGAAATTCAGAATACCTGCCTGATGAATGGCATTTAAAACTTTTGTCGTGGAAGCGGCAGAAATCTTCTTATTCATGTTTTTCAGGATGTCCGGATTGTTCGTTTCCAGTCCCCACATAAGCTTCCGGCACCCGCCGCGAAATAGCTGCCGGGCTACTTCAACGTCTTCGAATTGTTTTTCCAAACGAACAAATGTCTCCCAGGTAACATCAATACCCCGCCGCTCGATTTCCTCGGAAAGCCTGATCAGCGTATGGGGCGAAGAAGTATCATCCATAAACTTGAAGTGCCGGGCTTTCCGGCCATAGCGATCTTCAGTTTGTTTCTGGACAGCCACGATGTCATCTATTATTTTCTCCGGTTTGCGCATCCGGAAGCCTTTGTTCGATCCGGAGGGGATGGCACAAAACTCACAGGTTCCATAACATCCGCGTGCTGTCTGCAGCGGCACAAGCATAGCGGGGAATAGATAGTCTTCAAAATTTGTATCGGAAAAGTCAGGAGCATTAAGTGTATCCAGATCAAATGCATGAAAGCTTCTTTCTATTCTTTCATGTTTACCGGATGATTCAATTATGTTGTGCATTTCATGAGTGGGGTCTTTAAACAGTTTCGTATGCAGGTCAAGCAGAGGCAGTTCACCGTCCCACAAGGACAAATAATCCCAGTAAGCGCCCAGCGTATTTTGCGCCGTCAGGGTATCAAAGCAGCGGGTTATCATCTGACCGCCCAGTACTATCTTCGTTTTGGGCATGCGTTTGCGAATCAGGGAAGCCAGCGTAAAGGCGGCTATTATTTGATCCTGGAAAGTGATCGATATGCCGATTAATCCCGGCGCCAGGGGAACAATCTTATTTGTAATCAACCCCGTATAAAATTCAATAAAAGGGTTGGTGCTGGCGTCATCCAATGCTTTGCGCACGGCTTCAAATTTGAGGCGATTATGATGCATACTGAGCGACCGCAAGGTTATGCTCAGATCACGGTACTTGCTCACCTTATCAGCCAGCAGAGCTTCTATGTGGTTGTAACAGGAGAGAAGGGCCACGGGATCGGCCAGATAGTCTTCCTTCTTCCAGATATCCGGCATCTCATCACCAAGCATCCACCGGAAAAAGCCGACATTAGTATCCATTACACGCACGGAAAAACCTTGCTGGGCCAGAAATCCCTTCAGGAAGGAAAGATTGGCCTGCGGATGAAGCGGACTGCTCACCGGCACATTGATAAGAACGCTATGAATCAAATTTTTACTTCCCCTTCACGGAGGACTGTTTTTGTTTTCGGATCCATTTCTGTTCGGCGATGAGAATAGCAGAATCCATAATATTGAGCACCTTGTTTTTATCATAATAACGCATTGTGAAAAAGAGGCGTGACGAGAGATCTGTCTGAATTCCGGTAAAATGGATCTTCTTGGCGGATGAAAAGACGAAAAGGTGAGTAGATTTCTCATAACGTCGGATGTCGCAAGGAACCTTCAACGCGGTCATTGGAGCAGCACTCTACATTTTGCGGCCAAGACTTCCTTGACATATAATTACAATATTCCTATACTTCCATCCCGTGAACATAACTTTTAATCAAATATTTCCATGAAAGCAAGTTATTATCCAAAATGGAAAAGAAACTATATAGTCCGTCCTGAAAAATAGGTTTTTTTGAAACCTTATATTGCTCTGTTCTTTGA
>CAZJMX010000005.1:0-135406 GCA_964547345.1 uncultured Smithella sp. | reverse complement strand
ACTCTTTCGTTGGAACGGTCAATCGCCAGCGAATACTGAATCAGATCGTTGGTGCCGATGCTGAAATAATCGACTTCCCGCGCCAGTTGATCAGCAATGACGGCCGCAGCCGGCACTTCGATCATCGCCCCGATCTCCAGCCGGTCGGCAATCGCGACACCCTCGGCCAAAAGCTCCCGGCGGGTTTCTTCCAGCAATCTTTTGGCTTCCTGGATTTCTTCAATGCAGGAAATCATCGGGAAGAGAATTTTTACCCGGCCCAGGGCGCTGACACGCCAGATCGCCCGCAATTGCGTTTTAAACAATTCCACTTCTTTCAGACAGAAACGAATCGCCCGCAATCCCATTTGCGGGTTCAGTTCCTTGGTCTGCTTCTGGTAATTGGGAAATTTGTCTCCGCCCAAATCGAAAGTGCGGATGGTTGACCAGGATAGATTTTTCTCGGTCACCACCTGGCGATAGTTATTAAAATGATCTTCTTCCGAGGGCAATTCGTCCCGGTAAATGTACAGAAATTCCGTCCGGTAAAGGCCGATATACTCCGCTCCGTGCAAAATGGCCGAAGGAATCTCTTCGATAAATTCAATATTGGAGCCAATTTGCACATGATAATGATCCTGCGTGATCGCGGGCAGCCGGGCATATTTGAGATACTCGTCCTTGGCATCGTCGTAATGCCGCTTCTTTTCTTCGTATCTCTTGAGCATGTCCGGATAGGGATTGACCACGACCAGACCCGACGTGCCGTCAACAATGATCTGATCGCCGGTGCGGACGAATCGAGTAACGTTATCCAGACCGACAACCGCCGGCAATTCCATGGATCTTGCAACAATCGCGGTATGCGACGTGCGTCCGCCGCTGTCGGTGGCAAACCCTACAACCTTGTCCAGTTTCATCTGGGCCGTGTCGGCAGGAGATAGATCATGGGCAATGATGATGACTCCGTCGAGACCGACTTCCCACACAATTTCGTGTTTTTCACCGGACAGATTACGCAGAATCCTCTGAACCACATACTGCACGTCGCTGATCCGGCCGCTGATGTAAGCGTCTTCCACCCCTTCGAAGATCTGCTTGTAATGATCCAGCGTCATGCGCACCGCCCATTCGGCATTGACGCCCAGGCGGCGGATATACTTGATCGTGCGGCTGATGAATTTTTTATCCGACAACAATAAAACATGGACGTCGATAATATACAGCGGTTCGGTTACTTTTGTTTTGCGGAGTTTTTCCTGAATTTCAAGAAGCTGCTTCGATGACTCTTTCAAGGCGTTCTTGAAACGTTCAATTTCGTGGGGAATTAAATCGGCATGGCTGAGCTTATAAAAAGAAATCTGGGCGTCCAGCGGATCGAAGCGATATACCTTCCCGATCACCACGCCCGGAGAAACACCAATTCCCTTGAGAACAAAAGTTTTCTTTCCTTGATCAGCTGTCATGATGTAAGTTATTCTTCTCCAAACTTATTTTCAATCAGTGCTTCGAGTTCAGCAAGCATCTCAAGAGCATCCGCGCCTTCGGCCTTTATTGTTATCATACCGCCCATCGGACAGGCAAGCGTCAATATTCCCAAAATACTTTTGCCGTTAACCGTTTGGCCGTTTCTTTCAATAAAGACTTCCGCACTGTACTTTTGCGCCACACGCACAAACGACGCCGCCGCGCGGGCATGCATCCCCAATTTGTTTTTTAATTTAAATGTTTTCATTTCCATCACATAAAGAACTCTTTTAAGGAAATCAGCGTCATCATAAGCAGCACAGCGCCGTATAAAATATAAACCTGGGATACACCTTTTTTGATGAGCAGCCAGCAAAGTAAAATAACCGCCAGCGCGACCAAAGCCAGAATAATCCAGGAGTGAATCAAAACGCCCGCATAACCGTTGGGCAAAAGCCAGAAACCGCAGGCCGCAAGCGCCGCCAGAGACAGCCAACGCACCCGGACGGCAATCCTTGGCAAATCAATCCGGCGGATAAATTCAATGCCCTGCTTTCCCCGCCGATAGCCCTCGGCAAATCCTTTTGAGCGAACCCAAAGATGCGTGGGCGCAAAGATCAGCACAAAGACAAAAGGCGCATAAATCAAGTCCAGCCAGGCCACAGCCGCGGCTAAAATTCCCGCGCAGGGTCTTAGCGCCCCCCAGAAAAAAGTGTCGCCTATCGCGGCGTAGGGCCCCATCAGGCTTTGCTTCACGGCCACAATGGACGAGGCGTCTCCACCTGCAGACCGGTCTTCTTCCATACGGACAATCGAGCCCAGAAGCGGCGCGGATAGATAAGGATGCGTATTAAACATTTGCAGATGCCGGCTCAATATCTCTTCTAAATCTTTTGGAGAACTAGACCTCTCCCGGATCAGCGGAAGCAGCGCAAAAGCAAAGCCGAGATTTTGCATACGTCGGAAATTCAGTGTTGCGTGGACAAAAAAAGACCTCAAGAAAATTTTTACTAAAGCCCCTCTTGTCATTTTTTCTGCGGCCCCAAACGAATTATATCTTCAGTATTTTACAAGTTTTTTATATGAAGATGCAACTAACATAAATGTCGGTTTAAGTCAATTTTAGCCTTGAATAAGTCCTATACGATGGGGAATGATTTGTGGAAAGAATAAACCCTGACGCCGGAGATCCTGAACGACATGGTAACACACATGCAGCACAAACTGATGGAAAGATGCCATCAGAATCAGTCTGGTTTTGTTGTTTGTGACCACCAGGGTAAACAAATCGGCAGTCTCTATTCCTATCTCGGGGTGGGCATCGCTTTCCGGATGGATGGCGACAACGTTGTGAAAATGTATGGACCGCGGGACGACGACCAGCTAAAAGCGGATCAGGAAAGATTGCAAAAATGATTCAAGTCTTTTGACTTGTTTATTTTTTCTTGACAGACGTTTTTTTTGCTGTTAAGGACACGCCGGTTTGAATTCCTAGGCGGGCTGCGGAAATATCTTGATATTCCATCTCTTCCCGGTCGCCAGACAAATGATTAGTTTATTATATGAGGGGGTTGTACAAAAATGCTTTGCGAAACTGTTAAAAAGAGTGTGGAATGCGCTTTCATGAGCAAAAAGGGCTGCGGATTTTTCGGCGGCAGCTGTTCTCCGATTATCGACAAATGCGAGGGTTGCAATAAAATTTTCGAATACGAATCAGGTAAATTCTGTAAGGTTTATCCGGATCCGAAAAGCAAGTGGATGACCGGCAATTGCCCGACTGCGTCGCACATTAAAATCGACATCAAGGAAGCTCAGAAGATCAACCCGCTCAAAGCGTCCAAAAGAGCGAGCAAAAAGAAATAATGAGTTGTTAATATCAGACATAAAAAAAAGCCGGCAAGGGTTATTGCCGGCTTTTTTAGCTCATCATATTTCTGATTTGCTGTAATTCATTCTTAATTCGAATCAATTTTTCATTATCTCCTGTTGCCACCGCCGGTTCATCATCGACTTTCATTTTCAGGAGTTGCTTTTTGGCCCCATCAATCGTAAACCGCTGCTGGTATAACAAGTTCCGGATGGTCAGTAATTCATGTACATCTTTTTTGCGATACAAACGCTGCGCCGCTTTGGTCCGCACCGGTTTGACCGTCTTGAATTCCGTTTCCCAGTAGCGAATGACATAGGGCTCAACTTCGAGGATTTTACTCACTTCTCCAATACGGAAATAAGCCTTCTCGGGAATTATGCTGTCCATACAATTCCTGAATCCTTACGGAGAAAGACACTTACGGCCCCGAAACCTGAAAAAAGCATATTAAAAAAACACTCCGCTTCTTTCCAGGTTTCAGGAAATTTGAATAGCTGAATGAAATAATTAATCGTTTAATGCTTTACGCAATACCTGGGAGGATTTGAATGTCAGAACCCGGCGTGCGGTTATGGATATTTCCTGTCCGGTTTGAGGATTACGACCGCGACGGGAGCGCTTATCTTTCACCATAAAATTCCCGAAACCGGAAATCTTAACCCTTTCACCCTGGGCAAGGCTGTCTTTGATGATGTCAAATACGGATTCAACAATATCCGCCGATTCCTTTTTGGAAAAACCGAGTTTTTCGTAAACATTCTGAATAATATCAATCTTCGTCATTTCTTTTCCTCCGTTTTAACGCCATTTAACTGCTAGGCTCTTATTTTTGCACCCGTCAGTTGGACAGTGTTATGCACAATTTTATCATGAATGGAATTGATTTCCACATCCGTCAATGTTCTATCGAGGGCTCGATAGGAAAACCTCAATCCCAAACTCTTTGTACCCTCGTCCAAACCCTTACCAGCGTATATATCAAATATAGCGACATTTTCAAGTAAATCTTCATGTTGGCTTAAAACAATTTCCAGCATTTTATCCGACTCCATGGATGCCGGAAGGACAAAAGCCACGTCGCGCGATACGGCCGGGAACTTGGATATCTCTTTACAGCGAATGTCTGCCTTAAGGTGTTTTTCTATTATATCTATATTAATTTCAAATAGATACGCATTGCATTTGATATCCATCTTTTGCATCACACGGGGGTGTATCTGCCCCAGATAACCCACCCGTACCTCATTGAGATAGATGCCTGCGGATTGGCCGGGATGCAAGAAAGGCTCTGCTGTTTCAGCCCGATAACGGCAATCATCCAGTTTCAGGTCATAAAAAACGTTCTCCAGAGAGCCTTTAAGATCATAAAAATCGATATTGGCTTTTCCTCCCCAAAGATCATCCGATATTTTTCCCGCGGCAAGCCCCGCCAGAATATTTTTCTCTTCCGGAAGCTCGCCTGCTTTGTGTTGCAAAAAGACCCTGCCTGTCTCAAAGACTTTTAAATTAAAAGACGCATTGTTGATATTTTTCTTCAAAGTCTCCAGCAGTCCATAGGCCAATGTCGTTCGCATCACCGACTGCTCTTCCGTCAAAGGATTTTTAATAACGACAAAGCATCGACGCTCATCTTCGGGCGAAAAACCAAGAGAATCAGCGGAGGCAGGCGATGTAAAACTGTAGTTAATGATTTCGGAAAAGCCACAGCCAATGAACAACTGACAGAGTCTTTCTTCCAGAGCAAGCCGCGGAATGACATCCAGCTCCGTCACCGAGACGGCAGGAAGGCTCGCGGATACGCGGTCATAACCGTAAAGCCTGACGACTTCTTCGATCAGATCAATCTCTCGGGTGATGTCCACACGAAACGTTGGCGGTGTCACCAAATACTTGTCCTTCGCCGCCTTTTTAAGATGCATACCGATACTCTTAAGGATGTTCTCAACATCCTTTGCGCCAACGGTTATTCCAATCATTTGCCGGATTCTATCAAGTCGCAACGAAATATTCTCAACGGTCGGAACTTTTTTCGGATATTCATCGATGACATTTTTGCAGACGGTCCCTCCGGAGATCTCGGCAATCAACTGCGCCGCGCGATTGAGCGCCCGGATGACCCCTTCGGGATCAATGCCTCTTTCAAAGCGAAACGCGGCGTCGGTTGGCATCGCCAGTCGCCGGGATGAACGCCTTATGGATGAAGGATTGAAATAGGCGCTCTCCAGAAAAATGGTTTGCGTATCTTCTTTCACTTCGGAATTGAGGCCGCCCATAATACCACCAATCGCCACAGGTTTTCTGCCGTCGCAAATCAGCAAAGTGTCCTCGGGTAACAGACGGCTCTTGCCGTCGAGTGAGACAAAGTCTTCCCCGGCCTTTGATTTGCGCACCACGATGCGTCCCTCTTCCAGAAAACGAAAGTCGAAGGCGTGCAATGGCTGTCCCATTTCCAGCATGACAAAGTTTGTCGCATCGACGACATTATTGATGGCGCGCAGGCCCGCCGCCTCCAGCCTAGATTTCATCCAGATCGGAGAGGGGCCGATTTTTACATTCCGGATCATCCTCGCCGAATAGCGCGGACAAAGGTCTGAATCCAGAATCGTGACGGATGACAGTGTGAAAATATCCTCTTTTGATTCTTTGATTTTTACAACCGGCGCTTTCATCTTTTTGCCGGTCAGGGCGGCAACTTCGCGCGCCATGCCCATCATACTCAGACAATCTGATCGATTAGGTGTGATGCTGACATCCAGCACGGTGTCGCTAAGACCTAAGGCTTCTTCCAAAGGCATTCCCAGCGTTAGGTCATGCGATAATTGCAGAATACCGGAAGCGTCAGCGCCTACTTCCAACTCCACCTCGGAGCAGAGCATGCCGTCGGATTTTTCACCGCGCAGCATGGTTGATTTGATGGTATAGCCGCCGGGAAGACCCGCTCCGACTTTTGCCAGCGGCACGATATCTCCAGCCGAAATATTTTTAGCGCCGCAAACAACCGTATAGGTTCCAGCGCCATCCGTCACATCGCACAGGGACAGTTTATCGGCGCCCGGATGCGGTCGGACGGATAATATTGCAGCAACCACCACGCCACTGAATGCCGGTGCAATGGTTTTGATTTCATCAACTTCGAGACCGGCCATGGTTAACCGATCCGCAAGCTCCGCGGCTGATACGTCAAGATCAACATAATCTTTGAGCCATTTAAGACTGACGAGCATGAGGTAAAACGCTCCTAGAATTGTTTAAGGAATCGTATATCGTTTTCAAACAAGAGACGAATGTCGGAAATACCATACTTCAGCATGGCAATGCGCTCCAGACCGAGGCCAAAGGCGAAGCCGGAGTATTCCTCGGCATCATATCCGACATTTTGAAAAACGGCCGGATCTACCATTCCGGATCCCAGAATTTCCAACCATCCGGTCTGCCCGCAAACGCGGCAACCCTTGCCTCGGCACATAACGCAACGAATATCGACTTCGGCGGAAGGTTCGGTAAAGGGGAAGAAGCTGGGTCGGAAACGCAAGGTCGTCTCGTCACCGAAAACTTTTTTCAGAAAAGCGGTCAGAATGCCTTTCAGATCGGCGAAACTGACATTTTTATCGACCAGCAATCCTTCGATTTGATGAAACATCGGCGTGTGAGACACGTCGGAATCCCGGCGATAAACCCTGCCCGGCGACAAAATGCGCACCGGCGGTTTGACCCTCTCCATCACCCGCACCTGAACCGGCGATGTGTGCGTGCGCAAAACAACATTGTCCTCAACATAGAAGGTATCCTGCATGTCCCGGGCGGGATGATCCTTTGGAATATTGAGAGCTTCAAAATTATAATAATCCAGTTCGACTTCGGGGCCTTCGACAACGGAAAATCCGAAAGAAGAGAAAATATCACAAATTTCCCGCCGGATTTGCATAACGGGATGCATTCTACCACAGCGACTGCCCCTGCCGGGGAGCGTCACGTCTATTTTTTCCCGAGTCAGCGCTTCTTCTTTCAGACCCTGGGTTTGTCGCTCAAGGGCTCCATCCATTTTGGATTCCAGAAGAACCTTGACTTCGTTGCAACGCTTGCCGAACAACGGCTTCTCCTCAACCGGCACCTGGGAAATGTTTCTCAGAAGCCCGGTTAAGAGGCCTTTGCGACCGAGATATTTCGTTCTCACAGCCAGAATCGCATCTTCCACCTGAGCGCTTTCAAGCTCGGCCAGTGCGTCTTTCTCCAGCTGCTCAAGATCCGCTATCATGCCGCCTGCTCGCCTTTGGCCACTGCAACCACTTTAGCAAAGCCCTGCGGATCATTCACGGCCAGTTCGGCCAGAATCTTGCGGTCCAAAGCGATATCCGCCTTCTTCATCCCGTCGATGAGACGGCTGTAGGTTATATTATTCAGACGGGCGGCTGCATTAATGCGCGCAATCCATAACTGGCGGAACTCTCTTTTCCGGCCTCTGCGGTCACGATAGGCATAAGTCAGAGCCTTATGGACGGCTTCCGTCGCTGTTCGAAGCAGCCGGTGGCGCGAGCCAAAGAACCCCTTGGCCATCTTTAATATCTTTCTTCTTTTCTTGCGGGCGGTGACGCCTCTTTTGATCCTTGCCATTTTCTTCTACTCTCCTCAATTCATACAACTTCGATATTTCTTTATAAACTACAGATAAGGAATCAGCCTTTTAATGGCGCTTTCATTGGCAGAATGCACCAGCGAGGATTTCCTCAAAGCTCTTTTTCTTTTGGTGGTCTTCTTTGTGAGGATGTGGCTGGCAAAGGCCTTACTGCGCTTTACCTTACCGCTGGCAGTAATCGAAAAACGCTTGGCAGCTCCTCTGTGTGTTTTCATTTTTGGCATATTCTCACCTCTTTATTATTTTCTCTTTCTATTTATTTCTTGGGCGAAACAATCATGACCATGTTTCGGCCTTCCAGACGAGGCTCCTGATCCATGATGCAGTCATCGACCAGCGCCGCTTTGATCTGATCCATAATCCTGCGACCGATTTCGGTAAAGGCGATTTCGCGACCGCGGAACATCATCGATACTTTCACTTTGTCATGTTGTTCCAAAAATTTCTTTATATGTTTAATCTTCACTTGCAAGTCATGCGATTCCGTTTTGGGTCTCAGGCGGATTTCCTTGACATGAATAACCGTCTGACTCTTTTTGGCGTCATGGAGTTTTTTATTTTGCTTATAACGGTATTTTCCATAGTCCATGATTTTGCAAACGGGTGGCTCGGTATTGGAGGAAACTTCCACCAAATCCATACCGGCTCGCTCCGCATTGGCAATCGCTTCATCCAACGAGATAACACCCAACGGCTGCCCTTCTTCGTTGATCACCCTCACCGTAGCCGACTTTATTTCCCTGTTGATTCTTAAATCCTTAACTATAGGTCACCTCCCGGATTAATCCGTCCTGTCCTGATATCTTACTTCTTTGTGTCACACATTTCCTGCACTAATGCAATAAACTGTTCTACCGGCAACGCACCGAGATTCTGGCCGTCTCGCGCCCGCGGCGCCACCGTGCCAGCTTCCATTTCCTTATCGCCAATCACCAACATGTACGGAATTTTTTGGAGTTGCGCCTGACGTATTTTGTAGCCCAGTTTTTCATTTTCAAAAAACTTCTCACTACGAATACCGGCGGCAATCAGCTGCTCATGAACCTTTTGGGCATATGGAATGTGCTTATCGGTTACGGTCAATAAAATGCATTGTGTCGGCGCAAGCCAAACCGGAAAAGCACCCGCGTAATGTTCGATCAGAACGCCCATAAAACGTTCCACTGCACCCAGAATCACCCGATGGAGCATGACCGGACGATGTTTTTCACCATCGGCTCCGATATAGCTCAGATCAAATCGCTCCGGCAGCGTGAAATCGCATTGAATGGTCGCACACTGCCATTTTCTTTTCAAAGCATCTTTGAGCTTAAAATCAATTTTGGGACCGTAGAATGCTCCGTCGCCTTCATTAACTTCGTAACTGATATTGTTGTCCTTCAACGCATTTTCCAACGCCTGCGTGGCCAGATCCCAGTCCGTGTCTGAACCGATGGAATGCTCGGGCCGTGTACTTAATTCCACTTCATACTCAAAGCCAAAAACACCCATTGCGTAATTGACAAAATCAGCAATGGCACGAATTTCCGCATTGAGTTGTTCGGGCATACAAAGAATATGGGCGTCATCCTGCGTAAATTGACGCACACGCAAAAGACCATGCAACACGCCGGTTTTCTCATGGCGATGCACCGTCCCCAGCTCAAAATAGCGCAGTGGCAAATCACGATAGCTGCGGATTTTGGATTTATAGATGAGCATATGAGCCAGACAGTTCATCGGCTTGATGCCGTAAATCTGCTCGTCGACTTCCGTAAAATACATGTTTTCGCGGTAATGGTCGAAATGTCCTGATTTTTTCCACAGGTCTACTTTGAGAATCTGTGGTCCCATCACCATATCGTAACCGCGTTTCAGGTGCTCTTTTCTTTCCCAGTCTTCGATCAGATAACGTAGCAGCATCCCCTTGGGGTGAAAGATGATCAACCCCGCCCCAGCTTCTTCATTGATCTGGAACAAATCAAGTTCCTTGCCCAGACGGCGGTGATCTCTTTTTTTGGATTCTTCCAGCAGCGTCAGATAATCAGCCAGCGACTGTTCATCGGCAAAGCCCGTGCCGTAAATGCGCTGGAGCATTTTATTTCTTTCATCGCCGCGCCAGTAAGCCCCCGCCACACTCAAAAGCTTAAACGCCCCGATTTTCGCCGTGGACGGAATATGCGGACCGCGGCATAAATCAACATAATCCCCGTCTTTGTACAGACTGACAACCGTCACATCCGCGGGCAGATCGTTGATCAATTCGACTTTATAATTTTCGCCTCTGGCGCCGAATAACTCGACAGCCTTTTCCCGGGACAACTCGTCACGAACAAACGGATAATCAGCCGCGACAATTTCTTTCATCCGTTTTTCTATCTTTTCAAAATCGTCCAGGGTAAAGGTTTCGGAATATTCGAAATCGTAGTAAAAGCCGTCTTCAATGGATGGTCCAATGGCAACTTTGACGCCCTTGAAAACATCCTGAACGGCATTGGCCATGACATGCGAAATGCTGTGGCGTAAAATGGAAAGACCTTCTTTAGATGAAGCGCCAATAGGCGCAACCACCGCGTCCCCCGTCAGAACAGCACATAAGTCCACGGCAACGCCGTTGACTTTGGCTGCGACAGAATCATCCAGCGCCTCTTTCTTCCAAAATCCAACAGCCTCACCTGCGGTCAGACCCGCGGGAAACGTCCGCTCACTTTTATCTGGAAAAATTACTTTTATGTTCATCATTTTAACACGTAAGTCAGTCGCTTACCATTTCACTTCATTTTAAAAGGGCATCACCATTTTTGTTGATGCCCTTTTCGTTATCGGCATTTACGGTACATGCGCAGTTGTTTTAAATGGTAGGCAAGCAGGGATTTGAACCCTGGACATCCACCGCGTCAGGATGGCGCTCTCCCCCTGAGCTACTTGCCTTTATTCAACTTTTAGAGCTAGGTCAACTAGCAGTAAAACAATTACATGTCAAGCAAATATCTTATTTTTTGACCTCTTTGGGTGCGGATTGATTCACAATCCTGATCCCGCGGATGATATAGGTCAACCCGGAAATGACCGTCAACAACGCCGTGGCCCAGCAAAGACCGATAATCCAGAAATAACTGAAATCATGGGTAAATGCTTTGTATACCAAAACGAAGAAGATGGTGGCGACCTGAAGGGCAGTTGTCATCTTGCCGACGACAGCAGGTTTTATCTCATAAGGTATTGACATCATAGTTAAAATAGCGATCCCCAGTAAAATAATAAAATCACGGCTGATGACGATGACGGCCAGCCAACCGGGAATCAGTCCGAAAAGTGCGAGGGAAACAAAACTGGTCACCAAAAGCAATTTATCCGCTATAGGATCCAGAAAAGCACCCAGTTTGGTCTGACATTTCAAAAGCCTGGCCAGCGTTCCATCCAAAGCATCCGTCAAGCCGGCAACGGCAAACGTGGCCAATGCTTTCTCATACTCCGCCTGAATTAAAAAAATGACAAACACGGGAACAAGGATAATCCGCAGCAAAGATAAAAAATTTGGTATATTCATACAACCCGATATCTTGTTGTGTTAAAGGTTTCTTCGATCTCTTTTTTTATTCCACTTGACCCAGTCATCCATATCTTCGGATTCGATGAATGCTTTGGGCGCTTCAGCCTTTCCGTCAGAGCCGATTTGAATCTGCTGCATGGATTTCACAATATATCCCCATTCCGCAATCGATACGGGTTTGGGACCGGCAACGGCGGTCGGACCGGCAACAGGCCTGGGCGGCCCGACGGCCATCACGGGCGCTTGCTGAGCCTTGGGTGCGGCAGCCACGTTGACTTCACCTTCGTAGACTTTTACTTGCGCAGATTGGTCGTTTTCAACATCCATGCGGTACACGGTGCCGCGAACACCGGCTACGGCATTCTGACAGGATACTTCAAACTTATCATCTCCGCCCAGAAGAGACTTGCGCACATTCATCCAGACCTTTCCAACCCCGACGGAAATGCCCACTGAGCGCTTTCCATCCTCCGCGGTATCGGCTGAAATCAGTTTAAAATTAGTTTTTTCAGCAAATCGCACCACACTCTTGTCGGGTAACACCAACTCCAAACGACTGTCGGCGCCGGTGGTCACAACGCATCCGGCCTGGATCATATCATTTGTCTTCAAAGCCCTGGCTTCTTTTTGCGCCGGACACATGGCCTGGGCAGTGCCTCTCAGCGCCATGATTTTCGCCTCCCCCTGTGCCATTTTAACAGCTAGAGACGATTTGGCCTGAGCGCTGGAAAAAGCAACCAGCATAAGGGCCATCGAACAAATAATCAGTATCCATTTTTTCATGGCATTCTCCTCACTTTCCCGCAGGTCATAAAATCCTGACCGGGAAATTTTGTTACCCTCTTAACTTCGGCCCGTAGGGGAGCGTCTCCATCACCTTACCGACCACTTCCTCCAACGCGGCTTCCAACGCTCCTTCGGATTTCATTTTGAGCCTTGTATGCATCAGATCAAAACTTCTGCTTGTGGATCTGTATTGAGCCTGCCAAAGTGTTTCGCCTGTTTTAAGACTGCGCAATTCACAGCGTACCGCCACGGTGGCGGGCGCATAAAACACCGCTGTCTGGGCTCGACTTTCTTGCAAGGTACAGTACATAGCGGCATCAGCTCCAGACTTTTCCGAAGCCGCTCTCGATGCAACAACGCTTTCCTTCGCGACCCCATCAGGACGGCGCAAAGGCTTGAATTGGCCATCAACAGCTTCAGGAAAAATTTGAGGATACCCCTTGAAACGGAGCCCTTCGGATATTTTTGCCCGAAGCAGGAGAGGCACTCTGGCATCCTGCGTCTGATTCTCTACAGGCATCAGTGCAATAACACTCACCTCGTTTTTAGTCCGAGCATCTTTTAAGACCGCCGTATCATTGGACGAACAGGCATAAAGGCCAATAAAAATCGTCGTCAGTGCTATAAACTGAACAGGGCGTCGCATCATTTTGTTTCCTCTTTCATTCTCAAATAAATTTCAAAGCCGTCTTGTTTTTTCCCGGGTGCCTCCACGACATATCGGCCCGATCTTTCAAGATCGGACGCCAGGGTTTGCACGTCGCCTGTAACGATCAGATCACAGCGGGCCTGCTGCCATTCCAGGCTGCAGGGATAAACGCTTTTTACGATTTGTGTCCGGCTTTGTAAAAAATTTCGTAAACGCGTAAAATCTGAATATTTTTTCACACCTTTTAGGACGACGGATACGGATGTGTTGGCCGCTGCTTCCGAATGCTTTAGAAGGCCCATTTGAATGAGATCGTTTCTGACGGACGCCTGGGCAACCATTACATTCACACTGGCGACATATTCATCCTGCTCGCTTTTCTCCGATGTGATGCGATAGTTTTTGACGTACTGGTCGGCCTTGCCTGTCAGTATGCTTTTCACAGCTTGAAATTTTTCATCTTCATATTTATCGGCCAACAGCATTGCCGCCGTCTGAAGAATTGCTTTTTCCAGCGCGTCTTTAACGGCCTGCTCGCGAGCGCGGGCGACATCATTTTTTAAAACAACCGCCTTCCCGTCGACCTGAAGGTTCAAATCCGTCCAGACTTCCGCAGCCCACACCCCATGATAAAGAATGCCTGTCAACAAAATGAGAAGCAACAAAGCCGTTAGGGTTTTTTTCATGCTTTAATCCTGATTCGAGCCAGATTCGCGGTTGGGTTTCTTGAGCTTTTCAATTTCTTCCCGGATCACTCGTTCGGCAATTTCCGGAATCACGTCCCGGACGATTCTTTCAATCATCTCCTCGGTCCGCTTCATCACAAGATCATTGATTTGAACGTTCATCGGACGATCTTCCACAACCTCTGTAAGATCATGGATATTCTGACCTTCCGGACTGATGCTCTCATAGCCCCTGCCGTCGATTACAATGATCTGCTGAGGCCCCTTGCCGTTTGTCGAACTGCGTTCATGACCGCTTCGTTCGTCATAGACTTCGGTCAATTCAAATATTTTCTGATCCTGTGCTGTTCTTTCCGTCATTTTACTCCCTAACACACGCCATACAAATAAAATTATTAACTTTCCACTGATTTGTTCAAGGAGTTACCACAGTGCAAAAAACTCTTCAAGCACTATATACAGTCTTTTTCCCCGATTTAAGGGTGATCCGGACGCATTTTTACAGCGATGTCGTAAACTCTTTTCTTTGACTGCCCTGTTTCGCGGACAACGGCAAAAACAGCATCGCGCAATGATGCAACGCCTGTTTCCTGAAAACGCGTCAGTTTTTCCCGAATGTCGTCGTCGGAAATTGATGCAGGCCCGGGGATGGCCCCCTGTAGGATCACCGTAAATTCTCCTTTCGGTTTGACGGCGGACATCTGATCTAAAAGCTCGGAGACCCGCCCCCGCCGAATGTCTTCAAACATTTTGGTTAGTTCTCGCGCCAAAACGATCTGCCTGTCGCCCAACACATCCATGACGTCGTTCAACACAGCAGCAATCCTGGCCGGAGATTCATAGAAAATGACGATATTTTCCTCATGTTGAATCGATTCCAGAAACTTGCGTCTCTGATTTTCTTTCGGAGGGAGAAAGCCGCAAAACAAAAAACGATCCGTAGGGAAACCACAGACGGACAACGATGTAATCACTGCCGACGGTCCCGGGATGGGAATCACCCGGATGTCTTGTTCCCGCGCGAGGTCGACCAGACGGTAGCCGGGATCGGAGATACAGGGTGTGCCGGCATCGGAAACATAAGCAACGTTTCTCCCTGCCTCCAGTTTGGACACGATGACCACGCTTCGTTCTTTTTCATTGTGCTCGTGCAGGCTGGTGACTGGCGTGTGAATATCATAGGCAGTAAGGAGGATACGGGTGTGTCGCGTATCTTCCGCAGCAATCAGGTCAACTTCTTTCAACACGCGAATCGCCCGAAACGTAATATCTTCCAGATTGCCGATGGGTGTAGCGACGATATATAGAACGCCCTTCTGTTTCACCACGTGATTGATCATATAAACATCATCAAATCCTTTTTTGTTGTTGACATCAACATATTCTTTCAGGTTAAATAACAAAAGAAAAAATAAAATACCACACGGAAATGATCGGTTCATATTATGAAAAAAATATTAATCACCGGCGGTGCCGGGTTTTTAGGTTCTCATCTTTGCGAACGGCTTTTAAACGAAGGCCAGGATGTGCTGTGCCTGGACAATTTTTTCACCGGCAGCAAACACAACATCTCTCATCTTTCAGGACATCCGCACTTTGAGTTAATCCGCCACGACATTACCAATCCCATCTATCTGGAAGTGGATGAAATCTATAATCTGGCCTGTCCGGCATCGCCGGTCCATTACCAGTCCAATCCCATCAAGACGATCAAAACCAATGTCATGGGGGCCATTAATGTCCTGGGAATCGCCAAAAGAACCCGAGCAAAAATCCTTCAGGCGTCCACATCGGAAGTGTATGGCGATCCGGAAGTCCACCCGCAGAAAGAAACCTACTGGGGGCGTGTCAACCCCATCGGCATCCGCAGTTGCTACGATGAAGGCAAACGAGCCGCTGAGTGCCTGATGATGGATTACCGCAGGCAAAATGCCGTCAACACCAAAATTGTGCGCATCTTCAATACCTACGGGCCCCGCATGGCCGTCAATGATGGCCGTGTCGTCAGCAACTTCATCATTCAGGCGCTGCAGGGCAAAGATATAACCATTTACGGCAGTGGCTCTCAAACCCGTTCCTTCTGCTATTGCGACGATTTAATCGACGGGATGATTCGAATGATGAACGCACCGGATGATGTTTATGGCCCCATCAATCTGGGCAATCCGGGTGAATTTACCATTCTGGAATTAGCCGAGCTCATCATCACAATGACAAAAAGCAAATCCCGGCTTGATTTCCAGCCTCTGCCGGCGGATGACCCGACCCAGCGCAAACCGGACATCACCCTAGCCGAAGAAAAACTAGGCTGGCAGCCAAAGATCGCTCTGGAGCAGGGTTTGGTCAGCACGGTTGCCCATTTTCGCGAAGCGCTGAAATCTGTCTAAAATAGAGAGGAAAAACTCAGTAATATGAAATTCAAGAAGAAAATACTCTGTATCGGTGCGGGTTACGTCGGGGCCCCCTCAATGGCCATGATTGCCTGCAAATGCCCGGATTACAAAGTGACTGTCGTCGACATCAACCATCAGCGAATTGACGCTTGGAATTCAAACCATCTTCCCGTTTATGAACCGGGACTGGATGAAATCGTACAGAAAACACGTGGGAAAAATTTATTCTTTTCTAAAGACACGGACCAACAGATCAAAGAAAACGATATTATTTTTGTCAGCGTGAATACGCCGACAAAAACATTCGGCACGGGCGCCGGCATGGCCGCAGATTTACAATACTGGGAGAAAACAGCCAGACAAATTCTGGATCATTCCGAATCCTCAAAAATCGTCATTGAAAAAAGCACGCTGCCTGTAAAAACAGCATTGGCCATGGAGCGCATCCTTTCTTCGGGTAAGGGCAAAATTTCCTTTGAAGTCCTGTCGAATCCTGAATTCATGGCGGAAGGAACAGCCATGAGCGATTTGGAAAATCCCGACCGTGTGCTCATCGGCTCCCGCGAAAACAAAAGCGGCCTCAAAGCCCGCGCAGAATTGGTAAATATTTACGCCCGCTGGATTGCTCCGGACAAAATCATCACGTCCAACATCTGGAGTTCAGAATTATCCAAACTGGTCGCCAACGCTTTTCTGGCACAAAGGGTATCCTCCATCAATTCCATATCGGCGCTTTGCGAAAGAGCGGACGCCGACATCTCCGAAGTCGCAAGGGCGGTAGGCATGGACAGCCGGATAGGCGCCAAATTTCTCAAAGCCGGCATCGGCTTTGGCGGCTCATGCTTTAAGAAAGACATACTGAATCTGGTCTATCTCTGCCATTATTACGGTCTGCCGGAAGTGGCCGCCTACTGGGAGAACGTCGTCAAAATCAACGAATATCAGCAGGAGCGGTTTATTTCCAATATTCTCAGAACCATGTTCAACACGCTGGCCGGGAAAAAAATATGTGTCCTGGGTTTCGCGTTCAAGGCTGATACGGGCGACACACGGGAAAGCCCCGCAATTAATATCACCCGCAAGCTCCTTGCGGAACATGCCGAAGTGGTCATCTCCGACCCCAAAGCCTTGGAAAATGCAGCCATCGATCTGGCCCATGACGAAGGCACGATCAGCTATGTCGAAGACCCATACAAGGCGGCTGTCGGCTGCCACGCGTTGGCCGTCATGACGGATTGGGATTTATACCGCAAACTGGATTATCGCAAAATATTCAAATCGATGATTAAACCCGCGTTTATTTTTGACGGGCGCAATATTGTCGATCACCAGAAGTGTTTTGAAATCGGCTTTAACGTGTTTCCCATCGGGAAACCGGCGCTGAGCCGTTTCTAGAGGATTTAGAAAGAAACAAAATCAAAAGCATTTCTGATCAGGCGGATGTCATTGCCTGACGGCAACAAAAGAATGGCCACAACATCAAAACGGGCGCGGGTATCGTTTAATTTTTTTTTCTGAAGATACCACAGCGCCAGTTGGGACATCTTTCTTTGCTTTTTGACGCCCACCGCCTGTTCAGGATACCCTAGGGCGCTGGATTTTCTGGCCTTCACTTCCACAAACACCAGATCACTTCTGTCCAGGGCGATGATATCAATTTCTCCGATCGGACAGCGGTAATTGATTTCCAAGATCCGATAACCGTTTTTTTTCAGATAATCGGCGGCAATCTTTTCGCCTTCTTTCCCCGTCGATATTTTGCGCATGTCTTTGATATCAGACGTCATGACCAATCCAGTTCAGTTTGATGCGTGTCCGATTTTTTTAAATGAAACGACCGGCGATGAATTTTACAAAGACCGACATCGCCAATGATTTTCCGATGCTCAGCCGTGCCGTAGCCTTTATTTTGCAGAAAGTTGTATTGGGGAAACTGACGGTGATACATTTCCATGATCCGGTCGCGCGACACTTTGGCGATAATCGACGCGGCGGCGATGGAAACACTCAACTGATCACCTTTGACCAGAGCCCTTTGCGGCAGATCCATGGGAATGTGATACAGGCCATCGATCAAAAGAAAGTCGGGCGCGTCAGCAAGTTCCAGAACCGCTTCCCGCATGGCCAAAAGAGATGCTTTGAGAATATTGATCCGGTCAATGACGTCAACATCCGCAACGCCTACACCTACGGCAAGCGCTTCCTCGGAAATGATTTTGTAGAGTTCATTTCTTTTGTCGGCGGTCAGTTTTTTGGAATCATTAATTTCGGAATTCTGATAGGCGGCAGGGAAAATAACGGCGGCGGCGACAACAGGACCGGCCAGTGGTCCCCGGCCGGCTTCGTCAACGCCCGCAATGCATCGATAGCCCTCTACATGCGCAAGCTTTTCGTATGTGTCCATCTCGCCTTACGGACGGATATTATTTGTTGCCCGCTTCCTTAATTCTCGCTTTTTTGCCTCTGAGGCTTCTTAAATAATAAAGACGCGAACGACGCACCAAGCCCTTCGTCACGACTTCAATGCGGTCGATAACCGGCGAATGCAGAGGAAATGTTCTTTCGACGCCGACACCATACGATACTTTACGAACGGTGAAATTGGACCGACTGTTGCCCTGGCGTTTGCGGATCACAACGCCTTCAAAAGCCTGAATTCTTTGTTTCTGACCTTCAATAATGCGGACATATACTTTCACGGTATCACCCGTTTTAAAGCCGGGAATATCCCCTCTCATTTGTTCTTTTTCAATCATTTCCATAATGTTCATTTTATATTTCCTCCCGCGACTAACGCAATATTATTTTATGAGATATCTACAACCCTGTCCAAAATAATGGCTACGGCTGACCGCACCGAAAGATGATTATATCCGTCTTTTCCTTTTATCGGTTCAAGACGGTAATCCGCTTGAATGACGATTTCCTCAGCGATGCCTGAGCCTGTACCAAAAATTAATAGATAAGGCAAACGATTCCTTTTGAGCATCTCCTTAAATCGGCTGCATGTCAACAAGTTGCCCTGAAATCCGGCGCCTGTCACAACCATTTGCGGTTTGACACGATGTTCGGCTGTAATCTCAGAAACGACTTCATCCAGATTGGATTTAATCTGCACGGTCTGAAATGCCTCTTTTCTGGACAAATTATGTCCCGCGCCATAACCTTCCCGCCAGTGACCGACAATTTGGGACGCCAACTCCTGTTGGGCCCTAACCGGATTGACAACATAATAGCGCGCCACGCCATAAGTTTTCGTCGTCCGGGCGATATCATGAATATCCATATTGGCAACGGACGTGGCAACCACCTTGCCTTCCTTATTGATGACCGGATAATGTAAAAGAGCTATATAAAGCATAATCATTTTGTCGACTGATCTTTCTTAAAAAAAACCAGCCCAATTAAAAAAGCTGGCTTTCTTAACTCAAACCTATCCAAAAATCAAGCCTTTATATCTGACCGAGCTTTATTTTTTCCAGAATGTCTTTGTCTTCCTTGGAGAGATTGACTGCATCGAGCAGATCAGGCCTTCTGCGCCATGTTTTTTTGAGCGACTCCACTTTTCGCCAGCGCTCAATTTCCGCGTGATTTCCTGAAACAAGCACATTGGGAACGCTCCAGGTTTTGTATTCAGCAGGCCTTGTAAATTGCGGATATTCCAGAACCCCCTCTGCAAAAGATTCCGTTCCGATGGATTCATCGTTGCCCAAAACACCCGGTATCAGTCTGGCCACTGCATCAATCACGACCAGAGCAGGCAATTCGCCTCCGGTTAGAACGTAATCGCCGATGGAAATTTCCAGATCGGCCAGATGCTCCCGAATGCGCTCGTCAAAACCCTCGTAGCGCCCGCAGATCAGAATCAGCTGCGCCTTCCTTGAAAATTCCGCAGCGATTTTCTGGTTGAATTGTTCGCCCTGAGGCGTCATTAACACAACCAGCGGCTTGAGTTCATCGCGCCTGACCGCCATCAGCGCGCGCTCCACAGGTTCCACTTTCATGACCATACCGCATCCCCCGCCATACGGGGCATCGTCGGTCATCTTGTGCTTATCTACTGCATAATCGCGGATATCATGCAAACCGATTTCAATCAGATTTTTTTCCTGAGCTTTTTTTAGAAGACTGAACCCGAGGGGGGAATGCAACATTTCCGGAAAAATGGACAAAACATCAAATCGAATCACTAAAGCAGGCCTTCCAGCAATTTTATGGTTATTTTGCGACCTTGAAGGTCAATCCGTTCGATTGCATCGGCAATAGCCGGAATGAGAATTTCTCTTTCTCCACCCCGGCAGACATACACGTCGTTGCTTCCAGTTGGAAATATCGATTCTATTTTTCCGAGATGGCGACCTTCCGTGGAATACACATCCAAACCGATAATGTCCTGCCAGAAATATTCATCTTCCTGAAGCTCGCTGAGCAAATCTCTGGGCATCAGTAACTTAGACCCCACAAGTGCTCCGGCCATATCAACATCAGATATACCGTCAAGCTCAAGAAACATAATTTTTCCGGCGGAATTGATCTTTTTTATGGGATAACGGCTTGTCTGACCGGACTTTGCTTCAACATAAACAAAGTCAAGCCGGTCAAAAACATCGGAAGATTCCAGAAAGGACAGAGCTTTGACACAGCCACGGAGACCTCGCGTTTTGACGATCTCCCCAAAAACAAAAAGATTCATTGCTATTCAATAATTTCCAGAACTGCCCGTTTATGAACTTTCGCGGACGTGGCGCTTAAAATTGTCCTGATTGCTTTTGCGGTTCGTCCCTGTTTGCCGATAACTTTTCCTAAGTCTTCCTTCGCCACACGCAGCTCAATGACAGATGTCTGTTCACCAATTATTTCAGTAACTTCCACCTTATCGGGATTGTCAACTAAAGATTGAGATATATACTTGATCAAATCCTTCATCGTCAGCACCTCCACTGATTTTGGTTAACGCATCTGGAAATTCACTTCAATATTCGCTCTGCTTGCTTAAATTAATGACGTGGGACGATAGATAAACAATCTCTAACTCTTTCTCACAGTTAAACAAATAGCCCAACCATTATTTTATTTAGCGCTGGCTGCGATGCCTTTTGTTTTCAGCAGATGAGAAACCGTCACGGTCGGTTTTGCGCCTTTGGACAGCCAATCGCGCACACGATCTTCTTTTAAGGAAATTTCCGCCGGATTCTTCTTGGGGTCATAGTTCCCTAATATTTCCAAAAATTTTCCATCACGAGGATATTCTTTATCCGCAGCGACAATACGGTAAAAAGGTTTACCTTTCGCGCCCATACGAGTTAATCGAATTTTAACTGCCATTTAGTTTTACTTAAAACCTCCTTCGACGATAGTAATATATAATTTTTTTATCACAGTTTATTTGATTTTAAAAGGGGAAATTCCTCATGAAGGATTTTATTCCGCCTTGCGTATTTATTTTTTTCATCATCTTGCGGATTTCAACGTAGTTTTTCAAAAGCCTGTTGATATCCTGAACAGTTGTCCCGCTGCCCAGTGCAATCCGTTTTCGCCTGCGACCGTCGATCAGCAGATAGTTGCAACGTTCCTTTGGGGTCATCGAGTCAATCATGGCTGTGATTTTAACCAGTTCCCCTTCATCCGGCTGAGCGTCTTTGAGCGCCTTGATTTTGCTCATACCCGGAATCATCCCCATTAAATCTTTGAGCGACCCCATTTTCTTGATCTGCTGAAGGTGATTACGAAAATCTTCCAACGTAAATTCGCTTTTACGCAGCGTCTGTTCCATCTGGCGGGCAGTCTTTTCATCAATGGTGGCCTGCGCCTTTTCCACCAGAGACAGGATATCGCCCATCCCCAGAATCCGGCTCGCCATTCTCTGCGGATGAAATACTTCCAGTGCATCGATCTTTTCGCCGATACCGACAAATTTAAGGGGCTTTCCCACAACGGCTTTGAGCGACAGGGCCGCGCCGCCGCGGGCGTCACCGTCCATTTTCGTCATGATCACGCCGTCAATTCCGATCAATTCATTGAATTTCATGCCGACATTGACGGCATCCTGACCGGTCATGGCGTCGGCCACATACAGAATTTCCGCCGGATTAACTTTATCTCTGATGTTGCGAAGCTCATCCATAAGAAGATCGTCGATGTGCAGTCGTCCGGCGGTATCGATGATGATAACCTCGTAACCCTCTTTTCGGGCCTGTTCAACTGCTTCAACGCATATCTTTACTGGATCCCGAAGCGATCCCGCCTCGAAAACACCGGCCTTGATCTGCCTGCCCAAAACGGCCAGCTGCTCCATCGCCGCAGGCCGATACACGTCTGCCGAGACCAGATAAACTCTTTTTTCTTTGGATAATAAACGGGCAAGTTTTGCCGCCGTTGTCGTTTTTCCGCAGCCCTGAAGGCCAACGAGCATAATGGGGGCGGGAATCCGTGAGCCGAATTTGATATTGGCGCTGGTCTGACCCATGAGATCAACCAGACGGTCGTGGACAATCTTGACCACCTGCTGACCGGGTGTAATGCTGTCCAGCACCTCCTTGCCGATAGCCAAGCAGCGCACATCCTCTACAAAATCCTTGACCACTTTGAAGTTCACATCCGCTTCCAGAAGCGCCATGCGAACTTCCTTGAGCGCGGCGTTGACACTCTCCTCATTGAGCACACCGCGTCCCTTGAGCTTCTTGAAAATACCTTCAAGTTTTTCCGACAAACTTTCAAACATAATTTACGCCTTCAATTATTGGTTCTTGTCTGCATCCGTGCCGGCGGTCCGAATGACACAATTGGTTTTGACCTTTCGGGAAATTTTATCCACGGCAGCCTTGGCCTGCGCTTTCGTTTCAAATCCAGGCACAAGCACACGATACCAGATTCCCTTTCCTTTAATATCCACTTTAACAACCTTCGACTTGTATCCCAGTTCGACTACCGATTTATGAATCTGATCAGCCTTATTCTTTTCTTTTAAAGACGCCACATGAATGATAAATAAAGCGCCGGATGTGACAGACGACTCCTTATCAGGAGCTTTGCTCACCGGAATGGATTTTTCGTCTCCTGCTTTCGGTGGGACTGGCGCTGCTTCTTTTTTTGTAATATTTTCTTCCACTGGCAAATTTACAGGCGGCACAGGTATCGCTGCTTTTTGATCCGCAACAACGGTCGTCTCCTGTTTTTTCTCGACAACCGGCGGCGACTGGATAGACGGCGTTTTCGATTGGGTCAGATCATTATGAAACGTCAAATCCATATTGCCTTTATCAGAGACTGCTTCTTTGGCCTGAGTTTGATTGACGGCAACTTTTGCCGGACGCCAGAAGAAGGCCAACACCTGTTGCGGCAGTGAGGAAATCTTTTCGGGGTACGTATCAATATTCTTTCCGACCGCAACACCCAAAATGAACGAAGCGCAAAGAAGCGCGGCCATCCCGAAAACGGTGATGAGGATGCCTGTTTTTCCCAGCTTCAATTCAAATTTTTTAATGTTTCCCGTGCCCATTCCCATTCGTTCCTCCCGCAAGGAGTCTTTTCCTACTTGATGAATCGCTCACGGCCAATGTATTGCGGAATGCTCTTACATCTTTTCCGGCGCGTTGACACCTAATATTTTCAGGGCATTGCCGATCACAATGCGAATGGCATCAACCAACACCAACCGCGCAGTGGTCAGATCATTATTTTCCGTGATGACCTTATTTTTATTGTAATAACTATGAAAGATTCCCGCCAGTTCATTAAGATAGAACGTGATGCGATGGACTTCCAGTGACTTTACCGCGCCTTCGAGCATTTCCGGATAGCGAGCCAGCATCTTGATCAGCGTCCGCTCTTCCGGCTCTTCCAAAAGTGATGGGTTGATGTCGTTATAGACCGGCAGGGCAACTCCTCGTTCCTGCGCCATGCGGATAATGCTGCAAATCCGGGCATACGCGTATTGAACATAGTAGACCGGATTTTCATTGGACTGCTTTTTGGCAAGCTCCAGATCAAAATCCAGATGACTGTCCGACCGGCGCATCAGGAAATTGTAACGAGCGGCATCCTTTCCCACTTCGTCGAGCACTTCCCGTAGCGTGACAAACTCACCGGAGCGCGTGGACATCGCCACCGGCTCGCCCGCGCGCAGCAGGTTCACCAGTTGCACCAGAATGATTTTTAACTCTTCTTTTTGGTGTCCGAGGGCTTGAACCGCCGCCCAGAGGCGGGGCATGTACCCGTGATGATCCGCGCCCCAGATATCGATCAGGATGTCAAAACCGCGCGAAAACTTGTTTTTATGATAGGCGATGTCGGCGGCAAAGTAAGTCGGTTCGCCGTTTTTTCGAATCACCACCCGGTCTTTTTCATCACCAAACGCGGTCGTCTTAAACCAAAGAGTTTCACCATCGGAATAGATAAAACCCTGCTTTTGCAAAGACGCCAGCAAATCGCTCACACCGTTGTTTTTGTATAATTCTTTCTCGCTGAAATAACAATCGAACGTCACACCAAAATCTTTTAAATCCTGCTTGATTTCATCAAGAATCCGGCTGCCGGCAACCGTGTTAAAATACGTGATCGTGTCGCGTTCGTTGGCCGTCAGATATTTTGCACCATCTTTTTTAATGATATCTAGCGCGATGTCCCTGATATAGTCACCGCGATAGCAGTTTTCCGGAAATTCGATCACTTCGCCCTGCCCTTCCCGGTATCGATACCACACGGATTTGCCCAGATTATTCATCTGATTGCCCGCATCGTTAATATAGTATTCTTTAGAAACCCTATATCCGGCAGATGTCAGCAGATTCACCAGCACATCCCCCACGACGGCGCCACGTGCATGGCCGATATGCAAGGGTCCTGTAGGATTGGCGCTGACAAACTCCACCTGGACCTTCTTCCCCTGTCCGATATCGACAAACCCGTATCGATCATTTTGGTCAAGAATGGTTTGGAGCACCTGTTGCCAGACAGGATCCTTAATAAAAAAATTCAGAAAACCGGGGCCGGCGATTTGCGTTTTTTCAATAATGCCTTCCGTATCCAAAAAATTATCCTGGATGGCCTGGGCAATCTTGCGGGGATTTTGTTTGGCCTGAGACGCCAGAATCATGGCCACATTGGAGGCATAATCTCCATGCAACGGACTTGCCGGCACTTCGATTTCAATCTGCGAGAGATTGACGGCGGGAAGCAATCCTTTCTCGCTGCAAGCCGTCACAGTCTTGGCAATCATATCAATCAGTTTCTTTTTCATGGACAATATCAAAACCTTTCATATAAAAAAATGACAAGCGGCTTTTATCATTAGCCGCTTGTCATTGCCAGTTGAACTATTCCTCTAAATTTCGGTCTATCTTTTGTTAGTCGATACGCATATCCCGCCAGTAAAGCAATTCAGTTTCGCTGATTGGAGGCAAAACAGGCTTATCAACCTTTTGCGTTCCCCCAACGCTGGTTACAGCAAAAAGCTCCCCTTCGCCGGAAACCGGATTGATGGAGACCTGAACAGAACTTACACCCGAGCCGATAACTTTTGAACGCTGACCCTCCTCTGTCCACATTCCTTTACCGGTCACATAGTTAATCGCATAAAGTTTCGCAATACCGCTCATATCACAGATATTTCCACTGGCTGGAGGCGTATAGGTGGTGAAGTAAATAACACCCTCAAAAACAAGCGAATCCGATAACATTTTTTCCCCGGCGGGAAACTGGACATACCAGCCATTTCTTTCCGTATCCGAGGGATTAAAAATAGTTGATGTGACATCTCTTAAATTGCTTGTCACGAAGGTCTGTACGGCATTTACATCTTTAATTGCGTAAAAACGATCAACTGTGCCAGGGGACGTCGGATCATTGACATTGCCCGTTCCAAAATAAACCCATAGATTTCCTTTGCGATCCCTCGCAACAGCTGGTTTCGAATAAATGGGCCTGATCAATCCGGACGTAGAATCAAAGAACTTTTTTCCGGTCCAAGTGCAGGAGCCAGGGTCACGCGCCCGACAGAATTTATAGCGCCATACATTCCCCCCGAGATCACCGATGTAGGCTCTGTCAATAAAACCATCATTATCAATGTCCATAATATTCGCTTGACCCGGCATGCTATAAGCTAGCGTTGTGTCGTTGCCGCTGTGCGTATAAGACCAGAAGATGGAGCCGTCGGTCAATTTCACTGTATAAAAGCCCTTGCCCTTTGTATCACAAACTCCAGCTCCCGCGCAGTCTGTCGCCGCATAGCCACCACCGATAAAACCGAGCCAAATTTCATTCGCGCCGTCTCTAACGCGTCCCATGGCCATTTTACTCCAAGGTTGCCCCAGGTGGCTTCCATTAGTTGCAGACAAACCGGCCGCCCCTCCCAGGATCCATCTTAACGTTGGCGGAGTGGCTGTCGGACTGGTCACGTCTAAAGCATAATATCCGCAGTAGTAGCGATAGGTAGCTGAATAAACGCTGCTGAACCCCGTATCGCAGGAGGATGAAGAACTCCACAGATTGGCCACTCCGCCGCGACCTTCACTAAGCATTAGTAAAGTCTTCCAATCCGCTGCATTCTTCGCGTTCCCATTGCTTGGCGCGGCGGGCAGCCAAACATCATAGGCAGAAGTTGGTCCGTCAACAAAGTATTGATGGCTACATGATGTCGGGTGGGTGCTATGGGCAACACTAGGCAGTCGTGGCATAAAATTCGGCGGAATAAAACTCCAGAACTCCGCGCCTCCTCCGCTTCCGGCGTCGGCGGCCTTGAACACATGAAATTGACCGTCATTGGCACCCGCGACAACTATGCGTTTGCCATTTGCCGTTGTCCGAATATTGGCAAACCGGTAAGTATCGAAAGCCCGAATGGCGCTTTTATCCACCGTATCGTAGAAATACGCGGATGGTGTTCCGATCGTAATGGGTGAACTGTGAAAAATATCACCAAGCTTCCAATTGACATGAGCACCCGATTGTTCGCCACCCCGAAGGAACAAGATGGTTAATTGCCTCATGGCTTCCGCCGTCGGGCCGGTGAGTGCTAGATCCGCTTGGGTGATATTGGTCGTATTGAACTCCGTCATGGCTCCGGATTTATAGGTATAGATTTTTCTGTTGGCCGCTGTCGTAGATTTCAATACTGCGCCTGCGTTCCAATCCGCCGTGGGGGAAATCTCACCTAAGCCGCTGATGGCATATCGCTTGAGCGAACCAGGCCAGAGAGAATCATTGCGTGTCATCATCAAAGGCGTGAACGTCGCTTCATAGAGATAATTTTCATCAATGGTACGCACCGTCTGAATGGATGATTGCGTAAAAGAATAAGCCGTAGACCCAATAGCACCCAGAGCAACTCTCAAAGCACTGGTTAAATCGTCAGCGTTTTCGCTGATGAAGGCGTATCCCGCGAGCGAAATATAGCCGGGATCATTATTGGTTGCCCTGAAATTTGTGATGGACGAGCCGGCTCCACCACTGTAGCATGTGGCAGTCAGTGGCGCTGCATCAACCATACAACTGGTGATACCCGCCGGGTAACAAACGGCAGCGTAAGCGTTATTGGTCGCATCCAGGCAGCAGTCCGACGGCACGGCAGGATCAGCATTGCAGCCGTTAGGAATATAATAACCAACCGGTGATGGAGGGGTAATCGTAGGATCAGTTATGGTTCCGCCATAATAGGCCATCCAGTTTAACGTATTGATCAGATATGAAGGCATACCCGCACCCAATCCGATAACAAACACCTTATAGCCTGCATCAGCCAGTTCCTTGGTAGCGGCAACGACCGCCCTTCGGCGCTCATACATTTGCCCTTGGCATTCAGCGCCGCTTCCACTACAGGCATACGTATCCGCACCATCTGTGATTACAATAACAAACTTCTGCCGGCACGAATTGGCCTGTACATCGGCTGCTTTGTGCGTATCTAAATATACTTTCGCTTGTTTTAATGCCGCACGTAGAGGCGTTCCACCGGTCGCACAGGCATTGCGAATAGTTTCACTGCCGGTACCCATATAAGACGAGGTACATATTCCATCGGTACTCGGCGCAGAGCAGCTTCCGACTGCGGCTGCCCCACAAAATGTAGTCTGATAGGATGTTCCTGTGCCAATACTGCCCAGAGGACTGATATCCCGAACCCGCCTTATACCCGGAGAGGCTTCGGAACTTGCGTTATAAAAACGCATGTATCCGATCCTGATTCCCAAACTTGCAGAATCCTGACTATTGATAACATTATTGCGATCATCGTCTAAAACAGCGAAAATCGCTCGCTTGGCTATTTCCAACCGGCTGCAATTGTAAGGATATGAAGCCGTTTTTGAACTATTAAAAGTACCAGTACACGAAGAATTGGCACCCCAAATATTACTTCCCCCCACCGGATTCCATTCCATACTGCCAGACAAGTCGATTAAAACCAAAGCATCCGGTGCAACCGATTGGAAAGTATCCTCATCGCCCTGGGCAAAAACATTGGCAGATAATAGAAGGTTGAGGATGACGATAAACCCCAAAATTGTACTTTTTCTCAACATACTATCTATTCTCCTTATGATGTGAATGATTAACAACCCTTGAACCAGTCAACACATTGCTCATTTGAATAGTCATTAACACAGTCTACTTAACGATACCCCGTATCTCTCGGAACATTACCATGACCTAACCCAATTTCCAAAACGACATTGGAATCGAAACTGGTATCGCGGCCTGTAACGCGTGAATTATAAACAAGCTGATTATATTCACTAGAACGCGTCTTTGGCACTGTCGGCATGATCTGATTGATGGCCGGCACAGTAGTTGAATAGCGCACTGTAGGATCGTTGGTCGGATCAACTTGCTCATTTGATACGGCAGGCATGCCAGGGCTAAAGGATACCGTGAGCCAGTGCAGACCGGATTCAGCAGCAGAGAAAGCTTTGCGGTCGCCAACCAGTCTTGCACTAATGCGGATGTCCTGCGACGTCACTGTCAGAGAGAAAAACCCGACCGCCATCATGATCATCACCGCCATAAGGGCTGCAATCAGGACGAAGCCACCTTCAGATGCATGATATCGCTTATGGATTATCTTTGTTTTCATTGCTGACATGATTCCTCAAAATTACATTGGTTGAATAAACCATTTTTTTTGTTTGTCCCGTCAGTAAATCGGGATCCTTCGTTTCCACAACTAAAGTAATCAACACCCTCCGAATGGCAGGTATTCCGCTATCAGCACTTGGATTGGCATCGACGCTGCCCGTTATTTCATTGTCGGTTGCACCGAAATAACGAAACATCTGAACCCCCGCTTCCGCATTGATTACGTTGGTGTATAATGCTGTTCCTCCTAAAAGCGCTGCAGCACCGCCACAACTCACATTTCGTGTAACTGATTTAGTTCCTGGATTATAGGTATAAATAATGTATTCATTGGGACTGCTGCCGATCTCACCATCTCCGTAACCAGGGGTGATATCCATCGCGACTGCAATTTGACTGTCTTTGGCAATCCGAATTCCCCTGAATGACTCCTCTCCTACATAACAAGACACTAAGGTCGGCGCATTTGACCAGGTGTATGGTCTCATCGTCGGATTGTATGAAGCCATGCGGATTTCTACCGCCATCAGATTTAAGATAGATCGGGTGTCCTGCTGCGTAATGGTCTTCCGGTCAATCGATGATGACGAACGCTGAGACATGTTCATCACACCGTAAACAGCAGCCATGATAATCGCCCCGACCACCATCGCAATCAACACTTCGACTAACGAAAATCCTCTGTTTCTCATAATCAATCTCTTTCCCGGTCTCATAAAAATTTTGATCCAGTTATTCAATAGCTGGATCAAAATTAGATTGATGCGTTACTCTGATCGAACTGGCAATTCCCGTGGCATTGCCGGGCCAGGTTACGCGAACGTGAACGATGTAGGACCTGGGTATAGTGACTGGCGACGATTCAGAAGTTGTTGTGGCAACTAAAAAATTCGCATCCCCCTCGACACCTGCGACACCGAAACTTCCTAAGACAGGGGTTAAAACTGTTCCAAATGAGACCAAACCCAACCCCGTGCGCATCAATTCATGTTCCTTTCTCTCCAAATCCGATTGCATAATGCCCGCCGCCCGACCTAAATAATCGGATTTCCCCATCGTTTGCATCGACATGGTCTGCATCGGCATGAGCGACACAATGGCAATCCCTGTCAGAAAAACGGCAATCATTGATTCGACCAATGATATTCCTTTAGCATTACTAAATATCTTCATACTTAACATAAACTCTCCCCATTGATGTCGCTGTTATAACCGCTTTTAATAATGGTAATCTATCATTCTTAATCTCAATGGTGCCGTTTCCTGATGTCCCTCTTGAATAAAGATCTAATGTCGCGTCTGCGTGTGGGAAAAAAGAGGGTGCAGAAAGAAGCTTGATTGCCGCATTACTCTGCCCGACGGTTTTGGTTGTTACTGTATCCCAAGTCGCGACGCCCGGCGAAGTTTGTTTCTCCACCGTATAACTATTTCCCACGGCATCAAATGTTATCCGATAGGTTACATTTTCAGACACAGCCTTTTGTTTATAGAGAACAATGTCTGATGATATATCCCTCGCCGATTCCTTCAGATTGGTTCGATCCCGATATTCGGTAAAATTCGGCGCCGCTATCGCCAGGACGACTCCCAAAACGGCTATCACGATCATCATTTCGATTAAACTGAATCCGTTTTTATTGCTAATTTTCATAATGCGCCTTATCTACACCTTATCAGTACTTAACAAACAGCAAAACGTGTGCCTTTTTTCTAATCTCGGCTATTCACAGTATTTATTTTACTCAGTAGCCAAAAAGTAAAAACCTCATAAACATGTCCCCTAAGAAGATGTAGGCTACTGCCGCGGCAGATAAAAAAGGTCCGAACGGCACAGCGTATTTCATATCCTTCTTGTTAATAATCATCGCCGCCCCCCCAACCAGGGCGCCGGCAAAGGAACTGAATAACAGAATAAAGATCAATGATTTCCAACCTAAGAAACCGCCAATCATGGCCAGAAGCTTTATATCGCCCCCGCCCATGCCCTCGCGTTTGGTTATGAATTCATAAACGAATGCAATGAGGAAAAGGACGCCGCCGCCTATCAATAATCCAATAAGCGCTTCGCTCCAGGGAATTTTAACGATAAATATTGCTGCCAGGAAAAAAACAGGAATGCCGGGCAAAGACAAAACATCAGGAATAATCTGGTGATCCAGGTCGATGAAGGTAATGACAACCAAAACGGCCGTAAAAATAAAAAACACAAAAAAATTGAGGGTCAGCCCAAATTTCACAAAGAGCAGCAGGGCAAATAGGGCGGTAATCAGTTCGACCAGAGGATAACGCCAGGAAATCTTTTCGCCGCAGTCCCTACATTTCGCCCGCAAAAAAATAAAGCTGATGATGGGAATATTGTCGTAGAAACGGATCGGGTGATGACAATGAGGGCATTGTGATAAAGGCTTAACGATTGAATCATTTGCGGGAATGCGGAAAATGCAGACATTCAGAAAACTGCCGACAACAGCGCCAAAAATGAAAGCAAACAATTCTAAAATCATATACACGATCTCTGCTTTTCTTCATTTTTTACGGGATAATCTGGTGATTGCTGGACTTTATTTCATAAATGCCCGGCAGTCCTGCCGCCCTATCCCATCATGACTTAGGCCAGTAACTTTGCGTCCCGTCTTTTCAGGCGGTTTGCCCTTTTGCAAGCTTCGCCCACTTTTCTACTCTTTTTTCGTCAGAAGTCAATAAAAATATTGTGATTATCATCACAAAAAAAATTCTTTGCATTGATTTAATCATTGGGGTAATTACTATTTATGACAGATGAGCATTATATGAAACTGGCTTTAAAGCTGGCTGCCAAGGGCAGGGGTTATGCAAGCCCCAACCCGATGGTCGGAGCTGTGATCGTGAAGAAAGACCGAATTATCGGAAAGGGCTATCATGAATGCTGCGGACTAAATCACGCCGAGGTGAACGCAATTCGGAACTCTACAGAAAATGTTGCAGACGCAACACTTTATGTAACTTTGGAGCCCTGTTGTCATCACGGCAAAACGCCACCCTGCACAGATCTTCTCATCCGTCATAAAATCGGACGCGTCGTCATCGGCTCGACAGACTCTAATCCACTGGTTTCCTGCAAGGGGATCCATTGCCTGCAAGGGGAGGGAATCGAGATAACGACCGGAGTTTTGGAAAATGAATGCCGCAATCTCAACGAAGTCTTCTTTCATTATATGGAAACCGGACTGCCTTATGTAACCGTGAAATATGCCCAAACCCTCGACGGGCGGATAGCGACGAAAACCGGACGGTCTCAGTGGATCAGTTCCCCTGCCTCCCTTGCCTTTGCGCACAAACTGCGAGCCGAGCATGATGCGATTCTTGTGGGTATCGGTACCGTTCTTTCGGATAATCCGACACTGACGGTCAGACGGGTTCGGGGACGCAATCCCTTGAGAATTATCGTGGACTCCGGCCTGAAAATCAAGATTGACGCCAACGTCATGCAAAATCTCTCCCGGACGCCGACACTGATCGTTACAACCCGAAAGGCTTCGGATAAAAAATTCCGTCAACTGGCTGCGACAGGTGCAGAAATCATCACGGTTGCCGCCGACAAGTTCGGCCATGTTCATTTGAAAAAGATGTTGTCGATGTTGGCAACCCGCAAAATATCCTCTGTTTTGATTGAGGGCGGCTCTCAAATCATTACATCTGCGCTGAAGGATAATCTGGTGAATCGTCTGGTCACGGTTATAGCGCCTAAAATAATCGGACAGGGGATAGAAGCGGTAGGCGATTTGAAGATTCGGAATCTGGACAAGGCAAAACTTTTGTCCGTTCGCCGGATTTTCAGAAAAGGTCCCGATGTCATTATTGACAGCCGCCTGCTGCCTCAATGACATTCTGCGCGGCCCTGATGCCGTCGAGCGCCGAACTGATGATCCCCCCGGCGTAACCCGCGCCTTCTCCACAGGGGTAAAGTCCCTTCACGTTTTCACTCTGACCATCGGAACCCCGGCAAATCCGCACGGGCGAAGATGTTCGGGTCTCAACGCCGATCAGGTAAGCTTCCTGTGAAGCAAAACCGGACATTTTCCTGTCCATCTGTCTTAGACCGTCACAAAGGGCGTCCGTGACAAAGATCGGCAAGACCTCCGATAAAGAAGCAGATTTTACACCCGGCAGAAAGCTTGTCCTCCCGACGACACCGGATGGTTTTTTCCTTATAAAATCTGTTAGCCTCTGTACCGGAGCGCAATAATTGCCGCCCCCCGCATCAAAAGCCTTTCGCTCCCAATGCTTCCGAAATTCCAACCCTCCCAGCGGCCCCCCCCGTGACGTAAAATCATCCACCTTCACGTTTACGACTACCGCGCTGTTGGCAAATTCGCCATCGCGTTGCCGGTTGCTCATGCCATTGGTGATCACAGAACCGGGGAAAGCGCTACAACCAATCACCTGACCGCCGGGACACATACAAAACGTGTAAACGGAGCGATCCGATCTGCTGACAGCAGCCGTAACAAAATATTCGGCGGGTGGCAACTTGGGATGACCCGACCATTGTCCATACTGCATCTCATTGATCAGCGCCTGTGGATGCTCGACTCGCACGCCCATCGCAAACGGTTTGGGCTCCATTTTCACGCCGTTCTCATTCAACACCTGGTAAGTATCGTCGGCGCTCTGCCCCATTGCCAGAATCACTGTCTGCGTCTCAATCTCTTCCTGGCCGTTAACAATCACTGCGGCAATCGCGTCCTGTCTTATGATCACATTTGTCACTTGTGCTTCAAACCGAAGAGAACATCCCAAGTCCAGAAGTCTCTGCCGAAGATTGATCAGCACCTTACGTAATCGATCTGTGCCAATATGCGGTTTGGCATCCGTAAGAATAGACTCAGGCGCTCCCATATCCACCAGCACGTTTTTCACCCAGCCCGCATAAGGGTTTTTACTTCGGCTGGTCAATTTTCCGTCGGAAAAGGCGCCGGCGCCCCCTTCGCCGAAAAGAACATTACTTTGGGGGTCAAGAGTGCCTTTTTCCCAAAACAGCTCGACATCTTTGATGCGTTTTTCGACGGGATGGCCTCTCTCCAAAACCATCACGGACAGGCCTTTGACAGCCAGAGCATAGGCGGCAAAGAGGCCAGCCGGCCCGCTTCCGATCACTAAAACAGGCTTTTTCACCGCAAAGGTCTTCGGGGACGGCTTGATGACCGGCTCATCTTGATGCGGTTGTAGCTGCATTCCCTCTGATGCATTTTCCGGCAGCACCGCCTGATCTGACAAAATAATTTTTACGGCATAAACAAAATATGGCGGCCTGCTGCGTCTGGCATCCAGAGCTTTTTTAATAATGTTTAAGGAGACAATATCGCCATTCGGAATGCCCAGCGCTCTTGCGGCTTTGGCCGCAAGGCATTCCTCTGTTTCATCCAAAGTCAGTTTTAAACCATCGAGTCGAAGAACCTTCATGATTTCTCCATTGCAAAAAATAGACACTTACTATAGGTGATGGGCAAAATTTCGCATATAATCGTCATCGATAAAAGGATTTGCCATGCCGTGGTATGCCGTCCATACAAAAAGCCGTCACGAATATAAAGCCCACACCGGTTTGACCCAGAAGCAACTGACATCGTTTTTACCGGAGATAGAGGTCTGGAGCAAGCGAAAAGACCGGAAAAAGAAAATATTTGTTCCTCTCTTCCCCGGTTATATTTTTGTTGAAGCCGCGCTGGATAACGAGGTTAAACTGGCCATTCTCAAAACGTGCGGCGTTGTGCGCATTCTGGGGAAAAAAGAAAATGCGGAACCTCTGTCGGTGCCGGATGCGAAAATACAGGCCATTCAGCGCCTGCTGGATAAGAAAGTGGAAATCTTCACATTGCAGTACCCGAAAGCGGGCGAGGCCGCCAAGATCATTGACGGCCCCTTTGCCGGCATCGAAGGAACCGTCGTCAAAAGTGATCCGGAAAAAGAACTGTTCGTTATTTCCATCGAATTATTACAGCGCTCAGTGGCCATCAAACTGGAAGGATTTCAGATCAGTAAAATCTAGCCTGTTTTCCTTCCCCTGGAGTTGCTCATCTAAAAATACTTGACATTCTATGTATTATGCGCAAGATACCTTCCGCCAAAAGTGATTAAATCACAGGCAAAAACTGATTGGGGATATATTTTGAAAGGACATATTAAGATAAAAAAGGAGCTTTGCAAAGAGTGCCATCTCTGCATTCATTTCTGCCCCAAAGGCCATATTATGACGTCCAAGGAATTTAACGCCCAGGGATACCGTCCCGTCTGCACCAATGATGAAAAAGAATGCAACGGCTGTGCAATCTGTGCGACGATGTGTCCGGACGTAGCCATCGAGGTATACCGTGAATAAAGTATTAATGTCAGGAAATCACATTATAGGAGAAGCGGCCATCCGCGCCGGTTGCCGTTTTTACGCGGGCTATCCGATCACACCTCAAAATGAGATCACGGAATACATGGCCGAACACATGCGCAACGCCGAAAGCGGTGTGTTCATTCAGTCGGAAAGCGAAGTGGCCGCCATCAATATGATCGCAGGCGCGAGCGCCACCGGTGCGCGCGTCATGACATCGTCGTCCAGCCCAGGAATGTCCTTGAAGCAAGAAGGCATTTCATCGATGGCCGCCTGTGAGCTTCCCGGTATTATCGTCAATATTATGCGCGGCGGTCCCGGTTTAGGCAACATCCGCCCAGCACAAGGCGACTATTTTCAAGCCACCCGTGGCGGCGGCCACGGCGACTACCGCACCATTGTCATCGCGCCGGCCACCTGCCAGGAACTGGCGGATTTAACCATGGATGCCTTCGATCTGGCCGATAAGTATCGCACGCCGGTGATGATTCTGGCCGACGGTATGATGGGACAAATGATGGAACCGGTCGTTTTCAAGCAACCTACCCCCCGTCAATATCCGGAAAAATTCATGTTGCGCGGCGCTGGCACAGGCAAAAGCAAATTCATCCGTGGCCTGCTTCTGGATCCCGTCGACAGCGAGGAGCACAACTGGAAACTGGCACGCAAATATGAAGTCATCATCAAGAACGAAACGCTTCATGAAGAACATCTGACCGAAGACGCCGATCTGGTCATTGTGGCCTATGGAACAGCAGCGAGAATCGCTAAGGGCGCTATTAAAAGGTTACGCGACCACGGAATGAAAGTCGGTCTTTTCCGTCCAATCACGCTCTGGCCGTTCCCGGAACTGAAATTGCGGGCGATGTCCTCAAAAATCAAGAATTATCTTGTTTTCGAAATGAGCACCGGCCAAATGCTGGAAGACGTCCGCCTAGCTCTTCAAGGCTATGCCAACATCGATTTTCACGGACGTCCGGGAGGCGCTGTTCCGACTCCTGCGGAGCTCGCCAACGTCGTCGCCAAGATTTACACTAAAAAAGATTGATAGCCGACCATATTGAAGGATCAGACAGACATGGCAAAAATAGTTTTTCAACATCCCCAGAGTTTAAAACACAATATTTATCATTATTGCCCGGGGTGCGGTCACAGCATTGTTCACCGTATCGCGTGCGAAGTCATCGATGAGATGGGCATTCGAGGCATCACCATTGGTGTTCCTCCGGCGGGATGCGCCGTTTTGGCCTATAATTATTTTGATGTGGACATGATCGAAGCACCGCACGGACGCGGGCCGGCTATGGCGTCGGCCATCAAACGCTCGCTGCCCGACCGGGTCGTCTTTTCCTATCAGGGCGACGGAGATCTCGCTGCCATCGGCATTGCTGAGAGCCTCCATGCCGCCAACCGCGGTGAAAACATCACCGTCATCTTCATCAACAACGCCGTATATGGGATGACCGGTGGGCAAATGGCTCCGACCACCCTGCTGAATCAGAGAACAACGACCAGTCCGACTGGTCGTAAACAAGCGGTGGATGGTTACCCCATAAAGGTCAGTGAAATCTTCTCTCAGCTGGGTGGCTCCACTTATGTGGAAAGATGCTCAGTGAGCTCTCCGGCGGGTGTGAATAAGACCAAAAAAGCCATTAAGAAAGCATTTCAATGCCAGGTGGACGGACTAGGCTTCTCCATGGTGGAGATTCTCTCCTTATGCCCGACCAACTGGAAGATGTCCTCCATTGACTCCTGCAAATGGATCGACGACGTCCTGAGTAAAGAATTTCCGCCCGGCGTCTATAAAGACAATATCACCGCGATGAAGAAAGAAGCGGAGGGCCAGTCATGATCGTTAAGGTGATTTTTTCCGGCTTTGGCGGACAGGGTGTTTTAATGATGGGCATCAGTCTGGCCCAAAGCGCGATGAACAAGGGCTACCACGTAACCTATCTTCCCGCTTACGGAGCGGAAATGAGAGGCGGCACGGCCAACTGCACCGTCGCTCTGGGAGATGAGGAAATTGCGTCTCCGGTCGCATCGGAACCGGATTATCTCGTGGTCATGAATGCCCCTTCTCTTTTTTCATTTCAAAATAAAGTAACATCCGGCGGAACCATCTTCATCAATTCATCAATCATTGATGCGCGTCCCAACCGCCAGGATATTGAAACTGTATGCGTTCCCTGTGCCGATATCGCTCATGAGCTGGGCAACAACCGTGTCGCCAACGTCATCATGATGGGGGCTTTCATTAAAAAATCGAATGTCATTTCTCCGGAAATCTATCTCAAAAGCCTGGAAACAATTATGGGCAGCAAGAAAAAGTCCCTCGCGGAAATCAACCGCAAGGCATTTTCCGCCGGATTTGACTACGCTCAAAACGACTAAGGATATTTTATGGCAGTTAAACAAATTTCCGTTTTATTAGGCAACGTTCCCGGTTCCTTCGCCCAACTCACGCATATTCTGGACCTGGAAGACATCAGCACGAAAGCCGTATCGGCCGCCAGCATCGAACATGACAGCCGGGTGCGCCTGGTCGTCAATGATCCCGATCGTGCAACTGCGCTTCTGAACAGTTTTAACTTTAATTTTGAAGTCACGACGGTGCTTGCCGCAGAAGTGCCCCTGCATGCCGGCGGCATCAACGCCATCATGAAACCGCTGGCCAAAGCGGACATCAACATTCTTTATCTTTATACGACCATTGACCGGATCGGTAAAGAAACCATCGTCATTTTGGGCGTCGATAAGCTGGAAGAAGCCAGAGAAATCCTCACGGAAAACTGGATTCATCTGATCGGCGACGAGATTTATTCCATCCCTTGATATTTTTTTAGGCGCCATCCATGCCGGTATCCGCTGAAAAAGAAAGAGCGCTGGCTTCCAGAATGCAGGAGCTTGGTGTTTCCGAAAACGATTTCGAGGAATCCTTCGTCCGTTCTTCCGGCCCCGGCGGTCAAAAAGTCAATAAAACTTCTTCTTGTGTTCATCTCGTCCACATCCCCACCGGTCTTTCCGTAAAATGCCAAAAGGAAAGATCACAAACCCTGAATCGTCATCTGGCGCGTCGTCTGCTTCTGGATAAAATTGAACAGCAGCAAACGGGATTTGTCGCCGCCGAAAAAGAAAAGATTGAAAAAATCCGGCGTCAGAAAAGAAAACGCAGCGCCCGAGCTAAAGAAAAGATGCTTGAGGGAAAGCACAAGCGTTCGGAAACGAAAGGTCTTCGGGTAAAAGTTGACGTAGATGGATAGGGTCGATTCAGCCGGCATGAATCCCGCGGCGGCGGGATTGTTCAACTAACCAATTCCAATGCGCTTCGCTTCCGGAATTGAAGTTTCACAAAAAAGGGAGAGAAAGTCGATGTACGCTCCCCCTCCCTGTTTATAATATCAATAAAATTTTAGCCAATATACTTAAGTAGCGGATTGGCGTAAAGCACGATCAGCGCAATAACCAGCGCGTAGATCGCCAGAGATTCAATCATGGCCAGACCAACCATCATGGTAAGAAGAATTTTGCCTTGAGCTTCAGGATTTCTACCAACAGCGTTTGTTGCGCCGTTCAAGCCCTGACCCATACCGTTACCGGTTCCGATGGTTCCGAAAGCAATGGCAATGCCTGCCGCGAGCAAAGAACAACCGACGATGATTGCTTTTGTATAATCAACCACACCTGCGGGAGCCGCAGCTGCTTCCGGAGCCGCCAGAACAAAGGGAGCGGAAACAATCACCAATACCATCGCCAACACGGAATAAACTAAACTCTTTTTCATTTAAAGCCTCCTGTTTTTTATTATGACTCATTTCATTTCCGGAATCGCCAAGTGTTTTATTTTTTCGACCTCCATTCCCCGAAATTTAACGACTGCCGGTCATTTGACTCTATTTCTAGCGGTCAACAAACCGATTGTCAAGAAATATTTGAAAAAATATTTACATAAACGCTTGGCTTGATTTTATGACACAAGAAGGATAAAAACATTTGCCATGGAAAAATTCACCAACCAAGAAGAAAGAGCGGCGCGAATCCTTCAATCCGACATCCCGCTGACCGGTAAACCATTTACCGACATTGCAGACGCCTGTGGTCTTGCAGACGATCAGTTGATGAGCTGGCTCAAAAGCCTTTCCCGAAAGGGCATCTTGAGAAAATTCGGCGCCGTACTGCGGCATCAAAAAGCCGGATATCACAAGAACGCCCTCGTGATGTGGGCACTGCCTGCCGGTGCTGTCGAAAATGCGGGCGGCCTCTTTGCCGCCTTGCCTTACATCTCTCATTGCTACCAAAGAGAACCTGCTTTTCAAAATAAATATAACCTATTTACCATGCTACATGCCCAGAGCGAGACAATTGAATCCCTGATTCACCAGATGTCCCAAACCGTGCAATGCAACGACTTTTTGATTCTTGAAAGCTTGCAGGAATATAAAAAAACATCTCCGGAGTACTTTTAATGACTTCAAAACATTCAGATGTATTTATGGAAGCCAGTCAGGTCATCGCAGGCGGCGTCAATTCACCCGTGCGCGCCTGGAAATCCGTGGGCGGCGATCCTGTTTTTATAGATCGGGCAAAAGGCAGCAAGATTTACGATACAGCGGGCAAAGAATATATTGACTATGTTTTGTCCTGGGGTCCCATGATCTTGGGTCATGCGCAACCGGATGTCACCTCTGCGATCTGCCGAGCAGCCGCTCAGGGAACCAGTTTCGGCGCGCCAACCGTTGCCGAAACACAGATGGCCCGCCTCATCTGTGAAGCCATTCCATCCATCGAACGGGTGCGGATGACCAGCTCCGGAACGGAAGCCACCATGACAGCCATTCGCCTGGCCCGCGGTTACACCGGCAGAAACATGATTATTAAATTCGACGGCTGCTATCATGGCCACGCCGACTCGCTGCTTATTAAAGCCGGCTCAGGCGTCGCAACCCTCGGCATCCCCGGCTCTCCGGGAATCCCGGAAGAATTGGCCAGGCTCACACTGAGTCTCCCCTACAATGATGTTGACGCCCTAGAAAGCGCAATAGAGCGCTACGCTTCTCAAGTGGCAGCCGTTATTATCGAACCGGTCGCAGGCAACATGGGCGTTGTAACGCCGAAGGAAGGCTTTTTAAAAAAATTGAGGGAGTTGACGACCGCATACGGCATTGTGCTGATCTTTGACGAAGTCATCACCGGGTTTCGCTTTGGTTTTGGCGGTTATCAAAACCTCATCGGCATGACGCCCGATCTGACCTGCCTGGGAAAAATCATCGGCGGCGGTCTGCCGGTGGGCGCCTTGGGCGGGAAAAAAGAAATCATGCAAAAACTCGCGCCCGCAGGCGATATCTATCAGGCAGGTACGCTTTCCGGAAATCCTCTGGCTATGAGCGCCGGCGCCGCGACACTCAATATTCTTAAAACTAAAGAAGATGAGTTCGCCACTTTGACAAACCAGGCCAGTGACCTTTGCCGGGAAATGAATAAATTGTTTCAGCACAATGGCATCGCCGTTTGCATCAATAAGTTCTCTTCCATGTTCACTGTTTTTTTTCAAGAAGGACCTGTTGACGATCTCAATACTGCCATGAAATCGGATACCCGCCTCTACGCTCGTTTTTTTCATGGGATGATCGAAAACGGCATTTGGCTCGCGCCCTCGCAGTTTGAAGCGGGATTCTTATCCTTTGCACACACGTCTGCCGATATGGACAAAACCCTGTCGACTCTTGCAAAAACGTTGAAAAATCTGTGACCGGCTCATTGACAAGCATAAACCAATGCGGTAATAGTTCTCGCCTATTTACCTAAAATACAGCAGTTGAGGATATCATCATGAAAAGGACTCTGACGGCTCAATCGTTTTATGCGGGGAAAAATAAAATTGCCATTGTCGGCCTGGGGTATGTTGGCCTGCCGCTGGCCGTACATTTGTCGCGTCATTTTACCGTGGTCGGTTACGACGTCAGCGAAGCCAACGTCGCCGAACTGAAAAAGGGACATGACCGGACGATGGAAGTCGCCGACGGAGAATTGAAAAAGACAAAAATTCATTTTACGTCCAAACCCGCGGATCTGGCATCCTGCAAACTGTTCATCGTCGCCGTTCCCACGCCGGTGGATCATTTTCATGTTCCCGATCTCGGCGCAATGGAAAACGCCTCGGCAATTATCGGCAAGCACATGTCCGCTGGTTCCTGTGTTGTCTATGAATCCACGGTTTATCCCGGTGTAACGGAAGACATCTGCGTACCCGTCCTGGAACGGGAATCCAAGTTGAAATTCGGCAGGGACTTTACCGTAGGCTATTCGCCTGAACGTATCAATCCCGGCGATAAGGTTCACACCGTGGACAACACCGTAAAGATTATTTCCGCTTCCGATTCGGACACCCTGGATCTTCTCGAAGGGATCTACAGCGCGGTGGTCAAGGTTGGCCTGCACCGTGCCTCGTCCATTAAAGTCGCGGAAGCCGCCAAAGTCATTGAAAACACGCAACGCGACATCAACATCGCTCTCATGAATGAACTGGCCATCATCTTCAACAAGATGGGCATCGACACACTGGAAGTCCTAGAAGCGGCCGGCACCAAATGGAATTTTCTCAATTTCCGGCCAGGCCTAGTCGGTGGTCACTGCATTGGTGTTGATCCCTATTATCTGACCTATAAGGCGGAAAGCATCGGCTATCGCCCGGAAGTCATTCTCTCGGGACGACGGATCAATGACAATATGGGCAAGTATGTCGCGGAACGCGTCATCAAGATGCTGATTAGCGCAGATATCCAGGTAAAAAAGTCGCGTGTGGCGGTTCTGGGGCTATCCTTCAAGGAAAATGTTCCCGATTTGCGAAACACTCGTGTCGTTGATATCATCAATGAACTGCAGGATTACGGCGTGACCGTTTTGGCAAATGATCCGCTGGCGATTCCCGAAGAGGCTCGCGATCATTGCGGCATTGAACTGGTATCTTTAAAAGAAATGAAAGACGTGGATGCCGTGATTCTGGCCGTGGCCCATCGCGAATATCAGGACATGGGTATTGAAAAAGTTTCATCTCTGTGCCGCAAAGGTCGTTCGATTCTGCTTGATATCAAAGCGGTCTTTAGCCCCGAACAGGCACAGTCGCTGGGCATCACTTACTGGCGTCTCTAAACGCAGAAGGAAATACCATGAAAAAAGCTTTTCTCACTGGCATTACAGGGCAAGACGGATCTTATCTCGCAGAATTTCTATTAAACAAGGGTTATGAGATTCATGGTCTGATTCGTCGATCCAGCACGTTTAACACGGACCGCATCGATCATCTTTACCGCGATTTTCATGACCCGAATGCAAAACTGTTTCTACATTACGGAGACCTGAGCGTCTCCGGACAGCTCATGGATTTACTTTCATCCATCAAACCCGATGAAATCTATCATCTGGGTGCGCAAAGCCATGTGCGCGTCAGCTTCGACATGCCTGAATACACGGGCGACATCACCGGACTGGGAACGCTGAGAATTCTTGAAGCCATTCGAAAAACCGGCATACAAACAAAATTTTACCAGGCCTCTTCGAGTGAAATGTTCGGCGCGGCAGAGCCCCCCCAGAGCGAAAAGACGATCTTTCAGCCCCGCAGCCCCTATGCCGCAGCAAAGGTATACGCCTATTATATCGTGCAGAATTATCGCGACGCCTACGGACTTTTCGCCACCAACGGCATTCTCTTCAACCATGAATCGCCTCGCCGCGGCGAAACATTCGTCACCCGAAAAATAACCCGCGCCGCCACACAAATCAAGGTTGGACTTCGGGATAAACTTTATCTGGGCAATCTGGAAGCCAAAAGAGACTGGGGATTTGCCGGCGATTTTGTGGAGGCCATGTGGCTGATGCTGCAGCAAGAAAAACCGGATGATTACGTCATCGCAACGGGGGAGACCCACTCAGTCCGTGAATTTACGGAAAAAGTTTTCAGCAAACTGAATCTGGATTACGCTCAATATGTGGCTGTCGATCCCCGTTATTTCCGTCCCACGGAAGTTGACGTTCTCCTGGGAGACGCCTCCAAAGCGAATAAAGCTCTGGGCTGGCAGCCGAAAGTCACATTTGATCAACTCATCGACATGATGATCGCCGCGGATCTGGAATTGGCCAAAAAAGAAAAAACACTGGTGGATGCAGGATTTTCCTGCATTAACTCGGGACGGATCAGTTAACATCACTTGAAGGATAAAACCCTTGCTTAAAAATAAACGTATTACAGTGACGGGCGGCAAAGGATTTCTGGGGCAACACCTGATAACCAACCTAAATCAATACGGCTGCCAGAGCATCGACATTGCCGATCTTCCTGAATATAATTTAACTCAGCTAGGCGATATTCGCCGTATGTTGGACGAAACCCAACCGGATATCGTCATTCATCTGGCCGCCAAGGTCGGCGGGATCGGCTACAACCAGGAAAAGCCCGCCGAGCTCTTTTATGACAACCTGATCATGGGCGCACAATTGATTCACGAAGCGTATTTGCACCCTATTGAAAAATTTGTCGCACTCGGCACCATTTGCGCTTATCCCAAATTCACGCCGGTTCCTTTCAAAGAAGAAGACCTCTGGAATGGCTATCCGGAAGAAACAAACGCACCCTACGGACTTGCCAAAAAAATGATGCTGGTGCAATCGCAGGCATACCGGCAGCAGTACGGGTTTAACTCAATTTTTTTGCTTCCGGTGAATCTTTACGGGCCCGGAGATAATTTTGATCCCCGCTCCTCTCACGTCATTCCAGCCTTAATTAAAAAATGCTTTGATGCAATGGACGCGCACTCCGACACCCTGGAGGTGTGGGGCACCGGTTCGGCAACAAGAGAATTCTTCTACGTGGAAGACGCGGCCACTGCCATATGTCTTGCCGCCGATTCCTACGAAAAAAGCGAACCGGTGAATATCGGAGCAGGCTTTGAGATTTCCATTAAAGACCTGACCGAATTGATCGCCCGCTTGTCGGGTTTTTCAGGTAAAATTATCTGGGACAAAACCAAACCCGACGGTCAGCCCCGCCGCCTGCTGGATACATCCAAGTCCTTGAGTGAGTTTGGATTTAAGGCAACAACCGACTTAACGACCGGGCTTCGAAAAACCATCGAGTGGTATAAAAATAACCGACATTTTTTGAACAAAAAATGAACGGCGGTCATATTTTTAATTGACTTTGTTTATGCCGCATGTTAAGGAGCGCATCACTAAATGGATAGTGAAACTAAAAAATTAAGTATCCAGATGGCTTACGCCAGCAGTATCGGAATCGCAATGGTGCTGGCAATTTTTGGTTGCCTCCTTTTAGGAAATTATTTAGATCGGAAGTTCGATTCCGGCCAGGTATTTACCGTTGTTTTTTTGTTGATTGGGATTTCAGCCGGTTTTCGTAACATATATGTTTTAATTAAAAGAAATTTTCAGGATGATGAATCCATTATAAAGAGTTTGAAAAGTGAACCTCATCGCCAAAGACCCGCTCCAAAAAAGACTTGAGATTGCCAACTGGATCATTCTGGCAATCCTCTTTATCCCTTCGTTCATTTTTGCACCCTTTAAGTTTTCTTTAGGCGTTCTTCTGGGCGGCTTCATCAGCATTCTTAATTTTTACGGCATGGAGTTCGGGTTGCGAGGTCTTTTTAAGGACCCATCCGGCAATGTCAAAAGACCAACCATGATCAAGTATTACATCCGTCTGGCGCTGACCGCTGTCGTATTGTTTTTATTGATATCCGCCGATACCGTTAACATCATCGGCCTGATTCTCGGACTTTCCGTGGTGGTGATCAATATTGTTGTCACGATGATCACAGCCCTGGCAAAAAAAAACTTTATTGAGGAGGTTCTTTAGAGTATGCACCCTCTACTGTTTCTGGAAAATCACTATGTTCCCGGCCACGTAACTTATACGTGGTTTGTAGTCGCCCTGCTGGCGTTGCTTTCATTTCTGGCAACCCGAAATCTTCAGGTTTACCCGGGCCGCCTGCAAAATGTTATGGAAGTGATTGTAGATGGCCTTCATGGATTGCTCATCGAGACGATGGGGCATCACGGGAAAAAGTTTTTCCCCCTGATTGCGACGATCGGCATTTTCATTCTGACATCCAATCTGATTGGCATTGTTCCTGGTTTCGAATCGCCAACGGCAAACATCAACACCAATGCAGCCATGGCGCTGGTTGTATTCTTCTCGACTCATATTGTCGGTGTGATGACCCACGGACTCAAGTATTTCAAACAGTTCCTAGGCCCGGTCTGGTGGCTGATTCCCCTGATGCTGCCCATTGAAATCATCAGTCATTTGTCACGGCCCCTGTCCTTGACATTCCGTCTTTTCGGAAACATCGCCGGTGAAGATATCGTTTTGCTGGTTGTGCTCCTGTTGGTACCGCTCATTGTTCCGCTACCCATTATGTTTTTAATGATTTTCACCTCCGTCGTTCAAACACTGGTTTTCATGCTGCTCGCAATGATGTACATCGGCGGCGCCATGGAAGAGGGTCATTAAAATAAAAGATCAGCCTGCCGGGCAAATGAATTTTTAAATCACACATAAAAACAGCCGACGGCAACTGCCGTCGGCTGTTTTTCTTTTCATCAGCAAATTCCTCATCTTGCCGAATATTTTCAACTCTACATGATCTGATACTTGACGATCAGGACTAATCGTAATATTGATCATTCGGATTTTTATTTAAGGGAGTTTTTTATGCACAGCCTGGGAATTAATATTGGAGCTTCAAACATCAAAGTTGCCCTGCTTGACGGAAACAGCGTGATATGGAACGCAGTGGAACCGCATGAAGGAAATTTCCTAGACACACTCAAAAAGGTATTGGCATCTCATGCCGCCCCCCCCGCAGTCAGAACACTGGCCACGGGCACGGAGGGCCGTCATCTTTTAAACATCAACAGTGTGATCGAACCCCTTTGCGTTGAAGAAGCATTGCGCAATCTGCCGTATCAGGTGGATGCGCTGGTTTCTCTGGGAGGCGAAGATCTTGTCGTTTACACAATCGATCCAAACAAAAAAATTGTCACAAGTTTTTCAGGCAACAAATGTGCGTCAGGAACGGGAGAATTTTTCAAACAGCAGCTGGCGCGGATGAACATGAAGCTTGCCGATATCAGCCATCTTCCCGAAGACTGTCGCGTGTTCAAGCTCTCTTCGCGCTGCTCCGTCTTCATGAAGAGCGACTGCACCCATCGTCTGAACAAAGGCGAGGCAAGAACCGGCGATATCGTTTTATCCTTAAGCGATGTCATGGCCATCAAAGTCGCCGACTTTCTCAAAAGAGCCAGAGTTGAGAAAGGCAAAGTATTGCTGGTGGGCGGCGTTACGCAGAATCCTTATATTCTGAAATTTATCCGCGAACGCGTCCCGCAGATCGAGTTTATCGTACCCGAACAGGCGCCTTATTTCGAGGCCTACGGCGCGGCGCTTCTGGCGGAATCGTCCGGCAGCAGTCTGCCGACTTCCGAGGCGCTCTTCAAAAGTAGCCGAATTCAGTTTAAAAGATTCAAAAGCCTGCAAACCGCCCAGGGCAAAGTCACCTATCTGCCGTCCCGAAAAGGCAAAGTCAAAGCCTGCCGGGAATACATTCTCGGCGTGGACGGCGGGTCCACCACAACAAAAGCCTGTCTGATCGACATGGAAACAAACGAGATCACCGCCTCTTTTTACGGACGCACACACGGGGATCCCGTCGCCTCGCTGAAAAACTGCCTTCAGGAAATAAAAAAACAAATCCATGAAGATATCGGGGACGGGCAAATCAAAATCACCTTGGCCGCCACAACCGGATCATCGCGAGAAATTCTCGGCGTTTTTCTGGAAACACCCGCCGTGTACAACGAAATCATCGCCCATGCCGTCGGCACCACTTTTTACCGCGACGATATCGACACGATCTTTGAGATCGGCGGCCAGGACGCCAAATATGTTTCGCTGAAAAACAAGGTTCCGATTGATTACGCCATGAACGAAGCCTGCTCCGCGGGAACCGGATCGTTTCTGGAAGAATCGGCACAGGGCGATCTGAACATTTCCGAAGCTGCGCTTATCGGCGATATCGCACTTGCCGCAAAAGAGCCGCTGAAGTTCGGTGAACACTGCTCCGCCTTTATCAACTCCGATATCCGCAATGCCGTTCAGCAGGGCGCATCCCGCGAAGACATCACGGCAGGCATCGTCACATCCATTGTATCGAACTACTTAAACCGCGTCGTGGGCAACCGCACCATCGGCAAAACCATCGTACTGCAGGGCGGCGTCGCAAAAAATAAGGCGGTCCCCCTGGCGTTCGCAATGCTTCTGGATAAAAACATCCTCGTACCGCCCGATCCCGAACTTATGGGCTGCTTCGGCGTGGGCATTCTGGCTAAACAAAAAATATCGGAAGGATTTCTCTCCAAAACCGAGTACGACATTGATCAGATCCTCGCGACAAATATTCTCTACGAAAAGGAATTCCAGTGCAAGGCCTGCGACAATTTCTGCCCGATCCGCATGCTCAATGTCAACGGGCATAAATACATGTTCGGCGGTCGCTGTAACAAATACGCAAATATCCGGAAGAAAAAAGAATTCAATGAAGCCTTGGTGACCGACTACATTGAAAAAAGAAATGACATTCTTTTTAAGGAATGCGCGCCGAATCCGGAAGACTTGATCCGGAAAAAAGACTTTGTGATCGGCATCCCCCGTTGTTTCTCCATCTATACGCTCTGGCCGCTTTATGCCTGGTTCTTCCACATGCTGGGCGTGAAAACCTTTGTATCCACAGAAATATCACCCGAAGGCGCGGCGCGCGTGGAAAGCAGCTACTGTTTCCCCGCAGAAATCGCCCACGGCGCTGTTCAGGATATTTTTGACCGGAAAATCGACTATATTTTCCTGCCGCACTTCCGAGACATGGAAAGCTATGAAAAAGACGCGCCGGCCAATTTCTGCCCCATCACGCAAAGCCTCCCCTATTACATCAAGAAGGCGTTTCCGGAAATTCCGGAGGAAAAATATCTAATGCCGGTCGTCAGTTTCATGTACGGCACGGATAAAGCTTCCGAACCGTTTATCGCGATGGCCGCAAACTTGGGTTTTGGTGAAAACGAGGCCAGAAAGGCGTTTGACGTCGCCTATGAAAAACAAATGGAATGCTTTGCCAAATTTACTGAGCTCGGCAAACAGGCGCTCATCGATGCCCGACGCGCCAAGCGGCCGGTCATCGCGCTTCTGGGACGCCCTTACAATTCCTTTACCGCCGACGCCAACATGGGCATCCCCCGGAAATACACATCCCGCGGACATACGGTGATCCCCTACGATATTCTGCCCTTTGAAGATCAACCGATTTACCCCAATATGTATTGGTACTATGGCCAGCAGGACATGAAAGCCGGCAAGCTTTTGAAAAACGAGGACAACATTTTCGTTACCTACGTTTCCAACTTCTCCTGCGCGCCCGACTCCTTCATGCTGCACTATTTGAAATGGATGATGGGAACCAAACCTTTCCTCATTCTGGAGTTGGATTCTCATACAGCCGACGCGGGGGTGGATACACGTATCGAAGCGTTTCTCGACATTATAGAAGGTTACCGCTCCAAACTCGACGATATCCGCGAAGAGCGCTACGATAACGGTTTGCGCTTCATCAACCATCGGGATGAAGAGATTCACATCAAAAACACGATCACCGGCGAGAAGATGCCGATCAAGAATAACCCGCGGGTAAAACTGCTTTTGTCCAACATGGGGAGGCTCTCAGCGGAACTGATTGGCGCAACGATTCGGGGCCTGGGCATCAACGCCGAAACCATGCCGGTGCCGGATATCTACACCTTGCAGCTGGCACGCAATCACGCTTCAGGCAAGGAATGCCTCCCGTCGCACCTCGTATTGGGCAGCGCGCTGAAATACTTATCCTCTGAAAAATACCGCAAGGATGAAACGTATATTCTATTTGTGCCCACAACCACCGGCCCCTGCCGGACCGGCCAGTATTTTGTTTTCTATGAAAATCTTTTCAAGGATCTGCGTCTGGAAAACGTCGTGGTTTTCACCATGGATTCGGATAATTCCTACAATGAATTGGGATCGGAATTTTCCAAATATGCCTGGTGGTCGGTTATCATCGGCGATTATATGAAAGACGTCGAAACATCGTTGCGGACTTGTGCCGCCGATCCGGTCGAGGCGATGAGGATTTATGATCAGGTCTGGCAGAAAATGATCGGCGTCGCTGAGAGCGATATTACAAAAGTCCTTCCTGTACTGCGGGAAATTGCCGGGTCCATTTCCCGCATCCCCCTGTCCCGAAAAATGGAGGATTGCCCCAAAGTTCTGATTGTCGGTGAAATCTACGTCCGGCGCGACGATTTTGCCGTCGATGAGTTAATCCAGCAGTTCAGCCGGCACGGTATTATCGGCAAAATATCCAATGTCGCAGAATGGGTCTACTATTGTGACTTTGTCCGCCACTACGAACTCAAAAAGCGCCTGAACCTGCTGCCATGGTATCGGCGCATCTTTGCCCGCGAACTTCGCGACATCATCAACTGGAAGATCGAGCATGCCTACAAACACCATGTCGAAAAAAATATCCGCAACACATTGAGTGTGACCGGCCTTGTGCCTAAAACGCCTCATGATATGGAAGAGATCATGAAAAACACGGAGAAATATTTCGTGAGCCATGAACTTTATTCCGAAATCAGCATTTCCAGCGGCGTGGCCGCAACCGCCATGATGGACGGCTATTCCGGCGTCGTAAATATTTCACCTTTTGCCTGCCTGATCGGCCGTGTGATCGAAGGACTTTACACGCCCTGGGCCAGAGAAAGAAATTATCCGACCATTTCCATCGAAATCGACGGCAATCTCCTGCCGCCCAATGTTTTGAGCAAGCTGGAAATTTTCATGCTCAATGTCAAACGGTTTAGAGGCAAAGGGGACATACATTCCATGGTGGAGCGCCAGGGCGCAAAACCTGCGGGGATCGACCGGAAGATTATCCGATAAAAAAAGCGGGCCAAAAGCCCGCTTTTTTTATTTCTGAACACAGAAGAATCTGCGATTAAGCTTTCTGCGGTGCTTTGAGCAATACAAACGCCAGAACCAGTCCGACGGCCGCCAATACAGCCGTCGGGTAGAAAGCGACCGTATAGGTTCCGAAAACATCTTTAGCCTGTCCGGAGATGATCCCCCCGATGATCGCGCCCAAACCGTAAGCGAAAAAGACCACGCCGTAATTGCGCGCATAATTTTTCATACCGAAAAACGCGGCCGTTGCCGTCGGAGCAATTGCCAGCCAGCCGCCTAGACACAGCCAGAAGCCGATGAAACTCAGCGTGTAAAGTCTAGTATCTCCTTCTTTGGCCGTAATCATAAGAACCGACACAACCAGAATGATAAACAGATTCAGCATGGCGGCATTGCGGGGTGTGATCTTATCCGTTAAAAGACCGAAGATCGGACGTCCAAGCGCATTGAAAATCGCGAACACACCGACCAGCGTCGCTGCTGTTTCACCGGATATTTTGATAATTTCATTGCCTACCGGCTTGGAAATACCGATCGCCATCAACCCCGCGATGGAGCCAATGATAAAACAAAAAAACAATCCCCAGTATGTTTTGGTTTTCACCATTTCGCCCGGAGTAAAATCAGCCGCCACAACAGCTCCCGCCGCAGGTTTCCAACCAGCCGGAACCCAGCCGGCAGCAGGAAACTTGAACGGCAAACTTAAAATAACCAGAACAATGCCGAACACGATGCCGAAATACATAAAGGTTGACTGTAATCCAATGGTAGGTAACAGAATGCTGGCGACCTTGCCGGTAATGAGCGCTGAACCGCCGAAACCGGCTAGAATCAGCCCAACGGCCAGGCCTTTTTTATCCGGAAACCATTTCGCTCCCATTGCAACGGGACAGCCGTAAACCAGGCCGACGCCCGATCCGGCAATCACACCATAGGTCAGCGTCAGCACCCAGATATTCGGGGCAAAACTCGACAATAGCCAGCCCAAACCGACAATGATACCGCCTGTGATGCTGAGCTTGCGCGGTCCCAGCTTTTCCATGACACGGCCCCCGAAAAACATCGTCACGGAAAAGAAAGCCAGAAAAACCATAAAGGGCAGATTGGCCATAGATGCCGAAACCTGCATAGCTTGCCTCACGGGCGCCAGAAATATACTATAAGCATAAACCGCCCCCAGGCATACGCACATGATCAATCCTAAGATGACAAACACCCATCTGCCACTCTCCGCAGACAACCCAAAAAGCTTAACATCCTTACTCATGAAATACCCCCTCATTAAATTAGTAAAAATTCCAATTATCGGCTTTTATAGTTTTACATTTCAACAGTCAATCGAAAATATCCCAAAAGGAAATTTTTCGCATAAAGAATTGGTCTTTTTATGGTAAGGAAAAATAAATTTTGAATAAAGGAGACTTTTAATTTGACGCCTCCCCAACCTTTCATCACCGGCATCCTGCTGGCAGGCGGTAAAAATTCACGCATGGGCGTCAATAAGGCGTTTCTGGAAATTGATGGAATCCGCCTGATTGAAAAGGCGTTGAATATTTATCGCCGGCTGTTTTCAGAAATCGTCATTGTAACGAATGATCCCCTCTCTTATCTCGAATTTACCGACGCAATGATTGTAACGGATATTTATAAAGGAAAAGGACCCCTGTGCGGGATTTATACAGGACTCTTCTACGCTAAAAATGATTACGCTTTTTTCTGTCCCTGCGACATGCCTTTTTTAAACGAGGATTTCATAGCTTATCTGATCGGGCAGACAGGCCATCATGATGTGATCGTTCCGGAACTTGCCTATGGCTATCAGCCCTTGCACGCCATTTATTCACGCAAATGCCTGCCATCCATCAAGCGGTTGCTGTTGATGGATAAACTCAAGATCACCGGATTCTACCGGGATATGCGCGTTCTGACGATTGGCGAAGAGCAGATTTCCCCGTTCAACAATGATGGCAGGCTCTTCCACAATCTCAATACACCGGAAGACATCAAAAAGGTTCACCCTCTCCTGTAGTCAAAATGTGCGAAACATATTATACGTTATCCAACGGCACTGGGCACTGAGTTCCGCAGGATTTAATAATTGCGCAGAAAATAAAAGGCGTGAGGCGGATAGACTAAAACGCCCTCACTCCTGACGTCTATTTTCTCACCAATATCGGCTGAATCCATTTTTGATTGGCGCTGTCGTAATACCATTTATCGGGGAAACCCCGGCGACGGATGAAGGTGGGGTTGTCGGCCCAGCGTAGAAGTTCCTGATAAGCGTCATGAAGCTTTCTGAAGGTTGAAGCCTGGCCGCCTGTATCGGGGTGATGCACTTTCACCTCCCGCCGGTAGGCGTTTTTAATGAGTTTGGTCAATTCACGGGAACCCAGTTCAGCCTTGCTGATGCCCAAATATTGCAGGGATTCCGGTTTCACAGTCGCCACTCTGATTAAACGCGGACGCACCAGTCCTTCCGAAATCGCGTGTCTTTCGGCCAGATCCAGAAGCTTGCGCGACGCCATATATTTTCTTTTCGTCCGATTCTCTTCGGCCCACCAGGCATCGCCAAGGCGGTTAGCCATCTTCCCGAAATCGTCGGCAGGTCTGCATCCTTTTGTACGCGAGGCGCTGAAGCGGAAAACTTCCCGGAGATCATGCACCATAACGTCCATCACAATCAGATCATCAGTAAAATAAAACGTGGCATAACGCGCATGGATGGCTTCCAACAATCCGCTACGGGTCGTCAGTTTCTGTCGCAAGTGCTGCCGGCATTTCACTGAGCAATAGCGGCGGTTCCTCATGTTGTCCGTCGTGCCGCAGGACAAACACGCGCGTGGCGTTCGAGTCTTCCGGGAAGGTTTGATTTTAACTAGCATGTTGCAACGAAAAACAGCCGGTTCTCATCAAGAGATTGAACCGGCTGTTAGATTCGTCCTCCAATTGACCTTTATTTAGCTTGAGCCAGATACCCTTTAGCCAGCGCCTTATTGACATGCAGCACGCCTTTGTTCATCTCTTTGAGCGGATAATCGGCGGTGATAACCGGCAATGCGTCGGCTTCGGCCTGGGTTTTAATGACCGAGCCGACCGGGGCATAACGGCCATCGGCAATTTTGACGCCCATCAAAATAACGCCCGGCTCAATCACACAATTTTTGCCGACGAAAGATTTAAAGACCAGCACTTTCATCCCGACAAACGTATCATCCATGACCACCGCCGGCCCGTGAATCTGCACCTGATGCGCAAGCGACACACGACTGCCTACATACACAGCGTATTTTTTACCATTGACTTCCACCTGATTTTTTTCCACAGGCTTTCCGTCCACCTCGGTTTCCAGCGCATGGATCACCACGCCGTCTTGCACGTTGGAATCGTCACCCACATGAAGCGGCTGGCCTTCATCGCCGCGAACACAGGCTGTCGGAGCCACCATGACATTGTTTCCCAGAATGACGTTGCCGATCACGGCTGCGAGCGGGTGAACAAAGGTGCCCGCACCGATCACCGGTTCGGATACGTTTGCACTGAAATCCGTTTTGACATTTTTCTCAATCATTTTTTTCCCTCCATTTTCTGGATATTTTTTTAATGTTCTTTGTTGTGATATTTTGTTTTTTCCCGTTCCAACAAATTACGCCACACATCCGCCGCTTTTTTTTCAGTCTCATCAACGGCACAGGCATTGTCGATTACGATATCCGCCAGCCCGACTTTATTGCGAATCGGCATCTGAGAGGACAGCCGAAGCTCTGCATCTGCCCGGCCAATCGCGTTTCGCGCCATCAGGCGTTTGATCTGTTCTTCAGGCTCAATCATCACCAGAATCGTCAGATCAAACAAATGCTGCATTTGCCCTTCAAACAAAAGCGGCACATCCGCAAAAACGATGGCTTGCGGGTTTTCTGCCTCAATGCTCTTCAACCGAAAACACCACGCCTCATACACACGCGGATGGACGATGGCATTGAGCGCCTGAAGTTTCCGGGCATCGCCAAAAACAATTACCGCCAGTTTATTGCGGTCGATGGTGCGGTCCGGCTGCAAGATATCCACGCCGAAAAAGTTAACCACATCCTGCCAGGCAGGCTGACCCGGCTCCTGCACCTGGTGGGAAAGCTTGTCGAAATCAATCAGGCGCCCGCCCAGACGCACAAACATCTGCGCCACGGTCGATTTCCCACAGGCGATACCGCCTGTCAAGCCGACGTTTAGCATGGTTTGGAATTAAGTTCATAGATCAGACGCAAACCTTCCAGCGTCAGCATCTCTTCGATTTTATCAATGCTCCTGGCTTCCTGCGCCACCACCCGCGCCAATCCTCCCGTCGCAATCACCATGGGTTTTGATTTGAGTTCCGCTTTCATGCGCGCAACGATACCATCCACCAAGCCCGCGTAACCGAACATGATACCCGCCTGAATGGCACTGACGGTGTCTTTGGTAATAATGGTCTTCGGTCTGCCGAATTCAACACGAGGCAACTTGGATGCGCGCGCGAAAAGCGCCTCGCTGGAAATCACGATGCCCGGCGCAATGCAGCCGCCCATATATTCGCCCTTGGGCGAGACATAGTCAAAGGTCGTCGCCGTGCCGAAATCCACAATAATCGATTCCTGTCGATACTTGTCGAAAGCGGCCACCGCGTTGACGATGCGGTCCGCGCCCACTTCCTTGGGATTATCATAAAAAATAGGCATGCCCGTTTTAATGCCGGGCCCCACAATCATCGGTTTGATTTTAAAATATTTCAGACACAGGGGTTCCAGGATATTGAGCATCGGCGGCACAACGCAGGAAATAATAATATCCGTAACGGATTTGATTTCTTTCGCGTTCATCCGGCTGGACTGATACAAATTGGAAATCAGGATACCATACTCATCAATGGTGTGATCAATCTCCGTTCGAATCCTCCAGTCGTGGATTAGACGGTCACCGTCAAAGAGACCTAAAACAGTATTGGTGTTACCGACATCAATGACTAACAGCATATATTCACCTCTTCAGAATTGTCGCGTCTCCTGCTGAGACTTTCATTTCTTTATTCCCGGCGGCAAGAAGAATCAGAGCGCCGTCATCATCCAGGCCGATGGCCGTGCCACTCACGGCTTCTTCCCGAAACAGCACCGAAACAGGTTTGCCGATCATCGACGAGCGGCTCAGCCATTTTTCTTTGATCGGACTAAACCCGTTTTGAAGGAGCTGTTTATACCATTTTGTCAGATTTTCATACAGACGAATTATCAATTCCAAACGCGATATTTCGCGGCCGGTTTCAATGGCCAAAGATGTGGCAATCGCTTGAATATCGCTTGGAAATTGTTCAGAGCTCAAATTGACATTAATGCCGATCCCCAGCACAACAAAATCAATGGCGCCGGCCGACATTTTCATCTGCGCAAGAATACCGCAAACCTTTTTACCGCCAATCAAAACATCATTCGGCCACTTGAGCTGAACTTTCCCCTGACAGTAATGGTTGAGGGTTTCAGCTACAGCAACACCTGCGGCAATGGAAATTTGCGGTGCGCGCACCGTCTCGAACTTTGGCCGCAAAATGATGGACGTGTAAATATTTGCACCCGCCGGTGAATGCCAAACCCGCTGCATGCGACCCTTGCCAGCATTCTGGCTCTCCGCGATCAGTACCGTACCTTCCGATGCGCCTTGAATACCGAGACGAAATCCCTCATCATTGGTCGAACCAATTTCTTCATAGTAATGAAGCTGATGACCGATGAACTTTCCGGCCAGCTGATGTTTCAGTGATTCCACCTTCAGATTCATAGAATTAAGGTATTCCCTGCTGATTCGACCATTCCTGCTTAAGCGTATAACCTGCCATGAAACATAAATTGGATGCAGGGATAATCAATTTATTGCAAAAGCAAGCCATGAAGATGAATGGAAATTATAATCTGTCCTGCCAATAATCAGGTTTTCTGTGAAGATTAGCGACGGCAACAACCAGTATTTCTTTTTCTCGTATTTGATAAACAACACCATACGGAAAACGCTTGGTTTGGCATCTCCTTGTTCGTTTTGAACAGGAATGCCATGCTTCTGGAAGTTCACCTATTCTGTCCAGTGCATTTAATATTTCAGTTAAGAAAGCGTCACCAAGGCCGGGAAGTTCATAATTATAATACGCTATGGCATCATCCAGTTCAATTTGAGCGATTTCCAGAAAATTGATCTTCATTTTATCTATATTTCTGCAGAACTTTTTCTAAAGATAACGCTTTTATTTTCCCTTGATCATACGCATCGATCCTGCTTTCTGCCTCTTTCGCCCATAACTTGTCAATATTACGATCCGGCTGATCAAGACTGGAGAGCAGTTTATCGACAAGCTCTGCTTTTTCCGACGGGCGAAGGGTTAACGCATCTTTTAACACATTTGCTGTCCTGGTCATTTTGGTCACCTCTGAATTTCTAATAACTAAGTATTTTCCATTATTTATTTAATAAAATTCCCCAACCGCCCACAGATTTTTACAGAGGTCGCTCCTGATTCTATCATGGCTGCATCTTAGCATATGTATTTTCTTCTCAAAAGAAAAAACGCCAGCCCGTCTCATAATCCCTGATTTGATCACCTGGTAATATTAACGCCTAATTGTAGTGCGGACATTGATATCCGTTTTTATTGGCGGGGCTAATAACCTAACCACCTAAAGGTGGCGCGAGGTCACAGGCGATTCACACGGCTATTTACTTCTAAGCAACCTTTTCCAAGCGTTCCGCCACCCATATCTTGATGATGGATTGGCGCGGCACACCCAGACGCTTTGCTTCCCTGTCCAGTAACTGGATCATCCAAAGGGGGAAATCCACATTGACCCGCTTTTGTTCCTGTTCTGGACGCCTCGCTTTTGATAAATCAAGATGGCCGGCAATATTCTCACCTTTATCAAATTTTTTATCAAATTCACTCGCCTTCATATAATTTAACCTCTTCTTTTCTGGAGCGTCTCACGGAAATAATCCTTATCTTGCCTGACCGGTGCGTGATGACTCCCGACCAATGTTTTCCATCCATTATGCCAACAACGAGAAATCTTTCTTCATCGCTCGTTTTCACAGGAATTTCCAAAAGATCAAGATCCTTCCACAAAGACTGAGCTTCTTGAAAGTCAATACCGTGCTTTGCTTTATTGCCTATACTCTTTTCCGGATCAAATTCAAATTCCATAGTATAATTATTATACCTTTTATATACATATAGTCAATGAGCTTTTTGGTATATACGCGATTTTGTTCTGATGTAGTACGTGGCTCTTGTGACCTTTAGGTTATTAGCCGCGGTAAAACTCGAAATACTTGCCGACCTGAAAGAAGATCAGGGCATTTTCATACTTGCGGCAAAACCAGCGATACTGGCTGGAAAGGTTGTAAAAGCGGGGTGGTTCGTCAGCGCGGCGTAGCGTAAGGTTGTCTAGCATAAAATATCTGTTCAGCACCCAGTATCGTTGAAACAGAGACCAGACGAGCCGATATGCAGAGGCATGACTGAATTGCCCCAGATAAGACGCCATCATTGAATGCATCCTGCCGATCTGGTCTTCTCTGTAGCTTACCACCACCGCGCCTTTCCATTGGCTGACAAGGCGGGATTGAATCTATTGTGACTGACTTTTCTCATGAATTGTTGCAGCCGCATAACGGCGGCATGCGTTCCTTATCGGGATCCCCCAGTTCGACGGTCATGGCCCCGCCCTCAGGCAGTGTGAACTTACGGCCTTGCAGGGGGCCCAGACGAGCCACAAAGGGCGCGAGCACCCGGATCTGCTGCCCCAGATAATCCACCTTCGCCTCGGCCAGCGTCAGATTCTCTTCCTTTTCCAACCTTTCCATCGCCTCCCCGCCGGCCGCTTTCACCGCATTGACCTGTCGTTCGTAGGCGGCAAGGCGATTGTTGTATTCCGCGCTGGACTCAAAAGCGTCCTTCGGGGCGGGGTGAGAAGGCAGCTTTGCCCCGGAAAGGGCCCGCTGCTGGGTATAGGCAGCTTTCAGGTTTTTAACGTTTTCATTATACTGGAAATCGAGGCGGTTTTTGAGGTTGGCGATTTCTTTTTTCAGATCTTTCACTTCCGCCGTCGCCTGCTTGAGAGACAGGCTGTCGTCAATGGTCGCCCAAGAATCCTGCGAGAGCTTGGCTTTCCGGGTCAGGTCGTTCCAGGGCAAGAGCTTGAGTGTTTAGTTCTTCCAGGCGCTTGACCTCGGAGCTTTTCAGATGGGCGAGCTTGTTTTCCAGTTCCCGGACATTTTTCTGGGCATCCTCCAATTTTTTCAGAGTGCCTTTTTCTTTCATGATTTCACTGATTTGCTGATCCAGAACGGCAGTGTCCACATCGATCCGGGCCTTAACCCGGACGTGGACAACACCATTTTCCACCCGTACAGCGGGAACACCGATGATCTTGGCCAGGACTACACCGGAGGCCAGCGCCGTCACTTCGTCTGACTGGAGCTGATAATTCCGGACTACCGTGAGCGAGGAGATATAGGTTCCTGCTTCTTCAACGGCAAGGCGCTTGGCCTTTTGAAGCGCGAAGGCCTCTACCTGCTCCTGGCTCTAACCCCGGCTGACGGCCTCCTCAACTTCTTTCTCAAAAACCTTCACCTCCGCGAAGGCAGGGACAATGAATAAGAATAATATGACTATTGTAAATACACATAAGTAATTCGTAGATAGCTTCATTAAGTTTTCCTCCAGATGAAAATATTCATGGACTGCTTTTTATATGTATTCTTTACTGGTTCAATCGTCTTCCGATTGAACCAGTATATCTCGAAGCAATCAACATGTTTGCTCCAGTTCCAATATATTTTTCGTAGGGTAGATGAAGCGTAGCGGTTCTACCATCAATCATCATTGGTGGATGCGCTACGCTTCATCCACCCTACTGTATAATTTTTAACGAAATATCCGCGGCGTGGACGGAGTGGGTAAGTTCGCCTACGGAAATTAAATCCACGCCAGTGGCGGCAATTTTGGTAACACGTTGCAGGCTAACATTGCCGGAGGCTTCCGTGTGCGCGCGTCCAGCGATGACATCGACCGCTTTCTTCATGGCATCATTGGTCATGTTGTCCAACATGATGATATCCACACCACATTTCAGGGCTTCTTTAACTTCCTGCATATTTTTTGTTTCGACTTCTATTTTCAGCTTCTTTTTCAGATGTTTTCTTTGTGCGGAAACGGCCGCGGTGATACCGCCTGCGGCTTCAATGTGATTGTCTTTAATGAGAACGCCATCGTAGAGTCCGATACGGTGATTGGTGCCACCGCCCAGCCGCACAGCCATCTTGTCGAGAACACGCAATCCTGGAACGGTTTTGCGCGTGTCGAGAATTTTTGTTTTTGTGCCGCGCACGGCTTCCACGTATTTGGCCGTTTGTGTGGCGATGCCGCACATGCGCTGAAACAGATTCAGCGCAACGCGTTCGGCCTGTAGGATACTGGAAAGGCTGCCTTCGACTTCGGCGATGACTGCACCTTTTTTGGCACGGTAACCGTCGGCAATCATCTTTTTGACTTTTATCTTTTTGTCGATGCATTTGAACGTTGCTTCGAAAACATCAATCCCGGCAATGACAAAGTCGTCTTTGGCAATGGCCTGCGCCCTGCCCTTTATTTTCGGGCTGACGATGGCCTGCGTTGTGATGTCGCCTGTGCCGATGTCCTCGTCCAGAGCGGCTTTGATGATATTCTTGATTCGCTGTTCCATTACGCGGCAATCTCTTTGAGTTTCTTGAGTGCACCCTCCAGGGCGTTGAATTTTTCCTGGAAGCTTTTTAATTTGTCTTCTTCCTTCTGGATGATTTCCGGAGCGGCCTTATCGCGGAAATCTCGGTTGGCGAGTTTCCTTGCGCTTTGTTCCAGATCCCTGGACACTTTCGCGAGCTCCTTCTCCAGTCGCGTTTTCTCTCCGGCAATATCCACAATGCCAGCCAGCGGAACAAATATCTTGGTCGCACCGACGACACCGGTTGCCACACCCTTGGGCTCAGCGAGGTTCACTTCCACCGACAATGATTCGAGATTGGACAGATTCATGATGTAACCGCCGCCTGTCTCCATGTCTGCTTTTGCTTGTTCATCCGCGACGGAAATCAATACCGTCAGCTTCATCGACGGCGGAATCCGCATCTCCCCGCGGATATTACGAATCGAGGTGATGATCTCCATGAGCATCTCCATCTTTTTTTCTGCGTCCTTGTCGTCCCATGCGTCTTGAACAACGGGGAATTTGCTGACCATGATGGAGTTCTCATCGCTTCCATGCAGCACGTGCCAGAGCTCCTCGGTCACAAACGGCATGAAGGGATGAAGCAGTTGCATCATGATGCAGAAAACTTCTTTCATGGTCCTTTGCGTTGCCTGTTTTTGCTCGGGGCTGATCTTGCCGTAAAGCGCCGGTTTGCTGATTTCCAGATACCAGTCACAGTATTCATGCCAGATAAAATTGTAAACGGCGGCCGAGGCGTCGTTGAACCGGTATTCATCGAGGCCGCGAGTCACATCCGCAATCGTCTCATTCAATTTCGCCTTGATCCATTTTTCCGGCAAGGAATCCGGCGCATTCAAAGACGCATCTTCATCATAATCCGCCAGATTGTTGAGCGTCAGTTTCGCTGCATTCCAGATTTTGTTGACGAAGAACTTGTAGCCCTCAATTCGTTCCGGCGACATGCGCACATCACGTCCCTGCGCGGTGTAGGCAGCCAGCGTAAAACGGAAGGCATCGGTTCCGTACTGATCAATCATCACCAACGGGTCGATGCTGTTGCCCTTGGACTTGCTCATCTTCTCGCCTTTTTCATCGCGCACCAGGGCATGGAGATAGACATCTTTGAAGGGAATGTCTTTCATGACGTAAATGCCCATCATCATCATACGGGCCACCCAGAAAAAGAGGATGTCAAATCCCGTGACCAGAAGCGATGTCGGATAAAACGTCTTGAGCGCTTTGGTTTTTTTGGGCCAGCCCAGCGTTGTGAAGGGCCACAGCGCGGAACTAAACCACGTATCCAGCACATCTTCATCCTGTCTCAAAGACGCGCCGTCGCAGATCGGACAGGATGTCGGATCGACCGTGGAAACAATCACCTTGCCGCAGTCGCCGCAATACCACACGGGAATGCGATGTCCCCACCACAATTGTCGGGAAATGCACCAGTCGCGGATGTTGTTCATCCAGTCAAAATACGTGGCTTCCCAGGAAGAAGGCACGATGCGTGTTTTTCTTTTCGTGACGGCGGCAATGGCCTTGGCGGCCAGCGGTTTGATTTTGACAAACCACTGTTTGGACACCATCGGCTCGATGTCCGTCTTGCAGCGGTAGCACTGGCCCACATTGTGCGCGTAAGGCTCGGTACCGACCATGTAGCCGCCCTTTTCCAGATCGGCAATCACATTCTTGCGGGCCTCGTAGCGATCCTGCCCTTTGTAGGCGCCGCCGTGCGCATTGATGATGCCCTGCCCGTCCATGATGGAAATGATTTCCAGGTTGTGGCGCTGGGCCATCGCAAAATCGTTGGGATCGGAGCCGGGCGTGATCTTCACCGCGCCGGAGCCGAAATCCATCGTCACATAATCGTCGGCAATCACCGGGATCTGTTTGTTCATCAAAGGCAAAATGACAAATTTGCCGATCTTATCTTTGTAGCGAGGATCGTCCGGATGGACGGCCACGGCCGTATCGCCCAGCATGGTTTCCGGACGGGTGGTGGCCACGACAATTTCTCCGCCGCCTTCGGCAAACGGATAGCGGATGTTCCAAAGAAAGCTCTGATCGGCTTTGAATTCCACTTCCAGATCAGAAATGGCCGTGTGGCACCGGGGGCACCAGTTGACGATATAATCGCCCTGGTAAATCATGTCTTCGTTGTAAAGCCGCACGAAAACTTCCCGGACCGCCTGGGACAAGCCTTCATCCATCGTGAAGCGCTCCCGCTTCCAATCGCAGGAGCAGCCCAGTCGTTTGAGCTGGTTAATGATGACGCCGCCATATTTTTCCTTCCACTCCCAGACGCGGGCGATAAATTTTTCGCGCCCCAAATCATGGCGGGACAATCCTTCTTTCAATAATTGCTGCTCCACCACGTTTTGCGTGGCGATGCCTGCGTGATCCATACCCGGCATCCACAGCGCATTATACCCCTGCATCCTCTTGAAGCGAACGATGACGTCCTGAAGCGTGTTATTGAGCGCGTGCCCCATGTGCAGTATGCCGGTGACGTTGGGCGGCGGGATGACGATGGCAAAGGCGGGGGCGTCGCTTTCATCCTTCGCGGAAAACAAATCATTCTTCAACCAGTAATCGTAAAGCCTTTTTTCGGCTTCGGCCGGTTCAAAGGCCTTGCCTAATTCTTTTGTCGCCATGAATTAATACTCTCCTTATCTCTTACACTTAAAAAAGGGCTTGCGCCCTTTTTGACTTTGCTTTTATCGAATGTCTCTATCTAAATTGAAGGCGGGACAATCATCGTCCCGCCTCGAAATTCCTTAAAGCCAACCACCGTTAATTGAACTTCAACTGTTCTTTAATCTTGCGGATCATCAAAAGCGCATCCACGCCCGGCACCGGTTTGAGCGGCGCGAATTCACCTGTGGATATATCCTGGGCTTCCATAATGCCGCGCGAGGTTACAACCATCACGGCATTGAAGTAAGGCAAAGAATCTCTTAAATCCGGGAAGGGAGATTTTGAACCGATGAACTTGGTCGCCAGTGCATTGTCGCCCGACACTTTAATTAAAATGTCTTCAATCATCATCGCGTATTCGGCGCGGCTGATCGTTTCTCCCGGCACGAAGTTGCCGTTCGGGTCATTTTCCAGACCGCGCACACCGATCTCCAGAATGCCTTCAATATCCACCTTCAAGGGATGATCCGCAATGTCTTTGGCCGTCAGTTTGACGGGTTTGGCCGCCTGGGCCGCTTTTTCCGGATCCTTAAACGATGTATCAAAGGTTTTAGGGGTCTTCTTTTTGTACAACACGTCAATCTTTAATTCTTCCATAAACAACGCTGCGGCATCCGCGCGGGAAATTTTCTCCACCAGGGCGATTTGCTTGCCGGTCGCCGTGCCGGGCATGGCCCGCTGAACCTTCTGGACAAAGTTCCACTCCGTGTCGGCCTTGCCTACATAATCACTTTTAAGTTCGAGAACTTTTGTAAACATCTGGCCTGCCGCATTGAACTCATAAGCCTGCTTGTAGGCCATCCCCATAAAATAATAGGCGGCGGAATGTTTTGCATCAATTTTAACTGCCGCTTTATATTCGTCCTTGCACGACTCCAGCCACTTCTTTTCTTTTTTGCTCTGCGTTTGATAGCGTATCACGCTGACATGGTTGAAGAGCTTCTCATCATCCGTATTTGCAAACTTGGCGCCTTTTTCAAGATTGTCCAGCGCGGCTTTGTAATCGGCGGTATACGTCTTCACCAGTCCGAGGCCGGTGAAGGCTTTGGAATACTTTTTGTCAATGCTGAGCGCCAGTTCAAATTCCCGCTGGGCGTCGGCATACTTTTCCTGATCCAGCAGCTTCATCCCCGTGAAGGTGTGATGCTCAGGCGTATCCAGTTGGCTGACAGGCACCCGCGCCTTCGGTCCACAGGCCACCAACAACAAAACAGCCGCAAGCAATACGATAAGAAAAAGACCTCTGTTCATTTTTTGTCTGGTAAACATATTGTGCTCCTTTCCTTAAAAGGGTTACTTCATGAAAATATCTATTCAGTGATTCGATAAAATACCTTGTATCATTAGCTTTAGTGCCGTTTTAAGTCAAGCCAATATTGCAATCCGTCCCGACCCGTTTCCGCCGATTTTGCGGAGGCCGAATCAGGCTCGATATCTAAAAACAGGTGTTTTTGTCCGAAAGATCTCCAGGGATTTTTTGATTTCATCCGTCTGATCCGGGGCAAACCAATGGATCGTTTTATCCGCGGAAAACCAGGTCATCTGCCGCTTGGAATATTGCCAGGTGTCGCGGTTGATTAAACGCAGGGTTTCTTCCCAGTTTTGACGGCCCTGGAGAAAATCGATCATCTGTTTATAACCCAGCGATTGCAGAGGCTTTAATTTTTCACTGTACCCCCGCGCCAGCAGTCCCCGCACTTCATCGAGAAACCCCGCGTCCATCATCTTTGCCGTCCTCCCGGCGATTCTACTTTTCAATTCTTCACGGTCCACCTTCAACCCGATCTTAAAGGCATCGTAGGGGCAATCGGCAAACGAATGTTTCTGCTGTAAGGTCACAATGGACTGGCCGCTTTGCTCCAAAACCTCAAGCGCCCGGATCACGCGGACGGCATCGTTGGGATTGATCCGCATGGCCGCCTGCGGATCCCTTTCACAAAGCAGGCCGTAAAGATATTCCCGACCATGCCTGTCGCGAAGTTCGCGATAATAATTGCGGATATTTTCATCCACCGGCGGCGTTTCAATCATGCCGGAAAGCAGCGCCCGGATATACAAGCCTGTCCCGCCCACCACAAAAACCGGTTTTCCTGCGCCCGCCAGCGCATCAATCAACTTGCGGGCCTGTTCAGCATAGAGGGCGGCGTTGTAGTCCTCATCGGGACTCACAACATCAATCAGATGGTGCGGCACACTCCGTCTTTCTGCAAGGGTGGGCTTGGCCGTTCCGATATCCAGACCACGATAGACCTGCAATGAATCGGCATTGACGATTTCACCGCCATAGATCCGCGCGAGTTCTACCGCCAGATCCGTTTTGCCCGTTGCCGTCGGCGAACCGATCACGACCAGCGGAATCTTCGGTGTTTTATTTTCGTTTGAACAGTCTTTCGATTTCATAAAGAGAAAATTTTACACTGATGGGACGTCCATGCGGACAGGTTGCGTTATAGGGTGTTTGCTCCAGATCGCGGCACAAAGCGGCGACCTCTTCTGCGGAAAGATGCGCATTGGCTTTGACGGCGGCGCGGCAGGCCATGGAAGCGAGTATTTTTTCTTTGCGCTCGGCAAGCGTGAGCGTTGTCGGCTGATCGCCCAGTTGATCAGCCAGATCATGGATCAATTCCCGCGGATCAACATACGGTAATGAAGCGGGCATGGATTTGACCACAATCGCATCCCGTCCGAATATTTCCACATCCAGACCGATGCCGCCCAGCATCCCCTGCGCTCCCTCAAAAAGGCTGATCTGCGCGGACGACAAACTTACCACCTCCGGCATTAAAAGCGGCTGGCTTGCCGCCTGATCGCATGATGTGGCTTTCAGGCGCTCCAGCAGAATCCTCTCGTGCGCCGCGTGCTGATCGAGCAACATCAAGCCATCCGATCCTCCGAAAACCAGATAGGTTCCGGCAAACTGCCCCAGATAGGTTCGGTTGGCAAATGTAATCTTCTGACCGCAGGAGGCGTCTTCCACACCGAACGGAACATCGGATTCCGCCACTGCGCGCGAAAACAAATCTTCGGCAATAGCCTGCTGCATCGTCTGCCTCGAAAAAATATCAGGCAGACGGGCAGGCGCAGCATAAGATCCTTTCGGCTTCCAATACCCGGATGAGGCGGATGTCGTTTCACGCGGCGCCAGGCGATAGGTAAATGCGGCAGGCGATGTCTGCGCACGGGCAAGAGCCTGCGCCACTGTTTTGGAAACCAGATCATAAATGTCGCGGGAATTTTTAAAGCGCACCTCCAGCTTGGCCGGATGCACGTTGATATCCACATCCTGGCCCGGCAGTTCCAGAAACAAAACGGCAGCCGGATAACGGCGGGGCTCAATCACCTGCCGGTAGGCCGCAAGCAACGCATGTGTGAGGCTGTTGTCACGGATAAAGCGCGCATTGACATAAAGAAAAATATTCTTGGAATTAGATCGTGTGTAAGGCGGCGCCGAAACATAGCCCTGAATCCGGAGATGTTCTTTTTGGTCGCGGACAGGAAGGCAATGTCCGGAAAAATCTTCTCCCAGAATCATGGCCACACGATCCGAAACGCTTGCGGCAACAGGCGCGGCAAAGATTTCCCGCCCATCGGCCATCACGATAAATCGCACTTCCGGATGGGCCAGCGCCAGACGGGTAATGGCATCCAGGCAAACGCTTTGCTCGGTGGCTTCGGTTTTAAGAAATTTCCGGCGCGCCGGAACATTGGCAAAGATATCCGACACGGTAATCTGGGTTCCCGGCCGGCATCCGGCAGGTGTGATTTCAGAAATAGCGCCCGCCTGAGCAAGCGCTCTCGTCCCGGCCAGATCCTCGGGACGGCGCGTGAGCATCTCCATGCGGGCGATGGAGGCGATGCTCGCCATCGCCTCGCCGCGGAAACCAAACGATCCTGTGGAATAAATATCTTCAAGCTTTGTAATTTTACTTGTGGCATGGCGTTCAAATGCAAGAGCGACATCCTCACGTTCAATGCCGGATCCGTTGTCCACGATACGAATGGACTGACAGCCGCCTTTTTCCAGATCAACGCGGATATCCGTCGCTTGCGCGTCAATGGCATTCTCAACCAGCTCCTTTACAATGGAAGCCGGTCTCTCCACGACCTCACCTGCGGCAATCTGGTTTGCGACCTCTTCGGATAGAACAACAATTCTTTTAGACAATACCTGTTCCCTTTAAGCTCAACCCAAAAAAAGCCGCAGCCACTCAAGCTTTCGTGGCTGCGGCCTCATTTTGTTTTATTTTGTCTACCGGTTTAATCCAACACAATCATGACCCGGCATTTTTTCATAAAAGATGCGTTTTCCGCGGAGGCGCGAATCTGCCGAGCATCGGCATTGCTGATCACCACGTCGGATCGGCCCGGGCCATTGGTTTTGAGCCCTTTCACCGTCACGGGATTGGCCGTCACACGCTGATTGCTCTGTGCCGCCGTAAGGTCGCGGGCATAACCGCTCATACCCTGCTGCACGGCGTATTCGCGATCGACATTGGCCGAACCGTATAATTCCTTGCCGTCTTCATCAAAAACGCGGGGGGACATCGCCGGACGCGCCTGAATGCCGCGAGCGTCAATGACCAGTCCGGTATAGGCAATCGGCGCCGCAGGCGCAGGTGCGGGAGCGGTCAGAGCCGGAGCGGGTGCTGCGGGCGTCGGGACTGCCGGCGCCGGCGCGGGAGGCGCAGTTACGGGGGCGGTCGCGGGGGGGGCGACGTCTTTTCTCTTTTCAATGGCCATCGGCATCACGATTCTGGACAGATCGCCATACAGTGGCATCCTCACTGTGACTTCCACCGTTCCATCGGACATGTACTGTTGATTGACAACCTGAGCGCCTTTGATTAATCCTTCAACCTGCGTATTGACAATATCGCTTTCCACCGTAAAGTCCTTAACCACCGTTCGGGAATCAATCTGTATGCCTTTGGTAATTTCCAGAAGATTCCGGAGAGCGTCAACTTTGGCGGCGCGAAGCGCCATCGGACGCGCATTGATTTTGCCGATGGACCGGTCGGGCGGCGCGCCGATGCCGACCGCTTCAATATACCCTGCCGACCAGTTCACGGAACCCTGGCTGACTTTTTCTACCCATTCGGACATACTGACTTTATCCTGACCAAAACCCGCCTGCGTCAGTACTAATAAAAAACATGCCATAACCGCTATTGAAACAAATCTTAACTTCATATGATCCTCCTTATGGTTATCGTCTGATGGTTATCGTCCCGGAAATATTCAACTCGATGAAAGCTGCGGGAAAAGTAACAAAATATCCTCCAAGTTGCAATAACAATTAACCCTCGGTGAAGCCTCAGCGGCCTTCGCGGAAGGCGCCGGGATTTTCCTTATTTAACCACGGTTTGATATTAATATTTTCCCCCCAGATCATTCTGGAATCGGGAGGCGACGCGCCCCACCAGTTATGACGCGCGTCAATATAAATGGACGAAACGCTCTGAATAGCCCAGGCATTGCTGATAAAATTATTCTGGAAAATTTTTGGATTGGCCCTGCCGAAACAGACGATCGCCCCTTCGCCTGAATTGTGCGAAAAGGTGTTGTGCGAAATGACAGGCGTCGCTTCCTTGCGGCAGTATATCGCACTTTGCGAAGACTGCGTGATGTGGCTGTGTAAAATTTCCGGCGACCCGGCATAAATATCAAAAGCGGTCGCGGCGTATTTCACGATGCAATACGTAAACGAGCTGTTAACCCGGGTGGATTCGACAAACTGCACGGCGCTTAAGTAAAAACCGGGTACGGGCGAGGCGGAAGCGGCGGTGAACGTAATCGGTTTCTCTTTTGTCCCCCGCGCGACGATGCCCCCGTTTTGCGTCACAAATGTCGTTTTCTGTTCAAATTCCAAAACAACACCCGGCTCGATATAAAGCGTCGCTCCGCCGTCTATCACCACATCCTTCGTCACCCGGTAGGGGCTGTTGGACAGAATCAGATAAGCATCCATCTTGATCGTTCCGCCGAGGTTCTTGTCCATCACTGACACGGCCAGGGTCTTCCCGTAAGGCCAGGGTGCATCGAGCACAAAGCGGATATCGACGCGTCCGGAAATACCACCCAGGATTTCCGACACTTTGGCGCTGCCCCACCAGTTGTCCTGCGCCTTCACCGAGGATGCGCCGTTGATTGCGCTTGCCATGTTATAAGGTGAATTATCAATCAGATTATTGTGACGAATGATGGCCTGCGCGCCTCTTAAGTCAATCCCGTTATTGCGGTTGCGTGTAATGGTATTCTGGACTATCTCCGGTGCGGCGGATTGCAAAGCAAGACCGGCGCCCTGATTATCATAAATGGAATTTTCCACGATTCTGGGCGCCGCCCCGTCGCTGATGGATATCGCGACACCCCTGTTTTTATAAATGACATTCTTGCTGATCAGAGGTTTGGAAAACGCGCCGGAAATCCTGAATGCTTCGACGTTTTGCGTAAACTCGGACTTCTCAATCACCGGCGATGACGCCTGGCAGTTGATGGCTGTCCGCGCGCTCTTCATCCGGACAAACGCCATTTTGTTTTCCCGATCCTTGACGCCTGCGAAGGTGATTCCCGCCCAGAGCTTGCCTTCGTCTTGCGCGTCAAAACTGATGAGGGAATCATTATTCCCCTCAGCTTTCAGGCGACCTTCAATGATCAGACCGCCCCCTTTGGATTTAATTTCCGTGCCCGGTTCAATGATTAAAAGCGCCTTGTCTTTAACCGTGACGTCGGCGGTCAACACATAGGGGCTTGCGCCGGAATACCAGACGGTATCCGCTTCGATGACGCCTGAAACAGGCGTCGGCCCCGGAGCGACCGGCATGGCCGGTATCTGCGCCATCGCGCTTTCATTGCCGGCAAAATCCGCCGCCGCCACGCGGTAATAATACATTTTGGTGTTGATCAGATGGATATCCGTATCCTGATAATCGTTGTGCTCCGTTTTGCCGATCCGGACATAACCGCTAAGCGGCAAGTCCGACCGGTAAACATGGTAGGCCGCCAGATCCGAAGCGGCTGATTTGTCCCAGCGCAGCCCCACCCGCTTATTGCGACCGATCCCCGCGAGGCCCAGAGGCTTGTCCGGCGCAGCCGTATCGAGCGTCACCGAGCCTATGGCATCCACCCACTGGGCGACATTGCCGGCGTCATCCTTCAGATATCCGGTGATGACGGCGCGATCGATGTTGTCACCGGGCAACACTTTATAAACACCATAGTAGCCGCCCGGCTCGACCTCCTGCATGTCGATTCTCTTTCTATAGTCGCCGATATCAAAAGAGGCGCGCATGTTGGACGCCCCCTGAATGACAACCCTGATTTCCGCTCCCGCTTTCTTCGGTGCGCCTTTGGTGTCCTGTGTCAACAGACTGATTGCCGGCGGACGCGTCGCCTGGGCAAGCGAGGGCGTCGGAATAGTTTTGACCATGTCGCGAAACAGATCGTCATTGGCGCGCAGCAGCTGAATATCGCGAACATTGAGCGCCGTGACCACCACCGCCGCGATAATCCCCACGGGATTGGTGGATATGCCGCCTTCGTGCTTGCGCACCGTGTGCTTGCCGCCCCACAGGAAATTGCCGGTCTTGGTGTCATACATTTTGACTTCGGCGCCCACGGCAACCTGCGAATACAAAACCGCAAAGAATTTATCGAAATTGGAAATCGATCCGATCACGACCGCATCCACACCCAGAATTTTTCCCAGCTCCTGTGGCGTTTTTTTGCAGATCACATCGGGATCGGAAAGCCCCGCCCGAGCCAGCAAATCATCAATTTTGTGCAGCTCCATATCCTGAAACGGCAGCGAACTGAAATGGTTGTAGAAGCCCCGTCGCATCACATCCACAGCTTCCTTCTTTTCGGATAGATTGACAAACGGCAGGACAGCAACCGTCCGGGGAATGTGATCCTTCATGAATGGGTCAACTTTATAGTCCCCTTCATATAAAGACCGGATTTCCGGCAGGATAATCGTGGACGGCGTTGAAACAAGACAACTCTGAAACGCCAGAGCCAGAAAAAGAATCAAACAGCAGGATAAACACTTGATAGGTGTCCGCATGGCAAAACCTCCATCCCGAATTGGATCAGGGACGCTTATATCACAGACTCGCCGGGAATTCATTTTGAAAAAAACGATATCATCCCAAGGGAGTCTGTAAAAAAACCTTACTTTATCGTAACGCTTGCTTCACTGCAACAGGTCCGGCCGGTGATGAATTGATAGTAATCCGAAAACGCCAGTTGCCAGGGCTGCATGGTCTTTGAGGTGACCGTCATAAATTTTTGCATGCCCAGTACGCTGTACGCCGGGCGTTTGGCTGCCCGCTGTAACTCGCTGGTTTTCATCGGCAATAATTCGACGTTGTCCAGGTGTGCTTCCTGCAATATCTTGCGGGCGAAATCATACCATGTGCAATATCCACGATTGGTGACATGGAAGATACCTCGGGCGTTTTTATCCACCAGCAGCTCTGTTGCCGCAGCAAGATCACGCGTACAGGTGGGCGATCCCGTCTGGTCGTCCACCACTGTTAATTTGCCTGTCGCTTTCGCTCTCTCCAGAATGGCCTGCACAAAGTTTTTCCCCTTCGCGCCGTATAGCCAGGCGGTGCGGATGATGAGGTAGTTATCCGTCAAATGACGCAGATGATGCTCGCCGGTAAACTTGGAAGCTCCGTATGTGTTGATCGGATTGCAGGGATCATCTTCTGTGTAAGGACGGGTTCCGGCGCCGTCAAAAACATAGTCAGTGCTGTAATGAATGATGGTAATATTTTTATCCCGGCAGGCTTCGGCGATGTTTTTCACCGCCTCGGCATTCACAGCAAAGCATTCGTCCTTGGCTGTTTCACAGCCGTCCACATTGGTATAAGCGGCGGCGTTGATGACCAGCTCGGGCTGAATTTCAGCCACAGCATTCCGGCACGCAGAGGCGTGCGTGATGTCGATATCTCCGATATCCATTCCAACAACCTCATGACGATATTTAAATTGCGCCGCGAGGTCGCTCCCCAACATCCCTTTATGTCCCAGCAATAAGACTTTCATTTTTCTAGTAATGAACCTCCTTTAAGAAAAGACCGCAGGCCGGCGCGGCCACTCCCGCCTGGGTCCGGTCGCGAGATGCGAGAATGTTCGATACATCATCCGGGTTGAGTTTGCCGCGTCCCACATCCACCAGCGTGCCAACGATATTTCGCACCATATGCCGCAAAAAGCCGCCGGATTCAACTGCAATTTCCAGCATCCCGTCATCCCCGGCCGTGATGTTGAGGCTTCTTAGGGTCCGGACGCGACTTTGGATATCGCAGCCCGTCGCGCAAAAGCAGGAAAAATCATGTTCACCGGTTAGATAAGACGCAGCCTGACGCATGCGATCTATGTCCAGCGGAAAGCGGACAAACCAGTAATACTGACGTCCCAGTACGGGGCGCAGAGGCTGATTCCGAATGCGATAGACATAAATTTTACCCCTGGCGTTTTTAAGCGCGTTGAAATCCGGCTCCGCTTCCTGCAAATCCTTCACCACAATGTCATCCGGCAAAACGCTATTGACACCCAGGAACATTTTATTTACCGGCAACAGACTTTGCGCCCGAAAACTGGCAACCTGATTCATAGCATGCACACCCGCATCGGTGCGTCCCGAGGCGATGATCGATACCTGCTCACCGATAATACGAAAGACGGCTTCTTCCAGAAGCTGCTGAATGGATATCGCATTGTGCTGTCTTTGCCATCCGCAATAAGCCGCCCCGTCATATTCGAGAATCATTTTGAAGTTACGCATGTTTTACAAATCAGACTTGCCAGTTTTTTCTAAAAAGGTTAAGCAAAAAAAATAAGCTATTTCTCAGTGCAGTCCCGCGGATTGGCGTTCCGGTCGCGATAGTAGCTTACCCCCAAAACAGGGTCAAGATAAAAACTCAACATATAAAGGAGATTCTTTATGAGTGACGATTTGAAACAGACGACAACCCAAGGAAAAATTCAGAACTTTGAAGCAAAGGTTCAGGCGCTGATGCAGATGGGCGGCGAAAAGCAGGTGGCCAAGCAGCATGACGGAGGGAAACTCACCGCGCGTGAGCGGCTGGATCATTTATTTGATCAGGGAACCTTTCAGGAAATTCAGCTTTTCGTGAAGCACCACTCAACCCTTTTCGGCATGGATAAAAAAGAAATTCCGGCCGACGGCGTGATCACCGGTTTTGGCAAGGTCAACGGCCGCACGGTGTTCGCCGCATCTCAGGACTTTACCAGTGCAGGCGGCACGCTGGGAGAGATGCACGCCAAAAAAATATGGAAAGTGATGGACATGGCAATTGCCGCGCAAAAACCATTTATCGCCATTAACGATTCCGGCGGCGCACGCATCCAGGAAGGCGTTCCATCGCTCGAAGGCTACGGCGGCATCTTCTATCGCAATACGATCGCCTCCGGCTACATTCCTCAAATTACCGCCATCATGGGACCAACGGCGGGCGGCGCGGTTTATTCTCCAGCGCTTACCGATTGGATCTTCATGGTGAAAAACACATCCTACATGTACATCACCGGCCCGGAAGTCATCAAAGCGGTGATCGGTGAAGAAGTGACTCAGGAACAACTGGGCGGCGCGGTGGCTCACGCGTCCAAAAGCGGCGTTTGCCATGTCGTGACGGAAAACGATAAAGACTGCATCGATAAAATTAAGATACTGCTGTCCTATTTGCCGGACAGCTGCAATATGCCATTACCCGCTGTGGCCTCAACCGACAGCCCTGACCGGGAATGCCCCGAATTGGATAAAATCATCCCCGACAAAACAGCGCGCGCCTATAATATGAAAAATGTCATTAAATCGATTGCCGACCAGGGTGAGATGTTTGAACTGCATGATCAATGGGCGCAAAATATCATTGTCGCTCTGATCCGTGTGATGGGAAAACCGGTCGGCGTCATTGCCAACAACCCCATGTTCTACGCCGGCGTCCTCAATGTCAACGCCTCGGATAAAGCCGCGCGCTTCATCCGTTTCTGCGACGCTTTTAATATACCGCTTTTGACCTTTGCCGATGTTCCCGGCTATATGCCCGGCACGGAACAGGAATGGGCCGGCATCATCCGCCACGGCGCGAAACTGCTGCACGCGTATTCGGAAGCGACCGTGCCGAAAATTACCGTGGTGACCCGCAAAGATTACGGCGGCTCCTACATCGGCATGTGCTGCAAGCAGTTGGGGGCTGACTATGTGATGGCCTGGCCGACGGCGGAAATCGCCGTGATGGGCGCGGAAGGCGCTTGCAATATCATCTACCGCAGCGAAATCACCGCAGCAGCCGATCCGGCAGCCAAGCGCGCTGAACTCATCGCGGGCTACGAAGAGAAATTCAATAACCCTTACTTTGCGGCATCATTGGGCGCCATCGAGGAAATCATTCTTCCGCGCAATACACGCAAACGTGTCATCGCCATACTCGACGCGATGCAGGATAAAAAAGAAGCGCGCCTGTCAAAGAAACATAGCAATATCCCGCTTTAGAAGTTCAGACTAAAGACCGTAGGGAGCGGTCTTGCCGCCCGCGTGGGTGGCCGCGACCGTTCCCTACGTTTTAGTTTCCGGATTTTTCTTCTTGTCCGGAACCGGACAAGCCTGTCTCACTCAGGTGGAGATGCCCAGTTTCGGTAACAGCCAGGTCTGCACGAAAACCCATACCGCCAAAATCAACAGCAATATTAAAATATCATTCATTTTTCTTTCCTTTCTTTCCTGCGCGAAAACAACTTCCTGATGGCCGTCCCTGGTCGCCGCTAGTTCAGGTTGCAATCAATCATCGCCGCGAGTTGCTGTCATCCGCATGCTTGACTAATTCTTTCGTGTTCATTGTCTTGCTCCTTCTCATATTTTATTTTGTTTAATTTCCTGGCTATGGTAAAAGTTCCTGCTTTTGATTTTATAATATAGCCTCTTGTTCGTTTCGTCATTGATCTAAATCAACGCAGGAGAAATTTTTTTTTATGGATATTTTGCAACAGATAAAAAAAATTGCTCTGTTTTACGGCGTTTCAGCGGAAAAGCTCAATATCCTGGCTTTGCAAGCCGTTTATAAAAAATATCAACCGGGAGAGCTGATCATTGGCGAGGCGGATCCCATCAAGTCTTTTTATGTTGTTTTGACAGGGCGGCTGAAGCTCTACAAGAGCTCGTCCGAAGGCAAGGAACAGACCCTTCAGCTTTTGGGACCAGGCGATCCTTTTGGTTTATGCACAGCGTTTGCCACCACAGCTTTTCCCGCCGGCGCCATGGCAATGGAAGAAAGCGCCGTTCTTTTGATACCCGGCCAGCTTATGGAATCGATCGCCATGCAGGAACCCAAGCTGCTGCTCAATATCATCCAAATCCTCTCCGAACGGCTCAAGGATTCCATGACGCTCATCGAGTCGCTGGCCTTGAAAGAAATTCCCGGCCGCCTGGCGTCATTTCTGCTGCACGAGCTTTCCAGGGACGGTGCAAATTCCTATCATTTAGAGCTGGCCATCACACAGCGCGAGCTGGCCAAAATATTGGGCGCGACACCCGAAGCGCTGTCTCGCGCTTTAAGAAAAATGGCAAGCGACAAAATCCTGGCCACAGCGGGACGGACGATTCATATTTTAAACCGCAATGCACTGGAGAGCCTGGCCCAGGGAGAATAATACCACAATGGAAACGATTTATTTATTTATAGCAGCCCTGGTCATGGAGTGTATCGACAGCGCTCTGGGAATGATGTATGGCACGGTTCTCAGTCCGCTTTTAATTATTATGAACTATGATGTAAAGGATGTCGTCCCTTCCCTCCTGATTTCGCAGGCCATCGGCGGTTTCATCGCATCCTTTCGGCATCATCGCTTGAAGAACGCCGATTTTCAAGCAGGAACAACCGACCGGCGGATTGCAGTCACGATTATCTGGTTTGGCGTTTTTGCCTGCCTGATCGGCGTCTTTCTTTCCATATCCATCCCGCCGAAAGTGCTCAATACCTACATCGCCGTGCTGGTATTAATCATTGGCGTGATGATCCTCCTCAATCGATCTTTGATTCCAACCAATGGAAAGATTTACGTATTAGGTTTTATCAGCGCTTTCAACAAAGCCCTTTCCGGCGGCGGATTCGGTCCTCTGGTTGCGGGTGGACAGCTTGTTTTCCGTGACCGTTCAGAAAAGGGCGCAATCGGCACGACGGATTTCGCCGAGGCGCCTATTTGTCTGTTCAGCTTTCTTCTGTGGGTTATGCTTCAAGGGGTTCCCCCCATCACCCTGTTGTTGCCTCTGTGCCTGGGCGCCGCCGTCGGCGGCTTCTTCGGTCCTAAATTTCTAAGCATCGTTAAGTCCCAGCATCGGTTGAAGCAGATACTGGGCGTATTGGTTTTAATGGAAGGCATCTGGGTTCTTTACAAAGTCTGGATAAAATAATATAAACCCACCGGTCGCCATATGAATTCATACAGTCTGTCCTATTTACAGCAGCTCGAATCCGAATCCATTTCCATCATGCGGGAAGTGGCCGCCGAATTTAAAAATCCAGTGATGCTCTATTCCGTCGGCAAGGATTCCAGCGTGATGGTGCGTCTGGCGCAGAAAGCGTTTTATCCCGGCAAATTCCCCTTTCCGCTGATGCACATCGACACCGGCTACAAATTTCCGGAGATGTATGCCTTCCGCGATGCGTTCTGCCGCGCAATCGGCGCTCGCCTGATTGTTGAAAAAAATGAATCATGGATCGCCGAAGGTTGTCACCCGCACACCTTCGGCGTCGATAAATGTTGTAGTTATCTGAAGACCGGCGCGCTTTTGGACGCCATACGCAAATATGGGTTTGACGCGGCCTTCGGCGGAGCCAGGCGTGAAGAGGAAAAATCCCGCGCCAAAGAACGGATTTTTTCACTGCGCGATGTCCACGGCCAGTGGAATCCAAAAAACCAGCGCCCCGAACTTTGGGATCTGTATAATACGCGCATTAACGAAGGTGAAACCGTACGCGTCTTTCCGCTCAGTAACTGGACGGAGCAGGACATCTGGGAATACATCAAACGGGAGCGCATCCCCATCGTACCGATTTATTTTGCTCGCCTGCGCGACGTTGTGGTTCGAAACGGCATCCTCATCCCCCATCCTTCAGACGGAGACACAGCCAATGAACAGGTGGAAAGCGTTATGTGCCGTTTCCGCAGCCTGGGCTGCATCCCCTGCACCGGCGCCGTCGCCTCCGAGGCGACGACCTTGGACGACATTATCGAGGAAGTCCGCACCGCCAAGAAATCCGAACGGGAAAACCGCGTCATCGACCTGACCAGCGATTGCTCCATGGAGCAGAAAAAGAAAGAAGGCTATTTTTGATGAGCCATCGCGAAAAAACCCTGCTGCGTTTTACTGCGACCGGAAGCGTCGATGACGGCAAATCGACGCTCTTGGGCCGACTGCTATACGAGACCAAATCCATCTATGAGGATCAATACGAAGCCGTCGTCAAAACCTCACAACGGCGGGGCTTTGCCGAAACCGATCTGGCCTATCTGCTCGACGGCCTTTCCGCCGAACGGCAGCAGGGCATTACCATTGATGTGGCCTACCGTTATTTTGAAACGCCGAAGCGCAAATATATTATTACCGATACACCCGGACATGTTCAGTATACAAGAAACATGGTGACGGGCGCCTCCCAGGCGGATTGCGCCATCATCCTGATCGACGCCCGAAACGGCGTACTGACCCAATCCAAACGACACGGATTTCTTCTGTCGCTTTTGCAGATCCCCCATCTGATCGTTGCCATCAACAAAATGGACCTGGTTGGCTACAGCCAGGACGTTTATGATCGCATCGCCTCGGATTACGAAAATTATTCCCAGAAGCTGGATATAGCCAATATTACGTTTATTCCGGTATCGGCCTTAAAAGGCGACAACGTCGTCGCAAAGAGTGATTCCATGCCCTGGTATGACGGGGTGACGCTTCTGCATTATCTTGAAAACGTTCACGTATCCGCCGACCGCAACCTGGTGGATTTCCGTTTTCCTGTGCAATATGTGATTCGCCCCAACGCGGACTTTCGGGGCTTTGCCGGAAAAATCGCCTCCGGAACCATCGCACCCGGCGAAGAAGTCGTCATTCTGCCTTCGCAAAAGATTACGACGGTCAACTCCATCTCAACCTATGAGGGGGAGGTATCGGAGGCTTTTGCCTCCCAGTCCGTCGCTTTGACACTGACTGATGAAATCGATGTCAGCCGGGGCGATATGATTGTCCGCCGCAAAAATCTGCCGCAGATCGAAACCTCCCTGGAAGCCATTCTCTGCTGGATGGACGATGCAGCCTTGTCCCGGACGACCCCATACATCCTTAAGCACACAACCCGAAGCGTCCGGGCCTCCATTTCAAAAATCGTCTATAAAATAGATGTGAACACACTGCACCGACAAAACGCCGACACCCTGGAATTAAATGATATCGGTCGCGTGGAAATTCAAACGGCTGCGCCGATCTTTTTCGATCCTTATAAAATCAATCATACCACCGGCAGTTTCATTCTCATTGATCCGCAAACCAATAACACGGTTGCCGCCGGGATGATCCGGGGTATTCCCAGGCCGGTCGGCGATGGCGAGGCAGCAAAATCAGGGATATCCAAATCGCCTCATACCGTCTGGAGCGGTTGGAATATTTCGCGCGAAATTCGGGAGAAAAGAAATTCGCACAAGGCTGCCGTGGTCTGGTTTACGGGTTATTCCGGGTCGGGGAAATCGACCATCGCCAAACTTCTGGAAAGCAGACTTTTTGCCGCAGGCTGCCAAACCATACTGCTCGACGGCGATCATGTCCGGCACGGCTTGTGCGGGGACCTGGGCTTTTCCGCAAAAGACCGCAATGAAAACATTCGCCGGGCGGGCGAAGTCGCCAACCTTTTCTTTGAATCGGGACACATTGTTCTATGCACATTCATTTCCCCTTTTATTGCGGGCAGGCAGTTGGTGAGGAACTTATTCCCGGCGCAACGTTTTTTTGAAATTCACGTTCAATGTGATATAGAAATTTGTAAGCAGCGCGACCCGCATAGCTTATACCAGAAGGCCCTGCGGGGAGAAATCGCCGAATTCACAGGCGTGAGTTCACCTTACGAAGCACCGGTCAATCCCGAGATGATCGTGGAAACCGATAAACAAAGCACGGAAGAGATCATTGATTTTATCATGGATAGACTTGCCTTTGAGGCGATTATTAAACATTAAAGCGTTCAAGTAGAAAAGAGGGGGACTTACTATGGCGATCTCAATGAAAAGTAACGTCATCCGCAGCAGTGACCCGATTGCTGAACCGGTGGATGATGAACTGGTCATGGCGGACATCGAGGCGGGCAAGTATTACGGCCTCAACAATATTGCCGCAGCTATCTGGCAGAATCTGGAGACAAAAATCAGTGTCGAAGAGCTATGCAAACGGCTTTGCGAAACCTATGATGTCACAGCCGAGCAGTGTTCATCGGAAGTCCTGGCCTTTCTCAAAGATCTGGAAACCCGCAATCTGATTGCCGTAGAATGATTAGAGTACCCTGTAAAACATTAACCCATTTTCACACTGGTGAAAGCCTTTATCGGAAATCCTTTTATTACGCTTCGAAAAGGAAAACATGAGCGGTATTTTTGGGTTTATAAACATCGACGGTCGTCCCGTTACCTCCGAACATTTCGGTGCGATGGCCGAGAAAATGAAACACTGGGGACCGGACGGGGTTAACTCCATTATCTCAGGGAGTGCGGCTTTCGGCCACTCGCTTTTGATTGTCACACATGAATCCCGTTTTGAGAAAATGCCTGTCCACGATCGAGACATGGGTATCCTGTTCACAGCGGCGGCGCGCCTCGATAACCGCGATGAGCTATGCGACATCTTCGGCATTGATCATCCGGAAAGGCCGGTAACGTCCGATGGTCAATTAGTTCTGCGGGCCTATAAAAAGTGGGGCACTGATTCCTGCAAACATCTTTTCGGCGACTGGTCATTTGCCGCTTGGCACACCAAAGAACAACGGCTGTTTCTGGCCAGAGATCATCTTGGCAATACGGGACTCTATTATTATTTCAAGCCGCCGTTGATTGTTTTTGCGTCAAACATCAAAGCGGTTCTTGCCTACCCGGAAGTTCCCAGCGCGCTTGATGAATTACATCTTGCCCAAAGAATGATATTTGATTATTCAGAAGAAACTTTCTTCCAAACCTACTGGGTGGATGTCTGTTTTCTCCCTGCTTCCCATAATGTTAATATAACAAGCGCAGGAAAACAAATTGAAAAATATTGGCGACTGGATGAAGCATCTGCAGTCAGTTTTGGATCGGATGCTGAATATCTGGAAGGATTTCTGGAACAATTCCGCCGCGCCGTACGTGTTCGCCTGAATTCCATCCGACCTGTTGGCAGCACACTTAGCGCAGGACTGGATTCCAGCTCTGTGACGGCATTGGCAGCTGAAATACTTCAGGGCATGAACAAATCGCTTATTGCCTATACATCTGTACCCATCTATTCGTCGGAAAAACTTTTTCCGAACAGGCTCACTGACGAATGGCCATTCGCTAGTGAAGTCGCTGCATGTTATAAAAATATTGAGCATATCCCGATTCGCGCCGAGAACATAACGGCTCTTGATGCCATTCGGAAAAGTTTAAACATTACCCAGCAACCACAGCATGCCGCAACAAACATGTTTTGGATCATATCTATGCTTGAAAATGCACAGTTCCGCAATTTTGGCGTCATGCTGACAGGGCAATTGGGCAACGGTGGGGTTTCTTGGAGTGGCGGAATGAATTACATTTATTACCTGTTCGCTGGGAATCAATGGCACAAAGGATGGCAGGCATTTGACGCACGGCGGAAAAATTTGGGAATGTCCTGTTTTCGCGCATTAAAAAGCCAGTTGCTTCACCCGATGCTTGAGCCGGTCCGATATGAATATCGGCGTTTTATTCATCGAAGAAAACATTGCAACCTTAGTTATTCTTATCCCCGGGAAGATTTTGTCAGACGGATGGGTTTAAATGATAGAACGGACATGATTATAAAAAGGATGGACCCATTAACGGAGCGGATGCTGACAATGATGGATAACGGGACAATGGTGGGGGCATTATGGCATTCCATGGGATCTTTTTATAGGATGGATGTTCGCGATCCTACTGCCGATGTTCGTTTGTTGGAATATTGCATGGGGGTGCCGGATGAACAAGACACTTTTGCAGGCGGCGAGCGAATGTTGATCCGCCGCGCCATGGCTGGCATTCTGCCGGATACTGTGCGCTGGAGTACAATTCGTGGCAAACAGGCTGCCGACGCCGTCTTCAGACTCACTGATCAGCAAAATGATATAAACAGAGAAATTATCAGAATGGAATCTTCACCAGAAGTAACAAAATATCTTGATATTGAGGCCGTAAAATATGCCTGGAAAATGATACTGTTGAAAAACTGCAATTTCGCGCAGGTCGACGCGCTTCTTCGTTCAATCAACAATTCCCATTTTCTACTTTCTCTATCTGAACAGCAATAAAATATGTAATATTAACGACTGATGGGTATTAAAAAAATGGAAAATAATAATTGACAGAGAATAGTTATTAACTTAAAAATAAAGATAAATTTAAAGGGAGGAAGTTACATGAATGATCGTTCTCTAGATAATGAAGGTTTTGAAGTCGTGGGATTAGTTTTTGATTCATCATCGGTTACCGTCAAGAAAGCTTGGCAATCGCCCCAACTGACAGAAATGGATTACAGTGAAACAAGTGATGGTCTTGCTGGGTCTGGTGATCTGGGAGGGAAGGCTCTCAGTTAGTAAATATGGATACTTGAACCCCTATAAAGAAAAATATTGACCGAAGGAAATTCGGATCATACAAAGATCAAGACCTGTTTAGTGAAGAAAATATATTGACTATTATCTCTTGATGAATACACGTTTTGTAGACCGCCTCACTTGCTTACACTTGGTAGTGTGTTTTGTCTGCTGATGGAACAGGACGTTTAACTGTCCAGTGCCATGCCGCGTCATTATTAAAAGACAAACATGATCAGACGAGAAAGTTTGACTCAACAACAATTTTTATTTGTGCAGATAAAGGATATTTTGAAAAGCAGAATACATAAAACTGCGGCGACGACGGGAAAGGGCAGTGGTTTTAATTTTTGCCATTACTGCAATCATATTGGGACGATTTTTTAGTAGATTAAAAAAGGCAGGGTTTTAAATAAAACCCTGCCTTTTTTAATAATTGAATTGAAAAACTATTTATTCATTTTTTTCTTTAGACCTGCGATACCTACAAGACCAAGCCCCAGAATAATCAAGGATACCGGTTCAGGAACCTGAGAAGCAGTGGGAAGAGTTCCATTGAATCTGTAGATATATTTATCATTAGATTCGCCTGCATAATATACGCCGTATTGACTTACATCATCGTCGGTCATTTTGATCTCACCCGCCAGCCAAATGTAGTACGGTATATCCTCTACTGTGCTGTAAGTAATCTTAATGCTTGCCACATTCCCTGGGCCGAAAACGGGTGGCTCAACCCAAAACAAATCTAAATTAAATGGCGTATTTGTCATATAAAAAGAAACGCTATCATCCCCAAAAACCCAACTATCGTCTATGCTTTTAGGGGAAGATCCAAATCCCACTTCATAAATGCCATAACCTGTTAAATCATTGCTAACATTAAAAGTTATGTCGTTTCCTGCGACCGTGTAATTAATCGTTGGTATCGCCATTGCGTTTCCCGCAGCCAGAAAAAACACACCCACTACAGCCATCATAATTTTTGATTTCAGTTTCATTTTTTTATCCTCCGTTTATGTCAAATGTTTATTATTCTATCTCATTCTTAATGTTGTAATACATAGTAAGCACAAGATATGCCACAAGTGCGGAATGTCCTCTATACCATGCTCATCATACTGTAATTGCAATGATATTTCGTATTCGGAATACTTACATCCAAAATTGGCTGCCTGCGACAGGTCATGAAATTGTAAAGAATTCCGACATGAAAAATCAACATATCAGACCTGATCCGGAAAACATCAATGTAATCATGTGTATGACAAATTTTAATTTTGTAAATAATTTCGACATTATAAAAGCTGTAATGAAATAGAGAAAGCACCCGGCAAGTCAACTCCTGCATAGGAGTGAATCGACTTGACACCTAAACGACTGGATTCCCGCATTTGCGGGAATGACGTAGAGTTTTCCTATTATACATAGCAATACCTTATTGGCTTCCCGCACTCGTGCCCTCGTGTGACCTTCAGGTCATTAGGGTATTCGTGGGAACGCGCGACCTGAAAGGTTAAGACAGATTGTTGGAATCGTTAGAAGATCATTAAAAATTAGATCAGATAGGCTTGGAGCGCCTTGTAGTTTTGAAAATCGCCATCAACAAATGAAGCGCCGATCTGGATGCTGTCTTTGGCATCGATCAGGCTTCTAGATTCGCAAGCCAGGCGAATGGGCCTGTTATTGGACGGAAGATTGAAAACCACTTCAAATTTCGACCCATGGCCTTCGATCACTAAACGCTCCTCCAATTCCTTGGGAAGCAAAATCTTCAAGCCGCCTAAGGAAATTTCGGTGATCGCCGCAATGCCTATCTTATCAGTATCCGGTTGATTGATCACCGCAGGAACGGAAAGGATTTCTCGCGGATACTGACGTTTTTCATTCTTCACCTCAACACCAGTGGTTAATTTACGCTTGCTGACATAATCCGATAGAATGATGCCAATGGTGGATGATAAAGAACGACGGTCTTGCTTTGATACTTCAAGTAAACTGTCATGCAATTCTTTGCTGGCACGAAAACATATAGAACTGTCTTTTTTCATATACGTCCTTGTATCTTGGATTATTTTGTCATTCATTGTATGCACATATTATGCCCCGCACAACATTCTCTTCCCCAAACAATGCTATATAATTGTAATAAAATACTATTTAAATAATTATCATTAGGATATTTTGTACCATGGTAACGACTTCACTAAATTATCATTTTAATTCGTAAAGAATTCCGACAATTTCGTCCCGAATCTACCGTCGAAAGCTCTTCGATCAAGTGCGGGAACGACGTTTACTCAAATCACAGGTTGACCTAACAAAACAAAATCCTCCACTCACCCACTTTTTTGCATCGCTATCCAGCCTTTGACATGAAAATTATTTTCCGCTATAAGCCCTCATAAACAGTTCATCAGGATTTTCATGAATCAAACCTATCATATCTTCGGCTTAAACATTGAATCCGCCATACCACTTCCGGCCTCACCCGTTGTTGATTGTTCCGTGAAACGATCCCCGGATGTGGTCATTGAATTTGGGGATGTCCCCCTTGAGTTGGACAATCCCCTGATCAAAGGAGTGCGCTATCAGGCTGGTCCGGGAGAATTTTTATTGCGTGTGGATTTAGTGGCCCGCTACTATGTTCGTGAAGGCCGCCGCATTATCATCGCGCCCGAGCCCGGCGCAGAAGAAGAAAGAATTCTGATTTTCTTAATGGGCTCGGCCTTCGGCGCTCTTCTGCACCAGCGAAACATCCTGGTGCTGCATGCCGGGGCTATTGCAGTCAATGGAAGGAGCATTCTTTTTGCCGGCAATTCCGGCGTCGGCAAATCCACGCTGGCCGCCGGGCTTCATCAACGCGGATACCCCTTTCTGGCCGACGACGTCTGCGCGGTGTCCATAGTTGAGGGAAAACCCGCTGTTGTCCCTGGATTTCCGCGGCTGAAATTATGGGCCGACGTTCTGAAAAAACTGGACAAGGATAAAGATCAACTCAAAAGTGTCCGCTGGACTCAGGGACTTGATAAATATTTCCTGCCCGTGGAGCCCCTGCACAAAATACCGGTTCTCTTACAATCCGTCTTCGTGCTGGCAACGACCAATACGGACAAAATGGAAATCACCGCGCTTACAGGCGGGGACAAGATTCAACCTATTATCAACAATACTTACCGCCTGCGATTTCTTACCGGCCTGGGCGGCAAAAAAGAGCACTTCCGGCAGTGCGCGGCAGTGGCGGCTCAAACAAAGGTGCAGAAGGTTGTTCGTCCCAATAAGGGCTTTCTCCTCAACGAGTTGATGGATATGGTGGAGGCAAATTTCTAATGAAACACGGCATTATCTGGCTGGCTTCCTATCCAAAATCGGGCAACACCTGGTTTCGGGTTTTTCTGACCAATCTGCTCGACGATACCGATCAACCCGCCCATATCAATGCATTGGAAAAAACACCCATCGCCAGCGCCAGAGGTATTTTTGATGATGAGACAGGCCTGGAGGCCTCCGACCTGACCGCCGATGAAATCGACCGGCTGCGCCCCGAACTTTACACCCATCTCGCCGAAAACACTAAAGAGACCTTGTTCATGAAAATCCATGACGCCTATACATACCTTGCAGACCAACAGCCGCTCATCCCCCGGGAAGCGACGCACTGCGCATTATATTTTATTCGCAACCCTCTGGATGTGGCGGTGTCCTTCGCTCATCACAGCGGATGGACTTACGAAAAAGCGGTGGAAAAAATGGCGGATCCCTCTTTCGCCTTTTGCAGCAAACCGGACCGTCTGCATAATCAGTTGCGCCAGAAGCTCCTGTCCTGGAGCAATCATGTCATAAGCTGGGTGGATCACGCGCCTTTTCCTGTGTGCGTGCTTCGCTACGAAGATATGAAATTGCAGACGCTCGAAACATTCTCCCAGGCCGTAAAATTTGCAGGAATGGAACACACGTCCGAACAGGTCCAAAAAGCATTGACCTTCAGTTCGTTCGACGTCGTTCAAAAGCAGGAAACAGAGAAGGGATTTCAGGAAAAAAGCCCGTCATCCAGAGCCTTTTTCCGCAAGGGAAAGATCGGCTCGTGGCGAGAGGAACTGACGGAAGAACAGGCCCGGCAGATTGTTCGTGATCATCAGGACGTCATGCGCCGCTTCGGTTACTTGGATGACAGAGGGAATATCGTTTACGGATGACAAGGAACCTATGACATCCCGGTTTAAATCACTGCAGAACACATTTTCAACATGGCGCAGACGCAACATTGACAATACTATCGCAATATGTTACACGTAATTACGTGAATAATGAATTCCTTCCACGACCAGGACATAAAAGATGGAACGACAGAATATTACGCTAGCCTTGCCTAAAGATATGATCAGACGAGTAAAGTCCATGGCGGCAAGCGAAGACAAATCAATCAGTCAGCTTCTCAGGGAAACGCTTGAAAAAAAAATAAAAGACGATAGTAGATTCAAGGCGGCAAAGCGACGACAAATCGCACTTCTGAAAAATGGTTTCGATCTGGGCACGAAAGGACAAATAACAACAGCCCGGGAAACTCTGCATGAAAGAAAATAAAATCTTTGTTGACACCAATATCCTGGTCTATGCATACGATATTTCGTCCGGCAGCAAACATGAGATTGCCCGAAACATTGTGACAGACCTCTGGAATTCCCGCGCAGGCGCGCTCAGCATTCAGGTCTTGCAGGAATTTTTTGTAATTGTCACAAAGAAAATCCCCATCCCCTTGGATATTAAAACAGCCGGAGACATCATTCAGGACTTTCTACTGTGGGAAATTATCGACAATGACGGAGAATTGATGATGGCTGCAATAGATATTCAAGCAAAACATCGATATTCTTTTTGGGATTCACTCATTATTGCTGCTGCTCTCAAAATCGGGGCTTCCGTTCTATTGACCGAAGATTTAAAAAGCGGACAGATAATCGAAGACATCATTATAAAAAATCCTTTTAACTGAAAAAGAATATTGAGCATATCCAAGTTGAAAATACGAATTCTTACATTAAGACAGGCAAAGTGATTTATCGACCAAAGGAACGTATGGTGGGTTGGCTTACATCCCTGAAAAATACAGCCGCAAAATGGCGGCGCCGTAACAGAACAGAGCGTATTCTGATGGCGGAAGCTTTTTTGCTTTTGGGTATTGCACGGCTCGGGGTGATAATCCTTCCGTTTCGCTGGCTGGCCGGATCGCTGGGGCGTCATATGCAGGATGATCAATCTTTGCCCCTGCCCACTGATTTACACATGGCCCGCCTCATCGGCGGGGCCGTCCGCTCAGCGTCTAACTACACCCCCTGGGACAGCGTGTGCCTGCCGCAGGCCGTGGCGGCCAAGTGGATGCTTAAGCGCCGACACATCCCCGGCACTGTGTATCTGGGCGTGATGAAGGACGAAACCAAACCCGAAAAACTGGCGGCGCATGCCTGGGTTCGCACGGGACCTGCCATTCTCACAGGCGCGAAAGGCCATCGTCAATATACCGTGGTCTCGACTTTTTCCTGAAAAAGAATCCATAAACATTTTATCCCTTCGGGATATTATGCTAAAAGGCTTCATGACTTTAAATCTCCAACAGATGATCCATCAAATGAAAAAAGCGGTAGAGCGGTTCAAATCGCAACTGCCTTATCTGCCGCAGGCCTTCGGCCTGGTTTACCGCGCTGCCGGAGGATTAACCATCGCCTGGCTCGCCCTGCTGTTAATCCAGGGGCTGTTGCCGGTCGCCATGGTTTATCTGACCAAGGTGCTGGTGGACGGCATCGCGCAGGTGATCAAAACCGGCGGCGGATGGCAGGGACTGACCGCTCTCGTTCCGGCGGCAGCCGCGATGATTTGCATTTTGATTGCCATTGAGGTTTTTCAAAGCGTGAGTCGCTGGCTGCGCACGGCACAATCAGAGAAAGTTCAGGATTCCGTTCATGAACTCATCCATCAGCAGGCCATGCGCCTGGATATGTCTTTCTATGATCATCCCGGCTTCTATGATCAACTGCACCGCGCCCGCATCGAGGCGCTTTCCCGTCCCGCAGCCCTGATTGAAAACGCAGGGGCCCTCATGCAGAGCTTTATCACGCTTGTGGCAATGGCAGGGGTTCTGCTCAGCTTCGGCGTCTGGATACCGCTTTTACTGGCCATCGGCACCTTGCCCGCGCTCGTGGTTGTGATGCGCCACACGCTGCGCTTTCACCGCTGGCGGCTGCGCAATACGACGGCCATCCGCCAAACAAACTATTACGATATGATGCTCACCTCGCGTGACGCGGCGGCGGAAATGCGGCTGTTTAATCTCGGTCCGCATTTCCGCGGATTGTTCACGAAACTGCGCACAAGACTGCGCCGCGAAAAAGTTCAACTCGCCCGCAGCGAGGCCTTGGCCACCGCCGCGGCTGCTCTCATCGGCCTGGCCAGTATGGCGATCGCTCTGACATGGATGGGGTATCGCGCGTCGCAAGGGTTTTTAAGTCTGGGCGATCTGGCGCTTTTTGTTCAGGCGTTTTTCCAGGGTCAGCGCATGATGCGGTCGCTTCTGGGCAGTGCCGGGGAAATCTACCGCAACATCATGTTTCTGGAAAATCTATTTGAATTTCTGACCCTCAAACCTGAAATCAGCGAACCTGCCCATCCCCTCCCCCACCCCGGCCTGCAAAAAACCATTGAACTCCGGGATGTCACATTTTACTATCCCGGAAGCGAGAGGACGGCGCTGGATCACTTCAATCTGAAAATTCCAGCAGGACGGATCACGGCGCTGGTCGGCGAAAACGGCGCGGGCAAAACCACGCTGATCAAACTTCTGTGCCGTTTCTATGATCCATCCGCAGGCAGCGTCCTCATGGACAACACGGACATCCGGCACCTATCCCCGGAAGACCTGCGACGGCGCATCACCGTGTTATTTCAGGAACCGGTGCGCTACCATGATACGGTTTTCAACAACATTGCTTTCGGAGATATTGGCGGTCGGCCTGATATGGCGCAAATTGTAGCGGCGGCACAATCCGCGGGCGCCGACACGCCGATTGCCCGCCTGCCTCAAAGCTATGCGGCAGTGCTGGGCAAGTGGTTCGGTGGCGCGGAATTAAGCGGCGGCGAATGGCAGCGCCTGGCGCTGGCGCGCGCATTTTTGCGTCAGGCGGAACTGATCATTCTCGACGAACCAACCAGCGCCATGGATTCCTGGGCGGAAGCGGACTGGATTTTGCGCTTCCGCAGACTCGTCTCCGGCCGGACCGCACTGATCATCACCCATCGCTTCACCACCGCCATGCAGGCGGATATTATTCATGTGATGGATCGCGGCCGCGTCATCGAATCCGGCAATCACGACCAGTTGCTGGCCGCAGGCGGGCGCTATGCTTCGTCCTGGACGCAGCAGATGCGCGGCAGTGCATCGCATAAAAACGGAGGATAAATGGAAAAAGAACAATCAAATCTCTATGGCATTCTGATTCAGTGTTTAAAAAAAGACAAGCGCATACCGGACCAGAACATCATTGCAGCCCTGTCTCCAGAGGATTGGCAGAGTTTTCTTTCGCTGGCCGCCATGCAGCGCATCATGCCTCTGCTGTGGCATCGCCTCAAACAGAAAAACCTCGCAACGCTTGTTCCCGAAACGGCTGCCGCGCAATTCCAGGAAGCCTCACGCCGCAACACACTAAACAATCTGCGCCTCAACACAGAACTGTCCCGCCTGCTGGCCGCACTTGAGAAGGAAAACATCCCACTGATCCCGCTCAAAGGCATCGTCCTGTCCAACACGGTTTACGAAAACATCAGCCTGCGGGAAATGAACGATATCGACGTACTTGCGCGACCGACCGACCTTCAGCGAATCGCCGACATCCTGACCCATATGGGCTACAGATCGATACAGCCATTTGACGTGGATAATGTAATCCGGACGGGACATCATCTGCCCCGCTTTATTAAAAAAAACTCCGCACATTTCGAAATTCATTGTAATATCACAAATCCAGGCGCCCCGCACAGCATCGAACCTCAGGGACTCTGGCTAAGGGCGATGCCGGTTCAGATCGCCGGTCGCAATACGCTCATGCTGTCTGCCGAAGACATGCTGCTACATCTTTGCCTGCACACATCTTACCTGCATCCCTTTACCTTCGGGCTTCGTCCTTTTTGCGATATTGCCGAAACCATCGACCATTTCGGCGCCGCCCTTGATTGGCAAGCCGTCGCCGACCGGGCTATATCTCAGAAGTGGCAGCGGGGCGTCTACCTGGCTTTGCGCCTAGCCATTGATTTGGCCGGAGCATCGGCGCCCGACCTTATGATGGAAAAACTAAAACCGGCAGATATGTCGGATGCGATCCTGGAGACGGCCCGCATTCAAATATTTACCGATAAGTACTTCGCGGCCAGCATCCCGGCGCCGTTTGCCGAACTTCTGGAAAGCAGACGCTTAACCGATAAAATAAAAATATTTTTCAGCCGCGTTTTTCTGCCCAGAGACATGATTGCCAGTGCTTACAACGGCGTCCCGATCAATTCGCTCAAGATTTACGTTTGTTATCTGCGCCGCTTCGTCGACGTCCTCCGCCGTCACGGCCATACACTCCAAAAATATCAAAAAAGCAATATCGCCGTCCAATCCCTGGCCCAGAGGACGAAACGGATCGCAGACTGGATAGAGTGATATAACGGTTTATTTTTCAGATAACTGTGCTATCTTGACGAAATATAAAAAAAAAGCTAGGTTGCAAAAACGTGAGACCTTTAAAAAATTGCTTTTTCCCTCATACCGGTGTAGGCCGGCATCCAGAACGCGTTGAATATACTGGATTCCAGGTCAAGCCCGAAATGACAAAGAGAGAACAATTATATTTTTTCAAAGGTCTTGAAGTGGCTTGATTTTATCATTTAACAGCTTAAAAAAGATTCGAGACAGGAGAGTTCTTATATGAAAAGACGCAATACGATTCTTTTCCTGACGATCTGGATTGTCGTAGCGGTATTCATTGCCGGAGCAAACGCGCAGGGGAAGAAGACCGACGCGGCATCCACGCAGAACAAAACACCAAAAGGTGAAATCACCGCCGACAGCGATGCTTACGTCATCGGCCCGGAAGATGTTCTGAACATCTATGTCTGGAAAGAAGAATCCCTGACCAAAACGGTCCCCGTCAGAATCGACGGGAAAATTTCCCTGCCCCTGGTCGACGATATTCAGGCCGCAGGTCTGACGCCGCTGAAACTCAAGGAAGTCATCACTCAAAAGCTCACGAATTTTATCGACAATCCCACAGTGACCATTACCGTTATCGAAGCCAACAGCTACAGAATCTATGTTTCCGGAGAGGTAAAAAATCCGGGGATCATGCGCATCCGCAGCCAGACGACTCTGCTGAAAACCATTATCGCCGTCGGCGGGTTTACCGAATGGGCCAATAAAAGAAAAATACTGATCATCACCCGCGAAGGCGGTCAGGAAAAGAGAATCGTCGCCAACTACAACAAGATCGTCGACGGTGACGAACCGGATATCGCCATCAACCCCGGAGACACCATTATAGTCAAATAGAGGATTTTCTTTTTTTGCTTTCTGAAATTTTAAACTTTATTCACTAAGGATAACCGTATGAAAAAAATGAGCCGAGTAATTTCCTTCATCGTAACATTGACCCTGCTTCAGACCGCATCGTTGGCGTTCGGCGCCGACATTCTGAACCAGATTCATCCTTACATCAGTCTAAAGGGTGAATACAATGACAACCTGTACCTGTCCAAGGTGAATCAAAAAAAAGATTTCATCACAACGATAACACCCGGCGTGAGATTCAACAATATGGATGCAAAATCCGGCGTCATACTGGATGCCAGCGGTGGCGGTGTCTTTTATAAGGATCATTCGAATCTGAACTACATCAGCGGGAACGTCAGTCTGGACGCAAAATATATGACCAGTTCGCGTGTTAACTTTTATCTAAAAAACGCTTATATTCGATCCGATAGCCCACGGGAAAGAGAATACTTCACGGAACCGGGAGATAATAAAAAATATCTGGCTACGGAAACTTCACGGGGTGTGTATTGGCGCAACGTCGTTTCCCCGACCGTCGAATACCAGTTCGGCCCGGAAAGCCGTGTCGGCGTGACGTATCGCAACAATGTTTATCAGACGGCGGCTGTCGGCGGCGAAAACAGCATTGAAAATTACGTAAGCCCGTTTCTTACTTACTGGATGAACCGGCAAAATGGCATCTCGCTTGCCTATGCTTTCACCAACGGCCATTTTGAAAGACAACCGGATTTCAACAGCCACAAAATCAGCGGCGCTTACATGTTGCGTTTTACCCCTAAAGCAACCGCATCTCTAAACGGCGCCTACACCAAACAAGAATATGTAATCAATACCATGAACTACGCCATTTATGAATCATCCGTGGGCTTATCCTATGCGTTCAGCAAGACGCTTACAGCCTCAGCCGAGGTCGGATACTACTGGCTTGATACGGAAATCGGCCTGACCAAAGACGGCATGACATTCAAGGCGGATATCAAACAACAAGACGGACGCACAACCTTTATACTCAGCGCCCAGGGCGGCTACACGCAGGATCTTTTTACGTCGCAAAACCTGGGCTTCAGAAAATATTACCGGGCGACCGGCAGCATCACACACTATCTGGATAGAAGATTCTCCATTGGCTGCCTGGGCAGCGCCGAGCGCACGGAAAGTGATCCGCAGCCATTGAATCCGTATGATTCCGGTCACCGCGACACCATCTTTGGCGCGGGCGCCAATGCAGCGTATCAACCTTTCAAGTGGCTGCGCGTCGCGCTGGAATATACGTATAATCAGAAAAATACCAATTACCGGTATGAGGCTACGGAAGAATACATCGAAAATAAAGGCATGCTGACGCTAACGGCGACTTACTGATGACGGAAGCATGGGCGCCTCAAGGAGTAAAACAATATGATTAATCCGGCTAAAAGCTATACGCTTCATGAATATATTGAAATTCTGCGCCGCAGGATGTGGTATATTATCATCCCTTTTATCCTTATTGTGGCGGGTGCATCCTTTTATGCGTTTACGGCCAACCGGCAGTATAAAGCCAGCACACTGGTTCTGGTTTCGCCTCAGCGCGTGCCGGAAGCGTTTGTGCAGGCGACCGTCACGTCGAAAGTCGAAGAACGCCTGCAATCCATCGCTCAGGAAGTCATGAGCCGGACGCGCCTGGAGCAAATCATCACGGAATACCGCCTCTACGAAAAGGAGAGCAAGCGCCGATCCTCCCGTGAAGAAATCGTCGAACTCATGCGGAAAAATATTAAAGTTGAACTGCCGACCAAGAAAGATGAAAAGGGGTTTTTTACCATTAGTTTCATCGGAGACGATCCGGGCGTTGTCACCACGGTCGCCAATCGCCTTGCTTCTCTCTTTATTGAGGAAAACCTGAAAATTCGCGAACAGCAGGCGATGGGAACTACCGAATTTCTGGCCAGTGAATTGACTTTAGCCAAAGCAAAACTCGATGAAATGGAAACATCCGTAACCACTTATAAAAGGCGCTACATGGGCGAATTGCCCGAGCAGCGCGACACCAACATCAAAATTCTGGAACAGCTGCAAAATCAGAATCAAAAAATCGGCGAAAACCTTCGTGCCGCTCAGGATCGCAAACTCTTCATCCAAAAGCAGCTGACGGATATGGAAAACCCCGCCATACAATCCGCCGGCAAAAAAGATGCCGCGGCGGCCCAGGAAACGGAAATGGGCGGCAGCTACGAAACGCAAAAGGAAAAACTGACCCGTGAACTCGAAGCACTCAGAACAAGATACACGGAGAGTCATCCGGATGTTCTGTCGGCTAAAAAAAGACTAAACGACCTGGAAAAAAATAAAACGTCTTATGATCACAAGGACTACAGAAAAGATCCGCGCTATAGGGAACTCAAAAATCAACTCTCTCTGACGGACATGGAAATCAAACGGCAAAGCGAGGAGTCTTCCCATATTACAGGACAGATCAACAAATATTTCTCTCGTATTGAACAAACGCCCACAAGGGAACAGGATATGGCCAGTTTGTTACGCGAGTATCAGAGCACCAAAGAAACCTATGAGCGCCTGCTGAAAAAAAGTCAGGATGCCCAACAGGCCGAAAATCTGGAGAAACGCCAAAAAGGAGAGCAATTTCGAGTGATCGACCCGGCACGCACGCCTGAAAAACCTTTTTCGCCGGACATCCCCAAGATTCTCCTGATCAGCTTGCTGGCGGGGTTGGGCGGCGGCCTGGTCCTTGCGTTTTTACGCGAACAAATGGATCGATCGTTCCATGACGCGGCAGATGTGGAAATCACATTGGGTTTGAAGGTTATTGCGACCATCCCTAAAATCGAAAACAAAGCTGTCTGATTATGTATCGAAAATTTTATGGTTTCAAAGAAAAACCTTTTGAAATCACGCCCGATCCCACATATGTGTACTTAAGCGACATCCATCAGGAAGCCCTGTCCTATTTGCAATACGCAATCAAGGAGGCGAAAGGATTCAGCGTCATCACCGGGGAAGCAGGCACTGGTAAAACAACGCTGGTTCACAAACTGCTGAACAATCTGGCAGGCAGCGTCCGCACGTCTTATATTTTCAATCCGATGATGGATCGCACCGACTTCCTCAATTACATCTGTCACGACCTGGGCATTGAAACGGATCATCTTCAAACCAGAGGCCAATGCCTGACAGCGCTTCACAATTTCCTTCTGGACTGCTTTAAAAAAGATGAAAAAGTGTTTCTCATTATTGATGAAGCGCAATGCCTTGCGCCGGAACTGCTTCATGAAGTTCGACTTTTAACCAATCTGGAAACCTCCAAATACAAACTGTTGCATGTCATTTTGCTCGGACAGCCGGAACTGAGTAAAATTCTGGCCGAGCAGGAATTTCGTCCGCTCAAACAAAGAATTACCGTACGCTATCACCTCCGCCCGTTACATTTTAAAGAAATGAAGGAATACATCAACTATCGGCTCAAAAGAGCGGGCTCCCGCAATATTGTCATCTTTGATGAAGCCGCGCTTAAGGCCATCTACCGTTATTCCAAAGGCATCCCGCGGCTGATCAATATTCTTTGCGACAACGCACTGCTCACCGGTTTTTCAGAAGAAAAAAACCGAATTAATAAAAAAATAATTAAAAGCACCATCGCAGACATGGAAAACTCCCCAAAAAATATTTCAATGTTTATTAAAAGTGTCGTTGTGACGATATTGATCATTGTGATCATCGCCGCACTGGCTCTGCTAAGGCTTGAATTCCCTGATTTAATGAAAACACTCTGGAGATAACAAAATGGGTAAAATGTTTGACGCGCTACAGAAAATGGAACGTGAGAAATCTATAACGGGAATATTGGAGACAGGCTTGTTCGACCAGCAGGACAACATCCTGGACGACAAACTTGTTTCATTTTTTGCTCCATCTTCTCTTGTTACGGAACAATTTCGAAGACTGCGCACCCACATCATCAAGCCGGGCATGACAAACTCTCCGAAAATTATTTTGATTTCCAGCGCCATGTCCGGGGAAGGCAAAAGCCTCATTGCCATTAACCTGGCCATTATTATTGCTGTCGAACTCCACAGTCATGCGCTCCTGATTGATTGTGATCTTCGCAATCCGTCCATATCCCGATGGTTTGGGATGTCGGAGCAAAAAGGTCTTTCAAACTATCTGATCGGCCAGGCCGATATACCCGAATTGTTGATTAAAACATCCGTCGATAAGTTAACTCTGATGTGCGGAGGCACCATACAAGAAAATCCTGTTGAACTCATCGGATCAGAAAAGATGAAAACGCTGATACAGGATTTGAAATCCCGCTATGATGACCGCTACATTATTCTGGATTCCTCGCCACTTTTGGCCACCACGGAACCAACCGTTCTCAATGAAATGGCCGATGCCATCCTGATGGTTGTTAAATCGGGAGACACGCCCCGAGAGACCGTCCAGCAAGCCCTGAAGCTTGTAGACAAAAGTAAAGTCATGGGTGTCATATTAAACAACATGGAATTCAAAACAAGAGCTTTGATCCAGAGATACTTCGGCACCAATCACAAATATTATGACTACCGTTACGCTAAAAATAATCCAGAACCTTCTGTTTGGGCCAAGCTGGGCATGGTAGCCAAAGATCTGGGCATGATGTTCGCCAAAAAAAAACCGGGTGAAAAAAAGGACATTTAATTGTATTCTTCAGGAAATAACTTAAAAATGTAATCCACTGGCGAGCTATTCATCATTCAATTGAAACAAGAAATGTATTTCATTGTGAAACGGTTTTTCATTTCATGAATCAATTCTCATTGACAGTTATAGCATGTTTGGTTAATGTTCCGTCGTAGTTAACAAACAGAAACATGAGGTAGCTTAAGTCACATCCCGTTTACTCAAAATGCAATCTATCTCTAAGCAGTAATTAATTATCAAATATGAAAAAAAGACTTAATTATTTAACCATCCATAAAAAAAATAGACGTTTAATGAACTTCCATATTCACCAACCGGCATAAATCAGCTACGAGGGAATTCACGTTGCTACATTATTTGAAGTTAAGCTTTTTGACCCAAAATAGTACCAAGACAATAGCTACAATTCATGCAGTCAAGTCTCGAAATGATGGCGATTCACCTGTTATGCAGCATAAAGAATCACAGGAGGGCAAATATTAACATTACCATAAACCATATATTTCAAATACTTGAACAAAATTAACAAATATTACCAATACTAACTAACAATGGGCACACATTATGCTTTCATAACAACGCAATTGATGCTGACAGAAGCAATTTTTTAGTCTAGGAGTTCATTAACAGCAAAAAATAGTGCCTACAAACAAAATTCACAAGAGTTTTTATGTTTCATTGATTAACTTTTAAAAAGGAAATTCGATCATGAACCTGCCAAAACGTTCTACAGAGAAGAAAGTAGAAACGCCCTCAAATGCCCTGGTCAAACTAATGGTTCGCTCACATGAAAGCGACCATACATTTTACGACGAAACTCATTTCCGCCACTTGCTCCGGGTTGAGAGAATGCGAACCGAACGATCCAAAAAACCCTTCCTTTTATTACTATTAGATATTTCCAGGCTCATGGTTAAGTTTAACCAGGAAGACACATTGGCCAGTATTAAAACCGCGCTGGTTCCCTCCTTGCGTGAAATCGATATCCGGGGATGGTACCATAACCGCAGGACCATCGGCATCATCTTCACGGAAGTTTCCGCAGAGCAGGACGGCTTTGTCGATTTAATCATTCACAAGATATATGACCGTTTCTGCGAAAAACTGGCGCCCGACTGGATCAATAAAATTGAAATTTCCTTTCATCTCTTTCCGGAAACCAATGCGGGAACGTTTAACGATGAATCATTTAACATCAACCTGTACCCCGACCTCACCAAACGCAATGTAGGAAAAATGTTCTCCATGTTCATTAAAAAAACCATAGATCTTGTCGGAAGCGGGCTTGCGCTGCTTTTTCTCTCCCCTCTTTTTCTGACGATCGCGGCAGCCATAAAACTGACATCTGCCGGCCCCGTTTTTTTTAAACAGGATCGCGTCGGTCTTAACGGCAAGACATTCCCTTTGTTCAAATTCCGGTCAATGAAAACAAACTGCGATTCGGCCCAGCATCAAAATTATATTAAGAAGTTCATCCAAGAGCAGAACAATTCCGCCGTGGAGCCAGGCGTATTCAAACTGACTAATGATTCCCGCATCACGCCGATTGGTCAGTTTCTGCGCAAAACGAGCCTGGACGAACTTCCGCAATTAATCAACGTATTAAAAGGTGACATGTCTCTGGTTGGGCCGCGGCCCCCCATTCCTTATGAATGTGAGTTATATGACATTTGGCATCGACGTCGACTTCTGTCCTGCAAACCCGGCATCACGGGATTATGGCAGGTTACAGGCCGAAGCCGCACAACATTCGATGAAATGGTTCGCCTTGATCTTAAATACATACGAGAGTGGAGTCTTTTGTTAGACATTAAGATTCTTTTTATGACGCCCAAGGCGGTTTTGAACGGCTCAGGCGCTTTATAAAAATACTTTTTGACATCACAAGACCTTTCCCGTAATAAATCATTCTAAATTCATGATTTGGAAGGAGTACTGTTATGCTGAGAATAGGCGTTATTGGATACGGATACTGGGGCCCCAACATTGTAAGAAATTTCAGCGCGGCCAACGGATCTTCAGTCACCGCGGTCTGCGACATGAATGCGCAAACCCTTAAAAACAAAGTTAAGAAGTCTTATCCCCACATCAAAACAACAACAGAGATTGAAGAAATCATCAAAGATACGGAAGTAGACGCAGTTGCCATTGCCACGCCGGTCTTCACTCATTTTGAAATCGCGAAAAAAGCCCTTGAAGCCGGAAAGAGCATCTTCGTAGAAAAACCATTCACTTATACAGTCGCAGAAGCCGAACAACTGGTCAATCTGGCCGAAAAGAAAAAATTAAAGATTATGGTGGATCACACCTTTTTATATACAGGCGCCGTGCGTAAAATTCGTCAACTGATCGACGACGGCACAATGGGCGATTTGTATTATTTTGATTCCATGCGCGTCAACCTCGGTTTATTCCAGCACGACGTCAATGTGGTCTGGGATCTGGCGCCACACGACATTTCTATCATGGATTACGTCATCGGGAAGAAACCGCAGGCGGTCGTCGCCACCGGAGCCGGACATTTCGGCCGCGACCTCGAAGACATTGCCTATCTTACTTTTTACTATCCGAGCAACATCATCGCCCACATCAACGTCAACTGGCTCTCGCCCGTGAAAGTGAGGACCACCCTCATCGGTGGTGAAAAGAAGATGTTGGTCTGGAACGATCTGGAACCGGATGAAAAAATAAAAGTCTATGATAAGGGCGTGCAAGTTAAAACGAAGGAAGGCAAATACAACCTGTTGGTCAACTACCGTTCCGGCGACATGTGGGCGCCGAAAATTGAACCGACCGAAGCCCTCAAGCTGATCGCGGAGAAGTTTGTGGATTATGTCGAAAATGGCGGATCGGTTGTCAACGACGGCATCGCAGGCTTGAATAACGTCAAGATGCTGGAGGCCTCAAGCAAATCGCTGGCGAACAAAGGAGCTATGACCTATATATGAACACCTTCGTGTGCATCGCGGACGACGTCAAACTGGGCAAGGATGTCCGCCTTTCCAAGTTCATCAACATGTATGGCTGCGCCATCGGCGACGGCACCAAAGTCGGCGCTTTTGTCGAGGTACAGAAAAATGCATTCATCGGCAAGAATTGCAAAATTTCCAGTCACACTTTTATCTGCGAAGGCGTCACCATTGAAGACAACGTATTTGTCGGTCACAATGTCGCCTTCATTAACGACAGTTTTCCACGCGCCACAACCGGAGACGGAAGCCTGCAAACAGAAGCAGACTGGAAAGTCGAACCGACACTGGTCAAAAAAGGCGCATCCATCGGCTCCGGCTCCACGATTCTGGCCAATGTTACTATCGGTGAAAACGCTATTGTGGGTGCGGGCAGCGTCGTCACCAAAAACGTACCCGACAACACCATCGTCGCCGGCAATCCGGCGCGGGAGAAAAGAAAGGTTAAAGGATAAAGGTTCAAGGCTCCGGAAAAAAACAGGAGCTATGAGCGCACCTTTAATGTCCTCCGCTGACGGAGGTGGTGCAAAGCACCGGAGGTGGAAAACGCAGTATGCAACGGCCTGACAAGCCAGCAAAACAGAACTAAATACCTTTTAATGTCCCCCGCTCGAGTGACCTTCAGGTTAGGCGGGGGTGGTGAGAAGCACCGGGGGTGGAAAAAGCTCATGACTCTTAACAATTGCGGCTATAACAAAAATCTTCAACCTCTGGCCTCATCGTTAAGAAAAAACATGACCAAGGCGCAAGCCTGCATGTGGAAATACGTTTTAAAGGAGAAGCAGCTTAAAGGCTACCCTTTCAGAAGACAAAGACCCGTTTTGCAATATATTGCCGACTTTCTCTGTAAAGATTTGAGGCTGATCATAGAAATTGACGGCATCACCCATGATCAGGAGGAAACCGTCACCAAAGACAGACAGCGTGAAAATGATCTCAAGAAAGCAGGCTTTGTGGTTGTTCGATTTACCGACGATGAAGTTTTAACGAACATAGCTGGCATAGCGAAACAGCTTGCGATGGTGATCGCGGACATAGAAGCTTCCACCCCCTGCCCCCGCCGGCGGGGGACAAAAGTAGTTGAACATGCAAAGATCAGGGGGCAACAATCAACCTAGTGCTTTATGATCATTTTAAATGACCGCAAAGCGAACCTTGTATGTCCCCCGCGGGCGGGGGTGTCACGAAGTGACGGGGGTGGATGTTCGCCACATGTTGATTAAATGTAAAATGACATTCAAAATATAAAGAAAGGTTTTTTGATAAGGGGTAATTATTATGAACGTACCTTTTTTAGATCTCAAAGCGCAGTACAAGACGATTAAAGATGAAGTTCTTGCCGCCATGAATGAAGTCATCGAGAACACCGCTTTTGCCGGCGGTCCGTATGTGGCGAAATTTGAGCAGGAATTTGCAAAATTCTGCGACACCAAACACGCCATCGGCGTCGGTAACGGCACAGACGCCCTATGGATGGCCCTGATTGCTCTGGGCGTGGGTGCAGGTGATGAAGTCATCACGACACCCAATACGTTCATTGCTACGGCCGAAGCCATATCACTTTCCGGCGCCACACCGGTTTTTGTTGATATTGATGAAAAAACCCACAACATGAATCCCGCACTGATCGAAGCGGTCATCACAAAAAAAACCAAAGCCATTATCCCTGTTCACCTGTTCGGCCAGCCCGCTGATATGGACCCGATCATGGCCATCGCTAAAAAACATGGTCTAAGCGTCATTGAAGATGCCTGCCAGGCGCACGGCGCGGAATATAAAGGAAAGAAAGCCGGCTCCATCGGCGTTATCGGATGTTTTAGCTTTTATCCCGGCAAAAATCTCGGTGCATACGGCGAAGGCGGCGGTATCGTCACCAACGACGACGCGCTGGCGGCAAAGATGCGCATGTTTCGCGATCACGGCCAGGCAAAGAAATACTACCACGGCATCATCGGCTGGAACGCCAGACTCGACGGCATCCAGGGCGCCGTGCTCAATGTCAAATTAAAATATTTAAACAACTGGAATGACGCGCGCCGGAAACACGGCAAAGACTACACCGCAGGGCTTTCCTCCGTAAAAGACGTTATCGTTCCGCTGGAGGCGGACTACGCCAGACATGTCTATCACATTTACGCCATTCGCGTAAAAGACAGAGACAAGCTGATGGCATACCTTGGCGAAAAAGGCGTCTCCTGCGGCATTCACTATCCCGTGCCGCTTCATTTGCAGGAGGCCTACAGCTTCCTGCAGAAAGGCGAAGGCAGTTTCCCCATTGCCGAAAAATGCGCATCTCAGTATCTTTCACTGCCGATGTTTGCCGAACTGACCGACGAACAAGTCAGCTACGTCGTCGAGCAAATCAAAGGTTACTATGCGTGAGCCGACGCTCATCAACCCGGTAGAACAAGAAAATTGGAATAACCTGCTCTTGACCACTCCAGGTTATTCCTTTTTTCATACCGCAAACTGGGCGGATGTCCTGAGCCGGTCATACAATTATCAGCCGCTATACCTGTGTACAAAAAACGATAACGCCATAGAAAGCTTGTTGCCGATCATGGAGGTCGCAAGTCCACTGACCGGCAAAAGAGGCGTTTGCCTGCCTTTCACCGACGTCTGCGCACCGCTTTCCTCAAACGCGCAGCAGTTTCAAGAATTGTTCAAGCGGGCAATAACCCTGGGCAAAAAACGACAATGGAAATATCTGGAAATACGCGGTGGCGCAGAACATCTGTCAGAGGAAAAACCATCACAGGTTTTTTGGGGGCATGCGCTGGATTTGAATGACGGACATCAAAAGCTATTTTCAGAGTTGCGTGATTCCACCCGCCGCAACATTAAAAAAGCTCAAAGCGAAAAGGTGGAAGTCAATATCTCCAATACACTTACCGCCATAAAGGAATTTTACCGGTTAAACATCATGACCCGAAAGGAACACGGTCTGCCGCCGCAGCCCTACCATTTTTTTCAGCATCTCCATGACCGTGTCATCGCCCGAAACATGGGATTTGTAGCCACGGCATCGGCCTTAGGCCGCGTCATCGCCGCCAATGTTTATCTGCACTTCGGCAACGAGGTCATCTATAAATATGGAGCATCGGACAAGCAATATCAGCATTTGCGGGCAAACAACCTCGTCATGTGGGAAGCCATCAAATGGAGTTGCGACAGGGGTTTTGGAAAAATGACCTTCGGCCGTACCGAACCGGAGCATAAGGGATTAATGCAATTCAAGGCAGGATGGAATGCCAGGCCATATACAATTACTTATTACAAGTACGACATGCGGAAAAACACCTTTGTCAGCGACAACGAAAACATCCATCCCGCACTAAAGGATTTTTTCTCGAAACTTCCTAAACCCGTTTTGCAAATGCTGGGCAAAATTTTATATCGCCACATGGGTTGATGGAAGGATTTTACCTGATTAAACCTTGCAAATTATTGGACAATAGTCTAATAATTCGCAGTGAATTTTAGAAAGAAACTATCAAAAAAAGTCGGACACACTTCGAATCAATCATTCCGCTGCAAACGGAATCCGGATCATTCGGAGGGGAAAAACAAACGTGTTTCACCGCACCGGAAACTGCTCGGCTTTTTAAAAGCTGAATGACCATTGTCGCTGTCATTCAGCGTCATCATGCCCTCGGAGATACATCCTGTAATCGAGAGGGCGGAGCTTTATATAGAAGCAATCTGGTCACCTCATACTGGATAAGGAAACGTCATTGCTGTCAGCAACACCTTTCATATATTTAAAGCCAATTATTCCCCGAAGACTGCAAATTATTCTGCGTAGAGCATTGGTCAATCAAAAGCTGTCCGCAAATCAAAAAATATGGCCGATAGATCCCGAATCAGCGAAGACACCAGAAGGTTGGAAAGGCTGGCCGGATGGGAAAAAATTTGCATTAGTCCTTACCCATGATGTTGAAACAAAAGAAGGACACGACCAATGTCATTACGTTGCTGATATTGAAGAAAAGTTAGGTTTTCGCTCATCATTTAATTTTGTTGCTGAAGATTACTCTGTATCAACCACCTTGCTTAAGAACCTTTCAGGAAGAGGCTTTGAAATTGGCATACACGGCATCAATCACAAAAATCCATTTCGCAACAGGGAACATTTCCGTAAACAAGCCGATAAAATTAACCATTACCTGAAGCAATGGAATGCGGTTGGTTTTCGTTCACCCAGCATGTATCATGAACTGGACTGGATTAATGACTTAAATATTGAATATGATGCATCCACCTTCGATACTGATCCATTCGAGCCGCAACCGGACGGCATGGGCACCATCTTTCCCTTCTGGGTCGCCGGCCGTAATGGGAGACCCGGCTACGTTGAACTGCCCTATACCCTGCCCCAGGATTTTTTATTGTATGTATTAATGCGTCAAAATAATATTGATATCTGGAAAACAAAGCTGGATTGGATTGCTCAGCAAGGCGGCATGGCACTCTTTATCACACACCCCAACTATATGGATTTCAGCGGCACACAAAAATATGACAAATATCCCGTTGCGTATTATAAAGATTTCCTTGCATATATAGAAAACAGATACAAAGGACTCTACTGGAATGCTTTACCCAAGGATATCGCAGCGTTTTGGAAGGCTAATTATGGGAGTAATATTATGCAAAGTCACAGCAATGAACAAATGAAGAAAAAAATGGTCTGGGTTGATCTTGATAATACACCACACATTCCTTTTTTTAAACCGATCATTGATGAGTTGAAAAAACGGGGACACGATTGCTGCATCACGGCACGCGACGCCTATCAGGTCCTTGATCTGGCTGACCGCTTCGGGTTGAAATACGAGAAAATCGGACGCCACTACGGCAAAAAGAAAGTACTCAAAGTTTTGGGGACACTTATAAGAAGCGTTGAATTGCTGCCTTTTGTCAGAAGGCACAAACCTGACATAGCCGTTTCACACGGCTCACGAACCCAGCTTATTGCGTCACAAATGCTTGGCATCCCGACGCTGATGTTGATTGATTATGAATACGCGCAGGGTCTGGTTGTCATCAATCCCACACACGTTATGGTGCCCGATGTCATTCCCACCGATTCGGTTAAAATGCCCAAGGGAAGGGTTTCTCAATATCCGGGTATCAAAGAAGATGTTTACGTTGTAAGTTATGTGCCCGATGCTTCCATCATCAAAGAACTGAAAATTAATGAGCAGAAGATCGTTATCACAGTACGTCCGCCCGCAACTGAAGCGCATTACTTCTGTCAGGCCAGCGAGGAATTATTTGAAGCATCCATGAAGTATTTACTGCAGATAGATGAAACCCAGTTGATCTTACTGCCCAGGAATAAAAACCAGGAAGAATTTGTCCGAGAAACGTGGACGTCGGCCGTATCATCGGGAAAAATCGTCATACCAGACCACGCAGTAAACGGCCTTGACCTGATGTGGCATTCCGATCTGGTCATCAGCGGCGGCGGCACCATGAATCGCGAAGCCGCTGCGTTAGGCGTTCCGGTTTACAGCATTTTTCGGGGAACCATCGGGGCCGTGGATCACTATCTTTCACAACAGGGCCGTTTAATCCTACTGGAAAAGCCAGCTGATCTGCAAAGCAAGATCAAACTCGTCAGGCGCGATAAAAACCGTTCGCTTGAGCACGGTGACAAAGCGGCACTCAACGCCATTGTGGACAAGATAGAACAAATTCTCGAAAAGAGGGCCAAGTGAATAAAACACTCAAAATAGCGCTGATCTGCGGCGCGAGACCCAACTTCATGAAAATCGCACCGCTTATGTTTGCCATCGAAAAGCACAATCGCGACAAAAAAGCCCGCGTAAAAATAAAGCCCCTTCTGATACACACCGGCCAGCACTATGACGTCAAAATGTCCGAAGCCTTCTTCCGCGACCTGAATATACCAGCGCCTGACTTCAACCTGGAAGTTGGCTCCGGTTCGCACGCCGTGCAGACAGCCGAAATCATGATCCGGTTTGAAAAAGTCTGTCTTCAGGAAAATCCGGATTGGGTTGTTGTAGTCGGCGACGTCAATTCCACCATGGCCTGCACGATAGTCGCTGCAAAGCTGGGGATCAAGGTTGCGCACGTTGAAGCCGGCCTCAGAAGCTTTGATCGGACCATGCCTGAAGAAATCAACCGTTTAGTCACTGACGCATTAGCCGACCTGTTGCTGACACCGTCAAAAGACGCAGATAAAAATCTGGCACGTGAAGGTGTTGCTAAAGAAAAAATAAAATGCGTCGGCAACATCATGATCGATACCCTCTTGACTAACGTGGATAAAGCCAGAAAACTCAAACCCCATGAAAGATTCGGTGTGGAAGAAAATAATTATATATTAGTTACACTTCACAGACCTTCCAATGTCGATCATAAAGCATCACTATCAGTCATTATGAAACACCTGATCGCCCTTTCGAAAAAGATACCCGTTGTTTTCCCCATGCATCCGCGTACGAGAAAAAACCTGCTGTCATTTGGATTGCAGGAGAAAACCGCAAAGGCAAAGGGAATGATAATCTGTGATCCGATCGGCTATCACGATACAATTGGTCTTGTTGATAAATGCAAATTCGTCCTGACGGATTCCGGTGGTTTGCAAGAAGAAACAACAGCTCTGGGCGTGCCGTGCTTAACGCTGCGACCAAATACTGAAAGACCCATTACCATCACGCAGGGAACAAACAAACTAACAACATTGAAGGCCCTGAACGACGACCTGGCCGCGCTAATTGCCGGGAAACGCAAAAAAGGCCGCATTCCCGAACTCTGGGACGGCCACACGGCAGAAAGAATTGTCAACATTTTAGCAAATGGTTAGCAGCTAAAGATGCACGGGAAAAAAACTTTTCACATGGCAATTCAGAATCCTCGAAAAACCATTTTTATTTTACTATCAAAGAGTATTCTCTCTTACAAACTTGATTTCTCCATACTATTTATTACATCAGCAATTTGAAAGGAGCATATCATAAATGATCAAGCGGCCGTTGCAAATAATAACATTTCTTATCCAACGCCCGGAGATTGTTTTTCAATATTTCGTGAGCATATTCAGGTGTTCCGGGAAAGTTGTTCAATTTTACAATTTAAAGTATCCTTTAGTTTGCTTCCGCATGATCAATTTGATGATTCGTAGGGGTTTTGTTCCGCATGAAGCATTGCAATTGGGGCTTCTAGATCTTAATTTTGACAAGAAGGATTTAGGTAAATTTACTAGCAAAAGGGAGATGTCACAGATACAAAGAACTTTAAATCCTGCATCACTCGAATCATTAACAGAAGACAAAAGCATCTTTTATATGTATTGCAAGGCATTAGGGCTGCCTGTCCCACGACTCTATGCAGTATTTTTCCGTCATACGGCAGGGTATTCGGCAGATGCTTCAATCTTAAGTTCACGTGAAGATTGGGCATCGCTTTTAAACAATCTTCCCACTGATTTTATTGTCAAACCAGCCAGAGCAAAATATGGCTACTGCATAAACTGTTTTTCAAGAACACCTCATGCAGAATATATCGATGCTGCGTCAGGAATGCAATTCAGTGCAGACGATATATATAACCTTATGTTTTCAAATCCATACCATGATACTTTTGTTATTCAGGAGCGATTGATAAATCATCCTGAATTGGCAAGATTGAGCAATACTGATTTTCTTCAAACAATGCGTGTTCTTACATTCGTTGATCGAAATGGCAAGTGCAAAATATTGCACGCTTTTCTCAGGCCTATTGTGGGGAAAAATATAATTGATAACCATGTTCATGGCACTACTGGCAATCTCCTTGCTGAAATCGTCATAGACACAGGCATATTGAAATCAGCTGTTTCATTGACGCCAAATGTTTCGGGAATTAAGACAGTGCCTTCTCACCCTACAACCGGTATATCTTTTGATGGCTTTCATATTCCTCTATGGGATGATGTATGCCGGCTTGTTAACGACGCTTCGCTAAAGCTTTTACCAATTCGCATTATTGGTTGGGACATTGCCGTTACACCAAATGGCATATATATAATAGAAGCAAATTATTTTGCTGATCCGCCCAGTTTTCATCAAAAGATGGATAGAATATTATCCAAAATAAACAATGGCAGCTAAGTGGATATATACACATCCGGCACTGCTATTTTTAGAACATGCTTTTGTCAGGTTTTGTAAAGGTCGCGTCAATAGATTGCTAATGGAGGCCATTTATGGCCGTAAACTATAAACTCAAAAATATTACCCATAAACTACTGACATATTGTAACGCAAACAACTGGGCGGGCTACGACCCATATGACGCCCTGAACAGCGCTTTTTTCAAACGTATGCCTTTTCTAAATTCAAGAATTCCACGTCTTGGACTAACACAGATACTTAAACGATTCCCGGTGAATATCCGGCCCCTTTTACTGATACCCAAAACACAGAACCCCAAAGCCCTGGGCCTCTTTCTCATGGCGGCCATCAAAATGGGGAAGGAAATTAGTCAGGAGGAAACGGTACAGAACCTGATCGAAAGAATTGCAGCGCTTCGATCACCGGACACACCCTACTGGTGCTGGGGCTATAGTTTTCCATGGCAGGGACGATCAGTCCTGGCCCCTCGAAGTGCACCGAATCTTGTCTGCACTGTATTCGTCGCCAACGCCCTGCTTGACCTCTATGAATCCAGTTTTTTTACATCACGCGTAGCATCCCACCAACACTCATCAACGAGTAAAGCGGTCAGCACCAAAGCATCTATCAGCGCACCTGCGCCATCTGACTTGCTTGACATTGCTTCAAGTGCGGCCGAATACCTTTTACAAGAACTTTACTGGTCAGAAGGAGAAAAAGCAGGATTCAGCTATCCCCTTCCCGCACTTCACGTTCAGGTGCACAATGCCAATTTTCTCGGCGCGGCTTTGTTATGCCGTATTTTCAAACACACCAAAGTAAATAAATTTCTGGCCCCCGCACTGAAAGCCGCGCGTTATTCTGCCAGCATGCAGCATGCTGACGGATCATGGGATTATGGTGAACAACCCACACAGCGATGGATTGACAATTTTCATACAGGATTCAATCTTGGCGCACTACGGACGATCAGCCGGACACTGGAAACGGACGAATTTGAACCCTCTATCCGAAAGGGTTTTGCATTTTATAAAAGTCATTTCTTTCGGCACGACGGAGCAGCAAAATATTTTCATAACAAGACCTATCCCATCGACATTCACAGCGTTGCTCAAAGCATCATCACCCTGATGGAATTTAAAGACCTCGATCAGAGCAATGTTGAGCTTGCCCACCGCGTATTTGAATGGGCATTCAAAAACATGTGGAGCGAACAGGGATATTTCCATTACCAGGTAACGCCCTACTATAAGAATCGAATCCCTTATATGCGCTGGTCCCAAGCCTGGATGTTATTAGCACTTGCAACGCTACTGGAAACCGGAAACCGTTAACTGACAACTGGTAACTGTTTGTAACCTTAAACCGTGAACGGTAAACTGTCTCTCAAACTATGATCGATCTCATCTTTACTATTGATTATGAAATTTACGGCAACGGCGAAGGCTCATTGAAAGAGTTGATCTTTGAGCCGGCGGCCAAGTTGATGGATATATTCCTTGAACATGATGTGCGTTTTGTCCCTTTTATTGAAGTGGCCGAACTGGAACTAATTGAAGCGAACGCCACAGATCCGATTATTGATTCTGTCAAGCAACAGATAAAAGATTTTCACAATAACGGTTTTGAGCTCGGGCTGCATCTTCACCCCCAATGGTATAACGCCCGCTATGATGGCGGAAAATGGCATCTGGATTATAATGAATATAATTTATGCACGCAGACACCGGCACGCATCACTGAAATTATTGAACGTGCTATAAACTATTTGCGATTGACTCTCGGCACCGCTGATTTTACACCAGTCTCCTTCCGTGCCGGCAATTGGTTGCTGCAGCCCACCCGCAGCATAGCGCAGGTACTCATCGATCACGGCATAAAAATTGATTCTTCCGTATTCAAAGGCGGCCTCCAACATCAGCAGCACTTGGATTACCGCCCTTCTCTGCGGAACGGCTATTTCTGGAAATTTGAAGATGATGCCAATCAACCCGACATCAACGGAAAATTAATAGAGATCCCTATATATACTAAAATGGTCCCACCCTGGCAAATGGCCACCAAAAAGCGGCTTGGGCTTCAGCAAAAAGCTGCAGCATGTAGAAAAACGATAAAAGAAAAAGCATATCGCTTGCTGGATTTAGCCCGGCCCTTTCAGCCTTTAAAACTTGATTTCTGTAGAATGACGATGGAAGAATTAACCGTCATGATGGACAGAATCATTCAAGATGATCAACGTGATCCGATTAACTATAAACCAATTGTGGCCATCGGCCACACAAAGGATTTAATTGATTTTGAAACTGTAAAATATTTTTTATCCTACTTACAGAAAAGAAATATCCAGATCACGACTTTCGGGGACGCACATAATAAATGCACATGAAGTTGATCACCTTGAGATTCATGAAGGTTGTCACATTATTACTGGAGTAAATTATTTATAACTCAATCGTGTAATAATAATCGTCTGAAAGGCAACCTGCAATGTATAAAATAAAAGGACTATTGGATAATCTTATAGATAAAGTATTAACCGATAAACTAAAGACCAAGTTGATGAAATTTCTCTGGGCATCCGTATGTAATGTTTATATAATCAGGGGCCTAGATGACTTCCCAATGATTGAACCAAAGATCAAATGCAACCTGGTGCCCATCACATTGGATAATTGCCATCGAGTAAAAGATTTCAGGGACGAAAGCCGCGTTGCACAATATAGAGAGAAATTGAATAATAATGAAATAGGATGCTTTGCTGAGCATAACGGAAAAATGATCGGCAGTATCTGGGCAACAATCAATAAAGCAAAAATACCGCGTGTTGTTCAGACATTCAAAAGAATTATGCATAATGAAGCCTCGACTCATGACGCTGTAGTCAGTGAGGCGTTTCGCGGCATGAGAATCGGCCCGTATTTAGTAAGCAATATGAGGGCTTACCTGTTTAAAGAACATGCTGTATCTAGGATAATTACAGATGTCAGCATCAGAAACCACGCCTCTCTTCAGATGCAGGAAAAGCTCGGTTCGAAAATTGATCATAAAATGCTGTGCATTTCAATATTTGATAAACCCGTATTAAAACTTGTATTGAAAAGATTTAAGTGAAAAGGCCCTAAGCGCGGCAAGCTGTATGCCACACCATCGTAGAATCAGTTTGATTCCCCAAAATATTTCTTACAGGTAATCATCTATGAAGCATTTAGTCCTGCTTAACGAAGACAAGATTCCACACTATAGAGTCCCTGTATATAGTTATTTAAGCAACTATCTTAAAAAGATAAATTTTCAACTGACGGTGGTTTCGGAAGGCATTGAGAAAGGCAATCCTTATTCTGTCGGGTTCACCTCGATAGACAGTTCCTTTCACTTTACAAGTCTCATCCGATTATTTCGAGAAATAAAACCTGATGCAGTCATTTTCTGGGTCAACCCCAGCTTTAATATGTGGACCGTTCTTTACTCCGCAAAATTAACCGGGATAAAAGTCATTCATTGGGGGCATCGACGGCCGGACCCGCCTTATGTCTTCATCAAATCCTTTATATGCAATATAGTTGAACACTGGCCAGATCATGCGATCATTATATATGCAGACCACTTGCGGGAATACACATGGCAGTGTTTCCATTCAAAGCTTTTTGTTGCCAATAACACATTGGATTTGACAAACAGCAAGCCACGCCGCCCCAGACCTGAGATCAAAGCCAGCTATGGCATATTAACAACCAAAAATATTATATGCATGGGCAGAATGCAGAAAAGGAAGCGCATTGATGATCTGATTCAGGCCTTTAACATGCTGAACATGGAAGACGTCGGGTTAATACTGGTTGGACCGGACAGCGAAGGAATTCTGGTCAACATCGAAGGTAAAAACATTTTTAAGCTTGGACCTGTTTATGGCGAAGAAAGCCTTGATTTATTATCAGCCGCAGATGTGTATTGCCTGCCGGGCGCAATCGGACTGAGCATTGTAGATGCCTTTTACTGCGGCCTTCCCGTTATCACGGAAGATTTGAGGCATGGCCCCGAAATCACATATTTAAAAAATGGAGTTAACGGTTTTATCGTTCCGCAAGGTGACATTTCCGAACTGGCTGCAAAACTGAGAATGCTTTTAACCGACGATGCGCTGAGAGAAAAATTCTCCCAGGCGGCAAAACATGAAATCATGACCAACGGGCATATTGACAGATTGTGCGAGGGTTTCGAAAGCGCTTTGCGGCATGTCTTTAAATCGTGAATACAGTTTTCGTTACTATTGCTGAGGAGACCTACGCACATGACGGGCGAGTTTAATAAGGATAAAATAAAAGTAAAGCGCATGGCGATCGCGTGGCACCCCGGTCTTCCAATATTCGCTTCTGAACTATTTTTAAAAACCGTCGGTGATGAATACGGATGGCTGGGCGGTTTTGACAAAACCGGGAATGTGCGGTGCGTACTGCCGTTTACAATCATTCGTAAAGCCATTCTTCGAATGGTACGCTTCCGGGTTGAAACAATACCCATGATGGAAGATTTTACAGTCGAAGAGGAAAAAGCATTCTTAAACAGTGCTGTGGAATATTTCCGATCTACCGGAGCGGACATGATCATGCCGGCAACCACCAATACCATTTTCCGCACTTACCCGGATGGCGCTGTCGCGGCGCCATATGGCTCGTATGTAATTGACTTGAGCGAACCGGAGGATAACCTCTGGCGAAATGTCCGTAAAACATATCGACAGAATATCTCTAGGGCGCAGAATGATGGCGTGTGCATCCGTAGCGGAATAGAAGAAAATCTCGATGTGGCATATACCCTCGTACGTGACACCTTCAAGCGGTCGAAACTTCCGTTCATGAGCCATAAAGAATTTCAGCGTTATGTGCGTTCCATCGCCGATAATTGTAAAATTATTGTTGCCTATTACCAGGATACCGCACAAGCCACCACCATTTATGCTTTCAGTAACCATTGTACTTACGCGGTTTACGGCGGCAGCATCGAGGACATCCACCAGGGCGCGATGAAGATGATTGACTGGGAGGCAATCCGCCTGTTCAAGGAAATCGGGGTGCAGCGATTTGACTTTGTCGGGGCCAGAATCAATCCGGAAAAAGGTTCAAAACAGGAATCCATTAATGATTATAAAAGGCGTTTTGGGGCAACACTTAAAGAAGGGTATATATGGAAATACTCTTTCCGGCCGTTTAAATTTAAGCTGTATAATGTGGCATCTCAAGTCCGAAGTGGTGGTGATATTGTGGACGCCGAACACCATAAGCTCGATGAGTTAACACATTCATAGAAAATCATAAATTAAATGCAGCGTTCATATCTTTAATCACAGATTTTAATAATCCATAAGAGGTTAAAAATGCAGGGACTAGATTCAGAATATACTGTGGATATCAATAGTATTGACAAGGATGCCTGGCATAATCTGCTCAAGGAATTCGACGACGCCAGTATTTATCAAACCTGGGCTTACGGTGCAACAAGATCGAGAGGGAAAAATCTTCAGCATTTGATCCTTAAGTATAAGGATGAAGTTGTCGCCATGGCACAGGTAAGGGTTACAGCAGTCCCGGGACTGCCAATTGGAATCGCATACGTTCACTGGGGGCCCCTCTGGATTAAGAATAACACTTTGCCAAATACCAATCATTTAAAGAATGTGATCCGGGCGCTTCAAGCTGAATACGCTGTGAGAAGGAAATACTTGCTGAAAGTGTCGCCCACAATAGTTAACACGCAAACCAGGGGTGAGGTTCTCGCAATATTTGCGCAAGAAAAATATCACTGGAGCCCGGATGCGGGCCAAACGGTATTGATTGACATGTTGATTACGCCTGAGGAAAGAAGAAACAATCTTCATAAAGATTGGAGGCGGGTTTTGCGAAATGCCGAAAAACAAGACCTGAAAATCATAGAGGGGACCGGCAACGATCTGGTGCAAATTGGTGTATCGTTAGTCAAAGAGATGAAGACGCGGAAGAAATATTATGGTTCCGACCAAGATGAGTTGTTGGATCTTCAAAGACATCTCCCTGATGCGTTCAAGGTACGGATCGCCGTAGCTGAATATCAGAATGAACCCGTAGCTGTTTTGGGTTGGCAAACATTAGGTAAGGTGGGATTTCCAATAATAGCGGCAACAGGTGATAATGGGCTGAAGGTCGGTGCGTCCTACGTACTCTGGTGGAAAATGGTCAATTATTACCATGAGCATGGATTCTGGTGCTTGGATGTAGCTGGCGTTAGTGCCGAGAGGAACCCCGGTGGCTATATTTTCAAAACGCGTCTCGCAGGAAAGAATTTCAAAGAACCCGACCGTGGCATTGGCCAGTTTGATTCGTGTGAGGCCCCCCTTACGATATTTATGTTCAAATTAGCCTACTTTTTAAGACGAAGCTATAGGAACTTTCGGGTCAAACTGGCTAACGTGAAGAGCAAAAACCTCATTAAGCAGTAATATTAATTTTACCAGTAAACATGACCAACCAATCAGCCGCTTTAGACCACATTTCTGTTTGCATCTGCACATATAAAAGACCGCAGATGTTATCCAATCTGTTACGTAAGCTACAGGATCAGGTCACTGAAGGTCTATTTATCTATTCAGCTGTCATTGTTGACAATGATTCCAATCAATCAGCAAGACAAATTGTAACTGCCTGGCAGGATAAATCTTTAATTGCAATCGATTATCATTGTGTTGCCGAACAAAACATCGCCCTTGCAAGAAACAAGGCAGTGGAAAACGCCAAAGGAAATTTTATTGCCTTTATTGACGACGATGAGTTCCCGGTAAATACATGGCTAGTGAACCTATTCAAAACACTATTATTTTATAATGCAGATGGTACACTTGGCCCCGTAAAGCCACATTACATGGATAATACACCAACCTGGCTGATTAAGAGTAGACTGTGCGAACGCAGTGAACTAAAAACAGGCACCTCATTGCATTGGGGCCAAACGCGCACAGGCAACACTCTTCTGAGTAAGAAATTATATGAAGATAAAAGTTTTTGGTTTGATCCTGCCTATGGAAGAACTGGCGGCGAAGACACCATTTTCTTTAAAAAACTTCACGAAAATGGAAAAGTCTTTATATGGTGTAATGAAGCCCCAGTATATGAGACTATACCGCCGGAACGATGGAGTGAAACCTTTTATACTAGAAAGGGTTTAAGAATTGGTTGTGGTGTTGGCGAAAATCTCCGAAAGCAAAAAGGAGAATTCGACTATTTTGGCGCGCAAGACATTGATCACAAGCAATGGCGCCAGAAGCATAAGGCATTACTCCAACAGATTTACTTACTAGCTAAAAGCACCGTTTGGATCACGGCTTTGACTGTTTTATTGCCTTTTTCTATTCTTAGCGGCCAACATTATTATATGCGTTGCAAAACAAAACTTATGTATAATTTTGGTGTTATATCTGGCTTTCTGGGATTCGTAATTATCCGCTACAGAAATTGATTTCATGTATAAACGATAAAAACGAGAAGAAACTTTTTCGCAATATTGCCTCATTAAAGAATAACAAAAATATTTTCCATAGTAAGTATAACCAATAGCATACATGATCAGATTATTAAAACTAGCCATTGCAATATCGTTTTTCATCGGGGATAATATTTTCCGCGTGATACGTAGACTTTTTGGTCAATACATTAAGCCGACACTTATCATCATAACTTATCATCCGGTGAAAGCTTGCCAAACCACACTCTTTGACAAACAAATGAATACTCTTTTAAATATTGGTCACCCCATCGCGCTGGGTAATGGGATCAGTATGCTAAAAAGTGGCTACAACTTTGCGGTGACTTTTGACGACGCTTATCAATGCGTTTTACAAAACGCGCTGCCCGTCTTGCAAGCGAAGAACATTCCTGCGACGATCTTTGTGCCGACCGGCTGGTTGGGCAGCAAACCAATGTGGATTAAAAATCCAAACCACAATTACGCAAGCGAAACTGTTATAACCGAAGTGGAATTGAAGGCATTGCCTTCCGATTTAATCACGGTTGGCTCACACACAGTTTCTCATATCAACTTAACTAATATTGACGAAATCTCTGCTAGGAAAGAAATATTTGAATCAAAAGAAACCCTAGAGAAAATTTTAAATAAGAAAGTGTACTTGTTCGCCGCACCTTACGCGACGTTTAATGAAAAATTTACTGATCTATTCAAACAAGCGGGTTATCAGCGTGTCTTCTTGAACATCCCCACTTTCCCGGCAACGAAAACAGATTCATATACGTTGGGCAGAACCAGTGTGGAACCAACTGACTGGCCAATTGAATTTCGATTAAAATTAGTGGGGGCATACCAATGGATGTCTTTCGCTATTAGATTGAAAAGGAAATTTTCACACTAATATGAATATTAATTTCTATACATTCTTTTATCGTCTTCCCGTGTGATGGCGCTGAACCCTTCAGTGCTTAGCTGGCAAATCATAAAATAATAAATCTGCTGTTTGTCATCCTGCTGTTGATGTGCACCCTTACCACCTGCTTTACGGGAAAGGTATGGCTTTTCTTGGACATTCATGCCCGGACGGATTGCACTGGTTATACTTGTCATTGAAAGATTTCTGAAGAACATCGTAACCGAGTCGGATTTGTTCGAGGCTGCCCTTTCAGATTATGTTCGCGCATCGCCTTTATTGCAGTCGCCGTCGCATGGGTTTTCTTTCGCGCAGAATCATTCACCTAGATTTTTACCATCATTTCCGCCATGCTGACTATGTCCACCGGCACCCTACCATCGCAATCGTGCGTTTTCATATATTGCGCACCTTCATAATTACCATCACCATCCTGATTTCGCACTGGCACATAAGGGAAAGATCACTCACTGGAAACCATGTTGAACAAGACACACTGGTGGCTTCGCAGAATGATATTTGCCGTGCTGATGATTATCATTACAACTTGTTCTGGTGATGACCGTGCCTGTATCTAATTTCGATTCTATTGGATATTAAACATCGTATTTCAAAGATTCAAATTCTTCCGTTTCTCGTATTACGCAGGGTAAAATATTGGTGAGAACCTTCAACTGTCATTTAACCTTCAAACTTTAACTTATACAAAAAATGCCCCGACAAATAGCATTAGCAATTTGCGTACTGTTCATTGCGTGGCTCTATTACAGAGACCGCAAGCTGCGTCCGATGACGTCTATCGCTTTATACATACCACTGGTTTGGGTTATTATGCTGTGCACGCGGGGTTTCACCTGGTGGTTAGGTGGTCAAGGAATCCAAGTTGAAAAACTTGATGATTACCTGGAAGGCAGTCCTTTTGAGCGAAATGCCCTTCTCTGTCTCCTGGCTGCAGGCTTGGTCATCGTCATTTTGCGCTTGACGCATTGCCTGAGTGTTGTCAAAGAAAACAAATTTTTCCTTTTGTTCTTTTTCTTTTGCGGCATTAGTTGTTTGTGGTCTGATTATCCTTTTACCGCTTTTAAACGATATACTAAAGATTTTACTCATTTAGTCATGGCCTTAATCATTCTCACAGAGACCGACCCCAAACAAGCGATAAAGTCATTGCTGGCAAAATGCGCTTACATAGCCATCCCCCTTTCTGTATTATTTATCATCTATTTTCCAGAATATGGCAGAAATTACAGTCGCTGGACAGGTGAAGTTTCCTATACTGGCATCACAACAAATAAAAATTCATTGGGTCAAGTTGTATTTATATGCGGCATATTTCTGGCCTGGGATTTAATTGAAACATTGATTCAAAAGAACATTGTAAAAAACAAATTAGATTTGTTTACGCGATACCTATTGCTGGCAATGGTAGTCTGGTTATTGTATATGGCCCACAGTTCGACAGCCGTTGTATGCATGCTTCTTGGCACTATCATTTTATTTTTCATGCGGACGTCTTTTTTTAAAAATCAGATCAAGAATTTGGGTATTTGGACCATAGTTATCTTTCTCTTTGTTCTCATAATTTATTACATACCTGGCTTAATCGATTCGCTTGCGGGCATTTTGGGACGAAATATAACACTGACGGGAAGAACCGACCTTTGGAAGGAATTACTTGCGCAACCCATTAATCCATTGCTTGGGTCGGGGTTCCAGAGTTTCTGGCAAACACCAGAGGCCGCGCGCTTGGGCGAAAAATACTATTTTATTCCTAACCAAGCGCATAATGGATATCTGGAAGTATATATTCAGACAGGATTAATCGGTCTGTTTTTACTGCTTGCCACCATCATCGTAACAGGCAAGCAAATAAAGAATGGGATATTAATGGAAAATCCCCTTTCCCGATTTTTTTTCCCCTTTTATTTTTTGATCCTGGTCAGCAATTGGACGGAAGCCACCTTTAATAAAATGAGTGTCCTCTGGTTTATTTTGATGATGATCATGTTATATCGCCCCAGAGATGAGGCAACGAATTCGGAAAATGATAACGCACAACCTGAAATATTATAGCAGAAGGTATCTCCTCAAATGAATGATCGTGATCTAAATTTAGATTTTGTCAAAGGTTTTCTTGTTGTTTGCATGGTGATCTACCATACTATAAATTATTTTACTAACCCCGCATGCGACGGCACAAAGTTTTTACGGTTTGTAACCGGCGCATTCATATTTATCTCTGGTTATATTGTTGCGGTTTTTTATAAAAAGAAATTTGAATTAGATAAAAAACAAATATGCAAACGATTAGTGACCAGAGGGTTAAAACTATTGTTAATTTTTACCTTCTTAAACATTGTCATTAATTTACTTGGTATACAAACACATAAATCTATTCAATATGATATAGAATTTTTTTTAATGGATTTATATGACATATATATTGAAGGCAGCTCCAGATATGCGATTTTTCCAATTATAGTTCCTATAGCATACTTGCTCTTTCTTTCACCATTTCTCCTCATTGTTCAAATCTGGCGAAAAATAATCATTACCGTCACTGCAATTCTGCTGTCAGCCTATGTGGCTTTTAGTATCAATTACTTTAATCTCTATGGATTGTTAATCGGGCTGGTTGGTCTATCCGCCGGGCTGATGGGCATCAATCATAATCTATACAAAATCAAGTATCGATCAATAATCTTTTTTATTTTTTGTGCCGTCGCCTTTATGATGAAGTACTTTGATAGAAACATAATTTCCTATTCCATAGGTATAATGATTATTGTTAAGCTGATTTATGATTTTTCAACAACGCAGGATTTAACAAAGCTTTTTAACAAGTTAATAATTCTGCTAGGTCAATACTCACTAATATCTTATATTATGCAGATTTTCTTTCTGCAGATCCTGTATCAATTATTCATTAAACAAAGATTTGACCTCGGATACGAAGCTCTAATAATTTCTGTCGCTACGACCATATTCCTTATACTTCTTTGTTTATTCCTTGATTTATTGAGAAATAAATTCAAATTTGTTAATAGATCATATAAACTAATATTTTCATAATTAAATATTTTTAAAGACATTGTAACGATTTGATTCTTTTAAATTATTTTGTTACATTTATCGATTGGAGATTGAAATATGTTTTTGGACAATGATGAAATAATTGTAATTGGAAAGTTTTTAAAAATTGCACAACTTAAGGAAGAATGGGACATAGATATTGCTGATCCGGAACTTGTGATTAAAAAACTAAAATCAAATGGTTTTAAAGCAGATATATTTACATTTGTACAAAGGTTGCCCGAATCTAGACCAAAATTCAACTATTACATGGAATGGGATAATTACGCTACCATACCGATAACAAGTTACGAACATTGGTTAAAGAATCAAGTATCACAAAATTCCAGAAAAAAAATTGGTTTGGCAAAACGAAAAGGTGTTGATGTTAAGATATGCGAGTTCAATGATGATTTTATAAGCAAACAGCTTGAAATATATCACGAAACGCCTGTAAGACAGTTCTATCCCAACAAAGCTTTCCAGATAACTTTCGAACACGCCAAGCAAGTTAATGCTACCTTTTTAGATAGAGCGATCTTTCTTGGTGCATTTCTCGGCACTGAATTGATTGGTTTTTTAAAAATTGTCAATGCGCATAAGTTCGCGCGCACAATGGGCATAATTGGTAAGGTAGCCCATCGTGACAAAGCACCAATGAACCTTTTGGTCGCAAAAGCGGTAGAAATATGTGCCGAAAGAAAATATCCTTATTTAATTTATGGCAACTACGAATTTGGTAAACTTGGCGCTAATTCTTTAAAAGAGTTTAAGGCGAATTTGGGGTTCGAAAACATAATATTTCCACGTTACTTTATTCCTTTAAACGTGTGGGGCAAGTTTATGTTAAGACTTAAACTTCATAATCGCTTTGTTCAATTACTGCCTTTAAAATTTGTCAGATTTTTACTATTTTTGCGCCGTGCGTGGTATAAAAAGAAATACGAAAAATATATAAACAAAACAGTACTTTAATATTCCCCCCTGAGTGCACATACACAACGTGACCTTTCGCAGTAAAAGGAGATTATAATGCCGGGAATCATTGGAATTATTAGTAAAATTTCGCCTGATAAAAACGTACAAGACATATCAAATATGGTCAATTGCATGCTTCATGAATCATTCTATTCTTGGGGCTCATATTGCAACGATCAAATAGGTGTATATGCTGGTTGGATATGTCATAAAGATTCCTTTTGTGACTGCATGCCGGTTTGGAATGAAAAGAAGAATGTTTTGCTTATTTTCTTCGGGGAAAACTTTAGCGATCAGGAACTGTTTGATCAGCTGAAAGCGAAGCACCATAGATTTGACAATAGCAATGCAAGTTACATAGTTCACATGTACGAAGAAAAAGGCATAGATTTTCTGGAAGACTTAAATGGTTGGTTTAGTGGCATACTAATTGATCTCAGGACAAATAAGGTTGTCCTCTTTAATGACCGCTATGGGATGCAGAAAATATTCTTTCATGAAAGTAATGATGCATTTTATTTTGCATCGGAGGCTAAGGCATTACTTAAAGTTTGCCCAGAATTGCGCGAACTGGATATGCGCGCAATTGCGGAGCTGCTTAGTTGCAGTTGCGTCCTGGAAAATCGTTCATTATTTAAAAATGTTTTTCTTTTACCCACTGCCGCCGCATGGATATTTGATAACAGCAATCTGGACAAAAGGTGTTATTTTGATCCAGCTATTTGGGAAAATCAAACCTGGCTGGAGAAAGAATTCTTTTACAGCAGACTTCAAGAAACATTTGTTCGTATTCTGCCACGCTATTTTCGCAGCACGCAACCCATTGGTATATCCCTAACTGGCGGCGTCGATACACGTATGATTATGGCCAATGCGGATACGCCGCAAGGCAAGTACCCTTGCTATACCTTTGGAAGCATGTATCGCGATAATTATGATGTAAAAATTGCCCGTGAAATTGCTAAGTTGTGCCACCAATCCCATCAAACCATACCTGTTGATAATAGTTTCTTGGGGGATTTTGAAAAATATGCAGACAAGACTATCTATATTACTGATGGATATTTAGGTGTTGAGGGTTCATCTGAAGTATATGTTAATCATCTAGCCAGAGACATTGCACCAATCAGACTAACAGGCAACTTTGGTGGCGAAGTATTGCGCTGTATAAGGCATCTAGGAATATCACCACAAAATAAAAATTTATTCAGCCCTGATTTTGATAGATACTTTCAGACTGCCAAAACAAAATTGGGCACTCAGCAAAGCAATACACATTTATCATTCATTCTCTTTAAGGATTCACCTTGGCATAATAATAATCGTCTGGTCAGTGAACAGTCACAACTAACCTTACGCACACCATATATGGATAATGACCTTGTCAAATTGCTTTATCGTGCGCCAATGGTGGGAAATAAGGCTACGTCTTTACGCCTTGTTTCCGATGGGAATAAATCACTTGCTTCAATATTGACTGACCGTGGAATAGGTGGCAGTTTGAAGTTCCCATTATCATACTTGACGCACCTATTTTATGAATTCTTGTTCAAGGCAGAATATGCCTTTGATTACGGAATGCCACAATGGTTAGCACAACTTAATCACTTATTTAATTATATGCACTTTGAAAAGATGTTTCTGGGTCGCCATAAATTTAATCACTATCGTCTTTGGTATCAAAATGAACTGGCTGATTACGTAAAAATGGTACTATTGGATGAAAGAACATTAAGCAGGTCATACTTGAACAGAAAGTTTATAGTAGATATGGTGCATGGGCATGTAAATGGTTATCGTAATTACACACTTGAAATAACCAACATACTTAACATAGAACTAATACAACGCCTGTTAATAGAGCAAAAATAGGTTTAGTCAATAATTAATCATAACATGTCGCGTCATGTTCTGCTTTGCAAGTATGTCATAGCATTTTTTTCCTATAAGCGCTTATTTAAAGGTTCTCATGACTCCCAAATGAATAAAAAAAACGATTATTTTAATACAGACCATTTAAAAACAGACCTGAAGAGCAAAGCGATGCGTAGCGCCGGCGTGACCATCACTGCTAGCGGGTTATCTTTTTTTATTCACATTTTCAGCACGGTTATCCTGGCGCGCCTGCTCACGCCCAACGATTATGGTTTAATTACCATGGTGACAGCTTTCAGTCTGCTGCTGCAAAATTTTGGCGTTAACGGTTTTTCAGAAGCCATTATCCAAAAGGAGGATATCAACCACAGACTAATCAGCACGTTATTCTGGCTTAATGCACTGTGCAGTTGCATAATTACTGTTATATTAATGCTGATGGGCCCTTTCATCGCCTGGTTCTATAGCACACCGCAGCTAAATATTATTACCGTTTTCATCGCATTCTCGATTATTACGGGAGGAATGACAACCGTTCATATGGCGCTATTAAGGCGCAATATGCAATTTTACCTAACATCCAGCATATCGCTTATCGCCACGCTGATCAGCATTTCAATAGCTATTTTATTGGCTTGGATGGGATGGGGATACTGGGCATTAGTAGCCAACACGATCATGCAACATCTAATAGTTGCCGTTTGCGCTTGGATTTTCTGCCGCTGGCGCCCTGGAAGACCAGGTTCATTCAAAGACATCATTCCAATACTAAAATTTGCTATACACACGTATGCTAATTTCACTTTAAATTATTTTTCACGTAATATCGACAAATTACTTATTGGCTGGCGCTATGGCGCGCAACCCATTGGCTACTACAAGAAAGCTTATGACTTATTTGCATTGCCTGCCAGTCAGTTAATTGCCCCGATTCACAATGTTGCCCTTGCGGCACTTAGCCGATTGTCCAATGAACCTGATAAATATAGCCTTTACTATTTAAATACATTATCCATAATTGCTTTCATTGGAATGCCCCTAAGTGCCATTCTTACTCTTACCGGTAAAGATATTATCCTGCTCATTTTAGGCCCCCAATGGACGAAAGCAGGCGAAGTTTTTTGCTATTTCGGTGCCAGTATCGGTATCATGTTGATTCAGAGCACTCAAGGTTGGCTGCATCTATCACTCGGCCATCCAGATCGCTGGTTGCGATGGAGCCTTATGGAATGCGCCATCCTTACATGCTTCTTTATCATTGGCCTGCCATTCGGAATCGAGGGTGTGGCTATAGCGTATTCCTTATCTTTCTATTTGTTGGTGGTTCCCTGCCTGTGGTTTGCAGGTCGACCGATCAAACTGAGTGTGATTTCTTTGATATCATCAATATGGCGATATTTTGCCGCCGCTCTTGTTTCCGGCGTGCTGAGTTTTACCATTTTATATAGATTAGATTATGCAGCATCCATATTTACGCACCTTAATGTTTTCATAAGAATTGTTATGGCAGGTACCCTTTGCCTTTCACTTTATTTGATCCTTACTATTCTATTGTATCAAAGCCTTAATCCCATTAAGAATTTCTTTTCCACAGCCTACCAAATGCTACCAAGTAATAAAAAAAAATAGCCACAAGATCAAGACATAGTTAATTGAGTTAGATTAAATCATATCGTTAAAAAACAAAAGGCAGAGCCGAATTAGCTCTGCCTTTTTTATTGCAGTAATGTAACCGTCTGACCAACCCATCTATTCTGTCTATCTGCTTTGAGGTATGTTTCTCGCGAAAGAAAGGTAGTGTCAACAATCTTTCGCACTTTTTAATTTAGCAGCCCAACAATCCGGTTATCGTTAAGCCAAGCGCTCTGGGAGTCACCAAAACTCCCGGAGCGCTTGGCGCTCATGCCAGTTCCACGGTATTTTCTATCAATCTACCCATATGCAGTAATGATCATTTTTCGAATCCCCCATAAACGTAATAACATGATTTTATTATTGTTATTAAATAGAGCATTAGCGGTGATCTGAGTCACAGAGATTATGCCTCCAATATGCGATCTAAACACCGGATGGAGGTTTCAAATGAACAGATTACAAAAAATATTGATTGGTTGTTTCTCTTTTATCATTCTAATGCCGGGTTTAGCTCACGCGGCCTGTACAGGGTCAAGTCCTTCATGGACCAGTACACCTGATTCCACATCGGTTGCTTCCTGTGTTTCCAGTGCAACCGCTGGTGATACAATTAATATCACAGCCGGTTCCGGCTCAGTAACTTGGCCGGGAGGGGCCGTAACCATTCCGGCAAATAAGCCACTGAAGATCATGGGGCCAGGGCGGGATAATTTAACAATCATTCTTGGCGGTCACTATGTTTTTTCTATTGACCCTTATGTTGGCACACCCTTACTGCCAGCTGCACGAATCAGTGGTTTCAAATTCGTATCACCATACGATACCAAGCGTGTGGCTATCCATGCCAGAGGTCAAGGATGGCGGATTGATCACTGCGCATATGAGGGTATAGAGTCTACAACCGTAAGCTCGACATCTGAATTTGTGTTTGCCTCCGCCCTCAATGCAACCATTGAATCAACTGGTCTTATTGACAACAATATTATTATAAATGGTAAAATTCTCAACGGTGGCTTCGGTTCTTTTTTAAAGATGTCCGGTGTCTGGGCTGCTGCGCCCGCCTTAGGTACTGGCGGGACGGTTTATGTAGAAGACAACCATATTAGTTCAAACAAGGCCGAAAGAAAACTATTCATGGATACGAACTATGGCGGTCGTTATGTATTTCGATATAATACGGTGGTCAATGGCTGGACTCTTGCGCATAGTCTCCAGGCTGATGATTCGCGCGGAACCCGAAGCTGGGAACTATACGGTAATACTTTTAACATCACTGGCCCCATACAAGGCATTGGCGTACACGCCGGGACGGGTGTTATTTTCAATAATAACATGGCCGGTACGCACTCTGGTGGGGTCTTGTTCGGTAATGAAAGAAGCAATAACTCGGTTGGTGCTGCCGGAAAGTGCGATGGCACGTCCCAATGGGATGGAAATCTGGATGCAACCGGATGGCCTTGCCGTGACCAAATTGGAACAGGCACGGATGTGTCGCTATGGTCAAGTCGGACTACCTTGCCTGCCCCAGCACAAACCTTGTCACCTGCTTATGCATGGGGCAATTTTAGTAACGGGACACCTATACATCCCGTTGTGGATTTAAATGCACCAACTCATGTTAAGGAAAATAGAGATTACTACCGGCATGACACTACTAATTGTGCTGCTGGCGGCGCGTCATGCTCCAAAGGTGTCGGCTGTGGCCCGCTTACGGCACGTCCAGCAACCTGTACCACCGGCGTTGCATATTGGGCAACAAATCAATCCTGTACGGATATGACAGGCATGTCCGGCGCAAATCCCACCACCCCTATTTCTGGTACGCTTTACAAATGCACGGCTCCTAATACCTGGACTGCCCATTATACACCCTATACCTATCCTCATCCATTGAGAAGCGGAGTCATACCACCTGCCCCGCCGCAAACCTACGCACTGACCACTTCAAAATCCGGCACGGGAACGATCACCAGCAATCCGGCGGGGATCAACTGCGGCTCCACTTGCTCTTACAGCTTCACTTCCGCCGAGCTTGTCACACTGACAGCTACGCCCGGTAATGGTTACGCGTTCTCTAACTGGTCCGGGTCATGCTCAGGCACCGGCACCTGCTCCGTCACAATGTCCCAGGCACGCTCCGTGACAGCCAATTTCGCAATAGTTCCTCAATTACCAAGCAGCTATTCTCTTACGGTCAGCAAAATCGGCACGGGTGGCGGTTCTATCAGCAGCACACCTTCCGGAATTAGCTGCGGCACAATCTGCTCGGCCGCATTTGTAAGCGGCGTTAATGTGCAATTGACCGCAACGCCAGACGGCAACAGCACATTTGCCGGTTGGTCAGGCGCATGCACGGGGACGACTGGTTGCACCATACCCATGAGTGAAGTTAAAACCGTTACCGCCACATTCACAGCAAATCCTGTTGCAAGTGGCAGGAAAACATTAACCATTGTCAAAAATGGCAACGGCAAGGTACGCAGTGCGTCCCCTTCACCAACCCAGGCTTCGGTAACACCAACAGCAGAAACAACATCGATCGATTGCGGTGATACCTGCTCGGCAGAATTCACAGAAGGCGTAAACGTAACACTCCATGCCGAAGTAATGGACACTAATTACTCTTTTGCCGGTTGGTCCGGTGGTGGTTGCTCAGGCACTGGCGACTGCACTGTGACAGTGAACGATGCAATATCCGTCACGGCAACATTCAACGCCGTTCAAGCAAGCGGTGGCACTCCCTCTGTGGCCCTGAGCGCTGACGGGGGTGGCGGTGGCGGCTGTTTTATTGCAACGGCAGCCTTCGGATCTTATCTTGATCCGCACGTGATGATGCTTCGTGAATTTCGGGACAAAGTTCTTTTGAAGAATTATATCGGCCGTAAATTTGTCAAATTCTATTACCGGCATTCACCTCCGGTTGCCAATTCGATCGCGCAAAACGAAACATTGAGAACAGCAACACGCCTGGCACTCACACCTGTGATCTTCGCCATGGCTTATCCGCACGCATGGGCCATGATCCTTCTAAGCGCGCTTCTGCTCCTATTGATTGTAAGAAGAAAGAAGATCACTAAACCAGCACATCCGATGATGATGAGCGAAACCTATTTTGACCACGGGCCCAGGAAGGCGTTTGAGCGCGTTCGCTAATGGGAACAGCGCAGGACAGAGGTATAAGAAGAAAGGCAAAACGAGTAATCGTTAACTGAAAATTTAATGTGACTGCGTGGGCGCAAAAAGGCAACCTTGTTATGTACTCCATCCAAGTTTACATAATTTAAGCGGTTGCTTTTTGCGTGTAGGGTCGGTGGATTATCAAAATTCCCCGGCCTTTTTTATAAATCATTCTCGAGAAAACGATCTCCACCATTTTTTGGCAAATGGCTTTTTATAACATTAAGGCAGTGCTTGGTTAAATGACTTCACGCCATATGGCTGCATGGATATGGTTTATAAACAAGGGTCAATCTGAATGAGCCAAAATGATGATTCTGCCGAAAATTCTCAAAAGATTGTTGTTGTATATTCACTTCTTTATAATTTACACCAAACTATATATCAAATAAATCTAAACAGATAACAATACATTCAAATTTCGCATGCTTTCTATTTTTACTTCTCCCTTGTTCGGCATACATTTTGCCTTCATGTAGCGTCTTGAAGGATACATATTATTAACGCCACGCAATCATTAAGTTCCAATTACGCTAAATTACTTGTAACTTTTACCACTGGAGGGTTAGTCATGTTGCTTTTTAAATGGAAATATTTTTCTCTTATATTCGCATCCATATCCCTGTTGTTACTTGTTAGTTGTGGTGGTGGTAGTGGGTATGAACAATTTCCTACGGCTGCTGTTGCTGCGGCTCCTACGCCTTCCTGTGGCACAAATTGCAGTGGCAATCTGCCCGTGGAAAATCCTCAAAACGTATGGACTGTGAATACGCCGTCCTGTGAATGTATTAACTATGCAATCACACAAGCTAATACTGGTGATACAATTAATATCACAGCCGGTTCCGGCTCAGTAACTTGGCCGGGAGGGGCCGTAACCATTCCGGCAAATAAGCCACTGAAGATCATGGGGCCAGGGCGGGATAATTTAACAATCATTCTTGGCGGTCACTATGTTTTTTCTATTGACCCTTATGTTGGCACACCCTTACTGCCAGCTGCACGAATCAGTGGTTTCAAATTCGTATCACCATACGATACCAAGCGTGTGGCTATCCATGCCAGAGGTCAAGGATGGCGGATTGATCACTGCGCATATGAGGGTATAGAGTCTACAACCGTAAGCTCGACATCTGAATTTGTGTTTGCCTCCGCCCTCAATGCAACCATTGAATCAACTGGTCTTATTGACAACAATATTATTATAAATGGTAAAATTCTCAACGGTGGCTTCGGTTCTTTTTTAAAGATGTCCGGTGTCTGGGCTGCTGCGCCCGCCTTAGGTACTGGCGGGACGGTTTATGTAGAAGACAACCATATTAGTTCAAACAAGGCCGAAAGAAAACTATTCATGGATACGAACTATGGCGGTCGTTATGTATTTCGATATAATACGGTGGTCAATGGCTGGACTCTTGCGCATAGTCTCCAGGCTGATGATTCGCGCGGAACCCGAAGCTGGGAACTATACGGTAATACTTTTAACATCACTGGCCCCATACAAGGCATTGGCGTACACGCCGGGACGGGTGTTATTTTCAATAATAACATGGCCGGTACGCACTCTGGTGGGGTCTTGTTCGGTAATGAAAGAAGCAATAACTCGGTTGGTGCTGCCGGAAAGTGCGATGGCACGTCCCAATGGGATGGAAATCTGGATGCAACCGGATGGCCTTGCCGTGACCAAATTGGAACAGGCACGGATGTGTCGCTATGGTCAAGTCGGACTACCTTGCCTGCCCCAGCACAAACCTTGTCACCTGCTTATGCATGGGGCAATTTTAGTAACGGGACACCTATACATCCCGTTGTGGATTTAAATGCACCAACTCATGTTAAGGAAAATAGAGATTACTACCGGCATGACACTACTAATTGTGCTGCTGGCGGCGCGTCATGCTCCAAAGGTGTCGGCTGTGGCCCGCTTACGGCACGTCCAGCAACCTGTACCACCGGCGTTGCATATTGGGCAACAAATCAATCCTGTACGGATATGACAGGCATGTCCGGCGCAAATCCCACCACCCCTATTTCTGGTACGCTTTACAAATGCACGGCTCCTAATACCTGGACTGCCCATTATACACCCTATACCTATCCTCATCCATTGAGAAGATAAATTGGTTAAATTTGTTTTGTTTCTCGGCGGTTGTGTTGCCGTAAAACCTTTTCGACGTTTAGTTTTATTGATGATTAAAACGGTATTGAATCACAAAGTTCAAAGAAATGCTTGACGACGTACTATTTTACAGATAGAAATAATTAGACTCATTGCTCATTAAAAAGTAACTATCATATAATGTTATTGTCCCCATCGTCTAGTGGTCTAGGACATCGGCCCCTCAGGCCGAAGACAGGGGTTCGAATCCTTTTGGGGACGCCAACATTTTTGTTTTATTAATGATTTATTATTTGTATTCAACGAATTTTACCAATTAAATAAACGATATATAGCCCACCGTGCCCATTATACTAATCAACCTCTAAGAAAATAAACAAATTAGTGATGGATCTGAGGATCTCTGAATAATCTGGACAAATAAATCGCAGCACTTTTCCGTTGTCGGAAAACTTTACATAATTGAAATGCAACAGCCAAAATTAAATTTACCAATAGACTGCCATCATATTTATTTCAATAATTAATCAAATTATATTATTAACTTATAATAATAAAAGCTGCATAAGTTTTTCTAAGATCAGCATGGCACATCCGTTGCAGCATATAAGGCAAGAAGGAAATTAAAACTAAACAATATAATTAGGAATGAAGGGGGTTTTTTATGAGAAGAAAATTGACAGTATGTTGTTTTGTGCTGGTGATGTTGTTTGCGTTAACAACAATATCAATGGCTAGTCCAAAGGTTTTTTTAACAGACGGCCTGGGAACCACTAGCGGTGGAATATTTAATGTGTATGAAGATGCCGTTCTCCCGCCTTATACGTTTCTTTTCCAATCCTTCTGTTTGGAACTAAACGAAGGAATCAGCATGGGTACACCTTACACTTACAGTATTAACACAGCAGCCGTTAACGGTGGCAATGGCGGAGGTAGCCCAGATCCGTTGGATGCGAAGACAGCTTATCTTTATTACAGTTTTATAACGGGTACGTTGGCCGATTTTAGTATTTCCAATGTGACTGATGTTGACGCTCTTCAGTATGCCATTTGGTACATCGAAAATGAAATCGCTGCATTGCCTCTGGGAAAAGCAACAGCCTATTATGACGCAGCCGTTTCAGCAGGTTGGACAGATCTTAACGGAGTCCGCGTTTTTAATCTGTACGATGGTCAAATCAATAAGCAGAGCCTAATTACATATGTTGCTGAACCGATGTCATTGATCCTCTTCGGTTTGGGTCTGCTGGGTTTGGGAATCACCAGAAAAATAAAGAAATAATCCATTTACAAAACATTTCGGCAAAAACCCGCAGTGCAATCACTGCGGGTTTTTTATTGCGCTGATATCATTGGAGAATATTAATAATGTCGAAATACTTTACAATTTAGAATAGCCACTGATAATTGTTCAATCTGTCGTATTCATTATACAAAATATAAGTTAACTTTTTTTACGTGCAATACGGCATTCTGCGATGTCGGAATAGTTTACACTGAAAATAGGTTTATATTCCTTACTATGTTTCTAAACAGAAAGCGGAGGCAATTTACTCTGCTTCCTTATGTTTAAAGCATTTATTGATTTATGATATATTCCCTTTGCATCAACGCTGGTTAAAAAACTACCGGGGAAAATCAACCGAATAAAAACCTTATAACACTAAATAAAAGAAGCAGCACTAATGTACCAATTACAATATAGGTTAGAATCTTCAAATACAATTCCGCCATGCCCATGAAATCCATACCTATATAACGACCTTTAAAGAACCAGTATAATAGCGTGGCAAAGGCAATAACCATTAGGATACCCAAAATACTTCCCATGACAATATTAAACCACATATTTTCAATCACCTCTTATCTTTCTGCCTATTCTTAAACTCTGTAAGCACGCCTAGTCGGAAATAGGGGCGTGTCACAATTTCGTGGATTTTTGATGCCTATCTCCTTATAGCTTTTCAGGATTAGGCGGCCTTCATTGCCGGTAAAGATATAATCGACATAGGCAATAATTATATTATTATTCGGATCTATGCAAATATTCGGGACAGCACTCAGATCATGAATTGCAGATGCCGTTTCTGAAACAATAGCCGAGATTTTGTAAATATCGGCGTGGCGATTTTGAATATCCCGCAGGATACATCGAATTCGCTGATATAATAATCGCACAGAACGAGACTGAATGCCTTCCAGCGCGCGGATCATCAGGCACAAACAGAGTCCTTCCGTTAGGAAGTGCCTATTCCGCTGATTTCGCCATGTGATTCCGAAGGAATCCGCCATGCAGTTCCGGGGGATGTCGCCACCCTGTTCCGGATCATGTCGCCACCCCTTGGGTCGGAGCGAAGCGACGCTGGTTTTTAGTTGTTTGTCATAACTTATCCTTCGGTGTCAAGTCGGCATATTTTTTTCGCAGAGATCCTCCTTTCAAAGTTATTTTGTGTGCATTGTGTACCAGGCGGTCCAGGATAGCATCCGCAACCGTCGGGTCGCCGATCTGTTCATGCCAATGTTCTACAGGCAGCTGACTGGTGACAATAGTAGAAGCGTGGCCGTGCCGTTCTTCGATAACCTCCAGCAGGTCTCGTCGCTCTGGATCGGTCATGGGGGCAAGACCCAAATCGTCAATCACCAGGATCTGGGCTTTGGACAGTTGAGATATAGTCTTTCCGTAGCTGCCGTCACCCCTAGCCAGAGCCATTTGGTAAGAGAACTTCGGAGCGCGGATGTAGAGAGCGCGATAACCTTCGCGACAGGCTTTGTTTGTCAGGGCGCAGGCGAGATAGGTTTTGCCGACACCGGTGGGACCGCTGATAATGACATTTTGATGCCGTTTGATCCAATCACAAGAGATGAGCTTCATCATAACGGATTGATCAAGCCCCCGAGGTGCTTTGAAGTCGATATCCTCGACACAGGCGTTGAGCTTAAGATGTGCATTCTTTAGATAACGGGCCATCCGGCAATCTTCCTTCCAAGTCCATTGACTTTCGACAATGAGACCAAAACGATCGGCAAAAGAAAGTCGATCCATATCCGGTTGTTTGAGCTGATCGGAGAAAGCCTGGGCCATCCCTGCCAGTTTCATGGTATGGAGCTTATCGATTGTTTGCTGGTTAAGCATGGAACACCTCCTGGGTCAGATAATAATCTTTTCCACGAACATTCTCATGAAGGATCGGCTTTTCCAGAGTGGCCACAGGTAAATCCTGGGTGTCCAGTTTACTTTTGAGGATCGATTCAACACTTTTGTAACTGTATGCTTTGATGATCAGAGCACGGGCGCAGGCTGCTTCCAGACGTTCGGGCGAAAACTTTTTGGCCAGTCTCATGATGCCCAGGCAGGAGCGAAAGCCTTGTTCGGGATGGTTTCTGTTCTCCATGATACAGGTGACCAAGGCCTGCGTTTGAGGGCCGTTCTGCCCGGCCCAGTGAACGATCCGAGACGGCGTCCATTCCAGATACTTTTGATGGGATTTGGGCATGTGCTCCGGGAGGGTGGTATGGCTTCCCCGGTGCATACTTCTGGCATGAACGGCAATCCGTTTGTTCTTGAACAGGATTTCAACGATGTTTTGGGTGATCCGGACTTCCACTTGTTCTTTGACCAGCTGATAAGGAACACTGTAGTAATGGCCGTCCACATCAATATGATAATCGATATTTACCCGCGCTTTCTTCCATCTTGCATATTCATAAGGGGTAGTGGGCAGCGGTTTTAACGCCGGCCGGTCGATGGTTTCAAATAAGGTCTTCCTTGTGGCGTCCATCTTTTGAAACTTGCGATTGTTCAGGTCGGCAAGCTTTTCGGTAATGGCCGTATTCAGTTCCGTTATACTGAAAAAGGTATGATTGCGCAGCGCCGCCAGAATCGACCGCTCCGCAATCAGCACGCCAGATTCCACTTTGGCCTTGTCTTTTGGTTTGGCTACTCTTGCCGGAATCACAACCGCCTCATAATGACCGGCCATCTCCTGATAGGTGGGGTTGATGTCCGGCTCGTAATAGCAGGGTTTGGTGATACCGGATTTAAGGTTGTCCGGCACAAGAATCTCCGGGACGCCGCCGAAGAATCGAAACGCCTGAACATGGGCATCAATCCATGAAGGAATATCCTGAGAGAAAAACGCCTGCGCAAATGTATAGTTGCTTGCCCCCCAAACGGCCAGAAACAGCCAGGCGTCATTGGTTGTCCCGGTGGCCTGGTCCATTACCGGGATGGTCTGGCCCGCGTAGTCAATGAAGAGCTTTTCTCCGGCACGGTGAGTCTGGCGAAGGGAAACGTCTATCTTATCCAACCACTGGTGATAATGAAGACAAAACTGACTGTATTGATAACCGTCGGGGTTGGCTTGCTTATATTCCAGCCACAATAGCCGGAGCGTGACGCTTTTCCGGGTCAGTTCCTTGCGGATATATTCCGGTGACGGCATGCCGCGCTTGCCTGCCAATGGAACCGAACCGGCAGGATAAATATGCTGCTCCAAAAGGTTGTCATCCCAATCGGGCGGCAATGGCCAGGTCACACCGGCCTGTTCGGCACGAAATAAATAGTCTCTGACCGTGCTACGGGCAATGTTGCAGCTTTCGGCAATCTTTTTATTGGATAACTTCTTTTCTGCTTTTAATCGTAAAACTTCTCTGATCGTTCGCATGGATAACCTTTCCGCCGCCATAACTGCCTCCCGGATTTTTTGTCCGGCGTGTAGCGGCTTTCTGTGGGTTTATCCAGCGTCCTTTATTCTCCTCCCGAGGGGGTGGCGGAATGGATCGGAATCGGGTGGCGACTTGCGTCGGAATACGCAAGGAAGGCGGCAATGAGAACATTTGTGTCAAATACCGCCTTCACGAACCTTAAAAATATCATGATTTGTGACCAGGCCTGACGCTTTAAGGGCCCAAGCGATTCTTCATCCGGCGAAATCTGGCTTCCCATAAAAACTCGCCTAGCGACTCTTTCACGATATCGCTTTTGTTTCTTCCTGTTTCTCTGGCCATCGCATCAAGTTCCGACGCCATCTTCGCAGGCAGACTGACAGACAAAACGCTTCCCATGATTCACCTCGTTCGCTACAATAAACTACAGCATCAAATGATTCAAGTTGAAAATAATGACGCCATTTGAAGCCCTGGCTGATTTCGTCGTTGCGCCCATGGAATAAGTCGGCGATGTCGGCAATGATTGCCACTTGAGCGACCAAGAGTCCCAATCCATAGCCTTGATCACCCAACAAGCACGCATGATCTATTAATTCCCCATCGGTAATAATAAGTGTCTTTCTGTTATATTTCACGTTAAATATTCCCTATCGGTAACATATTCCTTGACTATCTCTGCATGACCGGATATTGTTCCCGATCAGGAATGAGAGAGGCAGGGGAAAAATGAGAAGCAAAGCGTTCACAGCGGCGGATATCGGCGCTGCCATCAGGAAAAAACGCAAGGAAGACGGACTGACGCTCGCCGATGCGGCGGCTTTATGCGGCGTCGGGTACAGATTTCTGTCCGATCTGGAAAACGGCAAACAAACGGTGCAGATGGGAAAAGTACTGCAGGTTCTGACGGCACTTGGGCTCAATCTTCACATCGCATCAAGGGATTGGCCGAATGAATAATAATATCAGCAATCCGGGGCTGGAGGTCTATCTCTGGGATCAGAAAGTCGGACAACTGTGGCTGGATGAAAAAAGACACTTTGTGTTTCAGTATGACGCGGCATGGATCAACAAAAAAGGTGCCATTCCTTTATCCTTGTACCTCCCCTTGAGAGCTGAGGCATATCCTGATGATCTGTCACGTCCTTTCTTTTCCAATCTCCTGCCGGAGGCCGAGATAAAACGAACCATCGCCCAGCGTCTGCAAATCTCCGTGAGCAATGACTTTGCCATGCTGAACAGCATCGGCGGTGAATGCGCCGGTGCTGTATCCGTGCTCCCCTCAGGCGTTGCGCCTGCCATGAAACCGGGCTACCGTGAGCTCAATGAGGAAGAACTGCACCAAATCATCACCGACTTGCCCAAGAGGCCATTGATGGCCGGATTGGAAGGCATGCGCCTTTCCCTGGCTGGCGCGCAAAACAAGCTGCCGGTTTACATGGAGGACGACCGCGTCTTCATCGCTTCGGGAAATGCACCGAGCACCCACATCCTGAAGCCGCCGATCCGGGATTTGGAGAACACGGTGGAAAACGAAGCCTTCTGCATGATGCTGGCGCAAAAGCTGGGACTGCATGCGCCGCAGGTTTTGATACGCCCGGGTCTTGATCAGATCTTCATCATTATGCGTTATGACCGCAGCCGGAACAAGGACGGCCAGGTTGTGCGCATGCACCAGGAAGACTTCTGCCAGGCACTGGGATTTCCACCTGATCAGAAGTACGAAAGCGAAGGCGGTCCTTCCTTAAAACATTGTTTTACCCTGTTGCAGGAAAAAAGCATTCGCCCCGCCGCAGATCGCATGGCCCTTTTGCAATGGGCGATCTTCAACTATTTGATCGGCAACGCCGACGCCCACGCCAAGAATCTGGCCATGATCTTCACCGACCGGGGACCGCATCTGGCGCCATTTTACGATCTGATCTGCACACAGGTTTATCCGGATTTGACAGAAAGGTCGGCCATGAGGATAGGAGGCGAGAACAGGCCTTCCTGGATACGGCAGAAACACTTGGAGAAAATGGGCGAATCCATTGCCATTAAATCAAGTCTTGTCTTAAAGACATTGAAGGAAATGTCCGGTAACATCATTCCGGCGGCGCAAATATTATCGAAAGATTTCAAAAAGGCACACGGAGACTGCGAAATCATTGAAAAGATAATGGTCGTCATTGAGAAACGGGCAACAACGGTTTGAAAAGAATTGTATGCCAACAAACACTGCCGGAATAAGTCGGTGAGGACTTTGGCGTTAGGTGCGCCATTACGCCGATCAGGGACGAGTCCCGTTTTGTCAGGGAGTGTAAATCTAACTGTGTAAATGGTTTTATTTAGGGTAGGAAAAAAACCA
>CAZJMX010000004.1:0-139445 GCA_964547345.1 uncultured Smithella sp. | reverse complement strand
ACGAATCCACCATCAGCCGGGTTGTCACCAATAAATATATGCATTCTCATCGCGGAATTTTTGAAATGAAGTATTTTTTCGGCAGTTCCATCCAGAGAACCTCCGGTGATAATATTGCTTCGAAAAGCGTTAAAGAAGAAATCAAGCAATTGATCGGCAAGGAAGACCCCAAAAAACCCTACAGCGACTGCGAAATTGTTGATTTACTGAAAGCCAAAGGAATTGACATCGCGAGGCGTACGGTGGCCAAGTATCGGGAAATGATCGGAATATTGCCGTCATCCAAGAGAAAGAAATATTTTTAAAGTCAACGCTTTAAAATGGCGATTTAATGAATACATTAACGATAAGATTCCGGTTGACTTTTGGTTGGGTCGCCACTATATGACTGACCTTTGTTCGCCGGAGGAGAGGGTGTCTCTTGTGAGGCATCGGACGACCTAACTCAACCAGGGAGGAACAATGATGAACATTTCGGTGACTTTCAGAAACAGCGAAGGTGAAAACTGGCAGAAAACCTATGTTGAGGAAAGAATTCTTAAACTGAAAAAGTATCTTGATGCGCCCGCCGAAGCCCATATTATCCTTTCAACTGAAAAGTTCCGTAACGTTGTAGAAATAAATTTAAGCGCCAACGGCTGGAATGTGAACGCCAAGGAAGAAGCTAAAGATATTCATCTGGCCGTGGACAGTTGTATTGATAAAATTGAAAAACAACTTAAAAAACTGAGAGAAAAAACGAGAGAACACAAACCCAGAAGCATTCGTCATGCCGGTGTAAAGCCGTCTGATGATGTCGAAGAAGACGAATATTCAGCGGCCAAAGTGATGGAAACCCGAAAAGTTATATTAAAACCCATGTCCCTTGAAGAAGCCGTCCTGGAGTTGGATGATAACAAGGCCCGGTTTTTAATGTATCGCGACACAGCTTCGGAGAAAGTAAGTCTGGTCTATCGTCTCGATGACGGCAACTTTGCCCATATCGAAACAAACAGCTAAACGTATTTTCGGACATTCACATAGCGCCCGACTGAAGACGGGCGCTATGTGCTTTTAAATACATATTTATTTCAAAGTCAGGTGTAACACATGCGGCTGGATCAAATGTTTAAAATAGAATTTCTCAATGATAATCTTTTGTCCAATACGAAAGCGGACGTTCTTGCGGAATTAATTAACGTACTCATTCGAAGCGGTCTTAAAATCGACAGGGTCAAAGCAATCGATGTGTTGCAGCAACGGGAAAAACTGGGTTCTACGGGCATTGGCGACGGTGTGGCGATTCCCCATGGCAAAATATCAGAGCTAAATGATTTGGTTGTGGCTTTCGGACGCAGCAAAAACGGCATTTCGTTTGACGCGATTGACGGAAAGCCGGTGTATCTCTTTTTTCTGCTTTTGGCGCCGGAAAATTCAACCGGTCAGCATTTGAAAGCGCTGGCTAAGATTTCCAAGATGTTGAAAACACCAAATTTCCGTAAAAAACTAATCGACGCAAAATCAACCAGTGATTTGTACACAGCCATCGTTGAGCAAGATGAGTCTTGTCCCTTGTAAAAATAGTTTCACAAAACACATCGCCGACCCCGATGGTGTGATGCCGCATGCTCCTGCCATCCAGGGGAAGAGGGGGGGAAATCCCAAATGTGTGTCACTCCACGGTGTTGCCATCGAGACGGGCGGAAAGGGTGTTCTGATTACCGGCGCCAGCGGAATCGGAAAGACCACCGCAACTCTTGGGGCCATGACGCCGGAATATTTCTGGATTGCAGATGATCTGGCGGTGATTAGAAAAGATCCGGCAGGCGCATTGATCATGACCGGACATCGAAAAATCAAAAAATATCTTCACACCGATCAGACCGGGATTATTGAAGTGATCAGACTTCTTCCCGCAACACAAATAAAAAACAAAACCAGACTTGCCGCCCTGATCGATGTCGTCAGAACCGATGCGGACGCCGTTTCGTCCAATCTTCTCGAAGAAGAGATTCTGGAGACACAACTGCCGTGTCTGAGAATATCCATTCCACGTGCTGGATATTTCAATCAAAATCTGTTAAAAAACGCTATCTCACGAATTCAAGAGGTCGGATAGGTGAAAAACATCCACGTTGTGATCATCACAGGTTTGTCCGGTTCCGGCAAAAGCACCGCGCTACGGGCGCTGGAAGACATAGGTTTTTTTTGCGTGGACAATCTTCCCGTCGTCTTGCTGCCCGAATTTATTGCTATCACTGTTCAGTCTTCACCGGAAATCAAGCAAGTTGCGATGGTGATGGATTTAAGGGAAAGAGGCTTCATCGAAAAATATGAACGGATCTTTGAGCACCTGAAGGAAAAAGGATATAAAATTGAAATTCTGTTTCTGGAAGCCAGTGAAGACTCTCTGTTGCGCCGTTTCAGTGAAACGCGGCGTAATCATCCATTGTCCGAAAAAAGTTCCATTGCGGAAGGCATTCAGCTTGAGATAGAAACGCTCCTGCCGCTTCGACAGATGGCCGATAAGATCATCGATACAACCTCCACGAATGTGCACCAGCTCAAGGATGCCGTGCAACGACAGTTCCTTCCTTCCACGAACAGGAAGAGAATGATCATCAATGTGATGTCATTTGGCTACCGCTACGGATTGCCGGCAGACGCCGATTTGGTGATGGATGTCAGATTTCTGCCCAATCCCTATTATATCGAACATCTGAAAAGTCACGATGGTCACAACCGTGACGTTGAATCCTATGTTTTAAATAATATGGAAAGCAAGGAATTTTTAAAAAGAACAACAGATCTGATGGATTTTCTTATCCCGCTGTACGAAAAAGAAGGAAAAGCGCGCCTCAGCATTGCACTGGGGTGCACCGGAGGAAAACATCGATCCGTCGTGATGGCCAATCAGTTCAGTCTGCATTTCCAGGACATGAAATACGTCGTCCACACCTCTCATCGAGACATTAATAAAAGCTGAAAGAAGAAGATACAAAGATACCAGAGGTCAAGCAGGGAACGGTCAACCTGCCCGGCGTCTGCCGGGGCGACCGTTCCCTGCGTTTGTTTTTGTCTATCGTCTAATAGCCGACAGTCGATAGCCTGTTTTACATTGCCATTTTTTTATCGACATTATCCTGAATCCAATGCGGATCCCACCACTCAACAGGATTGACAAATTGACCGTTTACCAGAATGCTGAAATGCAGATGATCGCCGCCGGCCAGACCCGTCAGTCCTGACAGACCGATCTTTTCCGCTTTCTTCACGCTTTTACCGACCGCTGTCTCCAGGGAAGAGAGATGGCCGTATAAACTGAATAACCCCAGGCCATGGTCAATAATCACCGTATTGCCATAGATACCCAGCGGGCCTGCAAAAACAACAACGCCGTTGTTGGCGGCTTCAATAGGCGCCTGGGCGGTCGAGGCCAGATCAACGCCGAGATGAATGGAGTTGCCAAATGTTTTATTGTCAACCAGATACGTGCGCTGATCTCCGAACAGGGCCATCGGCTTGGCATTGTGCATTCTCAGAAACGTACCTTCCCAGAGTTTCTTGTTGACGGACTTGACGCAAATGCCTTGAATGGTCTTGCTGTTGTCTTCCCGCATTTGCGTGTTGATGTAGGTAAAAACGTCTCTCAGGGGTTTGTTTTGAAGTTGCGGAACCATTGCCTGGAACTCGGGCATTTTCTGCTGTAAAAAAGATTCGCCCAGATTCAATTTGTCCGCGCGGAATTTCTTGGGTTTAATCTGACAGGGCAGAGAAATCCTTGCTTCATTGCCGGCGTCGTCACGGGCAAAGATGGTGATCTTGGTCTTGTTGCCGGAGGCATCCATTGGCAGGGCAAAATAAGTGACGGATACGGGCCGATTGTTGATCAGGATCGTGTGTCCCTGAGCAAAACGCTCATCAACATAAACGCCGGTTAGCGTGGTTGGTTTGGACGTGCGGTAGGTGATGAAACCCGTACCCCCCTGGTTGATGTAATTGACCGTATTGAGAACTTCAATGTTCGGCGGCACCGTGTCAATTTTAATTTGCTGAGCCCAGATGGCCTCATTCTTAAAAAGGGAACAGTCGATGGCGGTCATTTGAATAATGGCCGGACCATTCTTCAAATGCAGAGCCGTCGTATCCACTTTGATTTGAATCACCTTTTGTTTGATTCCGCGAGAGGGCAATGCCTCTTGTGCTAAAAGATGCGCTTTATTGTCCTGAACAATTTCCACTTTCAGATGTGAAAGACCGCTGTGTGCATCGGAAAAGGTGATGCCGATGTCTTTTGATTTGCCGATGGCGACGATATCCTGATTGAGTTTAATGAGCGGTTTCTCCCGGTCAAGGTAATCCGTGTAATAGAGCCAGCCGCCCGCGGCAACCAACAGGACTGCGACCACAAGCGCAACATAAATGCCGATTTTTTTCATGCGTAATCTCCTCGATATGATGACATGCGTTGTAACGCGGTCTTCATAATGACTTTCATTGTGGTTTGCAAGAAAAATATCAGCAGTCTTGCAGACGTGTTAAAAGACTTTATGCCTTGATCTTGCCGATAAAGGCTGTTATATTCCGACAAAATAATCAAGAGATCAGGTCATGCTGGAAAGTAAAAAAATTGTACTGGGTATCACGGGCGGGATTGCCGCCTATAAAGCGGCGGAGCTGACCCGTGCTCTGATCAAGGCAGGCGCTCAGGTGCGTGTGATTATGACCCGGAGCGCTCAGGAATTTCTCACGCCACTGACGATGCAAACCCTTTCTCAGGGGCCGGTTTATACGGACATGTATTCTCCGACCGATCAGTACGACATGGCGCATATCTCGCTTGCCGAATTTGCCGACGCCTTTGTGATTGCGCCTGCAACGGGCAACATCATCGGGAAAATTGCATCAGGCATTGCCGATGATCTGCTTTCCACGACGATCATGGCGCAAAACAAACCGACGCTGATCTGTCCGGCGATGAACGATAAGATGCTCGAAAACCCAGTGGTTCAGGAAAACATTCGGAAATTAAAAAAATATGGTTATGAAGTCATGGAAAGCGGTGTCGGAGAACTCGCCTGCAAAACGACCGGATCCGGTCGTCTGCCGGAAATATCCGTAATTGTTGATGCCGTTTCGGCGCTTTTAACGCCGAAGGATTTTGCCGGAGAAAAAATTCTGATTACCGCCGGCCCCACGGAAGAACCCCTGGATCCGGTTCGTTTCATTACCAACCGATCCTCCGGAAAGATGGGTTATGCGTTGGCGAAAGCCGCCCGCGAACGGGGCGCTTCCGTGACTTTGATTACCGGGCCGACCCATCTGATTCCGCCAGTAGTGCAAGAGCTGATTTCCGTGCGCACAGCCCAGGATATGCATCGCGCCGTGATGGCTCATTATTCAAAAGCAACTGTGATCATCAAAGCAGCCGCTGTGGCCGATTACCGGCCCAAGGCCTTCTCTGAGGAAAAAATAAAAAAAGACAAGGGAATGACCGGCATCGAGCTTGTCCGCAATCCCGATATCATAGCTGAGATCGGCGAAAAAAAGAAAAACTGTATCCTGGTGGGATTTGCCATGGAAACACAAGATCTGCTGGCCAATGCCCGCGGAAAGCTTCTCAAAAAAAATATGGACATGATCGTGGCCAACAGCCTCCGGCAAGAAGGCGCGGGTTTTCAGTCAGACACCAACATCATCACTATCATCGATAAAAATGGAAAGACGTGGGCCCTGGACAAAATGAGCAAACTCGATGCCGCCCACAGAATTCTGGATCATATCCAAACGCTGAAAACCCAAAAATCCAAACGGGGAAAAAAATGACCGGGCCTGTTGCGTCGACATCCAATGATCAGGTTCGGCGGGAACTGCTCATGTTGGTCAAGACCATCAAAGGCCAGGTCGTGAATGCTAAAAATATGTATGTAAAAGTGGATTGCCAAACAACAGTGCCATCTCAAAAACAAAACAAGGTGGCAGTCGAAAAACCGTTAACTTTACTCAATGACTTGTGCCGCGATGTTACGCAATGTCAGTTATGTTCGCTGGCCGGTACAAGAAAAAATGTTGTTTTCGGCGACGGAAATCCGAATGCCAAAATTGTTTTTGTCGGAGAAGCGCCGGGTGCGGATGAAGACGAGCAGGGCCTGCCTTTTGTGGGACGGGCGGGGCAGCTTCTGACCAGCATCATCGTGGCGATGGGGCTTACACGAAAAGACGTCTATATCTGTAATATCCTCAAGTGCCGCCCGCCGGGAAACCGCAATCCGTTGCCGGAGGAGATTCGTTTATGCGAACCTTTTTTAAAAAAGCAACTGCAGTTGATTTCGCCGCAAATCATTTGCGCGTTGGGCTCTTTTGCCGCCAAAACACTTTTGAGAACAGAAACACCCATTACCGCCTTACGTGGACGATTTCAAAGCTATGAAGGAATTCCATTAATGCCGACGTATCACCCGGCCTATTTGTTGCGCAATCCGTCGGCCAAGAAACAGGTATGGGAAGACGTTCAATTGATCATGAAGGAAATGGAACAAAAGCAGACATGAATCCGAGCAAAAGAGGTGCAATGATGTTCAAAAGAATCGTTTTCACATTTCTCATGATCATCGTCTGGATGGCCGGCACCGTCTGTGCGCAGGATAAAAAACCTGTGTTTCATGTGATCAATCTGGAAGGCGTCATTACGTCGCCTTCGGCAAAATACGTTGGGGAAAGTCTGGACGAGGCTAAGAAGGCGGGAGTGGATGGCTTGATTATTTTGCTCGACACACCCGGCGGTCTGGATACCGCCATGCGTGATATTGCCAAGACCATTCTGAACGCGCCGATGCCTGTGATTGTTTACGTTTCACCGTCGGGGGCGCGTGCGGCATCGGCGGGCGTGATCATCGCCCAGGCGGCGCATGTCGCCGCCATGGCGCCGGGCACGAACATCGGTGCCGCACATCCCGTGGCCATCGGTATCGGAGGCGGCGAGATGGATAAAACCATGTCGAAGAAGATAGAAAATGACGCGGCCGCCTATGCCCGAAGCATTGCCAAAACCAGAGGGCGAAACGAAGAGTGGGTGGAAAAAGCCGTACGCAAGAGTGAATCCATTACCGCGGATGAGGCCTTAAAATTAAATGTGATTGACGTCGTGGCTCCGGATATTGAAAAACTCTTGGCGGCAATTGATCAGAGGGAAGTTACGGTTGCTGGAAATAAAAGAAAAGTTTCCACGACCGGCGCCGTTTTGGATACAAAAAAAATCGGCACAAGACAGGGCATTCTGGCGGCGCTTTCCAACCCCAATATTGCGTACATTCTATTGCTTATCGGACTGGCCGGACTATATTTTGAGTTTTCAACGCCCGGGGCGATCCTGCCGGGCGTCATCGGCGGCATCTCCCTGCTCCTGGCTTTTTTCGGCCTGTCCACGTTGCCGGTGAATTACACGGGAATATTGCTGATCCTCTTCAGTATCATTTTATTTATCGCGGAGATAAAAGTTATGAGTTACGGGATGTTGACGGTAGGAGGGGTCATATCGATGGCGATGGGTTCTTTTCTGTTGTTCGATACGCCGGAGCCGGCGTTGCGGGTTTCACTGCAGGTGTTAATTCCATCGGTTGCGCTGATTTCCATTTTCTTTATAGCTGCAATCTGGCTCGCGGTCGGCGCGCAGAGAAGGAAACACTATTCGGGAACGGAATCCATGATTGATGCGCAAGGTGAGGCGGCGACGGACCTTGCCCCGGAAGGTCAGGTTTTGTATCAGGGTGAATATTGGGCGGCTCAGAGCAACCTGTGGGTACGCAAGGGAGCTAAAGTCCGCATCATAAAAGTCGAAGGTCTCAAATTGAATGTTGAAGAGATGAAAAAAGAGTAATCGATCATAACATCAAGAGGGAGGAAAATTAAATGATTGGTGCATTGCCTGTTCCGTTAATAGTTGTGATTGCGCTGGTAGTCATGTTTCTGGTTTCTGCAGTCAAAGTTTTAAATGAATATGAAAGGGCAGTCATCTTCCGTCTCGGTCGCATTCGGGACGTCAAGGGGCCCGGATTGATTATTATCATTCCGATCATCGATAAAATCGTAAAAGTCGATATGCGAACCATTACAATGGATGTACCGCCTCAGGACGTCATCACGAAAGATAACGTGTCCATCAAGGTCAGCGCCGTCGTGTATTTCCGAGTCATGGAGGCAAACGCGGCGCTTGTCAACGTTGAGAATTACCTTTACGCCACTTCGCAACTGGCCCAGACGACCCTAAGGAGTGTTTGCGGCCAGATGGAACTCGATGAGATTCTTTCCGAGCGCGAAAAGATCAATATGCATTTGCAGGCGATTTTAGACCGCAGTACGGAACCCTGGGGAATTAAGGTGTCTCTTGTCGAAGTCAAGCACATCGATCTGCCCGAAGAGATGAAGCGTGCGATGGCTAAACAGGCGGAAGCGGAAAGAGAAAGACGAGCAAAAATAATCAATGCGGAAGGGGAATTTCAAGCCGCACAAAAGCTGATTGACGCCGCATCGCTGATGGAGACGCAGCCGATGTCGCTTCAACTGCGTTATTTGCAGACTTTAAACCAGATTGCGGCCGAAAATAATTCTACGATCTTGTTCCCCATACCGATTGATTTGTTTAAACCATTTTTGAAATTAGCGGAAAAAGCTTAAGTGAATTCTGGTCGGGGCGAGAGCTCCTGCCTTAAAATACTATTTTCAAGGAGAATCTTATGCCAACTGAAAAGCGAAACATTCTTACCGGCGGACTTATTTTAATTACTCTTGGTGTTTTAATATTTATCAGCAAAACCACAAGTTATGGTTTTGGTCAAACATGGCCGATATTGCTGATTGTTATCGGGATCAGCACACTGATGTACAAAATCCGGGCTATCGAGGGCTGGTTTATTGCCACAGTCGGCGTCGTGTTTCTGGTGATCGAGTTTTATGGCTTTGATCTGTATAAATATTCGCAATATATTCTGCCGCTGGTGCTGATTGTGCTGGGTATCTTTGTTTTATTGAAACGGCGCAAGCACTAAAGGAAAACCCAGGCAGGAAAAAACGTCATCATGGTTTTTAAACAAAAAAAGGCGCTGGTCATCAGTGATTTTGACGGTACGATTTGCACGGTGGATATGGGCAATAATGTCCTCGACCACTTTACCCAAAAAAAATGGGATGAAATTGATCGCGAGTATGTAAAGGGCAGCATCGGTTCACGCGCTGCTTACCAAAGGATTGCACCGCTGATGGCGGCCAGTTCCGAGAGTGTCCGTAAATTTGTTTTAAAAAAAGTAAAAATCGATCCTTTTTTTGCGAAATTTTACCGTCAGGCAAAAATCAAAGGCGTGGATGTGAAAATTGTATCAGACGGACTGGATTTTTATATCCGGACTATTCTGGAGAAATACCATCTCGATGACATTGAATATTATTCCAATGCACTGGCTTTCGGTTGCCATGGTGCCGTAGCCATAGAATTTCCTCAAATGAATGCGCTATGCGGCCGTTGCGGCACATGCAAGAATAAAATTCTCAATGACCATCGTCTGATGTACGAACAAATCATTTACATAGGCGACGGGCATTCGGATATTTGCCCGTCGCGCTTTGCCGATCTGGTTTTTGCCAAGGATGTTCTCTTGCGCAACTGTGAAGCAGAAGGAAACACCTCTTATTTGCCTTTCCGGAATTTCGGAGATGTTCAGAAATACCTGAAAGAGAATTTGTAACAGGCAGTGCGAAAATCCAGTGAATAGACCGGCGGAGGCCATGTTATTATGAGCATATCAAAAAAAATAAAAGAGTCCATTTCGCAATCCTCCATGATCCGTAAAATGTTTGATGCAGGAAGTGCGCTCAAAAAGATACACGGCGCGGATAAGGTCTATGATTTTAGTCTGGGCAATCCCAATGTAGAACATCCGGAGGCCTTTAAAAAGGAGCTCATCAATCTCGCACACGAGGAGATTGCGCTCAAGCATGGCTATACGCCAAGCGCGGGTTATTTGGAAACCCGGCAGGTGATCGCGCAAAAAATAAGCAAGATGGGCGGATTAAAGCTGTCTGCCGATCATATCGTGATGTCCTGCGGGGCAGGTGGCGCACTGAATGTTATCTTGAAGTCGCTTCTGGATCCGGGCGACGAGGTTATCATCCTCAAACCTTTCTTTGTGGAATATCCCTTTTACATTGAAAATTATAACGGTGTTGTGAAATATGCGAAAACGAAGCCTGATTTTTCTCTGGATATTTCTGCTATTGAAAAAGCCATCACCCGGAAGACAAAAGCGATTATTCTCAACTCACCCAACAACCCGACCGGAAAAGTATACAGCAAAAAAAACATAGCGGATCTAGCCAGATTATTGAAAGCAACTGGCAGGAGGCGCAACAAACCTATTTATCTGATCGCCGATGAACCGTATGCGGAAATTGTATTTGACGGTGTTTCCGTGCCCAGTATATTAAAAGCTTATTCAAACAGTATCGTTGCATATTCCTATTCCAAAACATTATCTTTGCCGGGAGAAAGAATCGGCTACATTGCCATGAATCCGAAGATCCACGAAGCAGCCGATTTAATGAGCGCGCTGATTTTATGCACCAGAATCCTAGGCTTCGTGAACGCGCCGGCTTTGATGCAGCGAATTGTGGCCAGGCTTCAGCACGTGGCGGTTGATGTGAAGGTCTATCAGAATAAACGTGATTTGCTGTGCAACGGACTGGCCCAAGCCGGTTACAAATTTACAAAACCGCAGGGCGCTTTTTATTTATTTGTGAAAAGTCCGATTGCCGATGATGTGGCATTTGTCCAGTTGCTTTTAAAGAAAAATATTCTGGTGGTTCCCGGAAGCGGTTTCGGGTGTCCCGGCTATTTCCGCATTGCCTTTTGCGTGGACGACAAAACCATTGTCAATTCTTTGGATGGGTTTGCAACGACTATTAAAGATTGTCAATAATGGTGGGTTAGCTTTCCAGCACTTCCCGGATCTTTTGAGAGAAATCATTCATCTTGAAAGGTTTTTTCAGAAACGTTTGCACGCCTTTATCCATGATGGCTTTGACGGCGCCGCTCATGCTGTATCCGCTGCATAAGATAACTTTCACATAGGGATTAATTTCCCTGATGAGATCAATGGCTTCGCCGCCGCCCATGCCGGGCATGACGACATCCATGATCACCAGATCGATGTGCTTTCCCTTTTCCTGATAAATGGAGACCGCCTCCTCCCCGTCTGATGCAATCAGGACATCGTAGCCCAACGTCGTCAGCATGGCGCCTGTGACATCCGTGATGACTTTTTCATCATCGACCAGGAGAATCGTTTCATTGCCCGTGCGGGTTCTTGTTGCTGGAAATTCAGGCTTCTTTTTGTGCGGTGTTTTGGATGACGCGGGAAGATAGACATGAAACGTCGTGCCGGTTGCAGAATCGGTTGCCACTTCAATCATTCCGCCGTGACTCTTGATGATGCCGTAAGTAGAAGCCAGGCCCAGAGTGGTTTTGGAGCGAGCATCATTCAAGACGGGAGACGGGCTGAAGAGTTGTGCTTTTGTGGATTCATCCAGGTGTGCATCGGGCACGGTCAGCGAAACACGGACGTAGGGACCTGTTTTTATGCCATGCATGGACACATGTGCGTCATCGAGCATGATATTGTCTGTTTTCAAAAGCAAGGAGCCTCGTCCGGTCAAAAGTTTTGCGGCATTGGAAAAAATGTTCTGAAAAGCCTGATCCAATTGAGCGGTGTCGGCTTCGACTGCCCAGACATAAGTTGAATATCTTTCACTTAGGTGTATTTCCTTGCGCATTCGGCTAAAGGACGCAGCGGCGTCGGCGACGAACTCGTTGAGCTCGATGGTTTTCGGTTCAAAGCGACCGCCCCGCGCGCACTCGAGCAGTTGCTCGGTTAAATCGGAACCGCTGTTGACCTGTTCTTCGATTGCTTTGAGTTTGTTGTGATGGATATCAGAAGGCGGGGTATTCAGGAGCATCAGTGAAATATAGCCTTGAATCCCCATGAGGATATTATTGATGTCGTGGGCGACGCCGCCGGCCATCGATCCGATGGCTTCCATTTTCTGGGCCTGCTGAAGCTTAGCATCCAGTTTTCTGGCCTCTGTCACATCTTCGCAGATCATCAGAAACTGATCATCGGTGATGTTAATCGACGTGAGCTGGATGAGTTTTTCTTCGTTTTGGTGTGTGAAAACAGTGGCGGTATAGATTCTTTTTTTGCCGGTTTGTGTATAAGGGATTTCATGAAGCAAAATGCCCCGGACCTGCCTTCGATATCCGGCGTCGGAAAACACAATGTCCAACCATTGGGATAAATTATTGAACTTTAAGTTATCAAAGCCAAAAATCGCTGCGAATTTATTATTATGATAATCGATGTGCTCTTTGCCGCTGACAAGAATGATTCCAAAAGGAACCATGTTCATGATGCTTTCGTATAGAGCATTTTGGTCTTTTTTAACTTCTGAATCCATGAGTCGTCAATGCCATGCAACAGTTTTCAGACTAAATAATGAAATCAGCATTCCGTGACAGAAAAAATGGGATCATTACTCTAAACTGCTTATTTTTCAGCAACATATATGAATACGGCATTTCAAGTCAAGAACATAATGGCCATTATTCGTAAAAAGCAAGAATTGCCACGTCATGATTTCCTGTGGGACTCATCATTCAATAATCCGTGAAGCAGGTGGATAGGATTAGACAACCATGTTTGCAATTTCGCTAAGCAGATGATCGAGTCTTTTGGGCGACACGGGATAGGCTGTTTTGAGCTCCTGTGCAAAAAGAGAAACCTTGTATTCTTCAATCATCCAGATGAGTTCATCCGTTTTATTTTTTTTCTCCGCAGATGTGTTGGGGGTGATGCTGCTCTGGATGGCCTGAAGCTTATCCACATAGACGCCGATTTCTTTGAGTCTGGACTCTGTGGCTGCAAGATTGAGACTTCCGCGCTCGGCCCGGATCGAAAGCGCTTTCATGTAGCGGGGTATTTCGCGCAGACGGTCATCGGGATAGCGTTCCGGGAAATTGACCGGAACAAGTCCTTGCAGTTCGGCTTGGGTCGTCTCGAGAAATTTCATAAACGCGGCGCTGATCTTATTTTTTTGCCTTAGTTTTTGCAAAGCGCTCCAGGTATCCGCAAATCCCAGAATGACGGGCGATATCGATGCGACAATCTTCTGACCGTATAATAGAATTTGGGGACTTGTGGCGTCGGCATGAAGCATAAAGTCAGCTTCGGTGCGTATAGGTCTTGCAAATAAATCTTTTTGAATCCGGTTGAGAATGGACAAGTCGATCTGTTTGGAATTGCCGATAGTTGAGGCCAGATTTTTAAGGTTCCCGCTTAGCGCTATGTTTTTTTTAAGTTGCTTGAGTTTATCGGCGAAAAACAGCGTGTAGAGGGCGGCGACACCCTGAATATGGTGGTTTGTCGCTTCATACTCGCTGAAAAAAAGACGAAGGCTGATGACGCCTTCTGAAACACAAAGCGCGGGATACGCGTAGCCGGTCAGACCGTGTTTTCCCGTCAGTTCGATGGATGGAGGCAACGGGCCAAAATCCCATTGCGTGATGTTGTCTTTTTCCCATTTCCGGCGATGTGCGTCAATGGACGTCGTCTGAATTTTGTCAGACAGGTCCTTTTGAAGTTCCAACATGTCGCGGCTGTGCTTAACTTCATTGCCCTGATCGTCAATGACACGGTAGCGGATATTTAAATGAAGCGGCAATTTATCCAAAGACCAGGCATGGACCGGCACGGTGATCTTATATTCCGACCGCATGAATTTGCTGAGCGCTGCGGGAATGGAATCCGCAACAGTGTCAAGGCGATGGAAGGTTTCAGCAATCTGTGCCACAGGCGGCAGTTTCTGCCGGATGCTTTTAGGTAGAGATTTTAAAAGATGCAGAACTTTCTCCTGAACAAGCGAGGGCAGTTGTTTTTCAATATTTTCCGAAGCGGCTTTTGTGACAAGGCCCAGCGGGACGTCAATGGTCACGCCGTCTCCGGCACGGCCCGGCTCAAACCGATAATCGCATGGCAGGGCGGCATTACCGATTTTGATGTGATCCGGATATTGCGACAGTTCCCCGGCATCCGGTTCCCGTACAATAAAATCCTTTTCACAAAAACGCAGGAAATCATCACCGCCTTTGTCTTTGATCAATTTCAAAAGCGATCGGATGTCTGAAAGCACGGGAAGTCTTGTTTCATAGAGGGCGGCAATCGATTCTTCCTCCACGGCAATACCGCGTGTGCGCAGTTTGTCCTCCATGGTCTTTGATTTTTCCCACAAAGACAGGTTATGGTCCAGAAAAGGAATTCTGCGACCGATCTCGCCTGTCACCAGCGCTTCGCGAATAAATATTTTTTGGGCTTCCTGCGGATTAATCCGATCATAGGCCACACTGCGTTCGTCAATAATCGTTAATCCGAAAAGCGTTACTTTTTCCGAGACGACCACCTCTCCGCGATTCTTTTCCCAATGCGCTCCCCAGTAAGTATGGCGGCAATGCTCCCGCCCCAGTTCTTCGAGCCATTCGCTTTTGATGTTGCCGCAATTGCGGGCAAAGAGGCGGGAGGTCTGACTGATTTCCGAAGCAACAATCCACTGCCCGCCGCGGTTGAAAAGACCGGAACCGGGATAGAGCATCACATCGCGGCTTTTGGCGGCTGTGTAGAAATTCTTTTCTTTCTTCAGGGCGATATTGGAAAGATAGCCGCTTAAAATGCAGCGGGAAATCCGGTCGGAAATATCTTGATCGATTTCGATTTTCGCAGGTTCTCTTTTTTTCTTCCGGGGTTTATTGCCGCAGGCGATGTCGAGAATCTGATGATAAATATCACGCCATTCCACCATCCGTCTGTAGGAAAGGAAATGATCGCGGCAGAATTTTCTGAGCTTGCTTTGGGATTTCAGGGTTTCCAGAGAGTCGGCATAGCGATTCCAAAGTTGCAGATAGCCCAGAAAATCCGATTCCGGATGCTGGAAGCGGATATGAGCGGCAGCGGCCTGAGCGATTTTGTCAAAGGGGCGTTCGCGTGGATCCTGGATGCTGAGCGCTGCGGCGATCACTGCAATTTCATTCATGCAGTTCTCTTTTTGCGCCTCAATGATCATGCGCGAGACGCGCGGGTCGAGAGGAAAGCCGGACATGGTTTTCCCCACCTCCGTTAATTGGTAATGTTCTTCTTCCGGTTCGCGTAAATCGCGCGTGAGCGCTCCCAGATCGCGCAGGATGTCGATGCCGTCGCGGATGCTTTTGGGATGAGGCCGGTCGATAAAAGGGAAGGAGGCGGGAGAACCCAGATTCAGCGCCAGCATGCGCAGAATCACGCCTGCCAGATTCGAACGCAGAATTTCGGGCGGGGTGTACAGGGGCCGGCCGGCATAGTCTTCCTGGGAATAAAGGCGGATACAGACCCCGTCTTGTACGCGGCCCGAGCGTCCTTTTCTCTGTTCGGCGCTGCTTTTCGATACGGGTTTGACCGGCAGGCCTGTGGTCTGACTGCGAGGATTATACTCCAGAATGCGGGCCAGTCCTGCGTCAATGACATATTTGATGCCGGGGAGTGTGAGAGACGTCTCCGCGATGTTGGTTGCCACGATGATTTTCTGCTGATCGGCCTCGGCAAATACCATTTTTTGCGCGCCTGTGGAAAGGCGTGCATAGAGGGGCAGGATCAGGCCGGAGCAGCGTTTTGCCAGACGCTCGCAGGTTTCCCGGATGTCTTGTTCAGTGGGCAGGAAAATCAGAATGTCCTCAAAGCGTCTTTCATTTTGGAGGTTTTCCACACAGGTCACAGCGGCGTCGATGTAGGTCACTTCTCCTTTTTCTTCTTTCACCGGATCAATCGGCGAATAACGCACATCCACCGGAAACATCCGGCCGGAAACTTCAATCACCGGCGCATTGCCGAAAGCCTGGGAAAATTTAGCCGTATCGATGGTGGCCGAGGTAATGATCAGTTTCAGATCTTTTCGTTTCAGAAGCAGCGTACGCAGATAGCCCAGAATAAAGTCGATGTTCAGGCTGCGCTCATGGGCTTCATCCACGATGATCGTGTCATACATCAGCAGGCGCCGGTCGCTGAGCGTTTCAGCGAGCAGTATGCCGTCAGTCATCACCTTGATGAGCGGCAAGGCGGATGATTTTTCCTCAAAGCGGATTTTGTAGGAGACGGCATCCCCGCAGACCTGTCCCAGTTCGAAGGCAATGCGGTTGGCGATGCTGACGGCGGCAATGCGTCGTGGCTGCGTCAGGCCGATGATGCCATGACGCCCGCGTCCCGCCGCCAAACACATTTTGGGTATCTGCGTCGTCTTGCCCGATCCGGTTTCGCCGGTGATGATGACGACCTGTTCTTTACGGATGGCCTCAACAATTGCGTGACGTCTGGCTGAGATGGGCAAATCACCGGAAAAGGAAAAAGGCGGAATGTTCTTTGGGATTTGCTTGACGGACCTTTGTGCCGTTTCCCTGTGTTTGTGCTGCTGGAAATCGTTGCGGGTCAACTGCTTTCTCCGTTTCTTGTGATATTCGGCATGTTATTTCATACGGGGCTACGGGCTGTCAACGTCAATTGCATGTTTTACAACAGCCCGTTGACTTAACCGGCATTCTTCTATAAACTGAAACAAATAATCAAAAGGATCGTAACCTTGCTGTCTGTTACCGTTCAGAAAAATAAAAGAAACTATCAGGCCTATAACGAGTGGCGGAAACGTCAGTTTATTCTGAATTCGCCCAAGGATGCCTCTGTCATTCTATATTTCCTCCCGTGGCTGCTCAATGTCAATCATCCTTCCGTGCCGGGGTTTGTGCGCGAACTCAAAGAGCCGCTTAAAGTCTTCAATATTGAAAATGACAGGGAAATTCTGCTTCGAGAAGGACAGTACAAGCGAACGTTTGAAATAAAGGATGAGCGGTTTTCCGTTCGCTATCTGCCCCGGGATGCCAATATTCAGGGCATCTATACCATCGGTTCGGTGGGCACGATCAGCCAGACCTCCCGTTCCGATTGCGATATCTGGATCTGTATTGACCGGAGTCACTTCGACGATAAGACATTTCAATATCTGAATCAGAAACTCAACCTGATTAAAGGCTGGCTCGATGAGAACGTCAAAATCCCGGTGTTTTTTTTCCTGACGGACATTCAAGATATTCAAAAATGCAATTTTGGCAACATCGATTTTGAAAGCAGCGGTTCTGCGCAGAAAAACATTTTGAAAGAAGAATTTTACCGTACGTCCATCCTCATTTGCGGAAAAATTCCCTTCTGGTGGGTTGCCTGTGATCCGGACGATCCTGTGGATTATGAACGGGCCTATACGGATAACCAGGAAAGCGATTTCGGCGAACTCGGTCTGATTGATTTCGGCAATCTGGAAACGGTGCATCAGTCCGAATATTACGGTGCGGCTCTGTGGCAGCTCAATAAATCGCTGACCCATCCTTTAAAATCCATCATTAAAATGCTGCTTTTGAAAATGTTTCTGGAATCGCCCGAGGATGAATTGCTATGCAATAAATTCCGCAGGCAGGTCTTGTATCCTCAAGAGAATGTCAATCCACCCGATCCCAGCCTTTTTACGATGCAGATGATGTTGAATTACTATTCCATGCGAACCGGCAAAGAGTATTTCGATTTTATAAAAAAATGCTTTTATCTGCGTTTCGAAATGAAGCTGATGTCCAATAAGCAAACGCAAAAAGAAGAAATGGCCGGCGCAATCTTCAAGGCTTATAAACTGGATCGCGAAGAAATCTATTCGCTCAATGCCTTTGAGTTGTGGGATCTGGATCAGCAGATTGAATTTGGCGGTCTGATGTTTGAATATGTGGCGGATATTTACCGGGATATTGTCCGTATTCAGCAGGGCATGAAAAGCGACATTGCTCCGGAGGATCTTACGATTATCGGCAGAAAACTATCCTCCTCCATGTCGGTTAAAAATTTCAAAGTGCCGATCCTGAGCATATCGGCGGAAAATATTAAACTGCCGGATTTGACGTTTGCATATAAACACAATATCTGGCAGGTCTACGCTTACACCAATTCCGATTCGCCGGTGATTGCCAATGAAGATATACTATTGTGCCTGGCTTATTTAGTCTGGAACGGCATCTTCGATCCGATGCAAACGAGAATGCAACCCAATCCGACGCCCGTAACGATCCAGGAAATTATCAATATGGGAAGAATGATTCGGGAGGTGTTCGGCACCTACGAAATCGCCCAGGTTCATTTCAGTAAATTTCTAGCGGAAGAAGTTATCACCAAGATGCTGGTCATCGTCAGCTTTGAAGAAGCGGCTTCCGGTATGGATTTTTCAAGTGTGGGCATCATTTATAAAAACAACTGGGAGGAAATCTTTGTCCGGCGTTTTGCTTCCCTGGAAAAGATGAAATCGTTTTTTGCCAGAGCCGGAAAAATATCGACGCGGGTTGAAACGCGCTACTATGTTCAGCGCAATAATAAATACTATGAGAAAATCATCGAACGGATGAAGCATGCCATCGAGCAGATGATCCTCTGGCACTAACCCATCCCTGCAAGAAATTGGAGATTCACTAACGCCGCAAACCGAAATCAAGCTCCATTTCGCCTGGCGCTTCCACCTCGACTACGGTCTCGATACTTTTTTTCTGCATGGCCGGCAGATCAACGATCCAAATCCACTTGGCCGCGTCTTTCTCGGCAGGCTCCGGACGATGTTTGAAGTTTAACTTGATTCTTTCGTCGCGGCTGTGAGGAACCGGTTCTTCAATACGCAACGATACCGGCGAGCGGCCCGCATTACTTGCTTCCGTCCGCCATCGCCATTGACGGGTTTGCTTATTCTGCAAAAATTTTGCCGCGCCGGTTTTGTCGTCGATTGCGGATGTGGTGACGGTGACAAATGGACTGTTGCCGAAAGAAATACTCGCTTCGGCGCCTGCCAGAACAAATTCACGTTTGCCGATCATAGCGCCGTCAATGACAAACACGGCTTGTCCGGGCGGAATATCCATTGCCTGGGGCAACTTGATTTGCGCCTGAAGAAAGGCTTGCGGCGAGAGGCTGGGACGAGCCAGAAAACCAAATTCGGCAGGCCAGATCTCCTCTTTGATTTTGATGCGGCGACGGCTTCCCGCTGTGAGCGTTTTTTCACCGACAGACCAGATGGAGTAAGTTGCATGGGCTGTTTCAGCCGGAGATGCTTCTGCTGCAATCTCATCGACATCAGTGGTTTTGAGTGCCGCAGCCGACGGTTTAGCCTTTCGCGATGATTTGTAAAGGACCGGCGTTTTCGGCTTGATGACCCATTGCGGCAATTCGGGAGGTGCAAGTGTTCGGGGAGGCTGCACGGTAGCCAAATGGACGGAAACGGCCTTCCAATCCGCACCCGTTGATTGCCAGATTTCCGCGTCCCAGGAAAAAAGAAGCGTTTTCGAGGACAAAACGGCCTCCAACCGATAAAGGGGCTTCCAGCCACAGCCACTCACCACATAGGAATAATTTAGAATGACATCGCCTTGTCGTGCGCCGGATAGCGTTACGCTTGCTTCCCAGGTGGTTTCTTTTTTACCGGTGGTCTGGTTAAGCGCATCTTCGAGCTCTTTGATCTGCCTGTCAAGTTTGGGATACTCCGATTCGATGTTGTTTTTTTCAGAATAGAGTTTACGGATATTTTTACCGATTGCCGCTGAAAGCTGATCGGCATCGGTCACGTTTTTCGTTTTAGCTTTGGTCTGTGCCTGCCAGAACTGAATCTGCGTGTCGAGGGCATGCCCTCTGGCCTGCAACTCTTTTTTATCGTTCTGTAGTTTCTTGATTTGAGCGCGCAGTTGCACGATTCTGTTTTCATCGACACGGTGTGCGGGTTTGATCTGAATATCCTCAATCCGGATTTTACCGGCACTGGGAAGGGAGATGGCCAGCGATTCCGGATCGGCCTGGGGCGGCAACACCAGGACAACAGTATTTTCCCGGCCAATGGCGGTCGTTTCCTCAACCTTTGCGGATTGAGGGAAAAAAGTAACTTCCCTGACGGTTGCAAAAGACGGACAGGGTACAACACACAAGCCGGAAACAAAAATGATGGACGCGATGATGGTCAGATGCCTGGGACTAAATGAGAGTATCATGATAAATCTCCTATCGGGACAGGCTGTTTTTGATATGGAGGGCGATTTTTCGGACTTCAGCCATGACGTCCGCTTCGTTGATGGTTAAGAGCTTGCGGTTTTCCATGACCAACCGGCCGTTAATGATGACGCAATCCACATCCGCACCGCCCGCCGCGTAAACCAAATGAGAGAATTCGTTATACAGCGGTGTTAAGTGGGGTTTGTCAAGACCGATGGTGATGATGTCTGCTTTTTTGCCGATTTCCAGCGATCCGGTGATCCGATCCAGCCCCAGCGCCTTTGATCCGTTTATCGTCGCCATGCGCACCACCGTCTGTGCATCCATCGCCGTTGGATCGAGCCTTGCGACTTTATGGAGCTTGGCCGCTGTATTCATTTCCCGAATCATATCGAGAGTGTTGTTGCTGGCGCACCCGTCCGTTCCGAGGCCGACGGTGATGCCGTCTTTGAGCATATCCGGCACAGGGGCGATTCCGCTGGCGAGTTTCATGTTGCTGGCGGGATTGTGAGCTACTTTGCAGCCGTATTTTGCAAAACGCTGCCGATCCTTTGCCGAAAAACAGACGCAGTGAAAAGCGATCAGTCTTTCGTTGAGATAGCCGATTTCCTCCAGAAAGGCTGTCGCGCTTTTGCCCAGCTTATGTTCAAGTCCCGCAAGCTCCGATTGATTCTCCAGAACGTGAACCCCCAGCATTAAGTTATATTCATCAGCGATTGCTTTGGCATTCCGAAGCAGGTCTGGGGAGCAGGTGTAGAGCGCATGAGGCTCCACAATGATATGGATCAGCGGATCATTTTGCCATTTTTCGGCAAGGAAGCGCGTATAGGCCAATCCTTCAGCCGGTGTTTTGCAGTTTGGAGATGGGAAATCAAAAAGGACTTCGCCCAACAGGCAGCGCATTCCGGCAACTTTTGCCGCGCGGGCGGTTTCGTCTTCAAAAATATACATATCGCAAAAGGTGGTCGTGCCGGATTTGATCATTTCCGCGCAGGCCAGAAGCGATCCCCAATGGGCCAGATGCGGATTAACGTTTTTAGCTTCGGCGGGGAAAATATAATTGTTGAGCCAGTCCATCAGCTCCAGATCGTCGGCGATGCCTCGAAAACACGTCATCGCCGCGTGCGTATGGCAATTGATCAGACCGGGCAGAATCAGCGCACCTTCGGCAGCAAGTACTTTTCGGGCTCGATATTTGAGAAGAAAATTTTCCTTTGAACCAATGTCGATAATGGCCGACCCATCAATTGCAATGGCTGCGTTTTCCAGGCATGTATTATTTTCGTCCATCAGCAGGGCCGTCCCGCCGGAAATAAGAAGATCAATATCCTGCATGTGTTTGTCCTTTCGGAAAGATGGATATTCTTACCATAAAATCAAGACGCGCTTCAAGAAGCAAAATAATTTAAAGGCGTAGATGCCGGTGGGTGATGGGATATGGACAGACTGCTTCTGTTCCAGAAGTAACGGATCACATTCGATTTCAAGAGATAGTCGCCAGACCTGAAATAGCCTGCACTGTTTTTGGATGCTGCAACGATGTGGATACCATAGCGGACGCTATCAATTCATCGAATATACGCATGACGGCAGGGCCTGCATTATGTATGGATAATTCGGTGAGGCAGGCAAGCGCTACTCCATCGATCCATTGGGGATTGCACTGCTGAAAAAAAGCGATTCTTGCGTCGCGGAGTTCTTTCTCGCCGATATCTCCGACACCGGAGCGCATTTTACTCAAGTTGTCTGACCGGATGACTCTCCTTTGCGAATCATAGTCTTTGCCATAACGTTTTGTGGCCAGTTGATCAAGCAGCCTGCGTTCAAAATCGGGCATGCCATATCCCGGATTGGGATAGTAAGTTTTAGTATAGATCGGCAGATAGCGGAAGGATCGGTAACTGTTTACTATTAAAAACCAGTAATATTTAAACTGAGGGTTGCTGAGAATATGGCTTACGGTGAACCGCAGCCACGTTTTTTCCAGTGCCATACTTGCCCGGTAAGACAGATCAATAATTGTATCACCGGAGAAGAAGGCCCGTATGGGGATGCCGTCGACAATATCTTCAATCAGCCTCAGAGTCGAGAATCCGTACAGCTGATTCGTGTCAGGATCCGTCAGAATAACGGCCCAGTCTTTTTCATCAAGATCTTTTTCGAAAACCGAGAGTTTGACATCATCGAAATAGGAGGTAAGCACTTCATACATCCGGTTACGCTGTGCGATCGTTAAATGCCTGACTTCAATAACTTGTCCAACCAATGCCATTCTTAAAATCCTTATATTATGTTCTTTCCTGAATTATAATGCACCCAGCTCAATATATGGAATCCTTCCATCGGGCTTGTATACAGCATCAATACCATCCCAGGCAAGCGCGTATATTCCGGTGCGTGTGGGAATGTGCAGATATGTCCGCAGCACCGGCAACAATGGATCTCCCTCCATTAAACCGACAAGCAAAAAGGCTTTGCCAGTATCGTATTCATTATGCAGGATGGTATCCAGCAGCAATTTAAATATCCGCTGATCATTCCCTGCAATCGCAATACAGGCGGCAAAAACATTCCGAAGAGGTTCACCGGGATCGGGAATCGGCGCCATGTGCAATACCTTCGCTAAAGGAGCAATGAATTGCTTAAGCCATCGCATATATCCTGAATATCCGGTTACCAGGGTTCGGCGAAACGCTAGCTGATTCCAGCAAGCAATTATACCCACGATCTGATCTCCAGTGATGGCCACATGGAAATCATTGAGCCGAAGCCCGCGAAGAATATGATCCTCCGCCATGATGTCCTCCGCCGTATACAGGGGGAAAAACTCTTTCTCGCCTCCGGTGCGATTCAGGAATTCAGCAATTCTGACAGCTCCCACCGCACTGCCCCGCACGACTTGAGTACCATCGGGCGGACGAGGCTGCCGACGCTTGACTAAAGGAATTGCGGCAGCATACAAGGTGCCAACATTCTTGTTTGACGGTAATCCAACACGATTGCTGGTCAACATATTCCTTGCTGTCCGGTTGTCCTGCAGGATGGCGCACAGATAAAACGGGACGCCAAAGCCTTCGTTGTGCCATTGGCTGATGATGCGAACGCCTTGAGCAAGGGTGTTTTTGTTTCGGATGGATGGATCCAGGCGAAGACTGCTTAAATAACCCACATCTGCGGGAGTTCCATTAAGAAACATCCTGCGTTTTGACATTAAACCCACGCCGACGAGCTGATGATTGGACTCTGCGACAATCACGCGATGGGCGTATCCTTCAACTTCGATGGCATTGAAGAAACTCGGTTCACAGTCCATGGTCAGTGAGATGCGTCCGGGCATGGAAATGCTTCGCATCAAGGCGCATATTTGCGCATCATCTTCCAATCGCCCTTCCCGGAGGATAAACCGGGGTGAAGAATCCGGTGTATGGCTTTTATTTTCATCAGTCATAAAATTTAATCGTTTCATTTCTATAAATCTTATTGCATGCGGGTGCTGCGAAGTGTCCGAAAGTGTCTTTCAGCCATTGAGGTTACGTTATCTTCTTCAACTTTCTTATTTATATCAATCGGTTTTATTTAGCACATATTAAGAAGATTGTTGAAAATATTTCAAGTTGATCGCAAGATCAATAGCTGCAAATTTATAAAAAAGTATTGACTATGCGTTATTGAAATAATAATGCTCTCCGCATATTGTTAAAGATAGGATAACCATGAAAAACAAGTATTTATATATTGAAACCTTCGGCTGTCAGATGAATGTGCATGACTCTGAGCAAATGGCCGTTTTACTTGAAGATATGGGATATGAGCTGACAGAGAATTCCGGCAAAGCGGATCTAATTCTGATGAATACCTGCTCGATTCGGGAAAAAGCGGAGCAGAAGGCTTTCAGCGAACTGGGGCGTCTGCTTCCGTTGAAAGCGCAAAATCCAAATCTTATTATCGGAGTTGCCGGTTGTCTGGCACAGCATCTGGGTAAAAAAGTCTATAGCCGGGCAGGGGAGGTCGATCTGGTTTTCGGCACGCATAATATCCACAAACTTCCGGAAATGATCGCAGCTGTCCAAAAAGAAAGAAAAAAGATCACAAAAATTGATTTTTCTTCAAAAATACATTCACTGAATGTCTTTGCGCCTCCCCCCAAGGGATCGCTAAGTGCTTTCGTTTCCATCATGCAGGGATGCGATAACTATTGTGCTTATTGCGTGGTTCCATTTTTGCGCGGACCGGAAATGAGCCGGACGCCGGAAGATATTGTCGACGAAATTAAGAAGTTAATCGACCATGGGGTAAAAGACGTGACGCTCTTGGGACAGAATGTCAACTCCTATGGAAAAAAATTGGATCATGGTTGTAATTTTGTGTCCCTGATAAAAAAGATAAATGAAATCGAAGATATTGACAGAATACGCTTTACGACGTCGCATCCCAAGGATTTATCGGATGAACTCATTGATTGTTTCCGGAGCGTGCCCAAGCTCTGCGAGCATATTCATCTGCCGGTGCAGTCCGGTTCCAACCGGATACTAACACTGATGAATCGGGGATATTCCGTTCGGGAGTATTATGAAAAAATCGAACGGTTGCGAGCGGTTTGTCCACAGATCAGCATCACCTCCGACATCATTGTCGGATTTCCGGGGGAAACGCAAAAAGATTATCAAGAAACCATTGACATGATGGAAAAAATCAGGTTTGATTCAGTCTTTTCGTTCAAGTATTCAGAAAGAAAAGGAACGGCCGCCCAGAAGTTGGAAGGCAAGGTGTCGGAGGCTGAAAAGAGGCAGAGATTAAAAGAGTTGCAGGCACTGCAGGATCAACATACTCAGGAGAAAAATTCGGCGCTTGAGGGTGGTATGCAGGAAGTGCTGGTGGAAGGATTAAGCAAAAACTCACAACACGATGTGATGGGCAGGACGCGCTCCTGGAGGATTGTGAATTTTCAAGGAGAGCCGGAGTTGATCGGCAAACCGGTCATTGTCGAAATCACACGCGGATACTTACATTCACTGCGAGGAAAAATTGAAACATTCTGAAGGAGGTGGGGAATGCTGCTGGAGATGAAGGTATCCGGATTGACCATTGATCCGATCACCAATACGCCCATCGTCATTTTGAAGGACTTGCAGGAAAATAAGGCTATTCCGATCTGGATCGGTTTATTTGAAGCCAGCGCCATTGCCACGGAACTGGAACATATTATATTTTCCCGACCGATGACTCACGACCTTTTATATGAGTGCATCAAAGCCCTGGATGTCACCGTTAATCGGATTGAAATTGTCGATATCCGTAACAATACTTTTTTTGCAAGCGTCTATTTGACCAGAGAAGGGCATACTTACGCGATTGACGCGCGCCCCAGCGATGCCATCGCGCTGGCGCTCAGGGCGCATGCCTCCATCTTTGTGGAGGAGAATGTGCTGGAAAAATCACGCAACATTGATTTCGGGATGAAACTGACTGACATTGATAAATTCAAGGAAGACAAGATAAAAGAATTTCTGGAAAATTTATCCGCCGAAGAATTCGGGAAATATAAAATGTGAATAATGAAAGACCTGGTCTCGGATTATCGAACATTTCTTGATGTGCAGCGTAATGTGTCGGAACATACACGAAAGGCTTATCTGACGGATTTGAAGGAGTTTGAAGAATTCCTTCAAGGGCAGGGAAATACGACGGCGCAAAAAACGTTATTGGCGGCGCAAATGGAGACGGTTCGGGCTTATCTGGCCCATCTGCACCGCCGGAAGTTGAAGAAAGTGTCCGTCAACCGGAAAATATCCTCGTTGCGGGCATTTTATAAGTTTTCAGTTCGCACGGGCAAAGTGAAGAATAATCCGGCTTCGGATGTTCAGACGCCGAAGACGGAAAAATATATGCCGACGTTTTTATCCGTTGACGAGGCTTTTCAGCTCTTGCAAGCGGCAAATGACGATCGAACAGCTTCCGGTTTGCGTGACCGCGCGATGCTGGAATTGTTTTATTCTTCAGGTTTGAGATTGTCGGAACTGGCAGGTCTGAACACGGAAGATGTCAATTTCGACGCGGCACTGGTGAAATTACGCGGAAAGGGGAAAAAAGAAAGAATCGTTCCAGTAGGCGGGCAAGCGCTGGAAGCGATACGAAAATACTTGTCCGCGACCAGCCTGCAAAGAAAGCAAAATATCCGGGATGTTCGAAGTGATGCTTTATTTCTGAACACAAGAGGCGGGAGGATCACTCCCCGAAGCATTGCGCGTATTTTGGATACAGTCACTGTAAAAAGCGGCATTGGACGCAAAATCAGCCCGCACGCGTTGCGTCACACCTTTGCCACGCATTTGCTTACCGCCGGAGCGGATTTGAGGTCCATTCAGGAGATGCTGGGGCATGAAAGCCTATCGACAACACAGAAATACACGGCGGTCAACATCAACCGTCTGATGGAAGTTTATGATAAAGCCCATCCGAGGGCGAAGCGTTAAAGGAGAAAAAATGCACATTAAAGGCACCACCATATTGGCCGTTAAGAAAGATCATAAAATCACCGTGGCCGGTGATGGTCAGGTCACGTTGGATACCACCATTCTGAAGCACAGCGCGCGCAAGGTGCGCAGGCTTTACAACGACGAAGTCATTGTCGGCTTTGCGGGAGCAACAGCCGACGCATTTACGCTGTTTGATCGTTTCGATCAGAAGCTGGAGCAATATAACGGCAACCTGTTGCGCGCAGCGGTGGAACTGACCAAGGACTGGCGTACGGATCGCGTCTTGCGACATCTGGAAGCCCTGATGATTGCGGTCAGCCGTGAATATTCCCTGATCATATCGGGCAACGGCGATGTGATCGAATCGGATGATGACGTCATGGCCATTGGATCCGGTGGAGCGTATGCCCAGTCGGCGGCGCGCGCGCTGGTGCGCCACAGCAATCTCAGCGCGACGGAGATCGCTCGTGAAGCGATGAAGATTGCATCGGAAATCTGCATCTACACCAATGATCATGTCACGCTTGAGGAGATCGATCTCAACGAAGAAAAACCAAAAGAAACGAAAAAGAACAAAAAGTAAGGAGCTAATTTAAAAAATGAAGAATTCTGGGTTAACACCCCGCGAAATAGTGGAGAAATTAGACCGGCACATCATCGGGCAGGGCGACGCCAAACGAGCTGTCGCAATTGCCCTGCGTAACCGTTGGCGCAGACAAAATGTACCGGAAGAGCTGGCGGATGAAATATCGCCTAAGAATATTATTATGATCGGACCGACGGGTGTCGGCAAGACGGAAATCGCCCGTCGCCTGGCTAAACTGGACAATTCACCTTTTTTGAAGGTCGAGGCATCGAAGTTCACGGAAGTCGGTTATGTTGGACGCGACGTGGAATCCATGGTGCGAGATCTGGTCGAACTCTCGATCAACATGCTCAAAGCCGAAGAGCAGGAAAGTGTTCAGGCCAAAGCCGCTGAAATTGCTGAGGAGCGCCTGCTGGATCTGCTCTTGCCGCCACGGCCCGCGGAAAAGAAGGTGGGAGACATGCTCAATGATCCCGATCAGGAAATTATTGAACTTCCGCTTTCGGATGAGCAGCAAAAGAAGCAGGACGCGACACGGGAAAAACTGCGCAAACTGCTCAAAGAAGGCAAGCTGGATGAACGGATGGTTGAGCTGGAAATTTCCGAGCAGCGAAGCGGCCCGATGATTGAAATATTTTCCGCAGCCGGCATGGAAGACATGGGGCTCAACCTCAAAGATATGCTGGGCAATATGATGCCGCAGAAAAAGAAAAGAAGAAACGTGAAAGTACCGGAAGCGCTCGAAATCATGGCCGTCGAAGAAGCGCAAAAGCTGATCGATATGGACAAGGTGACCAAAACCGCGCTGGATCGCGTTGAGCAGTCGGGTATTATTTTTCTTGATGAAATAGATAAGATTGTCGGCGGCGATTCTCAGCACGGGCCGGATGTGTCGCGCGAAGGCGTTCAAAGAGATCTTCTGCCGATTGTCGAAGGATCAAACGTCAACACCCGTTACGGCATGGTCAGGACGGATCATATTCTGTTTATTGCGGCGGGCGCTTTTTCCGGAACCAAACCCTCCGATTTGATTCCGGAGCTGCAAGGCCGCTTCCCGATCCGTGTTGAACTGGATTCGCTGGGGAAGGAAGAGTTCATCCGGATTTTGACGGAGCCCAATAACGCGCTGGTCAAGCAGTATACGGAAATGATGGCGACTGAGGATATTGAACTGTCCTTTACTGAAGACGCGGTGGAACAAATCGCCGAGGTCGCAACCATCGTCAATGAACGGACGGAAAATATCGGTGCGCGCCGTCTCTACACCATCATGGAGACGCTTCTGGAGGATATTTCCTTTGATGCGCCGGATTTGCAGGAAAAGAAAATCGTCATCGACGCCAAGTATGTGGAAGAAAAACTGGACAACATTGTTGAAGACGAAGATTTGAGCAGATATATTTTATAGGCGGAGAAACAAGATGGAGCACATTCAAAGTTCAATGGAACGGGCGGATATTCTGCTGGAGGCGCTGCCTTACATCCGGCGGTTTTACAACAAGACCATTGTTATCAAATACGGCGGTCATGCAATGATCGATCAGGACTTGAAGGACAAATTTGCCCGTGATGTGGTCATGATGAAATACATCGGTCTGCATCCGGTGGTCGTGCATGGAGGAGGGCCGCAGATCGGCAGTTTACTCAAAAAGCTGGGCAAGGAATCCAAATTCATCCAGGGCATGCGGGTAACCGATGAAGAAACCATGAACATTGTGGAAATGGTGCTGGTGGGCATGGTGAACAAGGAAATTGTCGGTTTGATCAACCGGCATGGCGGCAAGGCCGTAGGATTAAGCGGTAAAGACGGCAATCTGATCGAGGCGGAAAAATATTATCTTAATGATGATAAGGCCAAAAACACGCCTTCGGAAATCATTGATATCGGCCTGGTCGGTAAAGTCAAAGCGGTGAATGCCGAACTGATTGTGTCTCTTTCAAAAAACGCTTTTATTCCGGTGATCGCGCCAACAGGGATGGGTGAGAAAGGTGAAACTTATAATATCAATGCCGACATTGTGGCGGGCGAAGTGGCTGCCGCGTTGAAGGCCGAAAAACTGCTGCTCTTGACGGATGTTGCGGGTGTGCTGGATGCGAATAAAAATCTGATCCACACGATGACGGATCAAGACGCTTTGAGTTTGATTGATGATGGAACCGTCGAGGGAGGCATGTTCCCAAAAGTAAAATGCTGTCTTAAGGCGCTGCGCGGCGGTGTGAAGAAGGCGCATATTATCGATGGCCGTCTTAAGCATGCAATTTTGCTGGAAATGTTTACGGATACTGGGATTGGCACCGAAATCGTTTTATAAACGGAAAGAAGAAGTGAACATGAAAGAAAAAAAGATCATGGCCTTGGCTGATCAGAATATCATGAATACCTATCGACGGGTGCCGATCACGCTGGTTAAAGGTGAAGGCGCAAGGCTGACGGATGCAAACGGCAAGGAGTATCTCGATTTTGTGGCGGGCATTGCTGTGTGCAATCTCGGGCATTCCCATCCGCAAGTTGTCAAGGCCATCAAAAAACAAGTGAAAAACCTGACGCATGTCTCTAACTTGTATTATACGCAGCCGCAGGCGGAAGTGGCGGCGCTGCTGGTCAAACACTCGTTTGCGGATAAAGCTTTCTTCTGCAACAGCGGCGCCGAGGCCAATGAAGCAGCCATCAAACTCGCGCGCAAATATGCGCATGAGAATCTGGGCGCGGATAAATTTGAACTGATCACGATGAAGGATTCCTTTCACGGTCGGACGATGGCGACCATCACCGCCACGGGTCAGGAAAAATTCCAGTTCGGTTTCACGCCGCTTCTGGATGGCTTTAAGTATGTTCCTTTTAACGATTTGGCTACCCTGGAAGCGGCCATCACGCCCAAGACGTGTGGTATTATGCTCGAACCCATCCAGGGGGAGGGCGGTGTTATTATACCCGATGCGCAGTATCTGGCCGGTGTAAGGGATATCTGCGATCGGCATAAACTTCTGATGATCGTAGACGAAGTGCAGACCGGGATCGGGCGGACCGGTAAATTATTTGCCTATGAATATTCCGGCATCAAACCGGATATTATGACGTTGGCCAAAGCACTGGGCAATGGTTTTCCGGTTGGCGCAATGCTGGCGACAAATGAGGTGGCCAATGCGTTTACACCCGGCAATCACGCCTCCACATTTGGCGGCAATTTGCTGGCGATGGCGGCAGCCCACGCCACGCTCAAAACGATGCTTGAGGAAGGTATTCTGGATAATTGCCTGAAGATGGGTGAATATTTTTTAGAAAAACTTCGGTCATTGCAGAAAAAACATGCGATCATTTCCGGAGCTCGGGGGAGAGGGCTCATGCTGGCCTGCGGGCTGACCATTGATGGCGCGGATATTGTCAAAGCCTGCCAGGAGAAGGGATTACTGATCAATTGCACCGGCGGCAAGACACTGCGCTTTGTGCCGCCGTTGATCATTGCCCAAAAGGACATCGACGAAGCGATGTCTATCCTGGATGCGGTCATGGAGGGAAATGGAAAATGAAGAAAGATTTATTAAGCTTTGCCGAAATGGAACCGGCGGATTTCGAGGAAATCTGGCTTCGAGCCGCCCGGCTCAAAAAAATGCTGAAAGAGGGGAAAGAACATTCCTCTCTCAAAGGCAAAACGCTGGGCATGATCTTCGATAAGTCGTCCACGCGGACACGGATTTCTTTTGAAGTCGGCATGTATCAGTTAGGTGGCATCGCGCTTTTTTTAAATTCACGCGACACTCAGATCGGACGTGGGGAAACCATCCCCGATTCCGCCCGGATGATGTCGCGATATTTAAACGGCATCATGATCCGGACATTCGCCCAAAAAAGTGTGGAGGAACTGGCGAGCTACGCGTCCATTCCCGTCATCAACGGTTTAACCGATTTGCTGCATCCCTGTCAGATTCTGGCGGATCTCTTCACTATTCGGGAGAAGAAAGGTTCGTATGATGGCGTGAAAGTTGCCTATATCGGCGACGGTAACAATGTGGCCAATAGTTGGATTGAAGCCGCGAAAAAACTGCCGTTTATTCTGACACTGGCCTGTCCTGAAGGGTATGATCCGGACAAAAATATAATGCAGGAAAGCGGCAAAGAAGCAAAAGGGAGAGTCACACTCTATCGCGATCCCTTCGATGCCGCCAAGGACGCGGATGTGCTCTACACGGATGTCTGGACAAGCATGGGACAGGAAGCCGAGTCCCAGGAGAGAAAAAGAATCTTTGAAAATTATCAGATTAACCAGGCGCTTTTAGGGGCGGCGAAAAAAGATGCCGTCGTCATGCATTGTCTGCCTGCTCACCGTGGCGAGGAAATCACCGCCGATGTCATTGACGGACCGCAATCTGTCGTTATTGATGAAGCAGAAAACCGTCTGCATGTACAAAAGGCCGTTTTAGAAATATTGCTCTAGGAGGAAAACATTGTGTCGAAAAAAGTAAAGAAAGTTGTGTTGGCTTATTCCGGCGGATTGGATACATCCGTGATTGTTCGCTGGCTCATTGAAACCTATGACTGCGAAGTGATTTGTTTTGCCGCCGATGTGGGGCAGAAAGAAGAATTGACCGGCTTGAAGGAAAAAGCGATCAATACAGGCGCCAGTAAAATATACATTGAAGATCTGCGGGAAGAATTTGCGCGCGATTTTGTTTTTCCCGCGCTACGGGCCAATGCGATTTATGAAGGCACGTATTTGTTGGGTACGTCGCTTGCCCGGCCGCTCATCGCCAAAAAGCAAATCGAGATTGCCAAAAAAGAAAAAGCCGATTCCGTTTCCCACGGTGCGACCGGTAAGGGCAATGATCAGGTGCGCTTTGAATTGACGTATATCGCGCTTAATCCCAAAATCAATATCATTGCCGCCTGGAAGGACGATAACTGGACATTTGATTCCCGCGAATCCATGTTTGACTATGCGCATAAGTATAAAATTCCCGTGCCGTTGACCAAGAAGAAGCCTTACAGTTCCGACCGCAATCTTCTGCACATTTCACACGAGGGCGGTATTCTGGAAGACACCTGGGCCGAGCCGCCGGAAGATATATTTGTCTTGACCAAATCCCCAGAAGCGGCGCCGGATAAACCGACCTACGTGGAAATTGATTTTCTTAAAGGAAACCCGGTGGCCATCGACGGCAAAAAAATGTCGCCGGCGACGCTCATGGACCATATCAATATCATCGCCGGAAAGAACGGCGTCGGTCGCATGGACATGGTAGAAAACCGCTTTGTCGGCATGAAATCGCGTGGCGTCTATGAAACCCCCGGCGGAACGGTGCTGTGGGCGGCGCATCGCGCGGTGGAATCCATTACCATGGATCGCGAAGTCATGTTTATGCGCGATTCGCTGATTCCCAAATACGCACAACTGGTTTACAACGGCTTCTGGTATTCTCCTGAAATGAAAACGTTGCAGACTTATATCGACGCCACACAGGAAAACGTGACCGGTACGGCGAGAATGAAACTCTATAAAGGCAACTGCATCGTTGTCGGACGCAAGTCGCCCTATTCGCTCTATAGTGAAGCGTTTGCCACGTTTGAAAAGGATCAGGTGTATAACCAGAAGGATGCGATCGGGTTCATTCGTCTCAATGGATTGCGACTGCGCATTCAGAACATGATGAAGAATAAAAAATAGTCTTGCGGAGAAGCAGGTATGGCCAACACGAAAAAACCATGGGCGGGACGGTTTGTGGAAGCGACCGCCAAGAATGTGGAGAAATTCACCTGTTCTTTGCATTATGATTCCAGATTGTATCGCTATGACATTGAAGGATCCGTTGCGCACGCGACGATGCTGGCCGAATCGGGCATCATTGCCCGCAAAGAAGCAATCGCGATCATCCAGGGATTGAAAAGCATTCTGTCGGATATCGAGCAGGGTCTGTTTGTGTTTGATCCAGCCGATGAAGACATTCACATGGCGATCGAAAAAGAACTGATTCGTCGAGTCGGTGATGCCGGAGGAAAACTCCATACCGCCCGAAGCCGCAATGATCAGATCGCCCTCGATGTTCGCCTTTTTCTGCGAGCGGAGGTCGATGCGATTGTAAAGCTTCTGACCGGCTTGCAAAGGCAGTTGGCGGCCATGGCCAAAAGCGAGATCAAAACCATTATGCCCGGCTATACGCATATGCAAAAGGCTCAGCCGGTGCTGCTTTCGCACTATTTTATGGCGTTTGCCGAAATGTTCGCCCGTGATGAACACAGGATGATGGACTGCAAAAAGCGCCTGAACATCCTGCCGCTGGGAGCTGCGGCGCTGGCCGGAACGGGCCTGCCCATCGACCGTCATAAAACGGCGCAGCTTTTGAATTTCCCGGCAGTCAGCAAAAACAGTATGGACACGGTAGGCGACCGCGACTATATCGCTGAATTTATTTTTGCGGCATCGCTTTCCATGACGCACCTGAGCCGGTTTTGCGAAGATTTGATTTTATGGTCGTCAGATGAATTCGGCTTTGCCGAAATATCGGATGCCTATACGACCGGCAGCAGCATCATGCCCCAGAAGAAGAATCCGGATATTGCGGAACTGATCCGGGGCAAGTCGGCGCGGGTTTATGGCGATTTGTTCGCGATTCTGACACTGATCAAGGGATTGCCGATGACTTACAACCGCGATTTGCAGGAGGACAAAGAACCTCTGTTTGACGCAGTGGATACCCTCAAGGACTGCCTGTCCATTTTTACCGAGATGCTGGCTCACACGACATTTAACGCCGGGAAAATGTTTGATGCGGCAAGTGGCGGGTTTTCAACAGCGACGGATGTTGCTGAATATCTGGTGGAGAAGGGCGTGCCTTTCCGCAAAGCGCATGAGATTGTCGGAAATATTGTTGCCTATTGCATCAAGAATAAAAAAACGCTTGATGATCTGACCCTTGGCGAATATCAGACATTTTACGCAGGCTTTGACGCGTCCATCGCCTCCCGAATTCAACTGGAAAATGCGGTGAACGCCCGAAAAAGTTATGGCGGTACGGCGCGGAAGGCTGTCAAGGAAAGGATTCGGGAATTTGAAAAGACTCTCGTCAGGAAATAAATTTATTCTGAGCGTGGTGATGATTCTGCTTGCGGCCGGCTGCGGTTTGAAGGGCAATCCGGTTTCGCAAAAAACAGATGTTGGCTTAACGCAGGAGCGACCCGAATTAACTGCGACCGTCAGGGGAGATGCCGTTTCGTTGACGTGGCAGAATAAAAAACAAGACGATCTCCATGCCAATCTCGAGAAAAGTGAGTTGGGAACAACCGGCAATATATGCAGGGATTGTCCCCGAACGTATACGAGGATTGCTCAGTTACCTTCGAAGAATGCAAGCTCCTTTCTCGATCAATCGGTTGAAAAAGGGAAAAGTTACAGTTATCGTTTAGGTCTATGTGATGAAGCGGGCAACTGCCTGCAATCGCAGATAGTGGAAATAGATTTCAAATAAACAAAATTTAAGGAGGCATTATTTATGTTTAAGGGAGCCATCACCGCTTTAGTGACGCCTTTTAAAAACGGTCAGGTGGATGAAAAAGCCCTGCGGGATTTGATTGAATTTCAGATTGCGGGCGGTATTGACGGACTTGTCCCCTGCGGGACAACCGGCGAATCCCCCACACTGTCTCATGATGAACATGACCGGGTCATCGAAATCACGATCGATGCGGCGAAAAAACGGGTGCCGGTCATCGCCGGAACAGGCTCGAACAGCACGTCGGAGGCGCTGCGTCTGACCAAACACGCCTATGAAGCGGGAGCGGATGGAGCGTTGATTGCCTGCCCTTACTATAACAAGCCGACGCAGGAAGGGCTTTACCAGCATTACGAATTGATCGCAAGGACCGTTCCCATTCCGATCATTCCCTACAATATTCCCGGCAGGACAGGCATCAACATGTCTCCGGAGCTGGTTGCAAGGCTGTCTAAAATCAGCAATATCGTCGGAATCAAGGAAGCATCCGGTTCACTCAAGCAGATGAATGACATATTAGATCTTTGCGGTCCGGAATTTGATGTTTTATCGGGAGATGACGGCTTCACGCTGCCTTTGATGGCCATTGGCGGCAAGGGGATTATTTCTGTGGCGTCCAATATTGTCCCTGCGGATATGGCTGCGCTTGTAGATGTGATGGAAGCAGGGCATATGGCACAAGCGCGGGCTTTACATCAAAAAATGAGTCCTCTGTTTGATGTTTTGTTTATCGAAGTCAACCCGACGCCCGTGAAGGCAGCCTTGGCGCTCATGGGAAAGATTGAATATGAATACCGGCTGCCACTTTGTAAAATGGCGCAGGCCAATTATGAGAAACTCAAGAAGGTTATGGAAAATTACGGTTTGATCTCGTAAGCAGGCCTAATGCACTAATTATCCAAGGAGTGAAGATTATGGTTAAGGCGATTGTCACAGGGGCAGGCGGAAAAATGGGGGGCCGGATCATCAGCCTGATTTCTTCTATGGACGATATTCGCGTCGTGGGCGCGATTGAGGTGGCGGGACATCCGATTATCGGCAGGGACGTCGGACATTCGCTGGGATTGGGAAAAACCGGCGCGCTGGTGACTGATAAGCTTGCCGAATGCATTGATCAGGCGGATGTTGTTATCGACTTTACCAATCACGAAGCGTCTTTGAATTATCTCAAAATTGCCAGTGAGAAAAATCGCGCGATCGTGATCGGTTCCACGGGGTTTACATCGGATGAAATGAGCATTGTGAATCGTCTCGCTGAAAAAACACGCTGCGTTCTGGCTCCGAATATGAGCGTCGGCGTCAACGTAATGTTGAAAGTGCTGGAATATTGTGCCGGCATTCTCGGCGATGATTACGATGTCGAGATTGTAGAGGCGCATCATCATTTGAAAAAGGACGCACCCAGTGGGACGGCGTTGCAAATGGCGGAAGTGATTGCCGCAAAGCTGGGCAGAGACCTGGGAAAAGAGGCAGTCTATACACGCAAGGGTTTGATCGGTGAACGGACCAAAGCGGAAATCGGCATTCAGACGATCCGAGCCGGTGATATTGTGGGTGAACACACCGTGATGTTCGGTGGAATCGGCGAGAGGTTGGAATTCATTCATCGTGCGCACAGCAGGGATAATTTTGCCAAGGGAGCGATCCGTGCGGCCGAGTGGATCGTCAGTCAGAAAAACGGCCTGTATGACATGCAGGATGTTTTAGGATTGAAAAACATCAAGTAGATGGATTTAGAGTGGAAGGCATTCTCGTTTATATCGGCATCGGCGCTAATATGGGTGATCCTTTGCGGCAATGTGAAGAATCCATCCGGAAGCTTGCGGTGATGCCGGGGATTGCGCTCAAGAGGGTTTCATCTTTTTATGAAACGGAACCGGTGATAGATTCAGGGGAGCATCGGAAAGACCTTGAGCATCAGGATTGGTTTATAAATGCGGTGGCGGAAATCCGAACAACGCTTTTGCCACATGAGGTTTTGGAAACATTGCAGAACATTGAAATGCAGATGGGGCGCACACGTGAGTTCAAAGGCGCTCCGCGTATCATTGATCTCGATTTGCTTTTATACGGTCAGGATGTTATTTCAGAAGGGGATTTGATTGTTCCGCATCCGCTGATGCATAAAAGACGTTTTGTGTTGGAACCTTTATGTGAAATGGCTTCATACATCATTCATCCGGTTTTCGGCGTTTCCATGAGGGGATTGAAAGAAAGACTTGACGATAGAAAAACCGTCGAGATTTGTCAAAAATAAAGAAGGTATTTATGAACATAGTAAAAATATTGGCCTTCATGATATTGCTTTATGTAGGCTACAGGATTGTAAAAATGTTTCAGCGCCAGAAATCGCGGGACGTCAAAGCCTTTCAGGCAGACGCATCACCTGTTAAGGGAGAAGACCTGATGCAGGATCCTTTATGCAAGACCTATGTTCCAAAAAGTCAGGCCTATGTAAAAGAAATAGAGGGGCAGGCGCAGTATTTTTGCAGTCAGGAATGCTGTGAAAAATTTTTATCGGGGAAAAAATAGCACGTAAGAAGAAAAAGGGGGGCTTATGAAGTTTTTTATCGATACCGCTAATATTGAAGAAATCAAGGAAGGATTGGCTTTAGGAATGGTGGACGGCGTTACAACCAATCCGTCGCTCATTGCCAAAGAGAAACGGGGGTTTGATGCTGTTGTCAAAGATATTCTGGCGATTGTGGAAGGGCCTGTCAGCCTGGAAGTGGTAAGCCTTGAAGCAAAAGGCATGATTACAGAGGGAAAAAAACTCGCTCGTCTGGGAGATCAGGTTGTGATCAAAGTGCCGATGACGACAGAAGGACTCAAGGCGACGAAAATATTCGCTGCGGAGGGCATTGACGTCAATCAGACATTGATTTTCTCGCCGCTTCAGGCCCTGATGGCTGCCAAGGCCGGCGCAGCCTATGTCAGTCCGTTTGTGGGAAGGCTCGATGACATCGCGCACGACGGCATGGAACTGGCGCAGCAGATTCTGGATATTTATGATAACTACGGCTATGACACGGAAGTTATTGTGGCCAGTATTCGTCACCCCAAGCACGTTTTAGACGCCGCATTAATGGGTGCCGACATTGCCACGATTCCCTTGAAAGTGATTGCCCAACTGGCGCAGCATCCGCTGACGGATAAAGGCATTGCCATGTTTCTGGAAGACTGGAAGAAAGTGCCGAAAAAATAATGCCGGCTGCAAATTCGGCGATTATTAAATCTTACTGGCTTGTGAAAAATGACTAGAGGACGCGATACATTAAACTTGCCCAACACCATTACGCTGGCGCGTATCAGCGTAGTTCCTTTTTTATTTTATCTGCTGACGTCTCCGGGGCCGCTGGGATCGCTTATATTGGCTGCATTGTTTGTGCTCGCCTCCATTACGGATTTTGTGGACGGCTATATTGCGCGCCGGTATAATATGGTAACCACGATGGGCAAGTTTCTGGACCCATTGGCTGACAAGTTGATTGTCAATACAGCGATGATTCTTATGATCCCCATCGGCAGGATTGACGCCTGGATTGTGGCCGTGATTATCATTCGCGACTTCATAGTGGACGGCATCCGCTCCATCGCTTCGTCGGAAGGCATTTATATCCAGGCGAGTGTGTTGGCGAAACAAAAAACACTGGCACAAATATTTGCCGTAACGGCTCTGATGATTCATCATCCTTTCTTGGGGTTGGATGCACATCGTGTGGGGACTATGATTCTTTATGTGGCTTTTTTCCTGACTATTTATTCCGGTCTGGATTATCTTGTTAAATTTTATCGACAAACAGACAAGACTTGAGCGACAGCCAGCCATGAGTCGTTGTTAGAATTTATGTCCATCAAATACACGAAACGCTCTTGGTTTGCAGGCAAAAAAAATCATGACCTGAATCCCATTTTTTTATTGACAAGATGCGACTATTTGTTATATTCACCCGCGTTCCTTGTGAGCGGGCGTAACTCAGTGGTAGAGTGCTACCTTGCCAAGGTAGACGTCGACGGTTCAAATCCGTTCGCCCGCTCCATTTTTTTTATGGCGGCATAGCCAAGTGGCTAAGGCAGCGGTCTGCAAAACCGTTATTCTCCGGTTCAAATCCGGATGCCGCCTCCAGTCTCTTTCAGGGGTTTGTATGTCAGAAGAAAACTCCCTTTTTCAGTTGTGCCAGAATTCATCGAGATCATAGTAAATGCAAAAACGATTTACTGAGCTTATCATGTCGTGTGCCCAAGCCGGCTACTCTGATGTTCATATCTGTGGCGGTCAGTCGATTGTTTACCGTAAAAATGGTTCAATCCGATTTGAAAAAAAAATAATCTGGTCTCACGCTGAAGTGGATTCCCTTGTTCAATCCACCCTGAACGCTAACAACCTGGCGATCTTGAGGGAGCGCTGGTCAGTCGATTTTGCAATCAGTGTGGGAAATGTGCGTGTCCGGGTCAGCATCTTCAACACCGAACACGGACCGTCTTTGGCGATTCGATTGTTGCCGGATTCCATTCCAACCATTGAAAAATTAAACCTTCATCCTTCACTTTCGAGCATCAGCGAACTCAAATCCGGTTTGGTCCTGATTTGCGGAACAACCGGTTGTGGAAAAACAACGACCATTGCCTCCGTTCTGGATGATATCAATTGCAAAAGAGCCGCGCATATTGTCACGCTGGAAGATCCTATAGAATACAGGATTCCATCGCGTCTGTCTTTTGTCGAGCAGCGGGAAGTGGGCACGCATGTGCCGTCGGTTGAAAGAGGTTTAATTGACGTCATGAGGGCGGATCCCGACGTGATCATGGTCGGTGAATTACGTGACCCGGAAACGATCGCATTGACGCTCAATGCCGCAGAATCCGGGCATCTGGTCATCGCGACCCTTCACGCAACCAATATGGAAGACGCCCTTTACCGGATTATTAATTCCGCTCCGCCGGAAGCTGAGGAATATATTCGTCATCAACTGGCTTCCACGATTGCCTGGGTTATTGTGCAGAAACTGATCTACATGGAAAGGGCCGGAATTCGGGTGCCAATGCTTTCAATTATGCGTGGAACACAGCAGATTAAAGGGATTGTCCGAGAGAAAAAACTTTATCAAATCGACAATTCCATGCATACAGGTAAGTCCGACGGCATGTTCACGGAAGAGCGTTATTTAAAAGAATACTTGGACATAAGGGATAAATTTCATAATCCGATGGTCAATTTCAAACCGGATAAGAACGCGATCTCCCAGGATTTGCATCACAAATCTTCAATATTTCAGTCCGTTTCCGTCACCGCCTATAAAGCGGCAACGCCAGTGACGCAGGCGGCAACCGGACAAAAAGGCGCAAGGATCAAAATTGATCAGCCAGACAGCGTCTGGGGCGCAGAAACCGCTTTAAGCATGGAATCGCAGTACGTCATTGATGAAAGTGTCGACTTACTGGAAATCATTGCCCAGACCGAGGATAATATAAAAAACAGGAAATAACCAATCTACTGCATGACTTCCCGGTATATTTTCCATTCCCCATTGATTTTTCGAAGTTCCAGTTTTTTGTTGCCCTTACGTTTAAGCAGGTTGGAGCTGTAATGCTGTGTAAACGTGACAACCGACTGATGGTTATCCCCGGACATTTTAAGGTTGCTAAAACGGATGGAAATATTGCCACTGCGTTCGCGAACGTTGTTTTTATGAGTCACCCAATCGTTTAGGTTCATTCCCTGCGAACGGAAATTTGAAGCATAACAGGCGCGATAAACGGCCATATTGCCTGATTGCCAGCTTTCGGCCCATTTTGCTATCAGGTTCCGCAAAGCATCACGGGATGTTGTTTCCATATCCGGGCGTGGCGTTTTGGGTGTTTCGGCCTTTGACGTGGCAACCGCTAATTCAGCGTCGTCAAGAATAAACCACTTGGCATTTATTTTTTGAAGGACCAGTTTGTTGAAGGAACCCTCAAACGTGTTATCTTTATTCACGCCGGTGATCTGATCGAAAATGATGACTGCGTGATTATTTTGATGTAAAATCGAAATATCCTTGGGTTCCAAAATGAAATGTTGATTGATGCTTTTGACGGAAGCAAGAGTATTTGCCAAGTTCTCTCTTTTTTTATTTTTGATTTGATGACCCTCTAAATACAAAGCATCAATTGCTTTGATATCGCCTTCCATGTATCCCCTGGTCCAGGCGGAAAGCATCTTTTCCAATTCTGTTTTTACCGGAATGATCTGATTTTGAGGAATCCACTGAAGAGTTTCAGCGATAATGACCGGTGTCTTATGGATGTAAATATAATTGGACAGAGAGTGGATGTCTTTCTCGGTGAGGACGACGCAACCATTGCTTTGGAAGGGAACTAGAGTTTTGGTTGTTCCATGAATCCAGATGTTTGTTCCATTTCGACCTGCTTTCTTGTCCATGACCGTTGGAAAATCAAGAGGGAATGCGAGTGTTCCGTATGTTTCAGGCGGTCCGGGATGATTGAGTATTTTTGTTGCAAAGAAAATCCCATTGGGTGTTTTGGCATCGCCGGATACTTCTTTGCCGCCCTGGTTTTTTCCTGTGGAACACGCTGCCTCAAACACTTTACTGAATGCCGCATTTTTCTTGAAAACATAGAGTTTCTGATTCTTTTTATCGACGGTGATGACAAATCCGGATGATACCGAAATAATCGAATCCGGTATTTTCTCGGGAGTCTGGATATTATTAGCAGAAATATCAAATGTTATAAAAAATGTCAGCAATGCGATGGATAAAGAAAAAATAGATGTGCGTTTAACAATCATTTATGAAATCACCTTGGCTATTTTATTTCGTGAGCCGTATTCTCTTAGCAAAATCTTTACAAGCCTTCAAGATTTTTAATTTAAATATAGAAATATTCACGTAGCTGTGATAGAAAACACACGAAACATTTAGATAAAATGTATTTTAAGAGTTTAATGTCCAAAAATTGCTGCAACAACATTTTTTGGAGACCTGCTTCGGTTTCACCTGATGATAGAGAAGAAATATTAGTAAATATTAGTTAGCACGTTGTATTCAGGAGTAAATATTTGGCGAATACAAAAGACATTAATTCCACGGAAAAGTTATTAAAAGTCATTCGCGGAACGCAGAAAACATCATCAATGCCCGACGACGAAATGGAAAGAGCGTCTTCGTCCCAAAAAACTATTTCGAACAAACATTCCCTTAACTTGCCTAAGGCATTTACAGGGAAAAACCGTTTCACTCTGGGTGTGGATATCGGCCATGACCATCTTTATTTTGCCAAGGTAGCAAAATCGAACGATGGCAAGCCCCTGCTAGTCGATCAAAAAATAATTAAATTCAATCAATTACCTATCGGTTCTGAAGAATTTAGCGATCTGTTGAAGTCCTCTCTTGCCTCTTTTGCCGGTTCTCTCGAGAATTGTGAAATTTGGACGATGATGAATCCCGCAGAGGTTAACGTCCATCACATCAATGTGCCGCGGGTCCCCAAAAAGCAATTGGATAATGTCATTTACTGGACAGCCAAAAAAGAGAATCCGATCGATGAAAAAGATGTAATTTTTGATTTCGAAGTACAGGGAGAAATCATCGATCAGGGTATTCCGAAATATTCCGTGATGGCATACAGCGCTCCACGATTGGAAGTAGATAAAGTTAAAAGTATATTTTCATCCGCCGGTGTTATTCTGCATGGAATCACGATTGCGCCGTTTGCCATTCAAAATATTATCCGCACCCGGTGGATGGATGTTCCTGAAAAATCATTTGCCAGTCTTTTCATCGGCAATGATTTTTCAAGAATCGATATCTACTATAAAAACAATCTGGTTCTTACCCGAGGCGTCAAAACGGGCGTCAGTAGCATGATGGATGTGGTTCGCGAATCCATTTCCGAGGCCGGGCCGGACGGCAGGGTGGATAAGCAGCAAATTCAAAAATTGCTGACGGATATTCTATTCGATTCCTCAAAAATATCCGATGATCCTGATGGCATGGGCTGGGTGGAAAGTGGAATATTCGATGTGATTGCTCCGGTTATGGAACGATTAACACGCCAAATTGAAAGAACACTCGAATATTATGCAACGTCTGTCGGTTATGAGAAAGTCGAGAAGCTCTATATTTCGTCGACGGTGAACATTTTTTATCAGCCATTCCTGAATTATATCGGCGAGCAATTGGCAATGAAAACGGAATTTTTCGATCCGTTTACAGGAAAGAATGCAGACTTATCCGGCGCGTCGTTGCCGATTGCCCAAAGAGCTTTGCTCATTCAGGTGATTGGTCTGGCACTTTCCGATCGAAAGCACACACCCAACATTATTTTTAATTATGTGGAAAAAAATAAAGAGATGCGGCGGATCAGAATTAATCGTGGCATTTTTGCAACGTTTGGTGTTGCTTTGCTCATTTGCCTGCTCGTCCTCTTTTCTCAAGCCGTCGAAACGCGACAATTGGGTGTCAAGCGTCAAGCCTTGGAAAAAGAACTGGCGCTCTTCGGTCCCGCGATCAACAAAGAAAAGATAACACGTCTTGCCGATGAATTGAAACTGCGTCGTCAGGTGAACCGCCAATATGCACAGAAGTATAAAGGTGTTGCTCTTATCGGGGAACTCTCATCGTTAACGCCGGACAACATTAAGTTCATCAGAGTGAAGATGTCCTCGCCGGTTTCCGGTACACCGGAGCAGAAAAAAGATGAAGGCGTGACCATCGAAGGAATCGTTTTTGGAGACCGCAATATGCTGGATTCTCTTTTGGCGCAATACGTGCTGAAGCTGGAAAATTCACCGATGCTTCAAGGGGTATCTTTGGAAAAAAGCGCCATTGCGAATTTCAGGAAAAAGGAAATTCTCCAGTTTACGATTAAAGCGAAGATAGGTTGAAGATGAATAATATCAATGTGGAAATTCCGGCAAAGAGTTTGGGTTACATGGTAGTCTGCGGCGGAATACTTTTAGTCGTGGTTCTGGGGCTTGTCAGTTTTCAGCGCTACAATACCAGTCGTGCTCAAGACGTAAAAAAAATACAAAATCAAATTGATGAACAAAGGGCTTTGGGGCCGGTTCATGTATCGCTAATTAAGGTTTCGGAGGCAAAAGACGTTTATGGATTGCCGAATCCGCAGAGAATCAAACTGGCCCGGCAGGAGTTAGACAAATTCCAGGATGCAGTTCGTGGTGTAGCAGGAAAATCCGGATTGATGAATGTTTTCCTGTTGCCGGATGTCAAAACGGTTTCCGGCACATCGCCCAATCTTCTCTATAACGCAACGATGAAAGGAGATCTGGTCAACTTTCGGCGGTTTTTAATCGGATTGAGTGCGGTGCCATACGTGGATCAGATTGAGGAGATTAATATTAAGCAATATGGCGATTCAATGGAATTTAAATTAAAAATATGGGTTGCCCTGGCCAACTGAGGCCTTGGGGGAGATGTGAAGAATTTAAATAAAAGACAAATCATCATTCTCGCCATTACGGCGATTGCTGTTCTTTTTGCTGCTTATGATTTTTTAATTAGCCAGCCGGCTGTTAAAAAAGCGAAATTGGAAGCCAAACCCGTTGAAATTGATTCCTTCGTCACGGGAATCAGTAATGATGTCATGAAGGATAAAGTGGCCGGTTTGGATGGCTATATCATCAAAAAAGCGGAAATGGATTGGGACCGAAGTCCATTTTGGGGCAGAGCCGAGTACCGTGAATTTGCGGGAAACGAGTCAGGGGGCGGACTGGCGGCAAAAATTATTTATTCCGGTTACGTCGATGCAGGCAGAAAAAGAATGGCCGTGATCAATGGCTATGAATACGAAGCGGGAGATTCATTGGATATTGAAGGATACATTCTGAAAAGTGTGACGCCGTCGCGTGTTTTAATTGTCAATCCAAGCACGGGTAGCGAATTATTCATTCCGATGCAGGAATAATGTTTAAGACAGGGAGGTTATTGCCTTGAGTATAAGCGCAAGACACAACAAAAAAAAAGCAATAGTCATCGGCGTTTTGCTGCTGATATTTCTGATGGGATGTTCTGAGGATCTCAAGAGCACGAAAAAAGATCCTTTCTTTGAAAAATGGAATACACTTGCGGAAAATTCCCAGGGACATTCTCCTGAAATGAAACCCAAGAAGATTGATATCACTTCATCTTCCGAAAAGAAAACGCAAACTGCGTCGTTTTACGGCGATACCGGAAAAAAGCTTCCGACCAAGACCATTAACCTGACCATGCGTCAGGCTGAACTCAAAGCCGTGTTGCGAGCGCTGGCCAAAGCTGTCGATTACAATCTTCTGGTGAAAAATGATTTGAAAGGCGAGGTGAGTGTTGATTTCCGTTCGGTTGCCTGGGATCAGGCCTTCACCGGGTTGCTCAGGACGCACGGATTATCGTATGTCTGGGAAGGCAATGTCATACGTGTCATGACGATTGAAGATATGGAGCAGGAGCTCAAACAAAAAGTTCAGATGCGCGATATTCAATGGGTGGAGCCTCTGATGAATCCGGTGGTCATCAAAATTGATTATGCCGACGCAAAAAAACTCATGGAAACACTTCAGGATTTTCTGACAAAGGATAAGGACGGCAAGCCGCGAGGTTCCGTTAAACTTGATGAACACAGCAATGCACTCGTGATTTCCGCAAATAGTCAGGATCTCGCGCGGATGATTCCCATCATCGAAAAAATAGACCGACCGACAACGCAGATTCTGATCAGAGCTAATATCGTCGAGACGACGAAAAATGTTGCGCGAGATCTGGGTGTGATGTGGGGTGGAATGTACAAGGGGAACCTTGGCAATAAAAATATTTATGTTACTCCAGGCGGAACATACGGTACTGGTGATCCCATAGCCGGCGCATATAATGCAACTCAGGCAAAAGGAATCGGCGGTCAGGGGTTTGCTGGAAATTTCCCGATTTCCAACATCGCAAGCGCTGCAGGTGCGGGTACATTAGGCCTTATTTATGGAGTTATCGGTGGGAGTCTTCTGGAAATTCAGCTTCAGGCGCTCCAGCAAGACAACAAACTCAATATTCTGTCCAGTCCCTCTATTACGACTTTGGACAATCAGAAAGCGTTTACTGAAAACGGTGAAAGAGTACCTTATTCCACATTGGATACCAGCGTGACGCCACCGACGCGAACCGTTAAATTCGAGGATGTCGTTTTGCGGCTGGAAATAACGCCGCATGTCATAGACGGAAAAAACTTAAAAATGACTATACTTGTTAAGAAAGATGAAGTCGATCCGTTGCGAAATGTTGATGGGAATCCCTTCATTATCAAAAAACAGACACAAACAGTTCTGATTGTCGAGGACGGCGAAACCATTGTCATTTCCGGTTTGACCAAACAACGTCGCGCCGAGGGAGATGCAGGCTGGCCGTTGTTTAAAGACCTTCCCGTGCTGGGTTATCTTTTCAAAACGGATAGTAAAAGCGAGGCGATGGAAGAAGTCTTGATTTTCATCACGCCCCATATTCTCAGAGCTGTCGTGGCCGAAGACAAAGTTTCGGCGATAAAACTGGAGAAAGATGATTCACGGCAAACGGGTAAATAACAGGTAACGGTCGTCGCATGGACTATTTCAATCTTCTGGAATTCAAGAAAGAGCCGTTTTCCAATTCACCGGAACCGGAATTTCTCTTTGCGTCGCCGCAGCACAATACCTGTCTGCAGATGCTGGAACTGGCCGTTCGTTTAAGGCGCGGTCTCAATATCGTCATCGGCGAAGTCGGAACGGGGAAGACCACGCTGTGCCGGAAACTGATCCAAATCTTATCAGAGCCTGCCGCCTCAGAGACATTGACGATTGACAGCTTTCTGCTGTTGGACCCGGCGGTGGGAAGCAGGCTGGAATTTGTCAAAACAGTGGCCGACATACTTGGCATCAATGGGAGCACGGCGGAAGACAACGAATGGCACATTAAAGAAAAAATAAAAAAATTCCTTTTTGAAAAAGGAGTTGATGAACAGAAAATTGTTGTGCTGATCATAGACGAAGGACAAAAGATTCCCGATGAATGTCTTGAAATATTAAGGGAATTTCTTAATTACGAAACCAATAGTTTTAAACTGCTCCAGATTGTGATTTTTGCTCAGCCGGAATTTCGAAAGAATCTGTCGGCCAGAGCCAATCTACTGGATCGCGTCAATTATTTGCATCTTCTCAAACCGCTTTCTTTCAGGCAAATGAAGGCGATGATTGGATACCGGATTGCCATGGCAAGTTTTAAACCGGATGACCATGCTTTACTGAGCACAGGTGGACTCCTGGCTGTCTATTGGGCAACGGCGGGGTATCCGCGTAAAGTGGTTTCCCTGTGTCATCAAATTATCCTGAAGATGATCATTCGAGGAAAAAGCAAAGCCGGATGGTTTCTGGTCAGAAGCTGTGTCCTGAAAATGGATGTGCCGGTATTGCGCAGAGTGTCATGGGTGACGCCAGGCATTGTTTTGGCTGCCGCTGCGGTTTTGTCCGGCGTACTATTTTTTTTATTTCAGCCGATTTCGCAAAATGCAGACAGACAGACGCGCGTTTTAGCCGGAATAGATTTCAAGAAAGACATTTTTTCTCACACAACAAAACAGGTTACACAAGATTCTCTGCGTCAAAATCCGGAATTACTCGGATCCATTCCACTAAAAAAAAGAATGACCATCTGGAGGGTTTTGGAAAATATTTATGGAGACTCCGGTGCGGAAATCACAAAACGGTTTTTGGAAGCCAATCCCAAGATCAAAAATCTGAATGACACGGTCGAAGGCACGGTCATTCAGGTTCCTGCCATACTTGTGGAGAATAATCCGAGTGCGGAAAATATGATCATCGTTTCGCTGGAAGACAGCCAGGATCTGGCCGGTATCTATTATTCATTTATCGCCAAGAATGGCGGAAGTCATATGCCCCCTTTACAGTTTTTGTCTACCTGGAGTGAAACAAAAGGTCGGCAGTTTTTCATTGCATTGGCTCAGCGCTTCAAGAATGTTGAAGAGGCAGAAGCCTCCATCCGTCAATTGTCGCCGGAGCTTTCCGCATCCGCGAAGCTAGTGACCCGGTGGGAGGATGGTACGGTAATTTATAACCGCCGATTTTACGGAAAATGATATCAGTCGGAGTACGGAGGTTGGATGAAAGTTAAAAAGCGTTTAGGCGAGATGCTGGTTGAAAACAATCTGATTACCGAAGATCGTTTGAAACAGGCCCTCATAGATCAGAAAAAAGCCGGATTGAAGTTGGGGCAGTTTCTGACCAGACAGGGAATCGTCAGCGAGCAGCAGATTATTGACTTGCTGAGCCAGCAGTTGAAACTTGCCAAATATCATCCCGACAGCTATCCGCTGGACATCGAATTGACTCGATATATCCCCATTGAAATCGCTCAGAAGTACCAGGTGGCGCCGCTTCGCAAAAAAGGAAGGTTGCTCACGATTGCCATTGTTGATCCGCTGGATATCAATGCTCTGGATTACATCGAAGTATTGACCAATTCGGAAGTGGAACCCATTGTTTGTTCGGAGCGCGAACTCAATCAGCTCGTCAGCAGTTTGTACGGCACGCAGTCCGGCCTGAGCGGCATCATGGAAAACATGGAAATAAAATCTCAGGAGGAAGGCCAGGAAGAAACGGCGCCGGACAAGGAAGAAGTCCAGGTGGCATCGCTCCAGGATCTGGCAGGCGAGGCGCCGGTTGTGCGTCTGGCCAATTCGATTTTCGCGCAGGCCATACGAGACGGAGCAAGCGACGTCCATATCAGTCCGCAGCAGAATTCCGTACAATTAAGATTTCGGATAGACGGTAAACTGCTGGAGGTTCCCTCACCTCCCAAGTCTTTGTTTCTGCCGATGATTGCTCGCATGAAAATTCTGGCCAACATGGACATTACCGTTTCCCGGATCCCGCAGGATGGTCGATTCACCCTTAAGCTGGATAAAAAAGAAATCAATGTCCGTGTCTCCTCCATTCCGACCATCTATGGCGAAAACATGGTTTTGCGTCTGCTGGACACCAGCGGCGGCGTCTATTCCCTGGACCGCCTGGGGATGATTCCCGAGGATATGGAAAAAATTGAAAGCGTCAGCAATAAACCTTATGGAATGATTCTTAGCACCGGGCCGACGGGAAGCGGTAAAAGCACAAGCTTATACGCCATTCTTAACGCGATCAATAAGCCGGACATCAATATTATGACACTGGAAGATCCTGTGGAATACCGCATCAACAACATTCGGCAGATTCAACTCAACAGAAAGGCCGGAATGACGTTTGCAAGTGGTCTTCGTTCGATTCTACGCCAGGATCCGGACGTGATCATGGTAGGTGAAATCCGCGACGCAGAAACAGCAGCCATCTCCGTCCAGGCGGCTCAGACCGGCCATCGGGTTTTGAGCACCGTGCACACCAATGACGCGGCGGGTGCAATTGCAAGGTTTATCGATATGGGGATTGAGCCGTTTTTGGTGTCGTCCGTTTTGTTGGTGTCGTTTGCACAGCGGCTGATCCGAACGGTATGCCCGTATTGCAAAGAGCAATACATGCCGACGGAAAAAGCCTATACGGCGCTGGGCATTACGCTGGAGGAGGCGAAATCTGCCTTATTCCAACGCGGCAAAGGATGCTATCAATGTAAAAATACAGGCTACAAAGGAAGAACCGGTCTTTTTGAAGTACTGATCAATGACGAAATTGTTCAGGATATGATTCTGAAAAAAAGATCCAGTCAGGAAATTGCACGGGTCGCCATTGATGCCGGTAAATTGCGGACGCTTCAAAAAGACGCGGCCGGTAAAGTGATGCAGGGCATTACCACTCTGGAAGAAGCACTTTCAGCCGTTATGACGTAAATTGAGAAAAGATGAGACATGGCCACATACCGTTATAAAGCAATGAATGAAACAGGTAACTTCCTGTCGGGAACGCTGGAAGCAGAAACGCTTCAGAATGCCAATGCCATCTTGGTTTCGCGGGGCTTGATGCCGTCGGAAGTTGCGGAAGTCAAGGCGGGAAGCCGCGATACGCTCTTGGGAAGAATCAAATCAATCACCGGCACGGTGAAGTCCAATGAGCTGATATTATTTACAAAACAATTCCGTTCCATGCTCAATGCCGGAGTGCCCATCTTGAGAATTATGCAGGTTTTGGAAGCCCAGACCGAAAGTAAGGTTTTGCGGGAAGCCATTTCCGGAATTATCGTAGATATTCGTCAGGGATCGACCATCTCAGATTCTTTTGAAAAGTATCCTAAAATATTTTCCCCGCTTTATTGCAGCATGCTTCGGGCCGGTGAGATAAGCGGAAATGTTTCCAGTGTTCTGGATAGACTCATTTACATCGTTGAACACGAGACCAGAATTAAAGCCGACATCCGGGCGGCCCTGCAATACCCCATGATTGTCGTCATTGCTCTCGGGATCGCTTTTATCGTTTTGCTGACGATGGTTATTCCCCAGTTTGTGAGTCTCTTCAGCAAAGCCGGACTTCAATTACCGCTGCCGACAAAAATTGCCATGCTTTTATACAGCATGTTGAAAAACTATTGGTATCTAATTCTTGGCACACTGGCCGGTGTCATTTTCGGCTTGTTTCAGTATTTTAAAACGGACAATGGAAAACTAGCCAGAGACAGTTTTTTACTGGCCATCCCTATTTTGGGGCCGCTTTTCCAAAAGGCGGCCATGTCACGGTTTGCCAGTATATTTGCCATTTTGCAAACCAGCGGTGTGCCGGTCATGCAGTCTTTGACTATTTTGTCCGATACCATCGGCAACGCTGCAATTGCCAGATCGTTTGCCCATGTTCGGGAGAAGATTCAGGAAGGATCGGGCATCGCGGTTCCTCTGAAAACGGCGAAATATTTTACACCCATGGTCATCGACATGATTGCCATCGGCGAGGAATCGGGAAACATTGATGAAATGCTGCGGGAAATATCCAAACATTACGATGATGAGGTGGAGTATGCCGTCAAGGCTCTCTCCGATGCCATAGGACCGATTTTGATTGTAGCGCTGGCGGCAGTTGTTGGTTTTTTTGCATTGGCCATCTTCCTGCCCATGTGGGATATGACCAAAATGGTTACCAGAAATTAAAGTGAAGGGGATATGAAAAAAAAGAATTTCTATGTCAATTTGTATATATTGATACCCGTTATTTATACAGGTTTAATGATACTGGGCGTGATTGCTACCTATCAAATCGCCTCAACGCCGGAAAAGTCGGCTCAGGCGCCTTTTATTAATATTTTTACTCTGGCTGTTGTGATTGGTTTTATATCTTTTTTAGTCAGCTTCTTTATATTGCGACTGCTCCTCAAGCCTCTGGTGGAATTTGTTGAGAAAACCAAAAAAATGCCAATCTTTTTGGGATCTAAAACAGATAAAGACGATAACATTACCAATGACTTAAGCCAGATCAATAAAGTATTTGACAATGTCGCCAATATATTGAGCAATGTTAAAGCCAAGGAACTCTTTCCGCATATTGTTGGATCCAGTGCGGCGATGCGCAATATTTTTACTCAGATTGTGAAGGTTGCGCCCACGGATTCCACCGTTTTGATTACCGGCGAAAGCGGAACGGGAAAGGAAATGATTGCCTCGAGCATTTATGAGCACAGCTTAAGAAAGGGCAAACCGTTTATCGCCATCAATTGCGTAGCCATACCAGAGGGTTTGCTGGAAAGTGAATTGTTTGGACATGAAAAAGGCTCTTTTACAGGCGCCACGGCTCAGAAAAAAGGAAAATTTGAACTGGCTGACGGCGGCACTGTTTTTCTGGATGAAATAGGCGACATGCCGATGGCCACTCAAGCTAAGCTATTGAGAGCCTTGCAGGAAAAAGAATTTGAGCGTGTCGGCGGCACGACCCCTGTCCGGGTTGACGTACGGTTTATTGCCGCAACGAATAAAAATTTGCTGCAAATGATTAAAGAGGGGAAATTTCGTGAAGACCTTTATTTTAGACTAAATGTTTTTTCCATCATTTTGCCTCCGCTTCGCGAAAGGCGGGAAGACATTTCCCTCCTGACGAGTCATTTTATGGAAAAGTCCGCCAAGCCGGCAAAACTATCCGCAGGGGCGTTACAGGTGTTAATTGGCTACAACTGGTCGGGCAATATCCGCGAGTTAAAGAATATTATTGAGAGGGCCTCCATTATGTCGGAAGACGGCATTATCGACGTCCATCATTTGCCGGAGAACATACGGCAGGGAAACAACAAAATCTACAGTTCATTAAAAGAAGACATGCCTCTTGATGATCGAATGAAAATATTGGAGAAAGAAATCATTCTTAATGCCTTAAAGGAGGCGGCGGGAGTTCAGGTCAAGGCAGCAGGTCTTTTGGGAATTAACCAAAGAAGTCTATGGCATCGCATTAAAAAGTTTGAAATTGATGTGAGTACAATCAGAAACCTACAATAATTGTAGGTAAAGTTTCGTGGTTTGGTGGTTTTCTTGAGCGATATAATCATGTGGTCATAGAAACGTCGCTGTGATTGTTTCAATGTTCTAATAACCTTAAATAATTCATGTAATTATAAATAATGTCAAAAACTAAAGTTATTTATTCTTTTCATTCAATAATGGCCTATTATTTGTATTTAAAATACATTGCGGTTAAGTATGGAATTGCAGAAGTTCAAGAAACTGTATTTGAAATTAAAATGATAAAAACAACACACTAAGGAGGAAGTAGAAATGAGAAATCAAAAAGGTTTTACACTGATCGAAATTATCGCGGTATTGGTCATTTTGGGTATTCTGGCCGCAGTGGCTGTACCGAAGTATTTTGATATGCAATCAGAGGCTCAGATAAAAGCCCTGGATGGGGCAATGGCAGCACTTCAGTCAACGGCTACGCAGGATTACGCCTCTCAGCTTTTGAAAGGTACCGCGAATGGAACAAATTACGCGCCATCTACGAATGTAGCCAATGCTAATTTGGGAGACTTTATCGGGACGGTAGTTGCTTCAAACGCAAACGGAACGGTAACATTGACGCTCACTAATGGTCCGACGTGGTTTCCCAATGCTGCCAATGCAAACAAAACAAAAACAGTAAAAATGTTTGGGAATTAAAATTAAAGCCCGATGGGTGTAGATTCATTTCATTGGCTTGGCATAGAAATCGGTACGTTGAAGGGAGCAGTCACATGTCAAGGGTAAGGTTAGTCAACAGTGAAAAAGGATTTACACTGATCGAAATCATTGCGGTGATGATTATTCTAGGGATTCTGGCGACAGTCGCACTCCCCAAATACATGGATATCCAAACGGAGAGCCAAATGAAATCCCTGGACGGCGCGATGGCCGCCTTACAAGCCACGGCCGTTCAGGATTTTTCTTACAAGCTTTTAAAAGGGAGCGCTGATGCCAGAAACTATACGCCGTCGAATAACATATCTGGCACAGGCGCTGTTAATCTGGGCGATTATAATGGCACGGTAAGCGCGGCAGATGGCAATGGTAATGTTACTTTAACCCTTGAGAGTGGACCAGGCACATGGTTTAACAACGCGCCTGCTGCAAATAAGACAAAAATCATAAAGATATTTTGATTTTGGCTGTCACAAAACATTAAAATCACAAAAAGATAACCGGTCATTTGAGGCCAGTTATCTTTTTGTTCTTTGAAGCTTTCATTAATAAATTTAAAACAAGCAGATTCCGATCAGGCAGGCTGATGACGATTAGACCGATTTACGAACGCGTTTGCACGAGCATAACCCATTATCGGTTTTATCTCATTACTCTTTTGATCTTATTTTCTGTGTTGCTGATGGGTTATTTTATTACCTGGCCTGTCGTGGCTTATGACACGGATCTTTGGTATCATCTCAACGGCGGAAAGTATTTCTGGCAGAACGCAACCATTCCCGGTACGGCTTATTTTTCATTCATTGCTCCCGAAAAATCCTGGTATGATTACTACTGGCTGTTTCAAGTCATCGTTTATAAAATATTTCAATGGACGGGCTATCATGGACTGATCATTTTCAGATGTCTTGTACTTCTCGCCACAGCTTTTTTGATCAGCCGTTTCTTCCTTAATCGTGAGGATGGGAAAACAAAGCTTATCATAGGGGCTTCGGTATTTGTTGCATTTTGTCTCGCGCTCACCGTTCGGGAGCTGCTCATCAGACCGCATCTTTTTTCGTATCTGTTCATTGTTGCATTTCTTTATATTCTTGAAATGAGGCGACGTATCTTGTGGCTTCTCCCGATTTTGGGCATTCTATGGTGCAACATTCATGGTATCGAATACCCGGTGATGATACTCATCCTCTTGTCCTATCTATTCGAAATGTACTACCGGGATGTTCGTAAGAGCCCCGGATTTCCGTCCGGAACAAAAAAAGAAAAATGGATCATCATTGCGACGCTTTACACGGTATTCCTAACGCCGCAGTTCATTGAACTGATCAAGACCCCTTTTGTTGTCGCATATGCAAACGCATCTTATCAGCACCTATACATTTCCGAATTGATCCCGCTCGACATGAATAACGTTTTTCAATTTTCCATTTTGCCTTTGTCTAATATCATCGGAACATTTCTCAATGTTTTGATCATCGCCCCGTTCATCGCGCTCATTATTTGTCTATGGAAAAGAAATATCCGCGTCAGTCATATCATTTTGTTGGTTGCTTCACTTTTCCTATTAATAAAACACAATCGATTTTCTTATGAGTTTATATTATTATCCATCCCCATCATTCGTCATAGCATCGGACTTCTGACGACATCATCAGAAAATTCAAGAAAAAAAATTACGCCACTCACGGCTGCTGCACTGACATTTATACTCATTGCTGTTCCTTTCTCGGTTTATAACAGCCATTTTAAAAACAAACCTCACTATCCGTTTTCTCAAATCGGTTTGCCGGTTGGCATTGCCGGGTTTCTCAACAAACTGGACGTGGGGGGGAAAGTTTTAAACGAACCGAACACCGGCGGTTACATGCAATGGGCGCTCGATAAAAAGTATAAAATATTCATGGATATGCAACTGGCCCTGTTCAGCGACTTTGATTTCGCTTATGTCAATAATGCTTTGCATGATGAAAAGACCTTCCAGGCTTTTATCGGACAATATGATCCGTCATTTATCAGTGCTTCTCTGTCGCGCTCAGAATTTAATGAATTTATCGGCAAGCACCCTCAATATAAACAGATTTTCTTTGATGACGCGGAAGTCCTTTATGTGAACATCAATCACCATCCTCAAATTGCCGAACAATATAAACTCAAAGTAATCAATGCATTTGGCTATGATGACATTAAATATGAAAAGGAGACAAAAGAACGGTTAGCGCAAACACTAAATGAAGCGATGAAAATAAGTAAATTGTACCCCGGGTGCGGTATCGCCAACAGCATGATTGCCAGAATCCTCATCATTGACAAACGATATGAAGAAGCGCTGATTTACGCGGACAATATTGTTCGATACTATCCTAACATTGCCAAAGGTTATGTCCTCAAAGGTGACGCTTTGCGAGGCCTGGAGAGGGTGGAAGAAGCCATCTCCAACTATTTAACTGCCATTAAGCGAGGGTTGAAACCAGACGAACAAAGAGTGTATTGGAGCCTGCATACCTGTTACGGCCATCTGAAAATGTATAAAAAGGCTTATCAGGCCATCTCAAAATTTGTAAACCCATTCGATACGGAGGCTGATTACCATGATATATATGCCCTGGGAATTTCAGCCGCCTTTGCCGGAAAGAAACGTGATGCCGTCAATTTCTTGAAAATTGCCCGATTGAAGGTTTCGCCGGAGGATGGCGAATATACAAAAAAGATAAAAGATCATTTGTTGGTGCTTGACCCCAACGGTCAGTAAAAACAATCGTTCCATATGGTAATCAGTTTCTAGGATCAGGAAGGATTCATCATGCGAGTATCGGTCATCATTCCCTGCTATAATGAAATAGCCACCATTGAAAAGATTGTCGATGCCGTCCTTGCGGCCCCTTACCCGGATAAGGAAATCATCATTGTTGATGATTTATCAACGGACGGGACTAGAGAGATACTCCAAACCAGGCTGGAATCAAAAGTGAACCGGATTATTTACCAGCCCGAAAACAGAGGCAAGGGTGCGGCCCTCCGGGAAGGCATCCGCTTCGCAACCGGAGATATCGTTATCATCCAGGATGCTGATCTTGAATATGATCCGCGGGAGTATCCCAAAATTCTTCAGCCGATCCTCGATGAGAAAGCTGATGTCGTTTATGGATCAAGATTCATGGGCGGTGAAGCGCACCGGGTTGTTTATTTCTGGCATCGTGTCGGCAACGGCCTGATCACTTTGATTTCAAATATGTTAACAAATCTCAATCTGACCGACATTGAAACATGCTATAAGGCATTTCGGAGAGAAATCCTTCAGGCGATTGTCATTGAAGAAAACAGATTTGGTTTTGAACCGGAAATCACGGCCAAAATATCGAAAATGAAATGTCGGATATATGAGGTCGGAATCTCTTATTATGGCCGGACCTATGAGGAAGGCAAAAAAATTAACTGGCGAGACGGAATTCGAGCCCTTTACTGTATTATCAAGTATAATGTGATGCGATGAAAGAACCTTTTCTGGAACCTATTTTACGAAAGTTAAGGATAAGGAAAGTGCTGCCCACCATCCGGCGGTATTCTGAATGCCATCTGCTTGATGTCGGCTGCGGTTGGGATTATCGCTTGCTGAAAACCATTGCGCCCTTTGTGAAGACTGGTGTTGGCATTGATTACAAAGTCCCGGAGTCGGAAAACGGCAAAATTAAAACCATCAAGATGGTCATGGCCGACACGCTGCCTTTTAATGCGGAATCCTTTGATGTGATTACCTTGCTGGCCGTTCTTGAACATCTTTCTGATCCGCAGGGCATGATAAAAGAAATAGCGCGAATATTGAAAAAGAATGGAAGGCTTGTGGTGACTGTGCCCAGCAAAGCGGCTCAGCCTGTTCTGGAATTTTTATCGTATCGTTTAAAAATAATCAATGCCGATGAAATAAAAGATCATAAAAAATACTACAATCGGGATGAGCTAAAGAAAATGTTTTCTCAAACCGGCATGATTATGGAGCGCCACAGGTATTTCCAAATGGGCATGAATAATTTTTGCATTGTCAAAAAGGCGTAACCCATACTGCGATGGGTATGTGGTTTTACAATCAACAGCCGGACAGCATGGGATCATGGATCAGAAAACAGACGTGGAAATTGTGGCCAGGGTTTTAAAGGGCGATGTGCAAGCTTTCGCCTTGCTGGTTGACGCCTACAAAGGGCCGATATTCAACCTGGCTTTTCGCATGACAGGCAGTTACTCGGACGCGGACGATCTGACGCAGGAGACGTTTATCCGGGCCTACCAGAAACTGGGACAGTTTCATCCGGAAAAGAAATTCTTTACCTGGCTTTATACCATCGGCATCAATCTGATGCGAAACCATCTAAAAAAAACGCAACGGGACTTCGAGCATGAGAAGACGGATCATTTTCTCGGCAAGTCCCGAACACCGGAAAAAAATTACAACGAAGAGGGGGGGCTTTCAGATGAAAACATCAACAGGCTCGAGATGCAAATGCAGCAGCTGCCCGTTGATTTGCGTGAAGCCATCCTTCTGAGATTCCAGCAGAACCTTACCTTTGAAGAGATAGCAGCGATAACGGGCGGTTCGCTTAGCTCCGTTAAAATGCGCATCTACCGGGGGCTTGAAAAACTCAAAGCGATGATGGAACAATCCAGGGTATGAATCCCAACGAAAGCTTTAGATTCAAGCCCTTTGTCCTGTATGCGGCGAACTGTACTTTCAGAAGAGGCGTATTCCAAATAAAATTATTATGTGACTATTTGACTACCCCCGTTGTATATAAAGTATAGAAAATAAATTTAAGGGTATTTATGGAAGAGTTTGATCAGATTATAAAAAAAATAAAGGCGATGTCCATTGTTGAACCAAATTCCAATTTTACGGCAATCGTCATGAATAATATTGAGCGCATTCATACAAGTCCGTTTGGAGGGGCATGGAGACGTTTGTTTCTTCTGCTCAGGCGTGTTTTTACCGCATCGCCTACAAAGGGAGAATGTGCAATTTCCTTTATATCGATGGGGTTATTTTATCTGATTTTCGACTTGTTGCTTATATGTTTAATGAAAAATATACCGGTCAGCTCAGAGATGCATGACTGGTTGATGCTACAGTCTCCTGTTCTTATCTTGGTTGCTTTATTGCTGATTTGTGTGGGGGGCGCCGTCTGGTTTATGGGGCGGGAGGCAGTTCGGTTTGCCCGCTGGGGCTTGGTGATATACATTTTACTCTTCATAATCAGTAGCGCGGTAGTCTCAACCGCAGGGGAGTTTGCATCAATACTTGGCAGCGGTCTATTGGTGGCGGCAATTCTTACAGGAATATCTCTGCATATTTCAATGGGACAATATGCCTATCATGCCAAAATCAGTAAAGGATGAAGACATGAAATGTTATGTCAAGAAAAATGGTTTTACCTTTATAGAAGTCATTGCGGTTTTAGTTATTCTGGGTATTATGGCCGCAATAGCTATGACGCGGATTTCCTCCAACCAAAATAATCTAGTCGTCACCGCGGATACACTAACTTCACATTTACGATTGGCGCAAGCAAGAGCAATGAATACGTCCACAGACACGGATAGTGTTTGGGGCGTGCGTTTTACTTCGGCAACTCAGTATCATCTTTTTTATTGTGCGACGGCCGCTGCTTGTGATCCTGACAATGCCGCCAATCAAGTTGTGTTTATTGGCGCCGACAGTATCATTATAGATATTAGCAAACAAGGCGTACAGGTAACAAATGGCGCCGGAGTTCTTGCGTTTAACCGATTCGGTGTGCCCTATGCGAATGCTTCTTTAACTACAATTCTTACACAGCAATTAACGCTTACCTTGAGAGACAGTAATGGCAATACCAAGACAATTAATATTACGCCGCAAACAGGGATGATAACATTATGAAAAAGAGTAAACGAAGATGGAATCAGCAGGGGTTTACCCTTATTGAATCAATCATTGCGCTGGTATTGGTTTCTATAATGGCAACGATGCTCTATACTTTCACCAAGCCTCTCATTGGCAGCGCCGAGGCTTTCGGTTGGTTCAATGACGAGCTTCTTCTTCAGCAGAGCCTGGAAATAATTCTTGCTGACTATAAAAGTCGGAGAAACGATCCCAATAATCCATTCGATCCTGGTGTATTCCGACAATATGTTATTCAAAAATATCCATTGGTCGATGCTGCCAGAACGGGTTTTCTTACTTTCAGCAACGCAGGAAGCACCTATACGGCAGCATGGCCGCCACAGGCTAATATCCCTAGCGGAACGCTACCCGTTTTGGTTATCACCGTCCAGCGTAATGAAAAGATTCTTTCGATGATTTTTACATAAAACGGGGTGGATGATGAAGATTGTGAAGAAAAATATCGCTGGATTTACACTGATTGAGGTTATTGCCAGTTTGGTCATCATGAGCATTGTTGCTGTGGTTGCCGCAATGGGACTGCTGCAGGGTGTGCAAGCTTATGTAACAACAAGAATTAATTCTGAAACAATTCAACGGGCCCAATATGCGCTAAACCGAATAAAACTTGAATTTATCAGTATGGACAGCATCACGGCTGCATCATCCAATTCGATTACCTTTACCAGTAATAATACGGATCGAGGTTCGGGAACGGTATTTGTGTTCTCGCATACGGGCAGTGAAATCAATTTGAGTGTTGCTGGTTCCCGAAACCCTTTATTGACAGGCCTGATTGCCGATGGAGCATTTCTTACTTACTTCAACAATTCCGGCAGTGCATGGACAGTGGGGCAAGGATTCAGTACGCTTCATCATATAGGGATACGACTTACTATTCCACGGTCGGATGGAGGAGGCAGTCATACTTTGACAACATCTGTAAATCCAAGAAATAATGGATTGGCAAGCGGTCCGAAGCCTGTTTTGGCAGGTCAATAAAAATGGCATTCTGAATCTCGGGAATGGATTGTAAAAATAGAAAGGCTGTAATATGAGACATGTAACTATAATGAATCACCGGAGTGGCTCAATACTACTTAATATTATTGTCATAATAGTCATATTTTCCTCGATTATCTCCGCAGTTGTTTATATGTCTTCCTCCAGTATGCGTCAGGCGGTATCATCCAACCAAAGCACGAATGCCTGGAACATGGCTGAAGCCTGCTATCGTCTTCTTTCGGCAAACTATATCAATACGACAGATGCCAATAATACCCTCAATGCTGATGATGATAAAGCTATTTTTCTCCGTAATGTCAACAATCGGACTTATGTCATTCCCAATAACGGTTCGTGTACGCTAACCATACGCCCATACTGGTTTTATAACGCCGCAGCAACCTCAACAGGAAGAAATATAAGTGTACAACTGCCAGGCACTGCGCCAACTAATTTTAACATGCCAAGCTCCGGACAGGTTAAACTGGGTGAAACACCCGGTATTGGTGTCAAGAGTTATACGAGTGGCGTTTTTAATAACAGCACCGGTGTTTTTACATGCAGTTTTGCCAGTAATACGACCCTTAACAAGGGAGACAGCGTTTATCTTGTTCTTAATCCGAACGCCAATCAGACTTTAGTGCCGGGCAGTAATTTAACACTTAATCTTGCCAATTTCACCGCTTCCTCTTTTCCCACTAAAGACGGATTAATTGAAATCGGGACACAGACCCGGCTTTACCGATACAGTACTGTTGAGCAAACTTCAAGTGGCGCCATCATTACACTGACAAACCTGCAATATGCGGTGCAGCGCTCCGTGGCAAGTGAAAATACGTTTAGCACCCCTGTCGCACCGGCAACCATCGTAACATTCAAAAAATATATTGCGATTCAATCCCGGGGACAAGTAGGCGCGGAACAACGCACGATGCGCTTTAACCAGGCGATTACTGACAGCCTGGCTCCCATGGACCCAGTCATTGCAAAGCTGGATACGATTGCTCAACTTAACGCCAATTTTTCTCGCGACGCCTCGATTACGAATTATAACGTCGCCAATCTTGGAATTTCCGGCGGCGGATCGGCTGCTTTTTCAATCATCAACTCTCTTTCAACAACGGGTTCGGGAGTGAATGCCTATAAATGTGGCGCTTTCTGGTACAGCAAGCCCGACCTCATTAATACCCAATGGACATCAGCCGGAAACTTGCTTTCTTATGATGTGCAACTAAAGACAGCTACAGGCAAATCATTATTGAATGGGGCGCTGGGTCTGGCTCTGCGTGCAAAAAAAGTCACCGCAACTTCGCAGCCTGACACTTACTTTGGATTAACCTTTATGAAGTACAACTTGCCTAATTTATTTTTTACAACGGGGTCAAAAGAAATAAAGCCCGGTGAGTCAGTTGTCGGAGTATCGAGTGGTGCAACAGGCATAGTTCAGGGAGCCCCCGAGATAACCTCCGGATCATGGGATGCAGGCAATGCCCGTGGTAAAATTCGATTTACATCCGTTACCGGATCATTTTCCAACAACGAATGGCTCAGGGTCGGCACAGTTAATCTAGCCAGAATGGATGGCGCCAACTATTTCCCGTCAGCAATAGACTATATCCCCAACGGCATCAAACCCATGCCTTCTGATTTTTCCCCTGCACGATATAATATCGGTTCTCTGCTTTTAGTCTTATGGGAACGAAAATCCGATGGAACCTTCCGCTGGCTTGCCTATAAAGATATCACGAATGATGACTATGCCAAAGGTCTGCAGGATTGGAATGCGCCGGATGGAAGCTGTACTGCCAATTGTGTTGAAAGTGATGGACAGATTATTAACGATAATGCATCTCTTTATGTCCGTATTCAGGAAAGAAAAGTTGATTTGGGATCGGGCTCCCCGGTTAAGGTTAACGATATTAATCTGTTTTATGGCGATGGGTCATCGCGTTATACAACACCGCCAAGACCCGGTAACGCAACCGCTTATGATATAAAAGAACTCAGAAGACGTTATACGGTTGCCAATCCGTTTGTGCCTGTGTGGACGCCTTCTTATCTCGGTCAATGGGAGCAAAACGTGGACTTTTTTTCTCACGTCGAGAGTGGAACGCCCATTGATTCTCAGCCGCAATTTCAATGGGATGCGGTTAACCCCAATATCAGTCCGTCAGCCATCAGTATCCTCCGCATCTGTGATGATTCAACAACCTATTGTGCGAGCGCTGCAAACGGCACGCTACGAATATCCCAGTTAGTGACACCGGATTCAGGAACCTATGCGCAGCCGGAAATCGGCATGCTCGCCTGCGGAAATCTTCGTAGTAGTCCTGATTATGCAACTGCCGGGTTCGCAGAATTTGCTTTTAAAATGTCTTCATCCGGGGGTAGTACGACGGGTGGATTCATAGACACAACTCTATCCTGGTAGTTAAGCGGCCAAACATTATTTTGGGGTCACAGGAAATCTTATTCGGTCTTTGTAATGTAAGTAACCGGCACATAGGCGGCGGGGGCAGATGGTAACAATGAATGAAGATAATTTATTACATTCCGGTCTTTTCGATATCCGCGACAATACGGGAATTCTGCGTGAAGTAAAATTCACGACATCGCTGATTTCACCTAAATTTAATTTCATCTTTTTTGATTCCGCTTATAAAGATGTCGAGAGTCTGTATCTCGGTCGCTATGCCGGCTTTCGCGAATGTAACACGACCTATCATGATTTACGCCACACGATGATGGTCCTTCTGGCGATGGTGCGACTGATGCATGGCGCATCGCTGCAGGGCTCTGATATTTCGGACAAGGAAATCAATTTGGGGCTGATCAGCGCGCTGATGCATGATACCGGGTATATTCAGTCCATCAACGATTTTTCCGGAACCGGCGCGAAATACACGATGATTCATATCAGCCGCAGCATTTATTTTGTCCGGCAATACTTTACCGGAAATGAATACTTTGCCGATGATATGAAAAACTTCCGCGACATCATGAGTTGCACGGGCGCTCAAACGATGATTGCGGACGTGTCGTTTGAATCTGAAAATACCGCCCTACTGGGGAAAATGCTCGGCACAGCCGACTTGCTGGGGCAGATGGCCGACCGTCTCTATTTGGAAAAGCTCATCCTCCTGTATAACGAATTTGAGGAAGGCGGCGTGCCCGGCTTTGACAGCGAAGTGGATCTTCTGCGCAAGACGGTCAGTTTTTACAACCGCACGAAGGAGCGCTTTAAAAATGACTACGGAAACGTCAACCGTTTCATGCTGGACCATTTCAAAGACCGCTGGCATGTCAACGGCAATGTCTATGAAGAATCGATTGAAAAAAATATCAATTACCTGAAGGTTGTCCTCAAAAACAACCAGAAGGATATTTACCATTCCCTGCGCCGAAACACGATTTCATTTCAGTAGAGAATGGGCTTCTCCACACGCTTGATCTATAGGTCACACGGGGGTCGTCGCAACCGTTCCCTACTGGTGATCCACTGAGCTGGCCGTCCGACTAATAATTGACATTTGTTAGTGATATGTTATGGTGCGACATCCGGTCCCGATAGGATCGCAGGTTTATTGCATTGGAGGAAGTTTCTGTGAATATTACGGTGAAAAAGGGAAATCCGGCCGACATCAAAACACAGGCCGTCATCATACCGCTTTTTGAAGGTGAAAAGATATTGACGGATGCGGCGTTGGCCGTCGACAAAAAATCAAACAGGCTGATCAGCGATGTTTTAAAAAGCGGCGATTTCGAAGGCAAGGCCTCAGAGGTATACGTCATTTACACCCGGGATTCCCTGTCCGCCAAAAGAATCGCGCTTGCCGGGTTGGGCAAAAAAAGTGACCTGAATCTGGAAAAAATCCGCAACGCTTTTGCCAGAGTCATGCAGTATCTGCGCGTCTTGAATATTTCTGAAGCGGCGGCATCTATTGACGGCATTCTTCTTCCGGATCAGAACGCAAAAATCGCTCAGGCCGTGACGGAAGGGGCGATTTTAGGCCTTTATCAATATACGTCATACAAGACGATCGGGCGAGAAGAGATCAAAAGCATGCGGCAACTGGATATTATCGTTGACGCACAAAACTATTGTGCAACACTTGAAGAAGTACGTAAAGCAAAAATCATAGCAGACGCCGTGTATTTTACACGAGATCTCATATCCGCCCCATCCAATGAAATGACGCCGTCGATTCTGGCCGATCATGCCCGGAAAATAGCCAAAAGAAAAAATGTTTCCTGCACAGTGCTGGATCGGGGCAAGATGAAAGTACTGGGCATGAACGCTCTTTTAGGTGTGGCATCCGGAAGTCATGAGCCGCCAAAATTCATCATCCTGGAATATGCAGGCGGCAAGAGAGGTAAAGCCCCGATCGCCCTGGTTGGCAAAGGTCTCACATTTGACAGCGGAGGTATCAGCCTAAAGCCCGCGGAAAAAATGGACGAGATGAAAACAGACATGTCCGGCGGTGCGGCGGTCCTGGGTTGCATGATGGCGGCGGCGGATTTAAAACTGCCGATGAATCTGGTCGGCTTGATTCCGGCAACGGAGAATATGCCCGGCGGCAGCGCTTACAAACCCGGCGATATTCTGAAATCCTATTCCGGTAAAACGATTGAAGTGCTCAATACGGATGCCGAAGGTCGATTGATTCTGGCGGACGCCCTGTCCTACGCAGCCAAATACAAACCGCAAGCCATCATCGATATTGCCACATTGACCGGCGCCTGCATTATCGCGTTGGGCGACGATGTCATCGGCATGCTGGGAACGGACGAAAAATTGAAAAGCGACATCAAGAAGGCCTCGGAGGTCACAGGTGAACGGGTGTGGGAACTACCCCTGTGGGATATCTATTCCGATCTGATCAAGAGCGATATCGCCGATTATAAAAACACGGGCGGTAGACCGGCGGGCGCCATCACGGCGGCGGCATTTTTGAGCAAGTTTATAGGCGACACCCCTTGGGTGCATCTGGATATTGCGGGACCGGCCTGGACGTCGAAAGATAAAGCATACATCCCCAAGGGGGCAGCTGGCGTGACGGTGCGACTGCTTACTGAATTTCTGCAAAACCGTTTAACATAAAGTATGCAACCGTTGCTGGAAATTCAAAATTTAAGAACGATATTTGAAACGGCCAAAGGACGAATATCGGTCGTGGACGGCGTTTCTCTGACGCTGAACACCGGTGAAACACTCGGCGTTGTAGGGGAGTCGGGCTGCGGGAAAACCATGTTGGCCTTATCTTTGATGAGGTTGATTCCCGCAAACGGCAGGATTGCACAAGGCCGGCTGTTATTCGACGGACAGGATTTACTGACTTTGTCCGAAGGCGAGATGCGGGAAAAACGCGGCCACGACATTGCCATGATTTTTCAAGAGCCGATGACGTCACTCAATCCCGTGTTACGTGTGGGCGATCAGATCGCCGAAGCCATTCACCTGCATCAGAAGATTCCGCATAAAGAAGCATTTGCTCTGAGTGTCCGTCAATTAAGCGAAGTCGGCATTTCCGATCCCGAAAGAAGAGCAAAAGATTATCCTCATCAATTAAGCGGCGGAATGCGACAACGTGTGATGATCGCCATGGCTATGTCTTGTCATCCCCGGTTGCTTTTGGCTGATGAGCCGACCACGGCCCTGGATGTAACGATTCAATCGCAAATCCTCCAGTTGATTTCCGAGCTCAAGGAAAAAAGCAATATGGCCGTCATCCTAATCACGCATGATCTGGGGATAGTTGCCGAAGCTGCACAAAAGGTTGCCGTCATGTACGCAGGAAAAATTGTTGAAACGACGCAAGCTAAGCAGATATTTGTCCGTCCGCTCCATCCCTATACGCAAGGTCTGATTGCTTCCAGACCCTCGGAATATGTCATGTCGGACACGGACGGCCATGGCAGCTTGCGAACCATCCCCGGGGCGGTTCCCAGTCTATACGATCTTCCCGGGGGATGCCGCTTTTCCGATCGCTGTCCGCAGGTGATGCGCGTCTGCCGTGAAAAGGAGCCGGAACTTTCGGAAGTTCACAATGGACATTTTGTCTCCTGTTTTCTATATCCGGGAGAAGGCCGGTGAAGGAGTTTGCAACGGATGTCTTCTGTTTTATTTGATATTCAAAATCTCGAAAAAAGATATGCGACAAGCGGCGGTTTTCTGAATAAACAAACCAACATTGTTCGGGCGGTGGATGGGGTGAATCTGCAGATTTATGCCGGTGAGACGCTGGGACTTGTCGGGGAATCGGGCTGTGGGAAATCGACGTTGGCGCGGCTTTTAATGCGACTGGAAAAACCGGATAGCGGGCGCGCCTGTTTCAGGGATCAGAATATCTTTACTCTCGGGCCGGATGCGGTTAAAAAATACCGCAGACACGTGCAGATGATTTTCCAGGACCCGTATTCTTCGCTCAACCCGCGAATGTCCGCGCTCAGCATTATTTCAGAGCCTCTCCGTATTCATCGGATCGGCGACAGCCATAAAAACAAAGAAGCGGCATATGACATGATGGCCAAAGTCGGTTTGACAAAAGAGCAGGCAAACCGTTTCCCGCATGAATTCAGCGGCGGACAAAGACAGCGGATCGGCATTGCGCGGGCCTTATCTTTGCGTCCGGAACTGGTTATCGCCGATGAGCCGGTCTCGGCGCTGGATGCCTCAATTCAAGCCCAAATTTTAAATCTGCTTGGCGATCTTAAAAATGATTTTGGATTAACGTATTTATTCATTTCCCATGATCTCAATGTCATCCGGCATGTGTCCGACCGGATCGCCGTTATGTATCTGGGGCGGATTGTCGAACTGGCGGATAAAAAAAATCTCTATACTCAACCGCTCCATCCCTATACGCGCATGCTGCTTAGCGCGATGCCGTCTTTGCAGCCGGGAAAGAAGAAAAGTGAAAATCTGATTTATGGCGAAGCAACGCAAACGGTGGAACAAGGATGCAATTTCAAAAACCGTTGTGTCTATAAAATTAAAATATGTGAAGAGACTCAACCTAAGCTTCAGTCAAATTCCAAAGGAGGATGGTGCGCTTGTCACCGGACCGGCATCATATGAATACTATGAATCAAGAAGAAAAAGTATGCTGGAAAAATGGTTCGTTGATCATTGAAGGCCTGTGGATTGCATCTGGAGGTGATACGGGCGTCGTGATATGTCCCCCCCATCCCCAGATGGGTGGTTCCATGCATAACAATGTTGTGGAAACCATTCGTGATGCTTTTGCCGGGCAGAATTATTCAACGCTTCGTTTTAACTTTCGAGGCGTTGGCGAGAGCACAGGTCAGTTCGACGAGGGCAGGGGAGAGGTGCAAGATGTTTTGTCAGCCTGCGATTATCTACAAAAACGAGGCATCAAGAAAATAATCCTAGCGGGGTATTCATTTGGTGCCTGGGTCTGTTGCCGGCTGCTCAAGAATCATCCTTTCGATTTTGATGCCACGATACTCGTGTCTCCACCCGATAAATTTTCCCCTTTTGACTGGAATGGTCTCGAAGGGAAGGTGGATTTAATCATCTGCGGCAGCCTTGATCCCTTGTGTGATACGGAAAATATACAAAAACAGGCTCAACCGATCGGCGCAAAGCATCTGGTGCTGAAGTCTATCGATCATTTCTATAATGGAGGCGAGTCTCAACTGGCTGAGGCGCTGACGCAATTTATTAAGGAAAAACGGTCATGATTTCTGTTGAAATTTTAAGACAATATCGATACGATGCTAAAAAATGCTGTGACGACTGCGAATATCACATCGTCACATTATAAAGGATTATCATGCAGGAATTATTAACCGCTGTCACGTACCCGGTTGTCTGGGTGATCTGCGCGTATCTTTTGAAAATTGAAAGCGGTCTGGCCAAGCTGCTGATTTCGCTGACGGCGGCAATCCTGGTTTATGTTTTAATCGGCATCAGGCGGTCTACACAAGAAAAAAACAAGGAAAATGAAGAATAAGTGACTTTGCTTAAGAAAGCATATAAGCTTTTTCGTCAATTATTGAATATCCGAATCTGGCTGGCCGGCGTCATTGTCATTATCCTGATCCTTTTGCTGGCTTTAACGGTTAATAATGCCAGGGAAAAAGAGATGGCCGATTTGTTCAGTCGTCAGCAACTGGCGTCAGCTCAAAACGCGGCCGCGCGCATGGCCGAAATATTTTCCCAAACCGAAAAAAATATTGTGTTCCTGTCTTATCTGGATTCCAAGGGAAGAAATCTTGTGAAAGAACAGTATCACGATCTCGATTTTCTTTACTCCGTCTGGGGTGATACGATCGACACGGTGATGTTTTTTGACGACAGTGAAAAAAAGAAACGCATTCTGCCGGAATATTCATCTCCCGCTGTTGATCTGACCAGCCATTACCAAGTGTTAAAAAGCCGACAAAGACAGTACCTGAATCTTGCCATATCGGACAAACTACCCAAAGGCGCCGTCGCCCAGAAAAAGGATTTGTATTTGATCTGGGGATATCCGTTATGGCGGAACAACAATGTTTTTGAAGGTGCGTGGATGGTGTCTTTTTCGCTTTCCGCTCTGGTAGACACCTGCGAAAAACAAATCAAAGAAAATCAACTGGGCGATATGTGGCTGATTGACGAACAGGGGACCGTTCTATTGCATCCTTTTGCCTCATTTGTCGGAAGGAATATCTCCGAATTAATCAAGAACAATCAAGGGGCAAAAATCATTTTTCCATCGGAGAGCGGTCGCCATCTGAATGCAAAGATTCTGTTGAAAGACAATCAATACCAGCGAAGCGTTCTTGCGTATCACCCCGTGAATATCGGCGGGGCCACCTGGTTTGTCGCGGTGATTGCACCCTATAGCCGGGTCATTGCGCCTGTCCGTACGACCTTTATCTATACCTTGTTCAGCGCGATGATTCTGATTCTGGTCGTTGTGGTGGTCGGTATTTATTTCGCTTTTCGCGAAGGCAAACGATGGCGGATGCGGGAAGAGCATGAACGGCTGCAAGAGCGCGAAGCCTGGCAGGAAAAACTCCTTCGAGAAAAGAAGACGATTGACGGCATTATCGAAGGATCGCCCATTCCCAGTTTAGTGATCAACAAGGAACACCAGGTGATCCTTTGGAATCGCGCCTGTGTGGAACTAACGGGATGTCCGGCGGAGGAAATGCTGGGGACGGATCTGCATTATAAATCCTTTTATTCCGTTAAAAGGCCCATGGTTGTTGACCTGATTGTGGATAATGATATTGATGGACTCAATAAATTCTACGGAGCTAAAAAGGTCAAGAAATCAGATAAGGTCCTGGGAGCCTATGAAGCCTATGACCATTTCGATAACCTGGGAGGCCGCAGCCGCTATATGTATTTCTTGGCAGCGCCTATTTATGATGAAGAAGGAAAAATTATTGCAGCGATGGAGACACTTCAGGATGTCTCACGAGAGGAAGAACTGACACGCTCGTTACGCGAATACGCCGAAACACTGCAAAATGAACTGGCTGAAAATATCGAGCTTCGCCGTGAGATCGAAGGTCTTTACAACTATTTACAATCCATTGTGAAAAGTCTTCCTGATAAGATTTATGAGGTGGACAAAGATGGCATTGTGAATTTTATGAGTTGGGGCTTAAAGAAGCCGCGCAATGAATTCAAGGGAAGACATTTTCTGGAGTTTGTCGCCCCTGAAGATGAAAATTTTGTGTTGTCCAAATGGGAAGCCGCCAAGCAGGGCATTTACACGCCTTATGAAATCGAAACCACAGCCAAAGAAGGTCGCAAGGTTAATTTGCTGGTAACGACGTCACCTGTGGTTGGCACGGATCACTATATATTAGTCCAAAGAGATATTACTGAATTTAAAAATTTGGAAAAGAAGCTTTATAACAGTCAGAAACTTGCCGCGCTGGGACAACTGTCCGCTGGCATCGCTCATGAGGTGCGTAATCCGCTGTCGTCTATCAAAATGAGTTTGCAGATTCTTGAAAAGCGTATGAATCCGGAAGGCAATGACCTGAAACGATTCAAGATCGCGCAAAAAGAAGTTGAACATCTTGAAGAACTCGTGAACAATGTGCTGGTATTTGCCAAACCAGTAGACCCCAAAACAACCCCGGTTGATCTCAACAAGCTATTGGAACAGGCGCTCGCTTTGGCGGAAAAAATCATTCAGGACAAAAAGATCGAAGTTCGGATGGAACCTCAGGAGATCCCCCTGGTCAATGTGGATGCGGCAATGATCACAGATGCATTTTTAAATATCATCCGCAACGCGGTGGAAGCGGTCGAGATGAATGGTTACGTCCGTATTTACGCCCGCAGTATCGGCAGTCAGCCGCCTTCTGTTCTTGTCGTCGTGGAAGATAATGGTTGCGGTATTGAAGAGGCGGATATGCCGCATCTGTTTAACCCGTTTTTCACAAAGAAAAAATATGGCACGGGTCTTGGGCTTTCCCAGGTGATGAAAATTGTGGAAGTGCATCAGGGAAAACTCGAGATTATCAGCGAGAAGGACAAAGGAACGAAGGTATGTGTAACTTTGCCCTGTAGTGAAAGACGCCGCGTGCAGAGAAACTAATAAAATCCAAACACGGATAATGACACACAGCAATTCTATGGAAGAACGAAGGTTGAGATTATGGCGAGTATTCTTGTAATCGATGATGATGCTTCAATTGTCGAAACACTGGATTTGTATTTGACGGAAGAAGGTTACACTGTTCGAACCGCGCTGACAGGTACGGATGGTTTGAATAAGTATGTTCAGGATCCGTCGGATGTTGTGATTCTGGATATCCGCCTGCCGGATGTGGACGGGTTTTCCGTGCTAGAAGATCTCAAGGAAGAAAATGAAAATGTCAAAGTCATCATGATCACCGCCTTCCATGACATGGAAACGACGATCAATGCAATGAAGGGTGGCGCATTTGACTATATACATAAACCGGTCAATGTCGATGAACTGGATATCGCTATTAAAAAGGCGCTGAAATCTCTGGAAATGGAGAAAAAAATAGACGGCCTTCTGATGGAGCCGTCCCGCAGTTTCCGGGTGGGAGATATTATCGGAACCGGAAACGAAATGCGGGAGATCTTCAAGACGGTCGGCACTGTTTCCAAAAGCCGCACCACGGTGCTGATTCAGGGTGAAAGCGGCACCGGCAAAGAGTTAATTGCCAAGGTCATTCATAACAATACATCGCCGGATGAACCGTATATCGCCGTCAACTGTTCTGCGATTGTTGAAACGCTTCTGGAATCAGAATTATTTGGTCATGAAAAGGGATCTTTCACGGGCGCCGTCGCGAGAAAACTGGGCAAATTTGAACTGGCGCGTTTCGGCACGGTCTTTCTGGATGAAATTAGTGAAATGTCCGTTAATCTTCAGGCCAAACTATTGCGTGTCTTGCAGGAAATGGAATTCGAACGAGTTGGGGGTAAGGACAGAGTTAAAGTCCACGCCCGGATTATGGCTGCAACCAATAAAGACTTAAAATTGATGGTTAAGGAAGGAAAATTCAGAGACGATCTGTATTATCGTTTGAACATCGTCGCGATTACTTTGCCGCCACTTCGCACCCGCAGGCAGGATATTCCACCGTTGATCGATTATCTGCTGTCAAAGATCAATCTCGATTTACATAAAAAAATTGTCGGTGTTTCCGGCGAAATGATGGATAAGTTTACGACTTATTCGTGGCCGGGCAATATCCGTGAACTGGAAAATCTTCTGGTGAGAGCTTGTGTTGTTGCCAAAGGGCAGGTGCTGGGTGTCAGTGACTTCCCCGAACTGGGGAAAGATGATCCCTGTACGACTACACTAAAAGAGGAGACTGCGGATATCTTTAAAACGGACGAACCTGGTAAATATTTAACTCTTGATCAGATTGAAGAGCGCTATATCCGTAAAATTATCAAAGAAACAACCATGAATAAAGGGGAAATTTGTGAAACACTGGGCATCTCCCGTCCCACCTTCGAACGTAAACTTGAAAAATATGGCATTTCTTTTGAGCGTGAATAAATAGATGAAAATGACCAGTGCAGAATTTATCAAAAGCGCCGTTTGGCCTCCGCAGTATCCGCCGGGGATTTTGCCGGAAATTGCCTTCGTGGGGCGCTCCAACGTCGGAAAGTCATCGTTGATCAACGCGCTGGTCGGGCGTAAGAATCTGGCTAAAACCAGTAACACGCCCGGGCGAACGCAATTGATCAATTTCTTCACCATCAATGAAAAAATATCCTTCGTTGATTTGCCTGGTTATGGATTTGCTAAAGTTTCCCAATCCGTGAAAAAAGATTGGGGTGATATGATTGAAGCGTATCTGCGGGAAAGGCAGAATTTGGCTATCGTTATTTTTATTCTGGATCTTCGCCGGAATCCCAGCGAAGATGATTTATCCCTTCGCAACTGGCTTGATCATTATCACATACCCTATATTTATATCTTAACAAAAGCGGATAAATTATCCAATAATCAGGCTTTTGTGCAAAAACGTCTCATCGAAAAAGCGTTGGGGGGTAGCGTTCGGAACAAAACGATCCTTTTTTCAGCGAAAACACAAAGGGGGAAAGAAGAGCTTTGGCAGTTGCTCGAAAATCATTTATCCTCCCTGGAAAACTATGTGCATCAATAGAGTCATTCATTCCGAACGCTTTGTTACTTCATCTGATCTTGAATATTTATTGCGCCTGCGAACGCACGTATCCATAACCTGTTTGCGGTATATCAGTGCGGACGTTGTTAAAATCAGAAAAGTCAACGTCAGCATGACCGTTAACAACATACCATATTGCATAACACAACCCGAAAAGATGATGAAAGGCATCAAGCAAGAGCGGACGATCAATTTTAACATACCGCTTTCGCTGATGAAATTCGCAATCGGCGGAGAATATTTGTAATAGAAAGCCACAAATAACCTTCCCGGCGTGTGGGTTAGTAAATGTTTGTCTCGAAATTTTCTTAAGATCGTAACATGTTTTTCCATCGGAGAGCCGAATGCTGCCGTAGCAATAAAGCAGCCACCACCTCCACCACCGGCTGCGCCACCAGCTGCATTTTCCGCATTTGAGGGCACGGATGTTCTGGTTGTAAATGTCCAGGAATAAGGTTGTGACAAAGCGTCCCCGTCATTGTCCTTCACATCGGCTGTGATAGCAGCCGTATAAGGAGTGGATGAAGCCAATTGGCTGTTGGGTGTGAAATAGGCGGTGCGTGAGGCGTAGTCGTATCTAATCGCGCCGGAAATGTTGCCACTTAATGTAAAAGATCCTTGATGGAGTGTTGCGGGATTAATATCTTTATTGAAAGTAACGCTGATGGTAGGGCTGACGGATACCCCATCTGAATGATTTACAGGACTGGCATTTGTGACAGCAAGCGGTTGCCCATGTTGTGTGATAGTAAATATTTTTCCGCCGATGTGTATGGTGCCGGTTCTGGAGGAAGTCCCTTCATTTTCAGCAACGGTATAGGAAACCAGAGAACTGCCATTAGTTGAGCTTGGAGAATTCACCGTGATCCAGGAATTTGGACTGGAGGCGTTCCAGTAGCATGAATGTGCGGATGACGTTACGGTAATACTTCCATTGTTTGAATTTGAGGCCAGCTCGCGGCCCGTCGGTTGCAGTGTATAGTTGCAGTAATCGACATCCAGTGTCAGGAAATACAGGGCTTGCAAAGCATTATAGCGGCATTGATAGTTTATGTTCATGCGGATGCGAAATGTTCCCTTTGGCCTAAGTGCGTTTTTTCCCCAACTGTTGAGGGCAATCCAGTAATGATTATTCGGATTGGGGTCATCGTCGTTATAACCGACAATCAATACGGCATGGCCGCCGCCTGACTCCGTATATTCGGAACCGCAGTATTCGTCCTGGTTCCAAAGTGTTGAATCCGGCTGGTTGGCCCAAAAATTACGGAAATCATTCCAGGCTTCCGCATTCGGAAGAAAAAAGCTAAACCAGACACCTTTTTTCTGCTGAAGGATATTTTTAATATTTAAGATGGCGGTGGAAGTGTCAAGCTTAGTCGTTGGAATAGTCGTCGCTTCACTGGCAATATTTGAGAAAGAGTAATTTGGCTGAACGGCAACCGCTGAGCAACGCGATGCGCTGAAGCTTTGGCCAGTGTAACGCGCACCGGAATTTGAGGACGAGATGGTGAAGTTTTTGGAATGATAAAAATTTCGGAAGTCAGAGAGCCATCCGCCGCTACAAGCGTTTGCCTTTGCGTTACAAACATCCAGAAATTCTATTGAAAGATTATCCTTGATTCCCGTTTGTTCGAAGAGGGAAAGTTCAATTAAACCTGTTGCCGCCCACACCCAGCAGTTGCCGCAGCTGCCTTGGTTCCTTTCATCCGGTGAATAGCTGAGCCGATCAAGCAAATTGACGGATGTCGGAGAAGTCTGTATAGAAGACCGCATTAAGTTTATCTTAAGGCTATGATTAATGGACGCTTTCCGTGAAGTCTCATATTCATTGACCCACCTCTGAAGTGTAATAGAATCCGGTCGCATGACAGAATAAGGGGAATGATCCTGTGCGAAAAGAAAGGTTGCTGAATAGAGGGTACAACAGGCAACGACTAATAATATCCATATCTGTTTTTTAATTGTTTTCATGCACCTTCTCAAGCCCAACTACATTTTGGGGTAAATATGAAAAAATATATTGATCTTATTCATTAATTCCTGGTCGAGGCTTTCGGAAAAACGTCGATGAATTTTTCGAACAATCACTTCAATCGCATTGGAATCAATAGATGATATCTCCGTGAAGATAACGCCAATTGTTTGGTTGCTACTATACCAGCCTCGAATATCAACTTCTCTCAAGGAGGGGCTAAGAGCTGCTTTGATTTTGGCAGGGGTATTACTCGATGCCCCATTACTCATGATGGTCGAAATGTCTAGAAGCATTAATAAAAGAGGCTTTTGTGATCTTTCTGCACGCATTTTTTCAACGTGAAGCAAGTGATGAAATTGAGATTTTTCATAAAAAATATCATCGCAATCCATGTCCGGTTCCATTATTGTTAATAAATGAGCCGGATGAGCTATTACGCTTATTCTTTCCTGTCTTCTTTGCAATCTCATATTGCGTACTCCTTTATGATTTTAATGTGACTGTTTATGAAACATTTAGTTATTGTCCGTTATTTCTTTGAATAATTCATTTTCAAGTCGCATGCCAGCGGATGAAAAAAATTACATATTAAGAATATATTAATATGTAATTGATATTGTTAAGTAATAATTATGTGGAATTGTGAAAATATACAAGGGTTGCCGATGGCCATTAAGGATGCTGTCTGAAAATGATGGCATGACTCCAAAAATAGAAGATGATTGAATGATTCGTTTGTGAAATGTAGTATGGATGCATCATAATGTGATGATTGTTTAATGTTTATAACACTGCTGTCCGGAATAGTTAGTACATAAAATTTGTAAAAGCTTAACATATTTCATGAAAGATACTATTTATGTTTGTCCTCGACTTGAAAATGCATAGCGGAACTAGTAAACCTTCCCGAAGAATATTTCCGGGAAGGAGTGCTCATGTATACAGGCCCGCTTGTATTTACCCAAGTCATGAACTTCATGCCGTTGAAAACCTTTCAGCGCTGCGTGGAGAAGTACCAAGGCAACTTCAGCGTCAAAAATTTCACCTGCCTGGACCAGTTCCGCATTATGGCTTTCGCACAACTGACGTATCGGGAGAGCTTGCGGGACATCGAAGCCTGCCTTCGGGCACAAAACAACAAGCTCTATCACATGGGCATCCGCAGCAAGGTTTCCCGCAGCACCCTGGCGGAAGCGAACGAGATGCGGGACTGGCGCATCTACGCCTTTTTTGCCCATCATCTGATCGGCATCGCCAGGAAACTCTACCAGAAGGAACCGTTGGCAGTGGAACTTCAAAACACGGTTTACGCCCTGGATGCAACGACGATCGATCTGTGCCTGTCCATTTTTCCCTGGGCACACTTCCGGACAGCAAAGGGGGCCGTCCGACTTCATACCCTGCTGGATCTGCGGGGCAATATCCCGAGCTTCATCCACATCTCCGACGGAAAACTCCACGAGGTCAACGTTCTGGACATCATTCCTATGGAAGCAGGCGCTTTCTACATCATGGATCGCGGCTACACGGATTTCTCCAGACTTTATGCTGTTACCCAAGCCTCTGCTTTCTTCGTGATCCGAGCCAAGTCCAATCTCAAGAGTCGCAGGCTTTATTCCCATCCAGTGGACAAATCCACAGGGGTTGTGTGCGACCAATCCATCCTACTGACCGTTGTGAAGTCAGCCGGGGATTATCCCGACAAACTCCGTCGGGTGAGATATTACGACGCCGAGACCAACAAAACCTTGGTGTTTCTGACCAACAACTTTCTTCTGCCCGCCATCACCATCCCCAGCTTTACAAACAACGATGGCAGGTGGAGCTATTCTTCAAATGGATCAAACAACACCTACGCATCAAGAGCTTTTTCGGCACTTCGGAGAACGCGGTGAAAACCCAAATCTGGATTGCTATTTCCGTCTATCTGATTGTGGAGATCATCAGAAAACGGTTGAATCTCCAGGAAAGTCTCTACACAATTTTACAGGTTTTGAGTATCTCACTATTTGAAAGAGCATCCATGTTTCAGCTACTTACATTCTATTATTACACAAGTGACATGGACGAAAACAGTAACCAGCTAAACTTATTCACGGATTATTCCGGACAGTAGTGAAAAGATGCATATAAATTTGCGATTGAAAGATTATTCGAAATTTACTCAGGAGAAGATATCTGGGATGAAATTCTGTCAGGAGGATACGGTGGTATTGTTTTTGATGATTTAGATAAATATACTGAACGAGCTAAGGAACTTATTCCAACCTTTATAAATATCGAGCCTTCAAATAAGGAATTTTATGTGTTCTACAATGAGGCCATGAAGTGTTGGTTCCATGGGTTTGAAAATAGTGCAGTAATCATCTCAGCGACTCTATTGGAAAACACTTTGAAAAGTAAAGATGGCAAGAGAGGGGTCTAAAAAAGAACAGTTGGAGAATGAAGAAGAAAAACAGTTTTTTGACATGACAGAAAGGGACAAGGACAGGACTTTCGCCAATACAACTAAGCGACAGATGTAACATCTTGTAATAAAATGCGATAATACGATAAAGATGCGATTACATACTATGCGGGATTTGGCAGTTGAGAGCAGTCAGTAAGAGCTCCTGCTCCTTTGATATGGAACACCGAACACGAACCGCCTTGGTGGATTTAGGATAGAGAAGTATTGCAGTATTGATGGATGACAGTAATTCCAGCATCCGCTCCGCGCTTTTCGTAAAGCCGTTGGCACGGGCTCGCTTGTGCGCAATGCGCACCAAAAGAAGTGCAATCATGCAAGTCAACGCATGTACGCGAATCTTGGAATCCGTCCAGTGAAGCACCGGGTCCATCTTGACCCAGCGGTCGGACTTGGTAATCCGGAAGGCATCTTCGACAATATACCGATCAAGATAAATGTCGATAATCTCTCCTGCCGTCAGGGATTCCCGGTCTGTAAATAGAATCTGTTTGCCGAATCTCGTTTTAGCCTCCTCGATGGCCGGAAAGTTCTTGCGCGCGCTGACCTTGAAACGGTTGTCTTCTTCCAGAATGTCGATAACGAGAAGCCCCGTCACATGATACCGATCCGTGATCTCCAAAGCCTGCCGCTTAATCGAATCCATCGTGGAACGGCCGTCGGCATCTTTTGCTTTGCGTTTGAAGGAGGACAGCTCTTCCTTGGCTTTTTCCAGATTCTGCTCTATTCGGTGTAATTGGCGCTGGAAGGTGGACTCATTGAAGGAAACAATGATCCTGCGCTGTGCGCCATAGATCTCTTCGCGGGTCTCATAAACCGTTATTGTTTCACCATTTTTGATACGGACCTCCTTGTATTGTTCCAGGGAAACATGACAGAGGTCTTTGTGGTGATAAGGGCTGCGGCTGCCGACAAAATGATGCCGACTTTCATCCAGCTTCAAGATCAGTGTTTCGCTGTTATTCCCCTTGTCGAAAACAAGCGTAATCCCTTTTTTGTCGGACATCGAGCCGTTGATTTGTTCAAAAATATCATCGATCAGTTTTTTCATCACTTTGGCATCATGTTCATTGGCGGGATACAACCTGCTGAATAAGGGGATTCCATAATCGCGATCCACCGCCAAAGCCAGACCGATATGACGTAAGCTGTTACGCCCGGCCTTGGATTTGGTCATTCTGGATAATTCGGATGGTGTAAGCACATCGAGATAATTGTAATAGTTGGTGGTGTCGTAAACGATCGTGTCCAGGGGGATGTTTTCCAGCTCGATCGCTTTCCTGGCGACATCATCGCCAATCCTGTCAATCATCTCTTTGTCCAATTTATCAAAATGATCCCAGAAGTTCTGAGATTCCAGCTTTTCCTTTTGGAGCGGCATATAAAGATGCAAAGCCGTGGAATCGATCCATTCTGCAATTTTGCTTTTGGATGTTGCGGCAAGTGCACGATTGAGAGCGGCAATGAGGATGTAATCGCCAACACTCATCCCCTGCTGGCGTTTAGGGCAGCACTGGTCAACGGTTTTCCTTATGCCCAGTTCCTCGGCTATTTTAAAGAGAACAGCGATAGCGCCTTCCGAAACACAGTCGATTTGCCGGGGTTCTTCTTTATCGGAGCTTCCCTCGGCCATGGCGATAATCTTTTCAATGGTTCCCAGGTACCATTGCTTGACGATCCGGGGTTTGCCGTCAACGCGTGCGGATTCGGCGACGACGTAGTATGTACTATATTTTGACTTTTTCTTAATAATGCTGGCCATAATAATTTATATATCGTATGCAATACTATGTCAAGTAAAAAAATAATAACTCCTTAAATTTCTTTGTATTGCTCTTCAATAATTCCAATCGGGTAGTATGTAATCGCATTAAAGGCGCTGAAAGCCACGTCAAATAAGGCCTCCCGAGATCAGGTTGTTCTATTGGCGAAAGTTCTGTAGAGGTCAGGCTTACACAATTGACAAAACACTCTCAAAAGTAGGCAGAACATTCACTCTCTTTCCTTCCGTAATTTGCAACATCAAGGCTTTTCAAAGTTGTTTTTTTGTAGGTGAAAGGGTTGCCAGTACACGACTTTATTAGCGGTTGTGTGTTATGTCAAATATGAGTCATGACAGATTAGATTATCAAATCAGCGCCAGACTGTCCGCTACCGCCATGCCGGCCAGGGTGGGGTAAAGACGGCCGCCTTTCAACTCCACCAACTCATTTTTGATCAGTTCATTAATGATCAGGCTTTTCTCAGTCAGTAAATCTGAACCATAGCGCGTTTTGTATTGTTCAAGATCAATTCCGTCTTTCGTGCGCATGCCCAGGAAGAGCGCTTCCAGCGCCAGCTGTTCCTGTGTGAGATTTTCAGATCTGTCTACCGGCTTTTTCCCTTCGTCAATGGCCTTGAGGTAGGCTTCGATATCTGCCTTGTTCCACCAGCGATTCTCACCGTCGAAAGAATGTGCTGCAGGTCCCATTCCGAGATAAGGCGCGTGCCGCCAGTATTTCATGTTGTGACGGGATTTTAAAGAATCGGTACGGGCAAAGTTGGATACTTCGTAGTGAGTATAACCAGATTCCGTCAGTGTCCGGGATGTCGTCATGAAGAAATCCAGCGCCTGATCTTCAGATGGCATTTGCAGGCCGTCTTGCTTATATTGTTTATAAAGCGGCGTCTCATTGTCCAGGGAAAGTTGATAACAGGAAAGATGTGCCGGCTTAAAAGACAAGGTTTTTTGTAAGGTTTTTTCCCAGCTTTTTATATCCTGTCCGGAAACACCATAGATTAAGTCAATACCAACGTTTTTGAACCCGGCTTTCCGCGCGTGATCGATGGCGGCAACCGCTTGTCTGGCTGAATGTCTGCGTCCGAGGAATTTCAAAATAGGATCGTCAAATGACTGAATGCCGATATTCAGGCGATTGATCCCGAGGCTTTTCAGGTCCTGAAAATATTCCAGGGAGACATCACCGGGATTGACTTCCAGGGTTATTTCCGCGCGCCGGGAGATTTCAAAATTATGATTGATGGATTTGAGGATGTTTTCAATTTGCCGGATCGAAAGCAGGGAAGGCGTTCCACCGCCGATATAAATGGTATCAAAAAAGAAAAAGAAATCCCTGTAAAGATCCATTTCCCGCATGATGGCATTGACGGTAGCATCAATAAGATGAGTCGCCGTGACAGAGTGGAAACTGCAATACCCGCACTTGCTCAAACAGAAGGGAATATGAAGATAGAGTCCGGCCTGATCATAATTCATAGTTATAAGCGTATTTGCGGCGCAGTCGCTGAAATGCAGCACAAAACTTTTGTAAAGAAGTGTTGGACGCACAATACTGGCGCTTAAAGAGGAAGCAGAATATCTAGTCGTTGTCTGATTTCAAAACCGCCAGAAACGCGCTTTGCGGAATGCTGACGGAGCCGATCATCTTCATGCGTTTCTTGCCTTCTTTTTGCTTTTCCAGAAGTTTTCTTTTACGGCTGATATCACCGCCGTAACATTTGGCCGTTACGTCTTTGCGGAAAGCGCTGATGGTGCTGCGGGCGATGATTTCTCCGCCGATGGCCCCCTGAATGGCGATTTTAAACATCTGGCGGGGGATTTCTTCCTTGAGGCGTTCGCAGGCCAGAAGTCCCCGGGAGCGAGCGCGTTCACGGTGAATGATCTGTGAGAGCGCGTCGACTTTTTCACCATTCACCAGAATATCCATCAAAACCAGATTGCTCTCACGGTAATCAATGATATCATAATCAAATGAACCGTACCCTTGAGTGACGGATTTAAAGCGATCATAAAAATCAAAAATGACTTCCGCCAGAGGCATTTCATAGGTCAACTCCGCGCGACCCGGTCCCGTGTAATTCAAATTGGAATTGACGCCGCGTTTTTCCATGCACAATTTCATAACCGTGCCGAGGTAGCGTTCGGGAAGCATCATTGCGGCGCGGATGAAGGGCTCTTCTCCTTTGGCTATTTCCGCCGGATCGGGATAGTGGGTGGGATTATCCACGTAAATGACTTTGTTGTCTTTGAGGGTGAAACGGTAACAGACACTGGGAACAGAAAGAATAATCGACAGATCAAATTCACGTTCCAGTCTTTCCTGTACAATATCCAGATGCAAAAGCCCCAGAAAACCGCAGCGGAACCCCTGACCCAGTGCAGCGGAGGAGTCTTTTTCATAAATAAATGAGGCGTCGTTGAGTTTGTATTTTTCCAGGGAGTCGGCCAGATCCTGATAGTCGTCAGACGCAATGGGATAGATGGATGCGAAGACTACCGGTTTGACTTCCTTGAACCCCGGCAGCGGCTGTGAGCAGGGTTTATCCTGATGGGTGATCGTGTCGCCCGTGCGCACGTCGGAGACGGTTTTAACACCGGCGACAATGTAGCCCACTTCACCTGCGGAGATCCTGTCGCGCTTGGTGCGCGTCAGCAGGAAATGACCGACTTCTTCCACCTTATAGGTCGAGTTGTTGTACATGAAGCGGATGATATCGCCGCTTTTCACGGTGCCTTCAAAAACCCGGCAATGAATGATCGTACCGCGGAAAGAGTCATACTTGGCGTCAAAAATCAGGGCGGCAAGCGGATTATCTTCGCTGCCTGTAGGCGGCGGGATGCGTTCAATGATCGCTTCCAGAATTTCCTCAATGCCGATGCCTTCCTTGGCCGAGCATTTGATGTGCGTATCCGGGTCGAGCCCCAGCTCAGAATCGATTTCTTCCAGCACACGATCTATATCGGCGGAGGGCAAATCAATTTTGTTAATGATCGGAATGATTGCCAGGTTGTGTTCCATGGCAAGGTAGAGATTGGCCAGGGTCTGAGCCTGAACGCCCTGCGCCGCGTCAATTAAAAGCAGGACACCTTCGCAGGAGGCCAGAGACCGCGAGACTTCGTAGGAAAAGTCCACATGACCCGGCGTATCGATCAGATTCAGGATATACTGTTTCCCATCTTTGGCCCGATAGGGCAGGGAGATGGCATTGCTCTTGATCGTAATACCTCGTTCGCGCTCGATATCCATGTTGTCGAGCAGCTGATCCTGAAAGTTTCTTTCGTTGCAGACGCCGGTAAATTGAATCAAGCGGTCTGCCAGCGTGGACTTGCCATGATCGATATGGGCGATGATACTGAAGTTTCTTATATTTTCCATAATGACGTTAAAAAAAGCCCTCCATGTGTTGTTGGGGGGCTTTAATTTGTACTCTTTTCTGCGCGGTTAACCGAGCTTTTTCATGAGATCTTCGGATACTTCCTTGACGCCGGCACTGCCGTCAACGATAATCACTTTGGTTCTTTCCTTGAAAAAAATTACGGCAGCGAGCGTTCCGGTTTTGGTGTCGTAGTAAATGCCGTGGCGTTTGTCGATGGCGCTCGTATCCTGATCGTCGGCGCGGGCGGATAAATCTTCACAGCCACACACGCGGCAGGTTGTTTTGCCGTCATGTGAATGGGGTTGGATGGCGTCGATGAAAATGTTGTTGGGATGGTTGTTGTCCATCTTGCAGAGTCTGCGGCCCATGATGCGCTTTTTGGCAATCTCGCGGTCCAGATCGATTTCAATGACGATATCCAGTTTGATGTTCTCTTTCTGCAGAGCGGCCCACAGGGCTTCGGCCTGAGCCAGATTGCGGGGGAAACCGTCGAGTAGCCAGCCTTTTTTAGCATCGTCTTCTTTCAAACGATCCAGAATCATGGGAATGGTAATATCATCGGGAACAAGCTCGCCGCGGTCGATAAACGCTTTTGCTTTTTCTCCCAGCGGGGTTTTCTTGGAGATATTCTGACGGAAGATAACACCGGTTTCAATGTGAGGAACACCGAATTTCTTCTGCACGATTGCGCCTTGCGTTCCTTTGCCGCTGCCGTTGGGACCAAAGATTAGGATATTCACTTGTTTGAGACTCCTTTCGAAAATAATATTAAAGTAAGGCTCTTATAATGTATTGTCGCATTTTTCGCAACGATAAAGATTGACCGGCAGTTACTGAGTAATGATTTGTATTTACAGAAGAATTCCTGACGCTATCTTATCGTCGGCCGGTTTTTCCGGCAGGCCTCTTGGAGGTGTCTGAACCCAATTCTTTAATGGCATCGGAAATCAGGTTTGCTTTTTTGGATCCTTCGGGGAAAAAGGTTTGTGCCTTTTGAAAATGAAACAGGGCGCTTTCCGGTTTTTTTTCATTTTTAAAATGCAAACCGAAATAATAATGGGATTCGCCTTGCTGATTGAGTCGCCCGTAGCTCATGGCAATAGGATAGTTTATGTCCGCATCCTCGATGACCTTGCCCTCCAGTTTCAAAAAGTAATCCAGTGCATTTTGAAAATCACCCATAGCAAAATAAGCATTGCCCAGAGCAAGTATTGTCTGGTCGTTATCCGGATGAATCGCCGCGGCTTTGAGCAAAAGAGAACGGGCTTTCGCAGCGTCGCCTGTTTTTAAATAAATTAAACCGCCGGCAATCAAAATATCCTCATCGCGCGGAGAGAGCGCCATGGCTTTGTTTAAAATTTCAATGGCGACGCTCGTATGGCCTAGTTGTTCTTCCGTCATGGCCAACGCGTAAAGCAGGTCAACATTTTTCGGATTATTGTGCAAAGCCTGTGTCAGTTGCCGGTTGCGTCTTTTCAGGTCTGCCGAATCCTGGACGACCAAGGCTTGCATTCGTGTAAAATTGCCGACAATATTTCGGGTGCCGCTCGGCGTGCGATATTGTGTCTGAATGACGCTGTCGAGATAAAAGATCCGGTCATCAGTGCCGGGATGGGTTTTTAAATAGGATGGAATCGATCTGGACAAAAAATCATACTGTTTGATGATTTTCAAAAATTCCACCATGGCTTGGGGGTAGTAACCGGCGTGGACCAAATATTCGATGCCCAGGCGGTCTGCTTCCTCTTCATGCTCCCGCTGGTACTTAAGCGACATGGAAGTTGCTCCGGCAACGGAAAAAGCGGCAATAGCCGCCGTAGCCTCCCCGCCGCCACCCAGAAATGCCCCGGCAATGATGGCAGCCAACGCGGCAATGTTCAGTTTTTGAGACTTTTCAATGATGCTGGCCACGTGACGGGCATTGGCATGAGCGATTTCATGTGCCATGACGCCGGCCAGTTGCGCTTCATTTTCTACAGCGGTGATTAAACCTTTGTTGATGTAGATATAACCGCCGGGCGTGGCAAAGGCATTAATGGCCGAGCTGTTAAAGATAGAGAAGGTATATTCAAATGGCGCTTTCGAGCTTTGAGCCAAAACCCTGTTGCCGATTCCCGAAATATAAGCGCCCAGTTTTTTATCGGAAAGCAGAAAATTATTCTTTTGAAGCTTATCGTAGATTTCCTTGCCGAGTTTTGTTTCGTCGGCCAGCGTAAAAGCTGCCTCCACACGGCCCGCGCCTGTAAAAAGGAGAAGCATGATCATTACGCAAGAAAAACATTGCTTTTGGATTATTTTATACATATTTATAATTTTATTCTTAATTTATGTGTCATCCTACCTGCTTTATTAAGATTAGGCAAGTTTTCGATTGCGGACCTACAAAAGAACGGGAAAGGGAAATACTGAATATGAAGAAAAAAATAATCACCATTGATGGGCCGGCCGGCGCGGGGAAAAGCACGGTCAGCAAGGCGCTGGCCGAAAGGCTCCAATATCTTTACCTGGATACGGGGGCCCTTTACCGCGCCTTGGCCTACAAGGCATTGAAGTACAACATTGATTTGAACGATCCTGTCCAGTTGGCCGGATTATGTTCCAAAACGGACATTACTCTGAAGAATGATGACGGGCAAATGATTGTCTACGTCGATGGAGAAAACGTTGGTGATAAAATCCGCACAGAGGCGGTCGGGTTAGCCGCATCGACCCTCTCGGCTTTCGGTGTTGTACGGGAAAAGCTGCTTTCTCTGCAAAGGGAAGCGGGCGCCGAAGGCGGCATTGTCGCGGAAGGCAGAGATATGGGATCCGTTGTATTCCCCCATGCTGATTATAAGTTTTATCTGGATGCCGATATCCAGGAGCGAACCAGACGGCGGCACAACGAACTTCTCCAGAAGAGCAGCCCCGCGGAAATGGAGGGTATCCTCAAGGATATGAAAGCCAGAGACCATCAGGATTCACAAAGAAAAATTTCACCTCTGACGGCGACGCCGGATGCCTTCGTCATCGATTCAACATCTTTGGATGTGTCTGAGGTTGTCGGACGAATTCTCCTGCGAATATCCGGTCAAGACGGATGAGTGAAAAAAATGATGGACTGCAATGACTGCCTGATTTGTCTTGCTATTTGATTTTCGGTATGTTAGGCACAACGGATTAAATAGTTTCATAAAATTTAGGGGGTATTAAGTTAATGGTTAACAATAATAACGCAAACTTAACAAATCCAAAGGAGGGTAAGACCGGCTCTTCCGCTTCATCAAAAGATGAAGATATGGGATTCAAAGAACTCTATGAGCAGAGTCTTAATCAGTTGCAATACGGAGATATTGCCTGCGGCAAGGTTGTGCATATTACCTCGGATACGGTTATGGTGGATGTAGGCTGGAAAACGGAAGGTTTTATCCCCATCAAAGAACTTAGAGACGCGCAGGGAAATGTTTCCGTTTCCGTGGGCGATGATATAGAAGTATTTATCGACAAGAGAGATTCAGAGGGAAATCTGATTTTATCTCATGATAAAGCCGCCAAACTTAAAGTTTGGGATGAAATCAAACAAATCAGTGAAAATAATCTCACGATCAAGGGAACCGTGGTGGAGAAAGTGAAGGGCGGCCTTTCCGTCGATATCGGCATCATCGCATTTCTGCCCGGCTCGCAAATTGACACCCGTCCCATTAAAGATCTGGATTACTTCATGGGCCAGACGCTGGATTTTCATATTTTGAAATACGACCGCAAGCGCAATAATGTGGTTTTGTCCCGCCGCTCGATTGTCGCTACGGAAAGAGAAAGCGAAAAGAAAGATACGCTCAACAATATTGCTGAAGGAAGCATCGTTGAAGGTATCATCAAGAACATCACCGATTATGGCATTTTTATCGATCTGGGCGGTATTGATGGATTGCTGCATGTCACAGACATTTCTTGGGGCAGAATTGCAAAGCCGGCGGATGTTTTCCATAAGGGTGAAAAGATTACCGTAAAGGTTCTGTCGTTCGATCGTGATAAGGAAAGGGTATCGCTGGGCTTGAAACAACTGCACGAAAATCCATGGGAACACATCATGGAAAAGTATCCGGTTGGTGCACTGGTGGAGGGCAAGGTCGTCAATCTGACGGATTATGGCGTTTTTGTGGAACTGGAACCCGGTGTGGAAGGCTTGGTGCATATCTCCGAGATGTACTGGACGCGTGAAATCAAACATCCCTCCAAGGTTCTAAATGTCGGAGCCGTTTTGAAAGTGGTCGTTCTGGAAGTCAATCCCGAAGCCAAACGCGTGTCATTGAGCCTGAAACAGACAACAGCCAATCCCTGGGAGAAACTCAAAGAGAGATATCCTGTGGGAACGGTGGTGAAAGGTCAGGTTCGCAATATCACCAACTTTGGTGTTTTCATCGGGATAGAAGACGGTATCGACGGTCTGGTTCATGTATCGGATATTTCCTGGAAGCATCGCGTAACCCATCCATCCGAGTATTTCAAGAAGGGACAGGAAGTTGAAGCGGTTGTGCTGAATATCGATGTGGATAACGAAAAATTCTCGTTGGGCATCAAGCAAATTGAGAAGAATCCCTGGGAAGAATTGCCTAAAAAATACGCGCCGGGTAGTGTCGTGAGTGGGAAGATTACAAACTTTACCGACTTTGGAATTTTTGTGGAAATTGAAGAGGGCATTGAAGGCCTGGTTCACATTTCCGAAATCAGCTCAAAGCGCGTCAAGTCTTCAGCCGAACTATACAATGTCGGAGACAGTGTATCCGCCATTGTGAAAAGCATTGATGTTAAAACCAAGAAGATTCGACTGAGCATTAAGGATATGGAAGCGCCGGCGCCATCTCCGACACCATCATCCAGCCAGTATATCAACAACCGGGAGAACGTTGGTTCAAATCTGGCTCAGGCGTTGGCGGATGTGAAAATCGGCGGTCAAAACAAGGATTAAATAAATTATGCGAAAGCATCCTGTCCTTTTAGGATTGGTACTACTGATCGTGGTGGGCGCTGTTTTATATTTGTTTTTCTATAAAGCAGGCGCCCAATCCGGGAGTGCCGGATCGCAAACCTTTTCCTTAAATGATAAAATCGGTGTCGTCACGGTTGAAGGCGTTATCAGTCATTCTCAGGAAATTGCCGAAAGTCTTGATGAGTTCGGAAAGGACAGTTCTATTGTTGCCGTTGTTTTGCGTATTGATTCGCCCGGCGGCGGTGTGGCTGCATCTCAGGAAATCTATGATGCCGTCATTGAACTGAAAAAGAAAAAGAAAGTAGTTGCCTCCATGGGATCCGTTGCCGCCTCCGGCGGCCTGCTGATCGCATGCGCTGCCGATAAAATCGTGGCCAATCCTGGGACGATTACCGGAAGTATCTCGGCCATTATGCAGTTTGCCAATCTCGAAGAGCTCTTCAAGAAAATCGGTGTAAAATCGTCTGTTGTAAAAAGCGGCCAGTACAAAGATATCGGTTCGCCCCTTCGGGAAATGACTCCTGGGGAACGACTGATTATTCAGGAACTCGTTGACGACATCTACAATCAGTTTATCGATGTGATTGTGGAGAACCGCAAAATGACCCGCGACCAGGTGGTTGCGATTAGTGATGGCCGTGTCTTTACGGGCCGCAAGGCCAAAGAGTTAGGGCTGGTCGATCAACTAGGCGACATGGCCTCCGCGGCAAAACTGGCCGGCGAAATTTCCGGGAAAAGCGGAAAATACGATCTGATTCATCCCCGAAAAAAACACCCTTCGGTTTTTGATTACGTGTTTGAAAGCGCTGCAAATCAATTCAGCCGGGCTTTGACGGAAAAGGCTGAGAAGAAATGGAGCGGGGTCAGCTATCTGTATCATCCATGACCCATTTAACCTGCAAACGAATATGACCAAAAACGAACTCATCAAAAAACTCGCCGGGCAATATAAGCGTTATGCTCAAAAGGACATTGCATTAGTTGTGCAGACCATTCTGGATTCCTTGATTGAGGCGATGAAAAAAAATGAACGAATTGAAATCAGAGGATTTGGCATATTTACGATTCGTGAGAGAAAACCTCGCATTGGCCGCAATCCAAAATCAGGCGCTCGAGTGGAGTTGGGTGACAGAAAAGTTCCTTTTTTTAAAACGAGCAAAGATCTCCGAGTGAAGGTGGATAAGAAAAATGAATTATAAGACCATCCTTGTTGAAAAGAAAAATAATTACGCCGTCATTAAATTCGATCGCGCGCATGAAATGAACGCTCTTTCCAAAGAGATGAGACTGGAATTAAACGACGCGCTTTTAGATGTTGAAAATGATCCACATATGAAAGCATTGATTATCACCGGCGGGGAATATGTTTTTTCGGCGGGAATGGACATCAAGGAAATGTCGTCTCTGGGGAATGTTGAAATCGATGATTATTTTGAATCGATGAAACAGTATTTAAAAAAGATTTATTCATATACCAAGCCGGTCATTGCGGCAGTGGGCGGCATTGCGCTGGGCGGAGGCTTTAATATCGTGACCGTGTGCGATCTGATTGTCGCATCCGAAAGTGCCATTTTTTGTCATCCGGAATTGAAGTTCGGGTTGAGTCCTCTTTTCTATCCCTTGAGTCAGATTGTGGGGGTAACCAAGGCTAAGGAAATTGTCATGCTTGGTGAACCGATCGGGGCCAATGAGGCTTTGAGAATTGGTTTGGTCAACAAAGTGGCGCCACCTGAAAAATTCATGCAAGAAGCGGAGAAGATGGCAGAAACGCTCTCTCACAGATCCGTAAAGGCCATTGAAGAACTGAAAAATATCTGTTCCGTTGTCCCCCGAATGGATAAAATTGCCGCTTTGAATATGGAAATGTCCATTGGCGGAATGTTGTTTGCGCGCGATGAGCGAAAAATTCACATGAATGAAGTACTATTCCTGGAAAAGTTACGCAAGAAAAAGAGATAATCTTTCTTACAAATTATCCCAATCGTTGCCTGGTGAGGCGAAATCCTTAAGCTGATCTCTTCTCTTTTTGTGCTGTAGTTTTTTGAGAGCCTTGGCTTCAATCTGGCGGATTCGTTCACGGGTTACCCCCATCATATCACCCACTTCTTCCAGTGTAAAAGGGCCGTAATTGCAGGCAACCCAGGTGCAATTTAGAAATGCTTCGTTTTTCAAACGCCATTCGCAGGTTGTATCCGTACAGATTTCAGCTATCAAAATGCTTTTTTTCTTGCAAATATATGTATTAATCATGAAAATGATCCCTTCTTGTAATGTAGATCGGGCGTAACTTATTGTTTCTTGACTCGTTTGTCAATATTTATCAAAAGATATGATTAAAAGGATATTTTATCCGTGGGACGTCGTTCCGGAACATAGCGGTGAGGGGCACTATCTTCATTCCACCCCTTGGAAACATATAAGTTACAGTAACAACTTCCATATTCCTTCACGTCAGCTGTTCTGTAAACGCAGGGACATATGATATCGCGGTCTTTTTCCCGGTCACCGGAGGCCAGACGGCAGGGGCAGCACGTATACCCATAGCGCTCCTTATTGACCAGAAGGTCATTCAGGATTGAAAGCACCCAGTCCTTGTCCTTATTGAAAATAAATCCTTTGGGCTCCTGTGCTTTTTTAAGCAGATCGTAAAGTTCGGCAGGCGTCATTTAATGTCCAGCGCCTCACGAATATCATTTTCCTTAAAGCCGATGATTATTTTTTCGCCGATGATGATTGTCGGAAAAGATCGTTGTGGATTGTATTGAACCACTTCATTAAGAACAGCTTCTCTTTCCGTACCCTGGAGCAAATCAACGTCGGTCGCTTCAAAAAGGATGCGGTTCTCATTTAAAAATTTTTTTGCCGCTTTGCAGTGGCTACATGTACTCAGCGTGTATATTTTTACTTTTTTAGACATTCAAAACCTCCGGTGTGGCTTGCGTCAATATATAGTTTCCTTCTATTATGTCAAGGCAATACTGTAGGTCGACAGGGCAAAGATTGATTGACAAGAACACGCAATTCATATATCAACAAATCTCATTTGAGGAAAGATAAAATACTTTATGAAACATAATAGTATTATTGCTTTTGAAGGTTTCCCCTTTATCCTTATTTCCCTGATCTTCACGATTATGGCAGCTCTATTCGGCATGATCTGGCTGATGGTCATTTTGGGCGCGATCTCAATTTTCATTATTTGTTTTTTCAGGAATCCCGAAAGAAGTTTTCAGGACGAAGAAAAGCTTGTGATCTGTCCGGCTGATGGGAAAGTGATCAGAATTGAAGAGGTCGATTTACGGGGCGTTATCCAGGGCAAGTTTACCAAAATAAGTATTTTTATGAACGTTTTCAACGTGCATGTGAATCGCGCCCCCTATGAAGGCATCGTGGAAAAGATTTCCTATCATGAGGGCAAATTCCTCTCCGCCGATCTTGACAAGGCATCGGCCGAAAATGAGCGAAATCAGATGATGATTCGAACCCAAGACGGACGCATCGTCTGGGTCGTGCAGATTGCCGGTTTGATCGCTAGAAGAATTGTCTGCTGGACCCATGAAGGCGCGAAAATTGAGAAAGGCGAGCGATTTGGTTTAATCCGCTTCGGTTCTCGCGTTGAAGTTTTCTTACCTCCTGATTCCCGGATTAAGGTTGTCGTGGGTGATAAAGTGCGGGCGGGGCAAACGCCTTTAGGGTATCTTTCATGAATGGAGAGAAGCGTCTTAGGAATATCCGGATAAAAAAGGGCATCTATGTTTTGCCGAATCTTTTTACGACAGGCAGTCTGTTTGCGGGTTTTTATTCTATTGTCGCGTCCATCGAAGAACGATTTGTCGCAGCCTCTTTGTCTATTTTGCTTTCGCTGATTTTGGATGGTCTGGACGGCCGGATCGCACGTATCACCAACACCACCAGTAAATTCGGTGCGGAATATGATTCTCTGGCGGATCTGATCGCCTTTGGCATGGCGCCTGCCTTACTTGCCTATATCTGGGCGATGGCTTTTTATGACAAAGGGTGGATGGCGGGTTTTTTATTTGTCGCCTGTGGCGCGCTTCGTCTGGCCCGATACAATATTCAAATCGGAATTATTGACAGCAAGGTCTTCAACGGGTTGCCGATACCGGCCGCCGCTTCGGTTATTGCCACAACCGTCATTTTCTTCAATCACATTGGCGTCGAAGGAACCTTTCATAATCCCTACATTATTTTTCTGGTCGTTGCGTTATCTCTTTTGATGGTCAGCAATATCAAATATTATAGTGGCAAAGACATGAAACTTCTGGTTCGAATGCCATTTATGACTTTTTTAGTCGTCGTCGGCATCTTACTGATCATCATATTTGAGCCTAGAGTAACCATTTTTGTCATCATGGTGTGTTACGCAATTTCGGGTCCGCTATGGTTGGTTTTTAAGTTAATTAAAATCATAAAAAGAAGAGGGATCCCCAAAAATCATATCGCCGGGCAAGCTCCAAGATAGAGATGTTTTGCTGATTCCAAAGTGATGCTATGAGAATTACCGGAGGTGAAACAAAAGGAAGAACATTTCATTTTCCGTCAAAATCAAATTCAAGACCTACGTCTGATTTTTTACGGGAAGCTCTTTTCAATCTTTTAGGATTTCCCGAGGATCAGCTTTTTCTGGATTTATTTGCAGGTTCAGGGTCGGTTGGGCTGGAGGCATTAAGCCGCTACGCAAAAACGGTGGTATTTGTGGAAAAAAGCAAATCCCTTGCCGCGATCATCCGGGAAAATGCCTCGTTGTGCGGTTATTCCGAAAAATGTCGCATCATTGCTGCCGATGTGCAATCAACCTTGCGGGATCTTTACGGTAAGCAATATCAATTCGATATCATCTTTGCCGATCCTCCTTATCATCAGGGATTGATCGCGGAAACACTCAGGTTATTGGGAAAGTACCGCATTTTACAAAAGGACGGAGTCATCATTCTGCAGCATTCCCAAAAGGAACAACCGGAGTCTTTGCCGGAAGGAATGTATTTGGCTGATCAGCGAAAATATGGAGAAAACATTTTAACGTTTGTAAGGATGGCAACAAATGACACAGGAGAAGTTTGATAATAAAGTAGCGATTTATCCCGGCTCATTTGATCCGATTACCAATGGTCATGTGGATATTATCAAAAGAGGAAGCAGGATATTTGACGACATCATTGTACTGGTTGCTTTTAATCCCAGCAAGACTTCATTGTTTTCCGTTGAGGAACGTTGCCAGTTTATCCGGGAAATCTTCGACGATGTTCCGGGCGTGAGGGTAGACAGTCATTCCGGTCTGCTGATTGATTATCTCAAGAGTTCCGGCGCCAGTACGATTTTGCGAGGCATGCGGGCTCTTTCCGACTTTGAATATGAATTTCAAATGGCGCTGATGAACCGCCGCCAGACGAAAAACGTTGAAACCGTTTTTCTGATGAGCGGTTATCGCTGGTTTTACACCAGCTCCAATCTTATCAAAGAAGTGGCCAGTCTGGGAGGATCGGTTCGGGGATTGGTGCCGGACAATGTCTACCAAAAGCTAATGGAAAAATTTAATATCAACAACAAGAAATAGGCGGAAGAAAGAAATGGGCGGACTTTTCGGTGTTGTCGATGAGAGTAATTGCGTACAGGCGCTTTTTTACGGAACGGATTATCATTCCCATCTGGGGACTGAACACGGCGGCATGGCCGTATTCGGCGCCAAAGGATTCTACAATACGATTCACGGCATATCGCAGGCGCAGTTTAAATCTCGCTTTGTCGATGATTACAAAAAGATGGACGGTCACTTCGGGATCGGAGCAATTGAGGATGAATCTCCCCAGCCACTGATCTTCCACTCCAAGTTCGGGAGATACGCAGTGGTTGCCTCAGGATTGATCGCCAATAAAAATGAACTGGTGGATGAGCTGCTCAACGAAGGCGCGTCTTTTACCGAAGTCGCCGGAGGCGGCGTCAATAATGCGGAAATCGTCGCGTCCCTGATCAATCGCGGCGACAATATCGTGGAAGGCATTGCCTCCATGCGCGGCATTATTGAAGGGTCGATTTGCGTGCTGGTCCTGACTCCTGAAGGCATCTACGCCGCACGCGACAAATTCGGACGCTTCCCTCTGGCACTGGGAAAAAGCAAGGATCCGCAAAAGAAGTCTTATGTGGTGGCGACGGAAGCGAGTTCATTTGAAAATCTCGGATATGAATTATTGCGCTTTATCGGACCCGGAGAAATTGTCCTGCTTTCACCTGACGGCATCAAACAACTGAAACCTGAAGGCGCCCAGAAAAAAATCTGTTCCTTTTTATGGATTTATACCGGCTATCCATCATCGAGTTACGACGGCATCAGCGTGGAAAAAACAAGAGAACGTTGCGGAGCCTTTTTGGCAAAGCGCGACAATGTCAAGGCGGATTTTGTTGCCGGTGTTCCGGATTCCGGCGTAGGGCATGCGATTGGCTACGCGATGTCCTCCGGCATTCCTTACCGCAGACCGCTCGTCAAATACACACCGGGGTATGGCAGAAGCTACACGCCGCCTACCCAGGATATTAGGGATCTGGTAGCCACTATGAAGCTGTCTGCCGTGCGGGAAGTGATTAACGGCAACCGGATGATTATTTGCGACGATTCCATCGTTCGCGGTACGCAGCTCAAGAATTTCACGATTAAAAAATTGTGGGACAATGGTGCCAAGGAAATTCACATTCGCCCCGCCTGTCCGCCCCTGATGTTCCCCTGCATCTATGCGTCATCCACGCGTACCAATGCGGAACTGGCCTGCCGGAAGGCGATCCGCGCCCTCGAAGGCAAGGATTTGGAAAATTCTCAGGAATATCTCGATACATCGTCGTCGAAGCATGCGGCCATGATTGAGTGGATCCGGAAAGATTTAAATGTGACCTCCCTGAAGTATCTTGCGATAGAAGACATGATTGAGGCCATCGGAATGCCTGCGGAACAATTGTGTCTACACTGCTGGCTGGGTAAATAACATCAGACACGTCAAAGAAAGCGGGTGCCCATGAATCAAACAGAATCAAAAAGAAGAAAATCAAGACAGATCCAGGTGGGACAGGTCGCGATCGGCGGAGATGCGCCCATCGTCGTTCAATCCATGACCAACACGGATACGCGCAATGTGGAGGCAACCGTAAAGCAGATTTCCGATCTTGAAGCGGCGGGCTGTGAAATCATTCGTATTGCCGTGCCGGATCAGGAAGCCGTGGACGCCATTTCGGAAATCAAGAAGCGGATCAACATTCCCGTGATTGCCGATATTCATTTCCATTATCAGTTAGCCATTGACGCCATTAAAAATGGGGTGGACGGTATTCGGATCAATCCGGGCAATATCGTCAAAGACAAGATTTCTGAAATTGTTAAAGTCGCTAAAGAGCGTCAAACGGTCATCCGGATCGGGGTGAATGCCGGTTCTCTGCAAAAGGATATGGTGCTGGAGCATGGCGGTGTCACTGCAGAGGCTCTCTGCGACAGCGCTATGCGAAATATTGAAATGTTCGAGAATCTGGGGTTCGATCGAATCAAACTATCCCTGAAGTCGTCGGATGTGCCGATGATGATTCAAGCCTATCGTTTAATTGCCGCAAAAACCGATTATCCGCTGCATGTCGGTGTCACGGAGGCGGGAACACTTGTGGACGCAGCTGTTAAATCAGCGCTGGGCATCGGTACGCTTTTGCATGAAGGGATTGGGGATACCATCCGTGTATCGGTTACCGGCGATCCTCTTTTGGAGCTGCCCATCGCCTATGGCATTTTACGCGCTTTAAAGATTCGCAAAGTGGGCACTGAAATCATTTCCTGCCCGACCTGTGGTCGTTGTCAGATTGATCTGGTCGGGTTGGTATCTCAAGTGGAAAAAGCACTGGCCGGAAGAAAAGAGTATATCAAAGTGGCCTTAATGGGATGTGTGGTCAACGGCCCCGGTGAAGCTGCGGATGCGGATATCGGCATCGCAGGCGGCAACGGTTTCGGCATGATGTTTAAAAAAGGCGTCGCTTACAAAAAAGTGGAAGAAAAAGATTTTGTCCCGGTATTACTTGAGGAGATCAAGTCCCTGGACAGTGAAAAATAAGGAGGATTAATGCGTTATTCGGAAATGCACCTGCCCACCGGACGGGAAGTACCGTCGGATGCGGAAGTGGTTAGCAATCAGCTTATGATTCGGGCGGGAATGATCAGAAAACTCACCAGTGGCATTTATGCCTATCTGCCGCTGGGTTATCGTGTGATTCAAAAAGTGGAACAGATTGTCCGTGAAGAAATGAATAAAGCCGGCGCCCAGGAAGTTCATCTGCCGATGGTTCAGCCGGCCGAACTCTGGCAGGAATCCGGTCGCTGGACCTATTATGGCAAGGAACTGCTTAGATTTCGGGACCGCAATGACCGTGACTATTGCCTGGGGCCGACACACGAAGAAGTCATTACCGATTTGGTGCGCAATGATATTAAAACCTACCGGCAACTGCCGCGTAACCTGTATCAGATTCAAACCAAGTTCCGCGATGAGGTACGTCCCCGTTTCGGCGTCATGCGTTGCCGCGAATTCGGTATGAAAGACGCTTACAGCTTTGATGCGGATGAAGCGGGCGCGGAAAAAAGCTATGACAAAATGTTTGCAGCTTACCATCATATTTTCCGACGCTGTGGATTGCAATTCCGCGCAGTGGAAGCGGATTCCGGCAGTATTGGCGGAAGCTACTCGCACGAGTTCATGGTTATGGCCGAATCCGGCGAAGATGCCATTGTCTTTTGTGAAAAATGCAATTATGCCGCCAATCTGGAGAAAGCGGAAATCCCGCAACCCGAAAAACAGGCGATATCCGAAAAAGATGGTCTGCCGATGGAGCGTGTGGAAACGCCGCATGTCCGCACCATTGAAGAAGTCAGCGCCTTTTTGAAAGTATCGCCCGAACAAATCGTCAAGACGCTGATTTTCAATGCAGACGGCAACCCCTGCGCCGTGCTGATTCGTGGCGACCAGGCAGTCAACGACATCAAAGTAAAGAATCATCTGGGTGTAGCCCAGCTTGAACTGGCCGACGATGAGATGATTTTGAAAGCGACCGGAGCGCCGCGTGGATTTGCCGGACCTCTGGGTATTAAATGCCCAGTCATTGCCGATTATTCCATCATGAACCTGATTAATTTTGTCGTTGGGGCAAACCAACAGGATTATCACCTGAAAAATGTCAACATCGGTCGTGATTTGCAGGTCCAGTCTTTTGCGGATGTGCGCGTGGCCGAACCGGGCGATGCCTGTCCGCGCTGCGCCGGTGCGATTAAATTTGTTCGCGGCATTGAAGTCGGCCATGTTTTTAAGCTGGGCACCAAGTACAGTAAGGCCATGAAAGCCGCGTATCTTGATAAAGACGGCAAGGAAAAAACCATGATTATGGGATGTTATGGAATCGGCATCGGCCGAACCGTGGCCGCCTGCATCGAACAGAATTACGATGCCAATGGCATTATCTGGCCCCTGCCGCTTGCCCCTTATGCGGTTATCATCACTCCCGTCAATATCAACGAAGAAAGTGTGATGAAAGCTGCTGAAGATATTTATTCCGAGCTGAAAGCAAAAGGTATTGAAGTGATTCTGGATGACCGTGATGAACGGGCCGGCGTTAAATTCAAAGATGCGGATCTGATTGGAATTCCCTTTCGGGTTACGGTGGGATCCAAAAATCTGGCACAGGGAAATGTCGAGTTGAAATTTCGGAAAAATGGTGAAAACCGTCTTTGCGCGACCGGAGATATCGTTTCGGAAGTTCAAAAGAGCATAGCGTCAGAACTCAAAGCGACAGCTTGATCGTCGTTCGACAGACCGGAAATCTTCATGTTAAGAATTACGGACATTCTGGATAAAGTCCAGGCCTATCTGACAGCCGAAGAGCTGGAGATGATCGAAAAGGCCTATATTTACTCGGCAACAGTGCATCAGGGACAAGTTCGTTTATCCGGCGAGCCTTATCTCACACATCCGATGGAAGTGGCTGGCATCCTGACGGATATGAAGATGGATTCGGCTACGATCATCAGCGGTCTTTTGCATGATACGATTGAAGACACGCTAACTACAAAAGAACAAATCGAGACGGAATTCGGCAAGGACGTCGCCTTTCTGGTGAGTGGACTTACGAAATTGAGCCGCATTTCCTTTGGTTCTCAGGAGGAAAGACAGGCCGAGAACTTCCGCAAAATGATTCTGGCCATGTCTGCGGATATCCGTATTCTAATGGTGCGTCTGGCCGACCGTATTCACAACATGCGCACACTCCAGTATCAATCCCCTGACCGTAGGATTTACATCGCGCGAGAGACGATGGACGTTTATGCGCCGCTGGCCAATCGCTTGGGAATCAACTGGATGAAAATGGAGTTGGAAGATCTGGCTTTTCAGTATATATCCCCCGATGCTTTCAAGGAAATATCCACCCGTGTTGTCAAATCCAATGAATCCCGCAACCGTTATACCGAGGAAGTTAAAACCATCATCTTCAACGAACTCGGCAAAGTCGATGTCAAAGGGGAGGTGGAAGGCCGGGCCAAACACTTATATGGTATTTATAAAAAAATGCATGAGCAGCACATTAACTTCGATGAAGTTTATGATGTCATTGCTTTCCGCATCATCCTGGATTCCGATGTGGAAAGAACTTGCTATGAAGCGCTGAGCATTGTGCATGCCTTATGGAAACCGATTCCCGGACGTTTCAAAGACTACATCGCCATGCCCAAGGCTAATAACTATCAATCGCTGCATACGGCGGTCATCGGGCCTTACGGCGAGCGGGTCGAAATACAAATCCGGACCCGGGCCATGCATGAATGGGCGGAAAAAGGCATTGCCGCACACTGGCGCTATAAGGAAGGACGGGCGATTCACGACAGTGAGGACAATCAGATCCGAAAACTACGGGAAGCCCTGGAAATTCAAAAGGACATCAAGAACCCCAAGGAATTCATGTCCAACCTGAAAATGGCGCTTTTTCCGGAAGAGGTTTACGTCTTTACGCCGCAGGGCGACGTGAAGTCTTTTCCCAAAGGGGCGACGCCGATTGATTTTGCATACAGCATCCATACCGACGTCGGCAATAAATGTGTCGGCGCTAAAGTGAACCGTAACATCGTGCCGCTTCGCTATCAATTGCAAAACGGCGATCAGATCGAAATTATTACACAGAGCGGACATCATCCCAGCAAGGACTGGCTGAAATATGTAGTGACCTCCCGGGCCATCTCAAAAATCCGCAACTGGATTAATCAGGAGGAAAAGAAAAGTTCGCTGGTCTTGGGCAAAGATCTTTTGGAGCGGGAGTTCAAAAGACATCATCTGAAATTTGCCTCATATATTAAATCCGATGAGATTAAGAAAATTCTGAGTGAATATTCACTTTCTACCCTTGAAGATCTCGTTTCGCAGGTCGGTTACGGACGTATTTCCCCCAAACAGATTGTCAATATTTTTCTCGCTGCGGAAGCCCCGGCTGCCAAGACCGATGAAAAAATACTGGATAAAGCAAAGAAGAAATCAGCTGCCTCGCCGTCTATGGGCATATGCCTCACAGGGGTTGACGATGTCATGGTTAAATTTGCCAAGTGTTGCAATCCGATCCCGGGTGATGACATTTCCGGTTATATTTCGCGTGGTCGGGGTATTACCGTTCATACGCTCAATTGTGCCCATCTGAAAAGGCTCGATGCCGAAAGGATTGTCGAAGTTAATTGGGATGTCCGGCAGAAGCACGCATACCCTGTGCATATCAGAGTTGTCTGCAACGACCGCAAAGGCGTTATTACAGAAGTGAGTTCAGTGATCACGTCCTTTGACATTAATATCAGCTATGCGCAGGTCGAAACAACGGATATGATCGCCACTTGTGAATTTGTGATCGATGTCTACGATTTGCAGCAGCTGAATTCGATCTTTTCAGCCATCCGGCAGTTAAAAATCGTCCGCTCGATTGAAAGGATCCGCAAAGCCTGAAGAACAAAACATTTGAGGGTTGACAAACAATTGCAGTCTGCTATAAGCAGGCCCAAACCCGATGCTGGAAGGTGCTTTTAATGATGTTCAGGAAATTACCCAAATATCTCGTTGTCTTTTTTGCCGTTTTAACCTTGTCTTTACTGGGAAGCGCCCTTTGTGCCCAAGGTCCCAAGTCTATGGTTGTGATTGATCCGGCGCATGGCGGAGACGATGCCGGTGTTGTCGGAATTGATGGCGTCCAGGAAAAAAAATTGACGCTGGCGATTGCCCTGGCGATTAAAAAAGAACTGGCCGCAGAGCACAATATTGACGTGATATTGACAAGAGATTCGGATCAAACGATATCGCTGGATGAGCGAAAAAAGAAAATAACCGGCCTCAAGCCCGCATTTGTGCTGAGCCTTCATGTCAATGCCGGTTTCAGCAAAACGGCATCGGGATTTGAACTCTATTATCCCGGGTTTAAAGATGTTGATCAAACAAAAAAAGGCAAAAAAGACAATGTTGCCAATCCTGATAACAAACATCTGAATGAAACCGTAAAGCTGGCGCGACTGGTTCAAAAAAATCTGGACACCTTATTTCCCCGCAAGGGCAGGGGATTGCGCGAAGCCTCCGCGCCTTTAGTGGAGGGACTGTCTGTGCCTGTGCTGATCGTCGAACTGGGCTTTGCCACGAATCCCGATGAAAAGAAAAAGCTGAGTTCCGTGAAAACCCAATCGGACATAGCTAAAGCTTTGGCTAAAAGTATCCGGGAAAATTTTTAGGAGCATTGTGTTTACAAGAAATTTCAATAGAAAATATAATGAGCTTCGACCCGTCCGCATGACCAATCATTATCTGCACCATGTTGCAGGATCGGTTCTGGTTGAGTTCGGAAACACAAAAGTTCTCTGTACCGCCTCACTGGAAGAAAAAACGGCGCCTTTCCTGAAAAACACGGGAAAGGGGTGGCTCACGGCCGAATATTCCATGCTGCCCATGTCCACGCACACCAGAACCGCAAGGGAATCCACACGCGGAAAACTGGGCGGAAGAACCCACGAAATTCAAAGACTGATCGGACGGTCGCTCAGGGCCATAACGGATTTAACCGCTTACGGCGAAAAAACCATTTACATCGATTGCGACGTCATTCAGGCGGATGGTGGCACAAGAACCGCCTCCATTACAGGCGCATTTGTGGCTTTGGTCGATCTGTTCAAATCCATGAAACACGAAGGACTGATCAACCGGATTCCAGTCATTGATTTCATCTCGGCGGTGAGTGTCGGTATGATAGAAAACCAGATCCTGTTGGATCTGGAATATGTGGAAGATTCCAAAGCGGATGTCGATATGAATTTTGTCATGACCGCAGCCGGTTTATTTATTGAAGTGCAGGGGACTGCCGAGCAGTATCCTTTCAGCAAAGAACAACTGGATGACATGACGCGTCTGGCAACCGAGGGTATCGGGAGAATCATTGACTGTCAGAAAGATATCATCGGCGACATAGGCCTATGAGAATTATTTTCGCGACCAAGAATGAAGGCAAAGTTAAAGAAATTTCTGAAATGCTTGCCTCAACGAAGATAGAACTGGTTTCACTGAATTGTTTTGATTCTTTGCCCGAAATCGTGGAGGATGGCCAAAGTTATCTTGAAAATGCGTTAAAGAAAGCCAGGATAATTGCAGAATTCACAGGTGAGACGGTTTTAGCCGATGATTCCGGTTTGGAGGTTGATGCCTTGGGAGGCGAACCTGGCATTTATTCAGCCCGCTATGCGGGTTCAGATGCCACAGACGATGACAACAATGCCAAACTTCTATTGCGGTTGAAAGACGTTCCGCCCGAAAAAAGATCTGCATCGTTTCATTGCGCCTTGGTGCTTTACCATTCCCAGGGACGTTATGATTCATTTGAAGCGAAATGGGAAGGCAGGATTATCGACGAATTTCGTGGAACAAACGGTTTCGGATATGACCCCATATTTCTAACCGCAGAATTGAATAAAACAGCCGCGGAATTGACGCCGGAGATTAAAAACAAAGTCAGCCACCGCGGACAGGCGTTTGAAAAGCTTAGGAATCACCTGATGGTCGGATGAAACATACGGGGCGTAGCGCAGCCTGGTAGCGCGCCTGCTTTGGGAGCAGGATGTCAGGTGTTCGAATCACCTCGCCCCGACCAGAAATAAAAAAGTCCCCTGAATGAAGCATTCAGGGGACTTTTTTCATGAATTAACGATTTATCTTATTCAGGCATAAAGCTGACATCAACGCGACGATTGAGCTTGCGGCCCTCATTCGTATCATTGGAAGCGACCGGTTTGCCGTCGCCCAGCGCCCGAATCTCCAGCTTGATGTCTTTGCCTACGCCTATTTTGTTAAGGGCTACGGCCACATTGGAAGAACGCTCAATGGAGAGCATCAAATTACTGGCAGTTGCTTTTTTCGCAGCCGATGCGTCAGAATGGCCGTCGATCACGATGGTTCCTTTATCCGCCTTGATTTTAGAATAGAATGTTTTTAATTTGACCAATTCTTGAGCGGACAGTTTTGAGCTGCCTAAATCAAAGAGGAGTGTCTCGCTGGCGCTGGACTTCTCAGGTTGTGTAACTTTGACGGGTTCCGCTTTCTTTGCCGGAGAATCCGGCATTTTGGCCGGTTCCACTTTGGACACCGGCGGGGGCGTGGTCTTTGTCGCCTGAGCTTTTTCCTGGTCGCCGGAAGCAGGCGCGACGGTCGTTGCCGGAGCAGTTGGGGGTGCGGTCTTTGCCGCCTGAGTTTTTTCCTGGTCGCCGGAAGCAGGTGCGACGGCCGTTACAGGGGCTGCCGGTATGGTTTCTGCCGGTTTTACAGCACCCGGAGCAGTGGCGACGGGAGCTACCGTGGAGGTTCTTACGATCACAATTCGATTGTCAGGTGTTTCTTTACTGGACGCCCATACATCATTGTCTTCTTCAATATAGAATTTCCAATCAACGTTTTCGGAGTTCGGTTCTGCAATCCAGGCGCAGCAGGTTTTAACAACCGGAGCCGGTTCGCCACCAGGTGTTTTGGCCGGGGTTTTTTCTTCGAGGAGGCTTGCCAGATCCGCTCGGGACGGTAGGCGCCAATCAGCAAATCCACCTTCATTCAGGCCTTTAACCTTGCTTAAAACCGTGCCGGCTGTCATGTCTTTCACCGGATATATTTTCCATTGCAAGCCCGTTTTGGTGTCAATAATTGTTCCATCTTTCACGTTGTACTGAAAACGAATTTTGATCGGAGCCGTTAAAGCGAGATTCTGTCCTGCTGCCAGTGTTTTTATTTTCTTGGTTACCTTGGACTTCCATTTATCCGACATCGGCGTGAGGGTATAATCGGAAGAAGGGGCAAAGCCTGACAATTTAAATACGCCATCTGCTCCCGTTTTTGTTTCGAATTGTTCATAGCCTTGCATAGGCTGAACTTGTTTGAAAATGACGGAAACACCCGGAAGCGGCTTTCCATTGCCGTCAACGATTTTACCTTCGATGCTGGCCGTCTTGTCGCCGCAACCAAATAAAAACATGCTGATCAAAAGAACAAATAATAAGCGATACACAATTTTCATAATGACTACTCCTTATTCAAGGTTTAGTTGAACAACATATTACATGGCCCATTCAATAGTTTCATAAAGATCGCATAACATTAAAAAATATTCAATAAAAAAATTAGAAATTTCTTAAAAAAATTAAAGGGGAACGGTGAGAGAAAAAGGAGATTGCATATTGAACTTGTTTTGTGAAAAAATGTGGGTATGATGCCTGAAAATTTGAGACATAATTAGGATGACTATGAAACTTGTCGTAATTACGGGAATGCCGGCGGCCGGGAAAAATATCGCCGCTCAATATGCGAAAATGCGCCAATATCCGCATTTCTCCACGGGAGATTTTGTCCGAGCGGAAATTCGCAAAAGAGGATGTGCAGGCGATGCTGAAACGTCAGCCCGAATCTCCACGGAGATGAGGGGGGAAGACGGACGGGGGGTTACGCGTCTGGCGATTGAGGAAGCCTTGAAACAAAAGGCGGACGTGGTGTTTCTTGAAGGCATTCGCTCATGGCCCGAGATCGAGCTGATTCGAAGTCAAGCGACATGCATGCTCATTGCAGTGCTTGCGCCCCGCGACCTGCGCTTGAATCGTGTGACCAGCCGGGGCAGGGAAGATGATTCCGTCGATCATTTTGATCATCGGGATCAACGCGAAATCGAATACGGCGTTGCGGTTTGCATTGCCCGGGCGGATGCCTATATTCTCAATGACGGCACACTCGAAGACGCCCTACGGCAGCTCGATATGATTCTCCAACGTCTTTGATTCGCGTCTTTAAACAGACAAAAGGCTTTCCACTTCTTTGCGAATAGCCTGCAGCCGTTCAGCCGATGTCGCCTCAAAACGCATCACAACAACAGGCTGGGTGTTGGAACTGCGCACCAGCGCCCAGCCGTCTGGAAACGGGATGCGCACACCGTCGATATCAATAACATCCGGATTATTCCGATAGTGTTCTTTGATTTTTGAAACAACCGCTGCTTTTTGATCATCATCGCAATCCATGCGGATTTCGGGTGTCGTGAATGTTTCGGGAATATCGGCCAGCAGTGCGCTGACGCTCTGATTGGTTTCGGATAGAATTTCCAGCAGCCTGACCGCCGCGTAAATCGCATCGTCATAACCGAAGTAGCGGTCGGCAAAAAATAAATGTCCGCTCATTTCTCCGCCAAGAAGAGCCTTTTCTTCCTTCATTTTCGCTTTAATAAGGGAGTGGCCGGCTTTCCACATGATCGGTCTCCCGCCGTATTTTTTAATACCGTCGTATAAAACCTGTGAACACTTGACCTCGCCGATAATGGCCGCGTGTGGATGATCCTTTAAAATAAAGCGGGCAAATAAAAGCAGCAGCTTGTCTCCCCATATGATTTCCCCCGTGTCGCTGATCACACCGATACGGTCGGCATCGCCGTCAAATGCGATGCCTAAATCCGCTTTTTTCTGCAAAACAAGATCAATCAGGTCTTTTAAATTATCCTCAACCGTCGGATCGGGAAAATGATTGGGGAAGCGCCCGTCCGGATCGCAGTAAAGCTCGGTGACATCGCAACCCATTCGCCTTAAAACAGGCAGGCCAAATTTCCCACCCACACCGTTTCCGGCATCCAATACAACTTTTAATTTTTTAGTCACCTTCACATGGTCAAAAAGATAATTCTGGTAATCGACGGTTATTTCTTTTGCGCTTGGCAAACCCTCGCCTGAAGAGTAGCTTCCCGCTTCCATGATTTTTCTCAGTTCCTGAATTTGCTCACCATGGATGGAATCATAGCCCACGCAAATTTTAAAACCGTTAAACTCCGGCGGATTGTGGCTGCCGGTTACCATGACTCCGCCCCCCGTATTGAGATGCCGGATGGAGAAATAAAGCATCGGTGTCGCACAAAGGCCGATGTCGATTGTGTCAATCCCCGCGGCATTGAGTCCGGAAATCAAATACTGATGATAGGCGTCGGAACTAAGCCGGCAGTCGCGCCCCACGGTCATGGTTTTGATATTTTTTCCGGCTGCGTGGGTTCCTATCGCACGTCCCAGATCAACAATAAATTCTTTGTATAAATCTTTATCAACGATGCCGCGGACATCGTATTCGCGAAAAACATGGGGATTCATAACATTCTCCTCATTCATTTTTAATCCAGCAGGGGATTTCGATTCTTGTTCGTCCGTTCGTATCTAATTTGATCGAATATGTCAACTTAAGATGGGATGATCCTCGGGGCGTTCCAAAAGGTTTAAAAGGTCTGCTGCCCGAGGCAGGATCACATCCGCGCCTGCTTTGATAAAGTCCTCCTCATTAAAATGACCGGACAGAACACCGGTTCGATGATTTCGAGCACATAAGCATTTTGAAGCCGTTGATGATCGACCCCGTATAGAGAAATCAAATGATCAATGTCACGGCGCATATGATCAAAATCGATGTTTAATTTGGCCAGGGTGCCGTCAAAATCGAAAATAACCGTGTCGATAATGATGGAATGCAGAGACAGGATACTCATAACATCAGCGATTTCCGGAGCTGTAATGCAGAGGGAGCGTTTTTTGAATCATTCGCGACGGGGAGGCAGGCGGCGAAAATTCATCGCCGGTGATGAGTCGTAAAAAATTAATCAGAATATGAAAGGTTGCACCCCAGAGAATATCATCTTTGCCCTGATCGCCGGGAATGACGAGGCAGGGAAATTTCATGTGATATCGCGGATCGGAACTTCCCAAATGGGAAACAATTTCGACGAGCGCATAGGAAGAATCCTGGAAGAAAAAGCCAAGCGGAATTTCCAAAACCTGCTCCACTTCGGGACTGAGCCGGAACTCATAGGATTCCCGCACCAGACAAACAACAGGGAATATGGTGCGGGAAAAGTAAGCCAGCGAGTAGGTTGGAAGGGCGCCCAGAAAGTCGGCGTTTAACGGCGGCAGACCGATTTCTTCCCAGGCTTCGCGAAGGGCATTCATCAGAAAAAGCCTGATGAGGGAAGCGCTCTCGGCGTCCTGTCCTGGAAACGCGGAAAGAGGACTGCCGTCAAACCGGCGGATCATGTCCGTTTTGAATAAAATATGGCTTAACATTTCATCCGTCGAATGATCCAGCATGCCGCCCGGGCAGCTGATGTCGCCGCCCTGTGCGACGGAATCGGACCGCCGAATTAATTGAAAAACATATTCGGAATTCTTGTAAAGGAGCAAGACGGCAACGCCTGCTTCCAAATGGCTTGCGCCTGCGGCATTGTCTTTGCGGAGGGAGAGATGTTTTTCCCGGAAATCAATCGGCGCGCATTCAAGTTGCTTTTGAACAAAGCGCGGAAATTCATCTTTTTGTTGAAATATTCTTACGTTCATCATCATTTCTGCCTGATTACTTTAGCATGTCCCAAATCGCATCATGATACCAGCGCCGATAGGGGAATAAATCAATAAAGCCGCAATGGCCGCCAAAAGGCTGCCGTGTAATTTTCAGAAAATCACTTTCGCACAGGGAGTTGAAATCCTCAAAGGGAATGACCGGATCATCATGGGCAATGATAATGCTTACCGGCAAATTGAGATTTTGAAAGGAAGTGCGTTCGAGCGTATATAATTTGAAGTAATCGCGGTAAGAAGGAAATTCCGGGTAATATTTCATAATGTCGGCGGTCAGCTCCATGCAGGTTTGGGCGCGCAACATTTCCGTAAAGTTGTACTTATTCGGAAATAGCTTTTGTTTCGTTTGCAGTGATCGCTTCCATTTTTTCAGAAAATACTTGCGGTAGAATGAAGGTCCCTGATCAATCGCCAGCGTCGTCTTATAGGGGTCGAGCGGCGGGCTGACGGCAAACACGCCCTTGAGATTGGGGACCGGCGTCTGCCCGTGTTTCATGGCGATGCGAAGGCAGAAATTGGCGCCCATCGAAAAACCGAGCAGGTAAACGGGGAGACCATCGGCTTGCGAAGACAGGATCTTAACGGCGTCAAAGGTTTCTTCGAGAAGTGCGCCGTGAAAAAGGCCTTCATTGAGATGATGAGATTCGCCGTGGTCCCTGAGATTTAAACGGCACACGGAAAAGTCCCGCTTATAAAAGAAAGAGGCGGCGGCCATGACATAGGCGGATGAGGAAGATCCTTCCCAGCCATGAAGGATAATGATCAGGCCTCGTGAATTCGGTGCGCGAGAAAAGCAGGCCAGTAATTTCGAGCCTTGCGCTGTTTCCACAACCCTGTAGCGGGAATTTTCAAGCAGGGCCCGATGGGGCGGGGTCAGAAGTTTTACGCTGGCCAGAAGCGATTGAACATGGCGGTTTCTGAGAAAAAAGCGCGGTCTAAAGGTCGAATCATTATCGTGTGATTGAGCGATCATGGATTATTCTGAAAAAAAGCCCCTCCTTAAAACAAGGCCGGGGCTGTGATCTTTGGTGGCGGTGCAGGGAATTGAACCCCGGACACTACGGATATGAGCCGTATGCTCTAACCAGCTGAGCTACACCGCCTCTTTAAGGACGAATCCGCAAACATCACGGATGCCGAAACGCCCCGACGCTATACCGAAGTGCGATGACTTTGTCAATAACTATTGAGACACGTCCATTTGATAAACAACAATAACGCTTCGATCGGATACGGACGCTCCAACCGACTGAACCAACGCCAGCACCAGTTCTGGTTTGCCGTCGTTGTCCACGTCCTTCAGGGCGTAATCGGCGACGTATCCATTAATCTTTTTGGTGCGCCAGTTCTCCGCCATTCCCAAACCATCCCATTCCAGGTTATATACTTCGCTGGAGGTAAACATTTTGATGTTTTTAAACACACGACCGATGGCAGAAAGATTTTTGACAATAATAACTTCTTTCTTGCCGTCTTTATTCGTGTCGTAAGTGAGAATGCGCAAATTGGCAAATGCACTGTCCGCGGGGGTGGCTTCCGAGGATTTTTGTTTGTCAAAATTGGCAATGTAATTGTTGCTGCCGCCATAGACCACATCGCTTCTCCAGATCAGTTCATCCGGAGAAAAGCCGAAGGACAGAATGCGTGTCATGGTTTTGGTTGTTTGTCCGATGACGCACAAATAGTCGAGTTCATCCAGTGCGATAATCTTATCGCTGGTTCCCGAACCGAGTGTGTCCAGGGTCAGCCCGTAAACGGACAGTCCCATGGGGAATTTCATCTTATCGCCGGAAATGTATTGGCCATTTTGATAGACGATTTCATAAATCTGCGTTTCAAATACTTTGTCGATGCCGTAGGACTGTCCCAAAAGCAGAGGGATGCCTGACGCCGTATCGACAACGCGCATGAAATACCTGATGTCGGAAGCGATTGTTACGAAATTTCCGTCTTTATACTCGATCACAAATGAGGTGAGCGTTCGATCATTGAGCGCTGTGACGATTATTTCCGGAATGCCGTTTTTATTGATATCCGCTACATCGACGGAAATGTAGTTGAGATACTTTTTCCCATCGATCTTTTTTATCAATTTCAGGTTATCACTGGTTTTCTGGTAGATGAAGACATTGTGCTGATCAATGACTACGATCTCGTTTTGACCATCTTTATTGACATCGCCGATATCCATTCCTTTGAATTCCGCTTTAACTTTTTGGCTCATCCAAAATCCTTTGCGGGTTAACGGATCCTGAGCATTGATGAAGTCGGGATTGATCATCGACGTGAGGGTTCCCTTCTTGCCACCCGCCTTCATACCGGATATGATTTGAGCTTCACGCGATGCACCGGGAGGCAAAGGTGGAGTGACTACCGGCGCTGCAGACACAACGGGTGATACGGCCTGCGGTGTTGCCCCGATAATGTGTCCGACGATGCGCTGTGAAAAATCGTTGATTTTCGGAATAACGTCATCGAGTGTTTGCGACTGGGAAAAGATGCCGATATCCGATTTACCACCTGCGACATCAACCAGTTTTCCGTCAATGCTGATGCTTTGGCCGATTTTGGTGATGCTGCCCCAGACGACATAATCGGATTTCAACTGCAGGCCGATATTTTGCACGTCCGCCAGATTCAACTCTTTGGCGCCTGTTTTTTTGAGAATATCAGAAACGATGTCCTTGCCTGTGACTTCAATTTTATTGGATACGGATATCCGGCTGACCAGCATATCGCCGATCCCCTGGCGCACATATTCAATATTTTCAGAGCTGTGCACGGAAAAAGGCAATACGGTTACCGTGTATTTGTCCTTGGCCCAAAGGGTATGAGCCGTAAGCACAATGAGTGTCAGGCAAAGCAAAATCTTAATATTTTTCTTCATGTTGGTCTCCCCGCAGTGATTGACTGTTTAAATAAAATATGACCGTTTCTAACATTTAAAAATTGATAATTCAAGCCGGTTTTCGCCTCTTTAGGAAGCCGCAGGCAAGACATAAAAAATGACGGCGAAGAAATGGCAGGCACTTCCACCCAGGACAAAAAGATGCCAGATTGCATGATTAAAGGGTAGTCTGTTCCAAGCGTAAAATATCACGCCCAACGTATAGGAAAGACCGCCTGCAACGAGCCATACAACTCCTCCGGCAGGAAGCGTATCCACCAGGGGTTTAATAGCAAAAATGATGATCCAGCCCATGAAAACATAGGTGATGGTGGATACCATTTTAAAACGATGCACGAAAAAAATCTTAAAGATGACCCCGGAAGCCGCCAGAAACCAGATGATGCCGAACAACGTCCACCCCAGGACGCCATGCAGGACAACGAGCAGAAAGGGTGTGTAGGTTCCGGCAATGAGCAGATAAATGCAGGAATGATCTAATATTTTAAATACCCTTTTAAGGCGCGGCTTTTGGGCGCTGTGGTATAGCGTAGAGGCCGAATACAGTAAAATAAGCGTGACGCCGAATATTGTACAGCTCACCACATGTCGGACGCCGCCGTATAGATTCGAGAAAACAATCAGCAAAACCAGCGCCGCAACACTCAATACAACACCTGCACCGTGGGTGATGCTGTTTAGCAATTCTTCCCAAAAACCGTATGGCGGATTTTCCTGTACGTTAACCATCCTCGTGTCCTCGAAAGAGTCTCTTATGTTTCCAGCGGGTGTTTGTCAATGTTTACTTCGGTCTTGTTTTCCTTTTGCTTGACATTTCAATCGGGTGTAGTAAGAGACAATCGTTATATATTTTGCAAGCCATGTCGATACATTATCAAGATGGAGAGGGCCTATGAGATCATATGTTGTTGTTTCATCGATGGGACCGGATCGTCCCGGTCTGGCCAGAGAAATTGCCGAGTTCTTCACGGCGCGGGGCATTAATATCGAGCGCTCCCGCGGCTGCGTGCTGGGCAACGAATTTGGAATGATCATTCTCACATCGGGCAAAACCGACGATATCGAGCGGCTGATTTCCGATCTGGACAGCCTGCGGAAAAAAACAAATCTCGACATCTATGTTCGAAAGACCAAAGCACCGGGGCATCGCGACATCTTGCCGTCTATTCCCTACAAGCTTATCGCCACATCGATTGATCACCCCGGTATCATCCATCAGATATGCAAAGCGCTCCAGGCGCGAGGTGTCAACGTTGACGACATTTCCACAAACGTCGATAATAATCCCATGACGGGGGCCAACACGTTTCAGATGGTCTGTTATTTTGCACTGCCGCCCACCGTTAAAATTCTCGATCTTAAAAATGATTTCAACCGGATCAGTGACGAATACAACATCGATATTCGTTTCGACGCTGTGATCAACAAGTAGCGTTATGAAGAAAACTCTCAAACAAGCCCCTGGAATAAAATTGCAGCCGATTGTCGACATTGCCTCCTCAATCGGGCTTCATGAAGATGATCTGGAATTCTACGGCCGTTACAAGGCCAAGGTCAGGCTCGAAGCCATTGAAAAATTCGAACGTCGGAAGGATTCCGCACTGATTCTGGTTTCGGCCATGACGCCGACACCTGCCGGTGAAGGAAAGACCACCGTCTCCATTGGGCTTGCGCAGGCTTTGGCCAAAATCGGCAAGCGCACCATGGCGGCCCTTCGCGAACCGTCACTCGGGCCGGTGTTCGGATTGAAGGGCGGCGCAACCGGCGGCGGTCTCTCCCGCGTCCATCCGGTGGACGATATCAATCTGCACTTCACCAATGACTTTCCGGCGGTGGAAAGCGCCCACAACCTTTTATCGGCGATTATCGATAATTCCATTTTCCACGGCAATCCCCTGAATATCGATCCACGCAAAATAACCTGGCGCAGGGTTTTGGACATGAATGACCGCTCGCTTCGGGACATTGTAATCGGTTTGGGCGGCTCCACCAACGGCGTTCCCCGCGAAACAGGATTCGATATTGTTCCGTCCAGCGAGATTATGGCCATCTTGTGCCTTTCACGCTCTTATGCAGAATTGAAGGACAAGATTCGAAAAACGCTGGTGGGGTTTACCTATGACGACCAACCGGTCATCGCGGGCGATCTGAAAGTGGAAGGCGCGGTAACCGCGTTATTAAAATACGCACTTCTGCCTAATCTGGTGCAGACAACAGAAGGCGTACCGGCTATTATTCACGGCGGCCCTTTTGCCAATATTGCGCAGGGCACCAACAGCATCATGGGTACGGACCTGGCATTGCGTCTTGCGGATTATGTTGTAACCGAAGCCGGATTCGGCTTTGATCTGGGTGCGGAAAAGTTTTTTGATATTGTTGCACCCTATGGCAATTTGAATCCGAGGATTGTGGTTCTGGTCGCTACGGTCCGGGCGCTGAAATATCACGCCGGAATCGCCCGTGAAGAACTGGGCGAACCCAATCCCCGCGCCGCCGTTCTAGGTATGGCCAATCTTCGCAAGCACTATGAAAATATCGACAAGTTCCATGTGCCCTGTATCATCGCCTTGAACCGTTTTTCATACGATTCCGATGACGAAATTCGCGCTGTCGTGGAAGCTGCGGAAAATGAAGGGATGAACATCGCATCGGCGGATATATTCAGGCAAGGCGGCGAGGGCGGAATAGAGCTGGCTGAAAAGACGGTTCAAATTATTTCACAGTCCCAAGAGAAATTTAAGCCTCTGTATGACTGGGATTTGCCCGTGGAAGACAAAATATTCAAAGTGGCAAGCGAAATTTACGGCGCGGTGTCCATCGATTACCAGCCGCAGGCGAGACGCAATCTTGATCAAATCAAGAAAATCGGTTACGACAGACTGCCGGTGTGTATTGCTAAAACCCAGCAGTCACTTTCGGACAATCCGAGCCTGCTAGGACTGCCCAGGGATTTTATCGTCACCGTCAGGGAAATCAAAATCGCCTCCGGCGCGGGATTTTTGATACCGATTACGGGAGAAATTCTGCGGATGCCAGGGCTCTCCAAAGTTCCGGCAGCCAACAACATTAACATCGATGATAGCGGAAATATTTCCGGCATAACATAAACTTGACAACCTTTTAATGAATTACCGGAGACAAAGAATGGACAAAGCAACATTATTATTTAACGGAGTGACCCACGAAATGCCTGTTATTTGCGGCAGTGAAGGGGAAAGAGCTGTCGATATATCCAAATTACGTCAGGAAACTGATCTGATCACCCTTGATGTCGGTTATCAGAATACAGGGTCGTGCACATCGGCCATTACTTTTATCGACGGAGACAAAGGAGTATTAAGATACCGCGGTATTCCCATTGAAGAACTGGCCGAAAAAGCCAGCTTTTCTGAAGTCGCCTATCTTCTGATTTACGGGAATCTCCCTAATAAAACCGAACAACAGTTGTTTTCTCAAAGACTCACACAGAACTCCATGATTCACGAAGAGATGCTGCGTTTCTTTGACGGATTTCCTCCCACGGCGCATCCGATGGCTATTCTGGGCACGATGGTCAACTCCCTGTCGGTTTATTATACGGATTACTACACGGAAGATTTTGAGGCTGAAAAATTCGATTTGATGGCCGCCTCTCTGATATCCAGAATCCGGACCGTTGCGGCTTATTCTTATAAACACAGTATCGGCGAACCGCACGTGTATCCCAAACGTGACCTGAAATACGCCTCCAATTTTCTTTATATGATGTTCGACTCGCCGGTGAACCCTTATGTGCCGGATCCCGACATGGAACGGGCTCTGTCCACGTTATTGATCCTGCATGCCGACCATGAGCAAAACTGTTCAACCTCCACCGTCCGTTTGGTGGGAAGCAGCATGGTCAACCTCTATTCATCCATCTGCGCAGGCATTTGTGCGTTGTGGGGGCCGCTGCATGGCGGCGCCAATCAAAAAGTGATCGAAATGTTGGAAGAAATTCAAGCAAGCAACCTTTCGATTGCGTCATGTATAGAATCGGCCAAAGATAAAAACAGCAAGTTCCGCCTGTTCGGATTCGGCCATCGCGTTTACAAAAATCATGATCCGCGCGCCAGAATTTTAAAAAAATACTGCGAAACGATCTTTAAAAAGCACAACTATCAGGATCCGCTGATTAACATCGCGATGGATCTGGAAGACGCGGCGTTAAAAGATGATTTCTTTATCGAGCGGAAGCTCTATCCCAATGTCGACTTCTACAGCGGCATTTTATATCGTATGATCGGCATTCCGACAAACATGTTCACCGTCATGTTTGCGATTGGACGTCTGCCGGGCATGATTGCCCAGTGGAAAGAAATGCACGATTCCGTACCGCTTAAAATCGGACGCCCCCGGCAGATTTATACCGGCAGCACCTTGAGGCACTATCTTCCGATGGATGAAAGACGGTAAAAGGCATCCGGTTCAAAGATGCCAGTCAACTTTTTTTCTTGACTTTTTTCGGTCATTTGCCTATATGCGCACGTGCAAGAGGTGCAGTAAAATGATGTTGAAATACAAATTATTTAATCAGGCATTTGACTACTATTTTTACTTTTTTAGCTTTAAAAGCTTCAAGGTCTGCCTGAAAGTATCATGACCGTTCGAAAAGGGAAATGAACCGTGGGCAGATCAAAACATGTCCACGGTTTTTTTTTGTCGGAAAAGGGACGCGTTAAAAAAATAAATGAGGGGGATGGAAAAATGAAGAGATGGAGCAGCCTACTACTGGCAATTTCAGCGGTTGTGTTTTTAACCATTGGCACAGCAGCAGCCGAAAAGAAGCCCATTAAAGTCGGTGCGGCGATCAATCTGACGGGACCGGCGTCGAGCTGGGGGAAATTTCATGAAAAGGGTCAGCGCGACTATTTTCAGTATGTCAACGAAGTCAAAGGCGGCGTGGCCGGTCACAAAATCGACATGATCACCATCGACACAGCCTACAAAGTACCGGAAGCACAGGCCGCCGTCCGCAAATTCGTGATGCAGGATAAAGTGGACATGATCGCCACGTGGGGCGCAGGCGAGGGCCTTGCGGCAAAGCCCATCATCCAGGAGTATAAAGTTCCAACCATTAACTATTCCACCAGTTGGGAAATTCTCATCAAACCTTTTGATTACATGTATTTGCCCTTCGGCAGCTATAAGATGGACTGCCACGCGGTTCTGGAATACATCAAAGCCATTCATAAAGACAAGGAAGCGCCCAAGGTCGGTCTTTTAACCTACAATAACGCTTACGGTCGTTCGATTCACGCGCCCAGCAAGGAATACGCGGCGCAATTGGGCATTAATCTGGTCGCGATCGAAGAATTTCCGCCCCGCACGGTGGATCTGAACACGGAGCTTTTGCGTCTGCAGAAAGCCGGTGCGGAATATGTTTTTATCCAGATGCTGCCGTCAGCCATCATCACGGCTTTCAAAAGCGCCGACCGCATCAAATACGAACCTGTTTTCCTCGGAACCTGGACATCGACAGACCCGGATTTCTTCAAAATGGGTAAAGGCCTGATCCGCGATCGTCTGGTCATGCAGTTTCCCGGTGGTCTGCCTTCGGATAAATCCAAGAGCATGGAAATTATGAAAGAACTCTGGAAGAGATACAAAACCGTGGATTCGTTCGACGCGGCTTACTGGGAAGGCGTCGTTATCGGCATGATCATGGAAAGAGCCTTCATCCGTGCTTATGAAAAGTCCAAGGTTATTAATCCGGCGACTGTCAACGCCGCGCTGGAATCCTTCAAGAACGAAGATTTCGGCGGTCTGGCGCCGGCCGTCACCTATACCAAAGACAATCACGAAGGTTCATTTACCGCGCGCATGGTCAAAGTGAGCGAAGATGGAACCTATGTTCCTCTGACGAATTTCTACATTCCGGGGAAAGACAAGATTCACCTGATCAAAAAATAGTGAAAATGACAGGGGATGCCGGATGATCCGGCATCCCCTGCGCAATTGAGCGCAGTGTTTTTGTCTGCGCAGAGGTAGTCATGAAAGCATTTCGCAGCCGGCCTTCCATAATGATCAACCGGCCGGAAGAAGACAAAAAAGCCGAATTGGAAATCCGGAACTTACGCTTAAGTTTCGGCGGTGTCGTTGCGGTCAAGGATGTCGATCTGACTGTTCGTACCGGTGAATTAACGGCCGTCATCGGCCCCAACGGCGCAGGTAAAACCAGTTTACTCAATTGCATCACAGGATTCTATCATGCCCAGCAGGGGCAGATTCTTTTTAATGGCCGCGACATTACGAATTTCCATACCCATCAGTTAGTCGGTGTCGGCATCGGTCGAACCTTCCAGAACATTGAGTTGTTTCCCGGTATGACGGTTCTGGCCAACATGACGCTTGCGCGCCATATCCACTGCCATTACAGCTTCTGGCGTTCCTGTCTTTTTTCACCGAAAGTCCGGCAGGAAGAAATCCGTCATCGGCAGATCCTCGAAGAAATTATCGACTTTCTGGAGATGCAATCCATCCGCAAGAAAACTGTCGGCTCACTGCCCTACGGCATGATGAAACGCGTGGAGCTGGGGCGGGCGCTGGCGCTCGAACCGAAGCTTCTGATTCTGGACGAGCCCTTTGCCGGTATGAATCTGGAAGAAAAAGAAGATATGGTGAGATTTCTGCTGGAATTAAACGGCAGATGGGGGCTCACGATGATTCTGGTCGAACACGACATGTCTATTGTTATGAGCATTTCCCGGAGGATCATGGTGCTCAACTTCGGTGAAAAGCTCGGAGAAGGAACTCCCGAAGAAATCAGCGCAAATCCGGAAGTCGTAAAAGCTTATCTGGGCGAAGCGCAGAAGCTGGACTAAGAAGGCTTAGATATTTTGGCTGACGAAAAAAAACATAGCCGCGATTACCGCAATTTGACTTTGCCCCAGATTCTGGCGCAAAACGCGGAGACGTTTGGCGACCAAAAAACGGCGATTCGCGAAAAAGCATACGGCATCTGGCAGAAATATACCTGGAATGACTATCTGGGTTTCGTGAAAAAGACGGCGGCGGGTTTTGCCGCACTGAATTTACAGCGCGGCGAAAATCTTTGCATGGTTGTCAATAACGCTCCGGAGTGGCTGTTTTCGGAACTTGCCTGTCACGCGCTGGGCGCAACCACTTTGAATTTATTTACATCGTCCGTGGCCGACGAACTGGCTTTCTCCATCGGACGTATTCATTCTCCCATTGTCGTGGTGCAGGATCAGGAACAGGTGGACAAGCTTCTCGAAGTCAAAGACAAGCTCTCTGCTGTGCAAAAGGTTGTATATATTGATCCCACCGGGATGACGTCCTACGAGGACGATCCCTGGCTTGTGAGTTACGCGAAACTCCTGGAGATGGGTGAAAAATATCTTGTCGATCATCCGGGGTATGTAGATGCGCAAATTGCTAAAGGCCGGTCCCATGACATTGCCGTGATGATTCAAACCTCCGGAACCACAGGCGTTCCTAAAATCGCCATGTTGTCGCATCGCAATTTAACATCGATGGCGGAACAGTGGCTTGTGGCCGAAAATATTCAGGTGGAAGAAAACTGGATCTCCATGTCGCCGCCGGCCTGGATTGTCGATCAGATGTGGGGCATGGGTGTCTCTCTGGGTACGGCCATGACCATGAACTTTCCGGAAACGGCAGAGACAGTGACTGAAGATTTCCGCGAAATCGGGCCTTCCATACTGATTACCGCGTCACGCTTCTGGGAAGATATGGCCTCGCGTATTCGCGTAAAAATTTCCGACGCAGGCTGGATCAAAAAGAAACTTTTCTACTGGGGTGAAAGTCTCGGACGATCCATCGTGCAAAAACAACTGCATAAGCAAAGCATTTCTCTGCCAACGCGAGTGATCTACCGGTTTATGTCCTTTGTCGTTTACAGGCCTCTTCTGGATCGTCTGGGTTGTGCGCATTTTTCCAGCGCTTTTACCGGCGGGCATCCGATCAGCCCCGACGTGATCGGATTTTTCCGGGCCATCGGCCTCAATTTAAAACAGTGTTACGGGCTTACGGAATCCGGTGGTATTTTTCAAATTCAACCGGACCATGAAGTCAAACTGGAAACGGTAGGCCTTCCCCTGCCGCAAACGGAAGTCAAGATCGCAAGCGATCAGGAAGTCCTTGTGAAATCGGAAGCGAACTTTTCCGGTTACTACAACGACTACAAATCGACGGAAGGCGCATTTGAAAACGGTTGGTTAAAAACCGGTGATGCGGGTTACATTGATGAACGCGGTCACTTGCTGATTATCGGCCGGAAAGAAGACATCATCCGAAATAAAAGCGGCGAGGCTTTTTCACCTGATTTTATCGAAACCCGCCTGAAGTTCAGCCCCTACATTAAAGAAGCGGTGACCTTCGGCGAAGCCAGGCCGTTTATTACCGCCATGATCAACATCGATCTGGGCAATGTCGGCAACTGGGCGGAAGAGCGAATGATTCCTTATACGACCTACATGGATTTGTCCCAGCAGCAGGCCGTGGAAGAAATGATTCTCACGGAAGTTCGCCAGGTGAACGAGCAGCTTCCCGACGTCATGAAAATAAAAAAATTTGTATTGCTTTATAAACTGCTCGACGCGGATGATGAAGAACTCACACGAACGGGCAAAGTGCGCAGACGTTTTGTTTACGGGCTCTACCTTAAAATCATCGAAGCCATGTACAGTGGACAAAAAAATGTTCAGGTCACGGGAAAAGTTCGTTACCGCGACGGTCGTATCGGAGAAATTGAAACCCGCATCAATGTCATCAGCGTGGATTAAGGAATTACACTATGGATTTTTTTCTGCAATTATTGGTTAATGGCGTTTGCGTCGGGCTGCTCTACGGCATCTCCGCCATGGGCTTTGTCATGATCTTTAAGGCGTCGAGCGTTCTCAACTTCGCTCACGGAGAGCTTCTGGCTATGGGCGCCTTTTTCTTTCTGTCTTTAGTGACCTGGGGCAAAATACCCGTGGCGGCCGCATTTCTATTGACATTGGCAGGATGCTTTCTTCTGGGGGTGTTAATAGAAAAGTTTTTCCTCCGTCCGCTCATCGGCGAAAAACTAATATTCGTCATCATGCTGACCGTGGGCCTGGCCGCCATGTTCAAAGGGCTTATTTTGCTCATTTGGGGCGGCAATCTGCATACCTATCCGGAATTTTTACCGCAATCTCTGGAGCTCAAATTGGGATCGATTTACATCGCGCCGGTCTATTCGGCGACGTTGATCATCAGCGTCATTTTTCTGGTGCTTTTCGGTTTATTTTTCAAAAAGTCGTCACAGGGCATCTTCATGCGCTCAGTGGCGGATAATCAAAAGGCGGCCTTATCTCTGGGCGTTCATGTGCGCCGCGTTTTTGCGCTCTCCTGGGCGATTGCAGCCATGGTGGCCTGTATGAGCGGCATTGTGCTGGGCATCATCAACGGCGTAAACGTGCATGATTTGAGCGCGATCGGACTGAAGGTGTTTCCCGTTGTTATTTTAGGCGGTCTGGACAGCATCGGCGGCGCGATTATCGGCGGCATTATCATCGGCCTTTTGGAAACCTTTACCGGCGGATATCTGTCGCCGTCGCTGCGCGATGTCGTCCCCTATATTGTGCTGGTCTTTATTCTGATGGTCAAGCCTTACGGCTTATTCGGCCTGGTGGAGATTGAAAGAGTTTAGAGGAAAGCGTTTCATGAAAAAATTATCTTTTCATCCCTGCGGAAATTTCCGCGAAACATACGCCCAGGAACTGGCCATTTTTGAAACATGGTATGGCAGGACCTGCCTCATCGTTTTTCTGATTTTGCTCTTCGGGCTCGCGCCTTTTTTCCTGAGCTCTTACCTGCTCTACATTTTAAACAACATCGGGATTATGGCGATTGCCGCCATCGGACTCAACATCCTGGTCGGTTACACGGGACAAATATCATTGGGGCATGGTGCGTTTTTCGGTGTCGGCGCATACGCAGGGGCCATTCTGGCAACAAGGCTTGGCATCCCGTTTTATTTGTCCATTCCCGCCGCAGGTCTGATCACCGCCATGATCGGCATGATTTTCGGCATCCCCTCCGGCCGTCTCAAAGGGCTGTATCTGACCATCGCGACACTGGCGGGACAGTTCATTATCGAATATGTACTCATCCAGTGGGAGAGCCTGACCCTGGGAACCATGGGCATTACCTTGCCGGCGCCCAGCATTCTGGGATGGAAAATCGCGGGGGATAAGGCATTTTTCTTTCTGATTTTCATCTGTCTGGTATTGATGACCTGGTTTGCCGTCAACATCATGCGCAGCAAGTACGGTCGTGCGTTTATCGCCATCCGGGACAACGATCGTGCCGCCGAAGGCATGGGTATTCCCATTTTCAAATACAAGCTGCTGTCTTTTGCCATCAGCTCTTTTTATGCCGGTTTTGCCGGCGCGATCTGGGCTTATTACATGGTCAGCATCACGACAGAACCTTTCAATCTCGGGCTGTCGGTTGAATTTATCGCGATGGTCATCATCGGCGGCATGGGCAATATTCCCGGCGCGATTTTCGGTGCGACATTTATCACGGTGCTAAACGAAGTGCTGCGTTTTGCGACCGGGGTTTTAATGAATGTCGGATTCGTCACCAGCATGGGGTTGAACATGGCGCCTCTGCGCGAGTTTGTTTTCGGCCTGGCGATTGTTTTATTTATTTTGCTGGAACCGAAGGGGCTTGCGGAATTGTGGCGGATTCTCCGGTCGAATTTCCGGCTCTGGCCGTTTTCTTATTAGAAAATTAGTATTTGCTTTTTACTAGAAAGCAAATACTAAATTTTTCTTATCCCGCATAGCGGGGTTAGTGAGTTAGAAATTATCCCGTTTAACGGGGTTAGGATAGCGTATGGCAGACATTCTCTTACAGCTCAATAATATATCCGTCGTTTACTCCGACGTCATTCAGGTGCTCAAGGGCGTTTCGCTTACGGTTGAACGCGGCCATATCGTATCGCTTCTGGGCAGCAACGGCGCGGGTAAGACCACGACGCTCAAGGCCATCTCCGGCCTGCTCAAACCGGAAAACGGCGAGGTAACGGACGGCAGCATTATTTTCAACGGCGTGAACATTCAGAATCAGGCTCCGGAATTCATCACCCGTCAGGGTGTTATTCAAGTTCTGGAAGGCCGTCAGCCTTTTAAATATCTGACCATTGAAGAAAATCTGCGCGTCGGTACGGCAACGAGACCGGGCAAACCCTACAAGCAGGATCTGGAAATGGTCTATCAGTATTTTCCGGCCTTAGTGAAGAGGCGCAAGGCGCTTGCGGGATATTGCAGCGGCGGCGAATTACAAATGCTTGTCATCGGACGCGCGCTCATGGCGCATCCGCAACTCTTGATGCTGGATGAACCCTCGCTGGGACTCGCGCCCCTGGTGGTTCAGGAAATATTCCGCATTATCAAAAAGATCAATGAAGAACACGCGACCACCATCGTCCTGGTGGAACAAAACGCCCCGATGGCGTTGCAAGTCGCGCATTACGGCTATGTGATGGAAAACGGCAAGATCGTTATGGAAGGCACCTCCAAAGAGCTTTCCGATAATCCGGACGTGAAGGAATTTTATCTGGGAATGGCGGCATCCGGTCTGGCGAAATCTTATAAAGACGTCAAGTCCTATCGCCGCCGCAAACGCTGGCTGTAAAGGGGGAGGGGACACGATGAAAAAGTATTTTGACGGCAGAGAAAAATCTTCCTTGAAAGATCGCAAAGCTTTGCAGGATCAGGCGCTTTCAGCAATGGTGAGACTCGGATATAAGAAATCAACCCGACTGAAAAAGATTTTTGATGCCCACAAGGTCAATCCTGCGAAGATAAAAATCCGCGAAGACCTGGAAATATTGCCCGTCATATCGCGTGAAAAACTCGTAGACATGGAAATGAAGAAGCTGCCTTATGCCGGGCTGGAGAATCCCGCCGTCGCCATCGACCGCATTTTTACGTCTCCGGGACCCGTTTACGAACCACACTTATCGGAGACTGATTATCTCTGGGCGCGCGCGTTTTTCGCAGCCGGTATCGGTCCTCAAGATATAGCGCTCAACGCCTTTTCCTACCATCTGGTTGCGGCAGGCCTCACCTTTCACAATGGTCTTCGCAAAGTTGGTGCAACCGTTGTGCCTTCCGGCACCTCATCTTCACAGATTCAGGTGCAATTGATTCGGGATTTGAAAGTAACCGCCTATGTCGGCACGCCGAGCTTTCTGATGTCCATCATCAACACGGCCAAGGAAATGGGCTATCATTTCAAAAAAGATTTCCGGGTGAAGAAAGCCTGCTTTGCCGCCGAGCCGCTACTGCCCGCGCTGCGGCAAACGTTTGAAAAAGAATACGGCATCGACACCTACCAAATGTACGGCGCAACGGAGGTGGGTGATGTGGCCTATGAATGTTCACAAAAATCCGGCTGGCATATCTGTGAAGAAACAATTGTGGAGATTGTCGATCGGGCAACGGGAAAGAATGTCGCACCCGGTGAATTGGGCGAAGTCGTGGTCACAAGGCTCAACAACATCTTCTTTCTCCTGCGCTTCGGAACGGGCGATTTGTCGCGGCTTCTTACCGAAAAATGCTCCTGCGGCAGAACATCCTATCGTCTGGCAGGAATTGCAGGCAGGGTAGGCGACGCCGCGAAAGTCCGCGGGCTCTTCATCGCCCCCAGCCAACTTAAACTTCTTGCCGGAAAATTTGAAAATCTACCGATGCAAGCGGTTGTCACACGAACAGGTCATGAGGATGTTTTAACGATGCGCCTGGAAAAGGCCAATCCGGATGTAGGTTCCGCCGCCTGGGAAGACAAGTTCAAAAAAATATTTAAGGAAATATGCACGGTAAAAGTTGATGGGGTCGATTATGTGGAAGCCGGTACGATTACTGCTGATCAGAAGTTGATTCTTGATCAGCGGCAGTGGTAGGCGCCAAAGAGAGTTTTTTACCCAGCTGATACGCGTCGACAATGGATAAGAGCCATAAGAACAGTAATAAGGCAATCATCAGCAAGAAAAACATCAAATCAATGGATTGAAAAGCCCGGACTGTCACCGAAAGGACGTCGCTTACCTGAACGGCTCCTTTTTTAAATGGCGCGGTTTTGATAATGGCTGCGCCTGCTGCAATGATTGTCCAGGCCAGCATCATCATTGCGGCCAGGATGGGCAGGATAAAGACCAATCCTCTTTTGTAGCGCTTAAGATAGATCTGCCCCCAACCGGGGAAGAGAATGGCGGAAAATAAGGCAGCTTTGGTCGTTTTGTCCATTGTGGCTCCTTCAGGGGAGAATGGCTGCGTCTTTTAATTTCAGTTGAATATCGGAATTTCCATTCCAGTAGTTGATCTGCGGTGTAAAGGCCACATCCAGATTTGCGCCGTTGATCGCACTCAAATGTTTTCCCATGCCAAACCAGATGGCATTGCACGAAGCGCCGTTGGATGAAAGCCTCATTCTCAGGTGACTGTTTCCCACAACGCAAGGGGATGAGGCTTTGAGGTTTCGGGTGCAAAGAACCGGTTCTGGATTTTCGCAGCCGAAAGGCGCGAGCATCGATATTTGCCGGATCAGATCGAGATTGATGTCTTGCAGCGAACATTCCGCGTCAATAAGGGTCTTAGCCGCCGATGCCGATGCTTTACCCGAATCCCGGATAATCTCATCGAGCATACAGGTAAATTCGTCAATATCATCTTCTTTAATGGAAATGCCCGCCGCGCGGTAGTGGCCGCCGAACGACAGAAGAAGAGACGCGCATTGCTGTAATCCCTTGTGGATGTTAAAATCGGACACGCTGCGTCCCGACCCCTTGCCCACACCGTCTTTCAGGCTAATGACAAACGTCGGACGGCTGAACTGATCCACCAGACGTGATGCTACAATGCCCACGACGCCCGGATGCCATTTTTCGGAGGCAAAAACCAGCGCGTTCATCTTTTCCAGATCAGGATTCGAGACGATCTGTCCAAGAATATCATTCAAGATATCTTTTTCCATTGCCTGACGGCGGCGGTTATGAATATCCAGTTTTTCAGCCCAGGGACGGGCCTCCTCGATGGTTTCTGCAAGCAGCAAATGGACGGCATCGAGCGGTGAGGCGATGCGTCCGGCGGCGTTAATGCGGGGAATCAGGCAAAATGACGCACGGAAAGAATCGATAAGCTGTCCGTCAATGCCGCTGACTTCCTTGAGCGCTTTGATGCCGGGTCGTTTTCCTTCGGCAATCAGTTCCAGACCGATTTTGGCAAAAATCCGATTTTCACCCAGAAGCGGCGCGATATCGCCGATGGTTCCAAGGGCGACAATGTCGAGATACTCTTTGAGGTTGGGATATTCCGTATCTTTCCAGAAGCCTTCTTTGCGCAACGATCCCCTGAGCGCAATGAGAAAATTAAATGCGATGCCGACACCGGCCAGATGCTTGAAGGGAAACTCGCAATCCGAGCGGTTGGGATTGATGCAGGCCACGGCGTCAGGCAGCCCGTCGGAAATTTCATGATGATCCAGAACAATGGTGTCAATGCCGATGGATTTTGCATAGGCAATCTGCTCGACGTCGGAAATGCCGCAATCCACTGTAATGATCAGTTTGACGTTTTTACTTTTAAACTGATCAATCACCGGATTTTTCAATCCGTACCCTTCCAGCACGCGGTCGGGGATATAGTAAGAGACGTGAGGCGTCAGTTCTTTGATGAATTTATAAAGAACAACAACCGAGGTGATCCCGTCTGCGTCATAATCGCCATAGATGACAATGCCTTCGCCGTCGTAAATGGCCTTCATCAGACGGCAGACACCCTTTTTCATATCCTGCATTAGAAACGGGCTGTGCAGGTCGTTTAGCGACGGGTAAAGATAGCGATGCGCTGCTTCCAGGCTTGCAATATGCCGGTTGAGCATCATTTGAGAAATAATCCGGCTGATGCCGAATTCCTTGACGAGTGTTTCTTCAATATCCTGATGGCCGGGCTCCTTGAGTTTCCATTGAGTTGCCGGCAGTTGTCCTTCTTCTGTCATGTATTCTTCTTTGAGATTATTTATTCTGCGATCATCATATCAAGGTCGCAGTTTATGTCAAGCTCTCATTGTTTTCTTTCCAGTATTATGTTTTTCAGCGCCGTCTCGTGCTTTTGCAATTCCAGTGCGTATTTTTTGAAAACATCCATATCCGTGCGGTTAATTTTGCATTCCCGGTTGGAATTCTCTACGTAAACCTCAAAAACAGAGCCTTGCATCGTGAAGGTTTCCTTGCGGATGTTATGCGGTTGGTCGGAAAAAAATGGTTTAGGGATTCTTCTGACTGAAAATCCGACAGGAAAGATGTAGCGAAACGTTTCCTTCGTGTAAAAGGATGGATGAAGAACAACCGGATAAAGCCTTGTGCTTGCGGCTGTAATATCACGATACGCATCCAGATGAATCACATTGGATAAAATCATCGTATCCGGATCGACCACCTGTGCCAGATTTTTCAACTTGCCTTTGAGTCTTATGAAAAAGGGGCTTTCGGTTTCGGCAAAACCGCCGATTTCCAGGTCCAAAACCTCTATCCCTCTTTTTTCAAAAGATTTTTTTCTTTGCTCCGGTGGCATATATTTGTAAATATAGCGAATCGCTTCCGCAGCTTTCCCGAAATAGGTGTAGTGGAAGTTAACATCGGCATTGCCTTCTTCATCAATCTTAAGCGAAACCGTGGACGTCGAATAGTCTTTTTTATCATTTGGCGCCGGGGGTTGCAAAAACCGGTAGGAACCGTCGGCGTTAATCAGAAACACGGTGGTCGGTCGGCTGAAAGGCGCAGAATCATAAGCAGCCACCTCATTGGTTGCATCCAGCCAGAAGAATTCTTTTCCGTTGGGTACTGCGGCAATGACATGATTGAACGCGCCAAGCGACGGCATGTTTTCATCGAAATACTCCCGATGCGAAGGAACCAGCGCCGGCTGACCTTCAATGCCGGCAATTTTCAGCATCGTCAGGAGCAGGACGGTTTTATCCTTGCAGTCGCCGTATCGCTTCTGGAAAACCTCATAGGCGACATGCGGCTTGTGTGTGTGGGGGCCCAAAAGGACGGCGATGTAGCGGATGTTTTGAGAAACAAAATTAAAAATCGCGCTGATTTTCTCTTCTTTTGTTTTTTTGCCCTCAATGAGTTGTCGGGTGAAGGACTCCAGTTCCCGATTTGACTGCATCTGTTCACTGACCAGGCGGATATACCAGGAGGATATTGCCTTCCAGTCCTTCATCGTCCAGATCCAGACCTGGGGAAAGGTATCTCGGTCCAAAAGAGACGGCATACGCGGTTCGGGGATCACAGATTTTTGTTTGAGATTGGTGAACACATATCTTTTTTTATCGCCTTCGATGATGATCTTTGGCGCAAGATCGGTGTTATAGGCTTTGAAGTTCAATTCTTTATCCGCAGGTAAAACCACCTCCAGAATATCTTCTTCCATCGGGTACAAATTGCGGCAAAGAAAAATTGTGGAATAGTCAAAGCCGAACGACGGCTTGATATTTTTAATTTCGGAAGCGTATTCAACGACACAACCGTCTTCGACCGCCGGCATGGTGAAACGCTTGTGTTTGATATCCGTGTAGAAATCATATCCCGCGTATTGCGTACCGTCAAAGATATCCTGCGCTGCCAGAGGCACAACCTGTCCGTTGGCCTTGATCGTATTGGCAAAGAGAATGGAAGCACTCTGATAGCCTTCGCGATAGGATATTGTTTTGGTGGCATGTTTACGTCCGCGTTCGTTGAATATTTTGTAGCGTTCCACGTGCCTCATGACACTGGTGCCGTCCTTGAAAAATTCCACATACGCATAAGAATGCAGGAGACTCGCGCCCGCATCCGGAAACTCCGCCGCCTGGGGCGTCTGTTTTAGATATTCACCGATGTTGCCTGCTGTGATGCTTTTAAACTGAGACGTTGTCGAACAGGAAACACAAAACAAAATGGCGCAAAAAATAAAAAACAACCGTCTTTTCATATTCTTTCTCCTTGAGAATCAAGCATACATGCTTTGTCCAATGTAGTCAAATACCCATTGTTTCTTGATCTTTGAGTTAATTGGTGGTAATTTAAAAACCAATGATGATAAGAAAATGGTATAGGTTGAAAACAAGTGACATCACCCTTGTTCAATTTATTATCGAAGGATACGAAGGACTGGCCACCGTTTCCACCATCGACCCGAAAGCGGCCATCATCCAGGTTTTGATCATGCCGGATTTTTTGGAAGACACCCTGCAACTTCTGGAAGACTTGCAACGGCGCTTTGATCTGGCTGAAATACCACCCGGTGACACTCAGGGGTTTTTATGTTGATGTTGACCCACACCTATTTGCTGCAGCAAATCATGGGTGCATCCGCCATCAAAGCAACCACACCGGATATTTATATTTACAACATTGCCCCCGACTTGCTGACCATTCATCCCGACATTCATTCCAATCAAACCCATTCCATCAAAAGATTTTTTGAAGCACCCCCTGAGCATCCCCGGACGGCTTACGTCATGTTTCACCTGCTGGTGGACGATCTGGCTCATTACGGAAAAATCTCTCTTGCATGTCAGGAAGGTTTTGATCCGAATTCCGCAGGCTACACGTATGTCAAAGGACGTTCACTCATCAACTCCATTTTGGATTTACATAAACTCATCGACAAAGACATATCCTATAACGAGGCGGCGTACCGTTCGCACCTGATCATCGAAATGATTTATGACCTGGTGATTCTGGCGCGTCTTCAAGCGAATAAATCCATTGAACTTCTGGAAGAGGCGATTTCGTTCACGATAGAGAGCCGGGAGGCGGAATTTTGTGAGAATATGTCCTGGCTTTACGGCATCGAAAAGGATGCAGCGCGCGATGTGCTGAAAAACGCGTCATCCTACATCACAAAAGAAAGAATGGATCGGATTATGAATATCGAAGGCCGAATTCGTCTTTTTACGGACAAATTCGGCCTGAGAAATAAAAATGAAATGTTTCAGGAAGCCATTTCAACCTTGTTTCACGACGCCTTGAATTCCATCGAAAATGAAGAATTTCTTAAGGACATTTTTGATGCCGTCCGAAACAGCGGCTGGCAGCCAACCGATTAGCTGGCCTTTTTCACAAAGCCGGAGCGGATGCAGCGCGTGCAGGCTTTCACTCTCTTGACAGCTCCTGTTTTTTCATCAACACATCGTAATTTCTGAAGATTCGGACGCCAGGTGGTCCGGCTTTTGTTGTTGGCATGGCTAACATTATTTCCGATCGACGGTTTCTTACCACAAACTGCACATATACGAGACATGATTAAACTCCTTCATAAAAATGTGGGTGGTTACTAAGACATAATCCATTATTTTGCAAGCATTTTTTGCAATATGATGAAAATATATTTACTGCATTTTCGCCGGCTGTCCCGTTGTTTCCAGGACTCTCATCCAGACGTTGCCTTCGGGATCTATTTGTCTGCCGGAAATTGCGGCGGAAAGCGGCAGGTGAACGTACTCATCTTTGCGCAGAGCGACCAAAAGGCCGGTTTTTCCCGCCATCGCCGCGTGAACGGAGTATTGCCCCAGCGAGCTGCAATAAATGCTGTCCGAGGCGTTGGCCGGAACGGAACGGATCAGGTAACTCGGTTCAATATATTTCAAATTGATTTCCAGACGAATCTCCCGGAAATGTTTTTCAATGGTTTGTTTCAGAAACAGGCCGATATCCTGCAGGCGGATGTTGCCCGAGGCATCTGTTTTTTGTTCAGTATGATTTTCCTGTAAAAGATTCTGACCTGCGCCTTCAGCAACCAGTATGACAGCATGCCCCCGATCTTTAACTCTTGCTTCCAGGGCTTTTAGAAATCCCTGTTCTCCTTCCAGACCAAACGGCACCTCGGGAATCAGCACAAAGTTGGCGTCCCCCTGCGCAAGGGCTGCCGTGGCCGTGATGTAGCCGGATAGCCGCCCCATGATTTTAACCAGACCGATACCGTTTAGCGCGCCTTTGGCTTCCACATGGGCGCTACGCACAGCCTCTACCGTTTTTTCGATGGCGGTATCAAAACCAAACGATTTTTCAATCAAGTTGAGGTCGTTGTCGATGGTCTTGGGAATGCCGATGATGGCGATTTTCAAATGCCTTGCGGTAATTTCAGACGTCAGTTTTTCCGCCGCCCGCATCGTGCCGTCGCCGCCGACGCAGAAAAGAATATTGACTTTCAGACGCTCAAGGTAATCAACCATCACCGCCGCGTCTTGCGGCCCGCGTGAGGTGGACAGGATACTGCCGCCGATGCTGGTAATGTCTTTGACGTAGTCGGGCGTCAGTTCAACGGGTTGATGTCCGAACGCCGGATTCAGGCCGCGCAGTCCATAGGGAATACCCAGGATGTTTTTCACGCCATAACGATAAAATAGCGCCATGGTAACGGAACGGATGACGTCGTTAATGCCGGGACACAGCCCGCCGCAGGTGACAATGGCCGCCTTCGTCTTTGCGGGATCGAAATAGATTATTTTCCGGGGGCCTGCGGATTCCACGGACAGCGGCCGCCCCGCCTCATCTCTCAAGTGATCAAAGTTATCCGGACGGGTGTTAAATAAAATCCGGTCGTCACTGGAAATGAAATGGCTGATATTCAGAGGGGAGTCGATCCGGCACAAACCGAGACTGGAAATGGTAAAATCAGGTGTCATGGGAAGCTTTCCTTTTTTGAATGACCTGCATCGCGGCATTTTTACCGGAGAGAATCTCTGCGTCAAAACCGGCATCGGTCAGGAGGGATGCTCCGGTCAGAAAAATATTGCCAAACCTTGTTTTGTTGGTTTTGGCGGCAAAAGATGTCAATAATGCGTTGCGCACTTCATATTTAGGGGTGACGACGCTTCGATAGGCAATCGAAATGTCAATCGACTGGTCGATGTTATTGAGCTCAATGTTATCTTTTAAAAAGGGTAAAAAGAATTCCAGCCTTGCAATCGCGTCGCGGGCTTTGTTTTTAAGCGCATCCCATTTCCAGTTTTCCGGATCGGGCGAAAGAAATATAGTGGCCGTAAGCGACGTTTTGGCATCACCCATTTGCCGGTTTTTATCCGGCACACCTGTCTCCAGAATGATCAGATTGTCGTCAAAGAGGCTTTTATTGACGTCCGGGACGACGGCGATATGTGGTGTCATTTGTTCGGGCAGGCATTTTCCGGCAACGCCCAGAAAAAGCGTAAAAGGATAATACACGATTTTGGCCGGGCGCATCTGATCGGACAAATTAATGGGCTTGTCGGAAAGTTTCATCACTTTATCCGATTTGGTGCTGATGATCAGATTGTGACCGGATACTTTGGACGTTGACCCGTCTTTTGCCTTCATTTCGAGTTCAATCGTTTTGCCTTTGGAAATCGACAGGACTTCATGCTGGTTCAGATATAATCCCTTACACGATTCAATCTTTTTGATCATTTCGTTAAACAGGAATTGTTTGCCTTGAGAAAGAAAGGAAACACCACGCAGCGGCGCCGAGTACTGAAAGGCTGATCCGAAAGAAAACAAATCAGACTGATTACAGGCCAAAAGGGCATACTGCGCTTCCCAGGCTTTTTCCAGCGCCGGATTTTGCGAAAGAATTTTATCAAATTTCGCCGCGCCGAATTTATAGCGGAATACATGAGGATATATTTTCAGGTAAGAAAAATAGTCCTGAATGCTGCGGGGCTGAATTTGCGGATGCACGGACATCCAGTTGTGCAATACGGATGAAGCGTTTTGCGCGATCGCATAGAAATCGCGAATGTCCTCATCATGTTCCGGAAACTCGCGGGCCAGTTCCGAAAAAAGCGCATCGGAGTTATTGAAAAAATCAATGCGATGTTCAGGCAGGATAACCTGATATGCGGGATTGATCGATGAGGATTCGTCTTCCGGCCATGTCACGCCCAGTTCAGAAAGAACGCCACGACCCAGTTGTTCCGGCCCCAGGCCGGTCATCGGTGTTGGATCGACAGGAAAGACAAAATCGCCGATTAACTGCAATCCACCCAGGCCGGTCTCCGCGATCAACAAGGTATTCATGCCGTTTTGGCAGGCGTATGCCGCGGCAACATGGGAAGACAGGTCATCGCCTATGACAATCAGATCATACATGAGCCACTATCTCCACGGGAAGTGGTGGTGCAAAACGTTTAACGTCCGTCCAGAGGCGGATTGTGCATCGCCGTTTCAGGGATACCGGTCTCCGTAATGACGACATGACGGCCTTTTTTGGTAAGTCTGCCTTCCGCGAAATAACGGATGGCCTGCGGATAAATCTTGTGTTCTTCTTTGAGAATGCGCAAAGCGAGCGTTTCCGCCGTGTCATTGAGGTGCACGGGTACAATGGCTTGAATAATGATGGGACCGGTATCCACGCCTTCATCCACAAAATGAACCGTACAACCGGAAAATTTTACGCCATAGTCCAGGGCTTGTTGCTGTACATGCGTGCCCGGAAACGCGGGAAGCAGGGCAGGGTGGATATTGATGATTTTCTCCGGAAACGCCGCCAAAAATGACGAGGTCAGAATCCGCATGAACCCGGCTAGAACGATTAAATCGACGTTTGCCTCTTTCAGCGTCCGGATCAGTTCGCCGTCGAATTCCTCGCGGCCGGAAAAGTCCTTATGATTGAAGACGGCGCATGGGATGCCGAACTTCTTTGCACGGGTGAGGCCGTAGGCCTGCGGATTATTGCTGATGACGATTTTGATCTCGGCGCAAAGCGATCCGTTTTGAATATGATCGATAATGGATTGGAGATTTGAGCCGCCGCCCGATATCAAAACACCCAATTTTAAAAGTTCAGCCATAGACCTGCCGTTAGCGATCCGCGAAGCAAACGGAATCCTGCTTTCCTTCCTTTTTTTCGACGACGCCGATCAGGTAAGCCTTTTCTCCCAATACATTCAGCCGTTCGATAATTTCCTGAGATTCTTTTTCCGAGGCAATCATCATCATGCCGATGCCCATGTTGAAAACGCGGAACATTTCTTTTTCTTCCACGCCGCCGATATTTTGAATGACGGAGAAAATCGGAGGAATCTCCCAACTATTGTTGGTGATGACCGCCCGGCAGACATCCGGAATGATGCGGGGGATATTGTCGTAAAAACCGCCACCGGTGATATGGACCAGCCCTTTGACGTTGAAGTTTTTGAAAATATTCAGAAGCGATTTGACGTAAATACGCGTGGGCTCCAGGAGTTCCAGACCGACTGATTTATTAAGTTCGGGCAGCGTATCATTCATCGAGAGTTTGCCTTTTTCCAAAAGCACCTTGCGTGCCAGAGAAAAGCCGTTGCTGTGCAGGCCGCTTGCCGCCAGTCCGATGATCCGGTCATTGATGCTGATGGTGGAACCGTCGATGAGTTTATCCTGCTCAACGACACCCACGCAGAATCCGGCCAGATCGTATTCTCCGGGTGGATAGAATCCCGGCATTTCAGCTGTTTCCCCACCCAGGAGCGTGCAACCCGCCTGCTTGCAGCCGGCGACGATTCCGTCCACAATCTGCACGCTCTTTTCCAGTTCGATTTTCCCTGTGGCCAGATAATCCAGAAAGAATAATGGTTCCGCTCCCTGGACGATAACATCGTTTACCGACATGGCCACCAGATCGATGCCGATGGTGTCGTGCTTGTCCATGAGTTGCGCGATTTTGAGTTTTGTGCCCACGCCGTCAGTGGAAGAAACCAAAATAGGATTTTTCATTTTGGCCGCGTCGAAACGAAACAATCCCCCGAAACCGCCGATGCCGGAAATAACTTCCTTACGCGCGGTGGTTTTGATCAGGGGCTTGATGCGTTCCACAAATTCATTGGCGGTATCGATATTGACGCCTGCATCCTTATAAGTGGATTTTGAGGATTTTATTACCATAGGACTCCATATAAAAGATTATTTCTTTAAGTATTTCAGATTGGTTCCTCTAACGTAAATCAGCAGTTGTGTCAATCATTGACTTGCGCAATCAGGAATTATTTGTTAACAAATGCCTGCAATTTCAAGGAAATTATCCAGCTGGCGGCCAGACGTCCCGGAGCGTAAATGGAGACATTTAAAGTAAATCTGAAAAAAATAGAACAACCCGTCCGGTTTGCAGCCAAAGACGAATACAAAAACATTCCCCATATCAAAGATTTGGGGAAAACACTGTGCGGTTTGATTCCTTCTATCGTTTCATCACTTCCCGCTTTATTAAAATCCGAGTTTGAAGCGACGCTTAACCGGTTGCTTGCGATTTTTTCAGACTACGATGCGCAGGACCTTTCCGGAAAAAAACTAAAGATTGCTCAAGCCGCATCTTTGCTCGATCAACTAAAGACTTGGACGGAAACGTACGACGCGCATAAGACGATCTCCCCGCAGCTCGAAGAACAGATTGCCGAAAGAATAACTGATCTGCATCTCTGTGCGGAAAAAATGGCAGTTTCAGTGCAGTTTCTCAAAGGCGTGGGCCCCAAAATGGCGGCCCGTTTTGCAGCCAAGAAAATCGAAACGGTCGAGGATCTGCTTTATTTTCTGCCGCGAGCGTATGAAGACCGGCGTGAAATCCGGAAAATCAATAAACTCGAAACAGGCAAAGTTCAGACCGTCATGGCCACAGTGGTTCAGTCTGAGTTTCGCTATTACGGCAAAAGAAGAATCCTGGAAGTCGCCGTGAGCGACGGTACCGCAACGCTTGCGGTAAAATGGTTTAAAGGCCAGATGTCCTATCTGGTCGGCGCATTTAAAAAAGGCGCCCGGGTGATTTTCACGGGAAATGTCACCCCCGGTTATGCCGGAAAATCCATGATTCATCCCGACTATGAAATTCTGGACGAAGAAGACGAAGAAAATCTTCTGAATTTCAAACGCATCGTGCCGGTCTATTCCGAAACGGAAGGCCTGCATCAAAAATACATCCGCAAGATCATGTATGGCGCGTTGGAAAATTATTCGCGCTATGTTTCATCTCCGATTCCCATGGAAATCTGCCGGAAGCGAAACCTGCTGAATATCCATGAGGCGCTCCTGACCGTTCATTTTCCCGGGAATGACGCACAGATGGAACCTTTAATGGACGGCCGTTCCGAGGCGCATAGGCGTTTGATCTATGATGAGTTTTTCTTTTTTCAATTGGGCATGGCCATTAAAAAATCCGGCCGTATTCTGGATAAGGGTATTTCGTTTTCAGTGGATGGGAATCTACCGGAGAAATATTATGCCTCACTGCCTTTCGAGTTAACCGGCGCTCAAGTAAGGGTGATTTCTGAAATTCGGAAGGATCTGAAAGCAGCAAGCGCTATGAATCGTCTTTTACAGGGCGATGTGGGGAGCGGGAAAACACTGGTGGCCATGTCGGCCATGATAACGGTTTGCGAAAACGGTTATCAGGCGGCATTGATGGCGCCTACTGAAATTCTGGCCAAACAGCATTTTTCGACGCTGTCGGCGTGGGCGGAACCTATCGGCCTTCGCGTCGTTTTGATCACCGGCAGTATGACGAATGCCGACCGCAGCGCCATTTTGGCGCAGATAAAATCAGGCGATGCCGACATCATTGTCGGCACACACGCTCTGATCCAGGATGATGTTGACTTTAAAAAGCTGGGCTTTGTCGTCATCGATGAGCAGCACCGTTTCGGTGTGATGCAGCGGGCGACGCTTCGCAATAAGGGAATTAACGCGGATGTTCTGGTGATGACCGCCACGCCGATTCCACGGACACTTGCCATGACCGTTTACGGTGATCTGGATGTTTCTGTAATCGATGAAATGCCACCCGGCAAAAAACCGGTACGCACGGTTTTGATGGGCGAAAACAAGCGGCAGGCAGTGTATGACGCTATTGGCAAGGAAATCGCCAAAGGCCATCAGGCCTTTATTGTCTATCCGCTGGTGGAGCAATCCGAAAATCTGGATTTAAAAGACGCAACAAAAATGGCAGAGCATCTGCAAAAGGATATTTTCCCTGATGCCAGGGTAGGACTGATTCACGGCAAGATGAAGGATAGAGAAAAAGACGCGGTGATGCGGGAATTTCTGGACAATCAGATTTCCATTCTCGTTGCGACAACGGTCATCGAAGTCGGCATCGACGTGCCGCGCGCATCCTTGATGGTGATTGAACACGCGGAGCGTTTCGGATTGTCGCAACTGCATCAGCTTCGTGGCCGCGTGGGCAGGCGTGACATTCCATCCAGCTGTATCCTGCTTGCCGATTATAAAGTGTCGGCAGACGCCCGAAAAAGATTGAAGGTCATGGAGAAAACAACAGATGGTTTTCTTCTGGCGGAAGAAGATCTCGCCATACGCGGCCCCGGCGATTTTCTGGGCACTCGTCAATCGGGGCTTCCTGACTTCCGCATTGCCAGCATTATCCGCGATGCCCGGATTCTTGGCGATGCCAAAGAAGACGCTTTCGCACTGGCCGCCCGCGATCCGTTTCTGGAAAAACCTGAACATGCGATCTTGAAAGAAGCACTGATTACAAAATGGCAGGGCAAACTGGATCTGGCAAGAACAGGCTGAGGAATAAGTTAAACGATTTACAAGCAGAAGGTACTCAGGCAAATGTCAAGAAAAAGATGCTCCCCCTCAGCGCTCTCAATGTCTATGTTTTAAAAAGCTCAAAAAGACGGTAAGTATTACGCAGGCTGCACAGAATATTTACGAAAGCTATTTTCTGAGCATAATGAAGGAAAAGTAATTTTCACAAAAGATCGCAGTCCTTTTCTTTTGAATTGGTATAATATGAGACATCGTTAGACCAGAACAGATGCTTTTGCCAGAAAAAAGTATTTAAAACAGGTATGTGTGAACGGTATTTGAAAGATAGATTAAAACGTTTCTTAATTCTAACGGGGCAAGGAGAAGACGATGGAAAACTGGATTGAAAAAAGCAAGATCTTGAAAGAAAAGTTGTGTCTGGCCACGGAGCCGATCGGCTTCAAGCGCTTTGAAAAAGCCGCTGATCTCTATGACGTGGAAGGCGTTGTGAAGTGGGCTGAGACGTGTGTATTTTGCCAGGTCCAATTTATGGCCCGGGTGGGCGGCTTGACCGTCGGGCTGACATCCGAAAGCAAACTGGGCGACCGCTGCAAACGCATTCACGGGCTGATGGCCACAACTGACGAGACCAAGCTGCAGGAGGCTAAACTTTTTAAAAGAACCTGGATGGCTTCCGTCGAGGACGGCCTGGTGCAGCAGCAGGATTATCTGAGAATTCCGCCGGGCGAGGCGGTGGTCGTAGGACCTTTAAGCAAAGGCAATTTCGAGCCGGACGTCATCCTTATCTATGGCAATCCCGCCCAGATCATGATGCTCATGTGCGGGATTCAAAAAATAAAGTATGAACGGTTTCAGTTCAACTTTATCGGCGAAGGCGCCTGCGTCGATTCCCTCGGACAATGCTACAACACCGGGAAGCCCGCCCTGGCAATTCCCTGCTATGGTGAACGGGCCATGGGACAGGTGAGAGACGATGAAATAGCCATCGCGCTGCCGCCCACTTACATCGACCGGGCTATAGAGGGGCTGGAAGTTTTGAGAACGATCGGCTTTAAATATCCGATATCCTCCATCGGTGCTTTTCTTGATCCCAGTCCATTGCTGGCCCGCGTCTATCCCGGGAAAAAGCCGTGACAGGTGATGGGCCTGCAGGGCGTGTGTCCGATAGGGAAGAAGCATTCGGCAGTCGGCAACCCCTTCATTGTCCCCCGCCTGCGGCCGCCGCTGTGCGCACCCTAGCGGCCCCAGAAGTTGGCCGATAGGCAAAAAAGTTGTTTGACACATTTTGCGAGAGGAAAAAATGAAAGCTCAAACATCCATCGATAACACCAAAGGGCAGGTCATTCTATACAAGAATAAATTAGAAGTTCGTTTGACAGGAGAAACTGTCTGGATTGACGCTCATGCAATTGCCAAGGTATTTGATGTTGACCGAACAGTAATTGTTAAACACATTGGGAATATTTATAAAACCGATGAGTTAGTCGAAAAAGCAACCTGTGCAAAAATTGCACAGGTTGCCGCTGACGGGAAAACACGCCAAATGAACATTTATAACCTTGATGTTATCCTTTCAGTCGGTTACCGAGTCAATTCAAAACGCGCTACCCAGTTCCGCGTATGGGCGACGAATGTTTTACGCAAACACCTGGTGGACGGCTACACCATCAACGAAAAACGACTGAAAGCCCAGCGAAACAAGATCAATGAATTGCAGAATGCCGTGCGACTGCTGGGCAATGTCGCCATTCTGGAAGGTGTTTCGGATGAAGCGAAGGGAATCGTTCAAATCATTTCCGAATACTCACGGGCATTAAATATGCTTGACGATTTTGACCATCAGCGTCTTGCATCACCCAAAGGTACGAAAAAATCAAAATACAAACTGACCTATGAAGAAGCCATTAGCATCATTGAACAGATGAAAAAGAAATTTCGGGATTCCGCTTTGGTTGGCCAGGAAAAAGACAAAAGCTTCCAGGGTTCCATCGGTGCCATTTACCAGACATTCGACGGCAAAGACGTCTATCCCACCATAGAAGACAAAGCGGTGCATTTGCTCTATTTCGTTATAAAAAATCACAGCTTTGTTGACGGCAATAAACGCATTGCCGCAGCGTTGTTCATCTGCTTTCTTCAAAGAAACGGCATTTTGCTTGGCAAAGGCGGGAATAAAAGAATCGATGATAATGCCCTCGTTGCCCTGACGCTCATGATCGCTGTGAGCAAGCCCACGGAAAAGGAGATTATGATAAAAGTGATTTTGAATTTGTTAGAGGCATAGAGAATTCTATGTTTCAACTGGCCAACCGCAAAATAACGGGAATAGTCGCCAATGGCGGCTCTATTGCTTGGCGAATTTCATTTGCGTCATACAAATATTGTATAAGGTCTTGCAATGTTTTGAAGAAGTTGTAAGATGACCCGCTATCATAATTCAAGCCGTCATTGACGGTTCGAACATATGCTCAAATAACGAATTTCATAAAGTTAATTCAGGAATGGCATTGTGATATACGAATCTGAAAAAATAACAAGAAAAAAAAGGATAGACCAGCAGCTAAAAGTTGCCGGATGGATTATAATTCCTTACACTGCGGGAATGTCCTTAACCATTCTAACCAATCACGCTATTGAAGAATTGCCGACCAACAAAGGATTTGCCGACTATGCATTGGTGGTTAATGGTAAACTGCTTGGCGTTATTGAAGCCAAGAAGCTGGAAATTGGCGCTGAAAATGTTTTGGAACAAGCCAAACGATATTCAAAAGATGTAAATAATACAATTGGTGAATGGAATAAATATTATATCCCGTTTTTGTATTCTGCCAACGGGGAATTGATTTACCACCTTGATATAAGAGACAGTAAGAATTTAAGCAGACAGGTATTTAGTTTTCATACGCCGGAAGCAATGGAGACTTTATTTAATTTTAAAAGAGACCCTGCTTTAAAATGGTTAAAAGACAAGCCGATTGATAAACCTGGACTAAGACCTTACCAAAAAAATGCTGTTCAGGCATTTGAAACTAATTTGGAAGAAGGAAAACGTCTGATGCTTCTGGCCATGGCAACCGGCACGGGAAAAACATTTACGACGGTCAATCTTGTTTACCGGATGTTGGCATCTGGTTATGCAAAACGCATTTTATTTTTAGTTGACCGTAAATCATTAGCGGCACAGGCAGTGACTGCTTTTTCTTCATATGACACACCCCGAAACATCAAGTTCAAAGACGAATACGAAATGTATTCACAACGCTTTCAGAAAGAAGATTTTGAAGATGAAACATACGACACGACTGTTTTGCCAAATTCATATCTCACCAATCCTGACGGCACAAAAACATTTCTTTATATATGCACCATTCAGCGAATGGCGATAAATCTTTTTGGGAAAATGGGCGCATTTAGTGAGGATGAAGAAAGCGGCAATGAGGAAGAAGAAACCCTTTCCATTCCATCGCATGCTTTTGATTTGATTATTGCCGACGAATGCCATCGTGGCTACACGTCCAAAGAAACCAATGTCTGGCGAAATGTATTGAATCACTTTGACGCTGTGAAAGTAGGTTTAACGGCAACGCCCGCGTCACATACCGTCGCATACTTTGGCAAGCCCATTTTCAATTATCCACTGCAACAAGCGATTGATGAAGGTTTTTTGGTGGATTATGATGCCGTTGCGATCAATTCCAACGTTTTGATGAATGGCGCTTTCCTGAAAGAAGGCGAGCAAGTCGGAATGATTGACACTGAAACAGGCAGAGAACAAATAGACCAACTGGAAGATGAACGTGAATTCACATCGACCGAAATTGAAGAAAAAATCACAGCGCCCGACACCAATCAAAAAATCATCGAAGAACTAAAAAAATATGCTGACGAGTTTGAAAAAGAAAGGGGACGATTCCCGAAAACTTTGATTTTTGCTTCCAACGATATTCCAATGATTTCTCATGCTGACCGGTTAGTCAAAATATGCAAAAATGTTTTCAACCAGGGGGATGATTTTGTAGCAAAAATTACAGGAAGCCCAACCGTTGACAGACCGCTCAAAAAAATTAAAGAGTTCCGCAACCGGCCTAACCCCAAAATAGTGGTTACGGTTGATATGCTGAGCACCGGTGTGGATATTCCCGCATTGGAGTATATTGTTTTTCTCCGACCAGTAAAATCACGTATTCTTTGGGAGCAGATGCTGGGCAGGGGAACTCGTAAATGTGACGAAATCGGAAAAACGCACTTTGTTATCTTCGATTGCTTCAACGGAACTTTGATTAAGTATTTTAAAGATGCCAGCTATAATTTCAAAATTGACCCGCCGGGAACGGATACGATTACAATAAAAGAATTAATTGAAAAAATATATAACAATGAAGATCGCAGGGCAAATGCCAAGCGTTTGAGCAAAAGACTTCATCGGATAGAAAAAGACATGAGTGGAAATGCGCGAGATAAATTCACGGCCTATATTCCTGATGGTGATATGGGGAAATTTGCCCAACACGTATCTAAATTTTTTGATAAGTATCGATAATGGCAAAATCCTTACCCGAAATATTTGAAAGCTTCACCAGCGTGATGGAACTGCTCAGAAATGAACAGTTTCAAAAACTGCTGGTTGATTACGAAAGAGCTAAAAAGATTTTTCTTGTTGGCTATGAAGTGCAGGACGAAGTTAGTTCATCCGTTGTGTTTGAAGCGGAAGGAAGATATGGATTGAAGCCCGCAGATTATTTAATCGCCTTCTCTGAATTTGTGAAGCATAAAGAAAAAGAAATTGAAGCGATTGCCATTTTATTGAACAAACCGAAAGACTGGAATACCAAAGCATTAAATGAACTTAAACAAAAGCTGAAAGAAAACGATTACGATGAAGTCAATTTGCAAAGAGCGCATAAAATTGTTTACCATAAAGACACTGTTGACATAATCAGCATGGTAAAACACGCGGCTAAAGATACAGAACCATTGTTGAGCCCCGAGGAAAGAGTTAGTCAAGCCATCCAGAAAGTGACGGCGGGAAAAAACCTGAATGACGAGCAACAAAAATGGATGGAATACATCAAGGAACATCTGAAACAAAACATGACACTGGATGAAGATGATTTCAGCATGGTTCCCGCTCTTTCCGACAG